>CAZMFP010000040.1:0-35734 GCA_964565605.1 uncultured Desulfocapsaceae bacterium | reverse complement strand
AGCCTATGAACTCTGACCTTGGTCAAAGACCAAGGGTTTTACTGTTAGACTAAAACCAAGGGTGCTTTTCCCAATCAGAACAGTTTATTAAAGCTGCTTTATATGGGAATCCAAAATGCCAGTAAAAAATGGACTATGCCGATTCAAAACTGGTCTCTTACTATTTCACAGTTGGCAATATTTTTTGAAGGACGGCTGGATAAGGCGCTAAAAATCTGAAAGGTGTACTTTTATGAAAATTGTTCCGATAAACCCGTTCCAGCAAAAGTCAGTTCCTCCGACGAGCTTTCTCGAGGGCCCATTCTCAGAACTGACTTTTGCTTCCACTCAGACCGGGGTCAATTGGAACTTAAAACTGATGACACAGAATTTTGAATACTCCCCCCATTATGCATGCTGAACAATGATTTTCAGCTTGTATTAGAAAGAAGAATTGTCATTGTCTTTCGCTGTGCTTTACGGATAATCAGATTATTATGTATCTCCACTGCTGAATAAGTAGGCAGCTTTTCTTTTCGATGGGATTCAGGCCCATTTATGCTCAATGGGAAAGAGAGTCTTTCCGAATTCCTCTCATAGAAAAAGCCCGATACGATTAATTTCGTATCGGGCTTTTTACATACGTTCCTTTCCTTTTATCGGAAGCGGCTAAATGTTATGAAATCAGGATGCTGACAAAGCTCCAGTAATATTATGTCAGATTAGACCAGTCGATAATCCTAAGATATGGGTTTGTTAAGTCTGGAGAACTACTGTTCTCATATGCTGCAACAGTGTTGAACGTACGGTTATTTGCAAACACTGAAAAGTGCACATTTCAATTATTTATTCAATTCACCCCAACAAGGCCCCTTTGTAAATCCCTTGGATTTGGTGATTGTCTTTGCATACACTGTAGAACCTTTTTTAGCTAATATTTCTCCAGTACACCCTCTTTTGTGCCAGATGACCCATGCATCTCTGTTATCTCCAACATGATCTTCTTCCTTGCCCCTATGATATTTCATCTCCACACCACCAAGGGTTACAGAATCAAACCTTGCGTCCTTATTACAACAGATTAAAGTACATCCCATACCCTCATCTTTGCCGTCGGGATTATAATGGTGATATCGTAATGCAAGTTTTTTCGTTGCCTTCTCGGTTTTGGTATCTTTTTTGGTATCCGTACTTGAGCTGCTTGCAGTTTTACTACTAGAACTGGTGGTGGTAGTTGTTGAAGAGCTATCATCCTCTCCAGACCCGCCTACGCTCGAGACCACATCATCTACGGCATCTTCAATACTCTCAATGGCATCATCAAGGGTGTCGCACCCGGCCAGGAAAAAAAAGATCAGGCAAATCACAAAAAATCGACAGAATATTTTCATCATGTATCTTTATTTTTAGAATTGAAAAAGGACGACTTCGTAACAACAACTCTTGTGAATTTTCTCGGGATTATTTCTCGATCACACCACTTTTTTTGATATCTGGTGTATTGCTTTGGTAAATTACCGGTAAGTATACAAATAAATTAAATCAAAAATCAAAAAGAAAAATGATTTTAATAAGAATTTTTTAAAAGTTCATATTACGCTGGCCGTCAAAGAGCTCTTTTTGATACAAAAGATTCTCGCGTTTATGTGCTTTCATCCCTCTCTGCTGAACCTGTGAAAGTCACAACTTTAAATTATATGCAAATGGGTTAAATGAAAGCTGGCCCTACAACCAAGTAAACTATTCGTAATAATAAAAGTGCGTAGGAGTGTAGGACTATTACATTTTTTCCTTAGAACTGAACTACAATAAAATGATCAAATACAATAAGAGGAAACATGGCTGAGATGAACCTTGAAAAATACGGAGACACACTTTGGGGTATATCCCTAGAAGGATTTACAGCATTATCACAAGTCCTTGAAGAGCTCGATGTAATAAAAGCAATTGAATTTGGTTCCGGGATCTCCACACAGTTTCTTCTTGATTATGCCAAAGAAAGTAAGAAAAAAATTCACCTCGACTCTTTTGATAATGACAAAAAATACAAACATGAAAAAGCGCAACTGGCGACTTTAATCCAATGCAGAGACAAAGCATATGCCCAGATGTTTCGAGATAAAACTATTCATTGGTCATTATTTAAAAGGAGGCTCTGGCGTCCAAAAACAAGCCAGAAGAATTGTTTTTACAGGATTGATGAGACAACGCTTCGAAAGGACTACAATCTTGCTATTATAGATGGTCCCCATGGAAACGGTAGAAATTTCACTTTTCTTCTTCTGAAAGACCGCATGAAAGATGGTTACATCTTTATCGATGATTTCAATCACTACGACTTTCTTCAAAAGGCCCAATCTATTTTTCAACTTGAGGAAATTTGCCGCGTTGAGAGTGACAATGACAACTTTGTCCTCGTTAGAGTTCTCTAAACCGGAGTAACACTGACCGATATTGGTTGCGGCCAAAGACGGAAATCCATCTCAGGAAATTCTCTACTCTACCACGTATCTCTTTACAGACAGATTAGAATTCCCGCTGAACACAGACTACTCTCCAGCCTTGAAATAAAATGAACGGCTGTTCAATTTCTTATGGCTCTTCACATGCATGCCGTGTATTATCACGATACCTTCCTCAATGATAAAAAAGGAGCAGAGAGAAATGGCTAAAAAGAAGACACATCTCATGGGCGAAGTCAATACCATAGCCCTGGCTGTTGACGGTTCCAGCTATTGCGACGGCGCCGCCCAGGAAGCGATCTTTTTCGCTCAGGCCTGTGACGCAAAAATTATCGTTCTCAGTGTCATAGGCATCGAGTCGGAAACTGCCACTTCAGCCCATGCCGCTTCATCATCCGTCCAGATCGAGATTAACGATTATCTTGACAGGATAAAAAAGATGGCCGTGGACCACAGTATAAAATGCAAAATTGTCGTCAAGGAGTCGTATCAGGCTGATAAAACAATCGTCGATCTTGCCTACAAATATAAAGCTGACCTGATCATCATGGGTCGACATGGACGGAAGGGATTGCTCAAGCTATTGGTCGGCTCGATGACCTCCAAAGTCATAGGTCATGGTTTCCCCAAGGTTCTTGTTGTACCAAAAGATTTTACAATAACCGGTAAAAAGATTCTTCTGGCTCTTGATGGCTCCAAGCTCAGTAAAATGGCGACCAAAGAAGCCATTTCCATGACTCTGAACTGCAGGACGTTAAAAGAAATCAATGTTGTGTCAGTGGCAACCTCAAAAGCCAAGCTGAGTGACGCCAAGGCCCTTGTTAAATCAGTCTGTAAAAAAATGGTCAAAAGAGGGATAGACATTCCCTGTGTTCCCATTGCAAAAGTCGGCAGACCATCTGATATTTTAACCAAAGTCGCCAAGAAAAAGAATGTCGACATGATCATTGTTGGTGGACATGGCAAGGGATTGAGTAAATTGCTCATGGGACACGTAACTGAAAAAGTTATCGGTCAGGCTCACTGCGCTGTACTTGTCATCGAAAAATCTCGATAGAGCATTTCTACTTCTGCTTTTACGAATCATCTTTATTAACCTGAACTGTTGGGTTGATGCTGACAAATTTCGACTTGGCTGCAACTGAAAGATTGCTTCAATCTTGCTGAAAGAAAGGTTCAGCAAAACTGAAACGTACTGATATCACATAACAACGTGTTGACAGTAGTGTTTTCTTGTGTTTTATATGAGCATCTTTGGAAGTCACTTTCATCTACTGCCTTATTTTTTGAACAAGAATGTTTTCTATTGCAACATTTATCATTCTATTTGGTAGCTGGATTCTGTTCTCCGGCAAGTTTGACCTCTTTCACCTCTCTTTAGGTGTAGTTTCCTGTCTTATTGTTGCTGTCATCTCAAGCGACCTGCTCTTTAACGATCGGAAAAAAGGATTTGCAGATCGCATTGGTGAGTGTATTCGTTTTTTGGGATACAGTTTTTGGCTTTTTTATCAGGTACTGCTGGCAAACTTCCATGTCATTGGTTTAGCCATCTCTCCAACAAGAATGGAAAAAAGTCTTGATCCCCATATCTTCACATTCACAACTTCTCTCAAAACAGATTTTGCCAAGTTTGTTCTTGCCAATTCAATTACCCTGACGCCTGGCACTGTCACCATACGTATTGATGGCACTACTTTCTATGTCCACGCTATCAGTCGTGAGGCGGCGGGAGATCTGGTTGGAGATGACTCCATGAGTGAAATGGAACGGCGTGTTGCCCACGTCTTTGAAGGAGGAATGGGAAAATGAACATCTTCTCTGGAAGTGGCACAATGGAGCAATTTTTTATTGTCGTAGGCATTGCTCTTTTAATTTTAATGTTCATGCCTCTCTATCGTGTTGTTAGAGGTCCAACAGTCATCTCCAGGATTTTGGGTGTCAATGTAATCGGTACCAAAACCACTATTCTCATCATCCTCATCGGCACAATTTACGGCAGAGTAGAAATGTTTGTCGATATTGCCATTGCTTATGCCCTTTTGAACTTTATCGCATCTCTTGCAGCTGCCAGATTTTTCCAGCGTCATAAACAGATGAGCGTAGAGGAGGATTCCTGATGCTGAATGGATTAGTCATCACTCTGATGCTTATTGGTCTTTTCTTTTTCTTCGGCACCTCTGTAGGCCTTATCCGCTTTCCAGATTTTTACAGCCGTATGCATGCAGCCGGAAAGGGAGATACCCTGTCCACGGCCCTGCTGCTCACTGGCCTTGCTCTTTACCATCTCCACCATTTCAGTCTGGATAACATCCTGGTCAGTCTGAAAATCCTGTCCATTGTTCTGTTTGTATTTCTGGCAAGTCCCACAGCGACCCATGCCATCATGGATGCCGGTTTTGAGGCCGGAGTCAAACATTGGACCAAAAGAAAAGAAGAGGTACAGGAACAAAAAGGAGAGGAGGAAAAATGAACCTTGATCCCGGCTTTTTATGGCAATTTGATGTTCTTCTTCTTCTGATGTTGATCATCTGCGCAATCACGGCATTATGTGTCAAAGACCTGCTGGCGGCAGCCGTGGTGCTTGGTGCCTACAGCTTTTTAATCTGTCTGATCTGGACCGAAATGCTGGCTGTTGACGTTGCCTTTACTGAAGCGGCAGTTGGTGCTGGGGTCAGTACTGTTCTCATTTTAGGAACGGCTTTACACATAAAGAGAAAATCAAAGGACTAAAATCGTTTAGACCATGAAACAAATAGCCCTGCTCATAACCATCGGTCTTGGACTTCTGCTTATACCCGCAGTTGTTGACCTGCCCGACTGGGCTGATCCAAACTCACCGGCATCAACCTATCTCTCACCTCACTTTATTGAAAAGTCGATGGAGGAGACGTCCGTTCCCAACCTGGTCACCTCTGTGCTTGCAGATTATCGGGGATACGACACCATGTTTGAGACGGTTGTTGTCTTCTGTGCCGGCATTACGGTTTTAATCGTTATTCGCCGTACTCCCCGCAGAAAGGGCAAAAACATTAAACCGCGGCCCGACAGGCACGGCGCTGATATCATTCTGCAGTCAGCAGTACGATTGCTGGTCCCAGTCATGCAGCTCTTTGCTCTCTATGTGATTGCCCATGGCCATCACAGTCCCGGAGGCGGATTCCAGGGTGGTGTCATCCTGGGAGCAAGCTTTATACTTTTGGCTTTGGCCTATGACCTGCAAACCATTCTCAAACGGTTTAAAGAAAATACTGTGCTGTTGCTCAGTGCGATCGGCGTCCTTCTCTATGCCGGTATCGGAGTTGTCTGTATGTTTCTGGGTCGCAACTTTCTTGCCTATGCGGCCTGGGCCAAACTCTTAGGAATTTCTGAAGTTGAAGCCCATTCCCATGGTATGCTTGGGGTTGAGATCGGAGTGGCTATTACCGTTATGGCTATTATGTTCTCGCTCTACAGTGATCTTTCTTCCAGCGGCGATCTTGACGAGGGCCTTTAATTATGAAAGATCTGCTGCCATTTATCATTGCCAACTATAACTATTGGGCCTCTATATCTCTTATGCTGATCGGGCTCTACGGCATGATCGGTAAAAATAATCTGATGAAAAAAATCATCGGCATGTCGATTTTTCAGACAGCCATCATTTTATTTTATGTCTCCATCGGCGAGAAAAAAGGGGCCACCATTCCAATTATTGAACATGGCCATGGCCATGAACATGATGCTCACCATGTTATCGAGGCGGTTCAGTACGCCAACCCCCTTCCCCATGTATTAATGCTCACCGCCATCGTCGTTGGAGTGGGTACTCTCGGTGTTGCCCTCTCAATTTTACAGAAAGTGTACCGGGTGCATGACACCATTGAAGAAGATGAAATACTAGAAAGTCTCCAGGAATAATTGTGATTATGTGGACATCCGCTAGCACTGCATCTTTGACCAAACGCACTATCCGATATAGCTCATACTATTATCAGACAGTGCGTTTGGTCAAAGATACAGCACTATCGAATGTCTTGAGAGGCTAGTTATATTTATAAATTAATAAAAAAATTAATGAGTATGCATTTTAACCTAGTAATAATTACAATAGCCAGCGTCTCAGCTACGGAATCAGGATGATACAAGACCAACTCCCAATCCTCATCCTTGCCATTCCGCTACTTGGCTCTTTTATTGTCAACGTGGCCACAGGGAAAAGCAAGACAGCTTCCTATCTGCTGGTGATCACTTGCCTGGTTCTCTCTTTTCTGGCAGCTTTAGGAACCCTTGTCCAGGTGATGAAAAGCGGCACGCCAATCCACTATCATGTTGGTGACTGGAAGCCGCCTTTTGGCATCGAACTGGTTATTGATCACTTGAGCGGTATGGTTCTGGCCTTGGTTTCGGGTAGCGCACTTTTAACCGGCATCTATTCACTGCGCACAGTCCAGCAAGAGATTCCGGACCGGGTTCATCACTATTACACTCTCTACCTGATGCTGGTCAGCGGTCTGCTTGGCATGGTAGCAACCGGTGACGCCTTTAATCTTTATGTGCTGCTTGAAATCTCCGCTCTTTCCAGCTATGCCCTGCTCGCCAGGGGAAGAGGCCTTGCCTACTACTCCACCTTCAAGTACATCATCATGGGCACCATTGGCGCCTGCTTTTACCTGCTTGGCGTTGGTTATCTCTATATTAAGACCGGTTCGCTGAACATGGCTGATCTATCCGTCATGTTAAAAAGCGAATCTCTTGTTGAGTCCGCCTCCATTCGTATCGGCTTTATCCTGATCATCATCGGCATGTGGATTAAGATGGGCTTCTTTCCCCTGCACGGCTGGCTGCCCAATGCCTATACCTATGCTTCAACCACAACAAGCTGCCTGATCGCTCCACTCATGACCAAGGTCTCCGTCTATGTGATGATTCGGCTGATGTTCTCGGTTTTTTCCGCCGATTATATTTTCAAAATCCTCGATTATGATCAGCTCGTCGTCTGGCTGGCCTGTGTGGCCATCCTGGCTGGCTCTATCTCGGCTCTTGCCCAGAAAGATCTTAAACGCATCCTCTGCTATATTGTCGTTGCCGAAATTGGCTATATGGTCGGTGGTGTCTGGCTGGCAGATGGTGATGGTTTTTCAGGGGCCGTTTACCACATCTTAGCCGACTCCATGATGACCCTGTGCCTCTTTATGGCAGTAGGTGCGGTCATCTATACAACCGGAAAAAGAAAGCTCTCGTCCATGGACAATATCTTCAGAAAGATGCCGGTTACCTCGGTTGTTTTTCTTGTCGGTGCTTTTTCCATTATTGGCATTCCGCCCACGTGCGGTTTCTTCTCCAAGTGGTACTTGATTTTAGGAGCCGTCAATCAGGGACAGTATCTCTTTGTCGCCGCTCTTCTCATATCGAGCCTGATCAGTGCGCTGATCTTTTTTAAAATTATTGAGATTGGTTATTTCCCAAGAAACTTCGGGCAAGAGCACGATGACCATGGGGAAGAAGTTACTGTCAAAGAGGCGCCCCTCACCATGTTGATCCCCATGGTGGCAACAGCCATTAGTCTGCTGTTAATTGGCCTTTATACAAAAGAAATCATCCAGAAACTGGTTCAATTTACAGTTCCACCTGGATTGTAAATTGAAAAACGGAAACGACGTGTACCAATAATCCATGACTCCAACACCACCATTCATAGCTGCCACACCACTGCTTGCCATACTTGTCTCTTTGGGGGCATCTCTACTTATAGCAGTGAGTGGTCGATGGCCGAATATCCGTGAAGCATGGACCTTTCTTGCCGCCTTTATTAAATTTGGTCTTATCCTTTCCATGGCCGGCTGGATACTGGATGGCAACACCCATTCATTCACTCTCTGGCAGATCCTGCCTGGGCTTTCCATCAGTCTGAAAGTGGATGGTTTCGGCATGCTGTTCGGGCTCGTTGCCTCCAGCCTGTGGATTGTCACTTCGGCCTACTCCATAGGCTATATGCGTGGACTGGATGAGCATGCTCAGACACGATATTTCTGCTTTTTTGCCATTGCCTTATCTGCCACCATCGGAGTCGCCTTTTCCGGCAACCTGTTTACTCTCTATCTCTTCTATGAGATCCTCTCACTTTCCACCTTTCCTCTGGTTACCCATCACCAGGACAGGGAGGCACGTACAGGCGGACGAAAGTATCTGACTTATCTTCTGGGAACATCCATTGGTCTGGCCCTACCGGCTATGATCATCACCTACCAGCTCACCGGCACCCTGGATTTCTCCTACTCAGGCATTTTTGGAGCTGACATCTCCAAAACCATGCTGGTAGTGCTGCTGCTGATGTTCCTGTTTGGCTTTGCCAAGGCGGGCTTGATGCCCTTTCATTCCTGGCTGCCTGGTGCCATGGTCGCACCGACACCGGTATCCGCCCTGCTCCACGCCGTGGCTGTTGTAAAAGTCGGTGTGTTTTCCATTCTGCGCATATTGACCGGCATTTTCGGCATCGATCTTCTGGCCGGAAAAGATCTGAACACCATTGTCTGCATTATAGCTTCGTTTACGGTTATCACCTCATCGCTGATCGCCCTCTCCCAGGATAATCTGAAAAGAAGGCTCGCCTTCTCGACTGTTGGGCAACTTGCCTATATTGTTCTTGGCTGTGGCCTGGCTTCAAAACTTGGCGCCACAGGTTCAATGCTGCACATTTCCATGCACGCATTTGGAAAGATCACCCTGTTCTTCTGCGCAGGCGCTATTTTTGTTGCTACAGGCAAGAAATATATCTCGGAGATGGTCGGTATCGGCAGACGGATGCCCATCACCATGGGTGCCTTCTTTCTTGGTTCACTGTCAGTTATCGGGCTGCCGCCGGCCGGTGGACTGATCTCCAAACTTCTGATGGTACGTGGCGCCTTCCAGGCTGACATGGTTTGGGTGTTGGTTATTTATCTGATCAGCTCATTTTTAAACGCCGTCTATTTTCTGCCCATTGTGTATAAAGCGTTTTTCTGTACCGACGAAGAGGCGATGTTTGAGAAAAAATTTAATGAAGCTCCCGTTTTCTGCTGGCTACCGCCGACGATAACCGCTGTGATGTCAATTGTTCTTTTCTTCTTCCCATGGCTGTTTTTGGGATTTGCTGAGATTCTTTTTCAATAGAGGTACACCATGAAAGAAACAAAGATTGATGAAGGATATTTTGACCAGCCGAAGACCAAAAAGATGTTATGGCGCCTCTTGTGGGGAATGTGTGGTTTATCTGTTGTTTTGGAGTTTTTTATTCATCGGGAAAGCCATTTCCCGGTAGACAATTTTTTTGGATTTTACTCAGTTTTAGGTTTCCTTGCCTGTACCGGCTGCATCCTGCTGGCTAAAGGGCTGGGTTTTTTCCTGAAGAAAGGGGTGGATTACTATGGCAATGATGAATAATCTGCCTCCAGGCCTCATTCTGATAATTGGCGCTCTGCTAGTTCCTTTTCTACCGGGCCGTGTAAAGAACTGGTATGTCATCCTGCTGCCGGCTCTTGCCTTCTGGCAGGTCAGTCAACTCTCTGATTCATCCGCCCTCTCCCTTCAGCTTGCCGACTTTCAACTGACGATGTTGCGGGTTGATACACTCAGCAAGGCTTTCGGTTATATTTTCGCACTCAGTTCCTTTGCCGCCTTTGTATACGGCTATTACGAAAAAAAGAGCAGCCAGTTTATCAGTGCACTCATTTATATCGGCAGTGCCATGATGGTTGTTTTTGCTGGTGATCTGATCACCCTGTACATCTTCTGGGAACTGATGGCTATCACTTCGGTCAATCTGGTGCTGGGCCGCAAAACCAAAAAAGCGTACAAAGCAGCGTTTAGATATGTGCTGGTTCATATCGTTGGCGGTCTTGTTCTGCTGGCAGGCATAATCCTGACCATTGGCGAAACAGGTTCCACAGCATTTAACGCTGTTGCCCCATCAGCCTCAAGCCTCAGTTCCTGGCTTATACTGATTGGTTTTCTGGTCAATGCCGCAGCAGTGCCCTTTTCCTCCTGGCTGCCGGACGCCTACCCGGAATCAACAGTCATGGGCGGCGTCATTTTAAGCGCCTATACTTCAAAGACTGCCGTTTACACGCTGATACGCGGCTTTCCCGGATGGGAAATTCTGATCGTACTTGGTTGCGCCATGACTTTATACGGGATTATTTATGCCCTTCTTGAAAACGACATGCGCAGGATTCTGGCCTACTCCATTATCAACCAGGTTGGTTTCATGGTTTGCGCTGTGGGTATTGGGACTTCTCTTGCATTGAGTGGTGCTGTAGCCCATGCCTTCTGTCATATTATCTATAAAGCCCTTTTGTGGATGAGCGCCGGAGCAGTGCTTTACCAGACCGGCAAGTCCAAGTGTACCGATCTCGGAGGGCTCTACAATACCATGCCCTGGACCCTTATTTTTGGCTGCGTTGGCGCCCTTGCCATCTCATCGGTTCCACTGACTTCGGGGTATATCAGTAAAACCATCATTATTGCCGAATCCGCCTCTGCCCATATGTTCTGGGTCTGGCTGGTATTGGAAATTGCCTCTGCTGGTGTTTTTCTCCATGCCGGTATCAAGTTTCCCTACTTTGTCTTTTTCGCCAAAGACAAAGGATTACGGCCCAAAGAAGCTCCAAAAACCATGCTTGTGGCCATGGCTTTTCTCTCCTTTTTCTGTATTTACCTGGGCATGTTTCCAGAGAGGCTCTATAACATCTTACCCAATGCAGAGCTGGTCAAGGAGGCCATGCCGTACACCTTCTATGCCATCTATGTCAAACATTTCTCCCATGTGGTCACGCAGTCACAACTACTGCTCTTTTCCGGCCTGGTCTTTTTCCTCTTTCTGCCGTTACTCAAGAGAACCGATACCATTGCCCTTGATATCGACTGGTTCTATCGCAAAGGCGGAGCCCTCGTCTATCTGATGCTGGATAAATGGCTCAATGGTCTCAACAGCTGGGCCAACAGGACTTTTGCCGAAAATGGAACAAAGGCAACAGCCTCTTTTTTCCGTGATGGACCGGCCCGTCTTATGCTGCTGGTGATCAGGCCGGTCTGGCAAATGACCGGTGTTGAAAGAGAGTATGCTGAGAGCATGGAAGAACGTTTTATCAACAAATTCCGCTCCACCTTCTTCTCCATTGGCAGCGCGGCAGTATTCTGTCTCGGATTGTCGCTGATTCTATTGTTGCTGTCTCTTCTATGATGATCATTTAAAAAGGGACAGAAAGTGCGATTTCGTCATTGCGAGGAGTGAAACGACCTGACAGGTAAGCGCTAGACTCCGATCTACTCATGAAAAAGGGGGTTGGGGATCGCCGCCCTTTGCTCGCGATGGCGTTTAATGACTTTTTACGAATCTACCTTCTATAACAAGTAAAGTATGCAGCTGGTCCCAGGTGAATAAGAATCAGTAAAATGCAATCTTAGACCCCGAAAACCCTTTTCTGGATGGTCACTCATTTACTCACCTGAAGAACAGCCACATTTTGAAGAGTGATCTGTATGGTTATTTTGCATGCCGGTCTGTTGGATATCAGGAAACCCTGCCAGTGGCTGGGAACTTGGTTCTTTTTTCCCCCACCTCTTTTTCAACCATACAGATAATGGTTGAATTGATAACACCATTAGAACAATGGTTCCTGTCAGTTTGAGCCAATACGGCACCACTTCGGCTGCCTCTCCCAGAATGGCCTGTGGTGAAATATTACTCAGACGATAGACCTGATCCACAGCCAACCCAAACAGCACCGCAAAGATTGACAGCACCAGCAAGTAGCGGACAGTTGATTTCTTTCCCAGTATCCCATAAAGGACAGAAAGTGAAGTCACATTAGTAGCCGGTCCGGCCAGCAGGAAAACCAGGGCGGCTCCCGGGCTTACACCTTTTAATATAAGAGCCGCAGCTATTGGGGTGGATGCGGTGGCGCAGATGTAGAGAGGCACGCCAACCACCAGCATAATCAACATGGAGTGGAGGCCACCGCCCAGGTAGCGAGACATCAGATCTTCAGGAATAAGGGCAGTTATAATTCCGGCGATCAACAGCCCAGCAAAGAACCAGACAACGATATCACCCCAGACGTCTACCACGCCAAATTTTATTCCCGCCTTCCACTTTTCTAAAACACTATGATGTCTCTTATGCTCCTCAGGGTCGCAATCGGTTCCATCACAACAATTATCCACAGGACAGGTGAGGTCCTTTTTAATCGCCTTACCAGCGTCTGGATCGTTAATGGTGTTTTCCAAAAAACCGGCGAACAGGGCAGTCACAAAAGCAGCAATCGGCCGGACAACGGTCATAATCGGATCAAGCAGCGCGTAAGTGATGGCAATAGAGTCAACCCCGGATTCAGGTGTAGAGATTAGAAATGCCGATGTCGCCCCCTTGTTGGCCCCCTGCTTCTTTAATGATGCCGCCGCCGGCAGCACACCACAGGATCAGAGAGGTAAAGGCACACCCCAAAAAGCCGCCTTGACAACAGAAAGGTATCTCCCCTTGCCCAAATGATGAGAGATAGTCGTCGGGTTGAGTACCACTTTCAAAATTCCAGCAATTAAAATACCAAACAGGACGTAAATGGAAGAATCCAGCAGTATCTCCCAGGATGAGTATATGATGTCTTGAGCTATTTTAAGCATATTATTTTCTTAATATAGTAATATATGAGATTACTTCGTCGTTTCACTCCTCGTAACGACAAAACGTAGATCGTCGTCGCGTAGCAGTAAAGCGACTGTAGCGATCTCAAGAAATTAAAATCATCCAGTGCATAATATGTGATTGTTTTGATATTAGCGCTAGAGCTAACCCTCTGCGACCAAACCTAATTTGCCAAAGATGATATGCTGGAGATACTTTTTTACTCTCGTGCGTGTTCCAGTCCAATATCAATCAGTATCTTCACATGCTCATCGCTAAGGCGATAGTAAAGCACTGTCGCCTCCCTTCTGTTTCTGACCAGACTCATGGTTCGCAGCAGCCGAAGCTGATGACTGACGGCTGACTCACTCACCTCCAGAAGAGCAGCCAGGTCACAGACACACATTTCCTGATCACTCAAGGCTGTGAGGATACGTAGCCTGGTCGGATCGCCTAGAGTTTTAAAAATCTGTGATAATCTTTGAATCTCTGTCTCGTCCAGTGCCTTTTCCCTGGCAGCCAACACCTTTTCGTGATGAATTATTCTCTGTTGACAGCGGTCTGTTCCCTGCTTTTCCAATTTCACCTCCTCGCTATATGAGTATCTGCTCATATATTAACGATCTTGGGTCTGTTGTCAAGAAAGCGGATGCATTTTAGAGAGGAATTGAGCATAATATCAATTTCATCTGCGGAAAATTGAATGAAATCTGATTACAAACAGTTTTAGACTAGCACCATTTATTTCTTGATTACCAATGATTCTCAGCCTTGACGGTAAAAGAGGTGTTGTCAGTTTGGCTGGCGTATTTCATGGATCACAGATTGTTGTTGAAATGCATCTAACAGGATAGAAATATTGATAAATATCTATATTGTTCTCAGCAAGGAGTGATCCTTGACCGAAGGCTGGCAAGACAAATTGACAACACCTCGTGTTAGGCTGAGCTTTATGGGTGATCATAATTTATTTTGATTTCAGATAATTTACTCCAATGCTCTCCTGGAGATCGTCGCCAGGCCGCAGGACGAAGCATTCTTTCAGTAACCATCTGAGATTGCTTTGCTTTACCCGCAACAACAAAACTGAATGTAAGATATTTAATCCGTTTGGCTATGACAGAACGCTCTCACAAAGAACCCGGCAAACTCTATATGGTCGCCACTCCCATCGGCAACCTGGAAGATATTACTCTGCGGGCCATAAGAATATTAAAAGAGGTTGATCTGATTGCTGCCGAAGATACCCGGCACACCAAGCGACTTCTGAACCACTTTGGAATCCATACCAGACTTATCAGCTACTACCGTGAGAAAGAAAATCAGCGGGCCGGTGAGCTGATTAAACGATTAAAAGAAGGACATAACATTGCTCTTGTCAGTGATGCCGGTAGTCCCGGGATATCAGACCCAGGTGCAGTGGTCGTTCGCATGGCACGAGATTGCGATATCAGGGTGATCCCTGTTCCAGGCCCTTCTGCCCTCACGGCAGCTCTTTCTGCCTCCGGACTCAACTATTCATCTTTTCTGTTTTTAGGTTTTGCACCATCAAAAAAGAGCCAGAGAAGAAAGCTACTCCTCTCCTTAAAGGATTCGGAACATCCATTAATTTTTTATGAATCCGTTCACCGGTTTCACCACCTGCTGCAAGACTCACTGGAAATTCTAGGTGATAGAAAAGCCTTTATGGCAAGGGAAATCAGCAAAGCTTATGAAGAATTACAGGATCAGCTGTTGAGCCAACTTCTTGCTCAGTTCGGTTCCCGGAAGAACAGAGGTGAGTTTGTCCTGATTATTTATCCTGGTCAATCAGCCCAGGTCCAGGGAGAAAGCCTTGAGGAACTCATTGTCTGGTATCGTGATAAGACAGAGATGACACTTAAAGATGTGAGTAAAAAACTGTCCTCAGATCTTGGTCTTTCGCGCTCACAGGTCTATAAAAAAGCCTTAATGCTCTGGAACAAGAAAAATTGAAACAATAGGAACAGTATGCGTACCTGCGTAACCCCAAACGGTCAATTTATTTATGGTCTTCATAAACCAAGCTATCAAACAAAAAACCTTCGAGTCGACACAAAAATAGAACAACTTGGTAAAACTGATGATAGCGAAGCGATCACCAATCAAGCAAATTTCCCTCAAGATCATATCAAGGTTGAATCCGCTGACTGGATCTTTGAAATCCCTAATCCTTTTCCCTTTCGCGGAACGACTTATATCGGCAAAGAATGGGCAGATCAAACTGCCAATAATCATACTGCAATAAGGATTGCTAAAAATCCGTCAATGTCGTTCTCTGAGTTTTTAAAAGATAAAGAACTAGATACAAAACTGATCCATGAACTACCAAAGCCACTATTGCTTACACTTGCCGCAAGCTCATCAGACCCCAATGATCTGATCTGCCTTGCTGAGATTAGCTGTGATCTAAAAAAAGATGCTAGCGGTCAACCGACTGGGCTTGTGTATGAGGATCAGGGTACCAAGCTTCTACCACGCATCCATGACCGACTGCTTTTCAAAGCTGTAGCAAATAACCCCCGGCTGCCGGACAGTTATAAGAACATAATGGTTTTAAGACCAGGCTCTCAGGGTAACAGTGAAATAGTCGGTGAGTGGCCGAAAAATGACAGGACTCATGTCTATGAGTATCTCCGCCGCAATTCATACATCAGCGGTGGCCATTACGCCGCCAACATGAGCGAGGATGCTGTCCGTTATGCCATTGATGATTTAACGTTAGCTGACATGACAGGGCTCAGACATCTCTACTATCAGCGCACCTATGTCAGACTGGCTGAAGAACTCGGTATTGAAGTTGGTTTTAACAGGCAATCATTGAATGAAGGTGAACTCGAATCACTTCGCCTTAAGGTACTCGAAAGACTCCAACAACAAAAGCCTGCTTCCTCTTCCACCCTTTGGGGATGGAATTTTGGAGTCGACACCTCCTCTACCGGATACAGATTACACGGTTCCCATCAGCAGATTCATCAACAGTATGCACTTATTCCAAGCGAAATAAACGCATTTTGCGGGAATTTGGAAACAAGTTGTGGTAGCATGTCGTCTTTTAGTTGCGGGGAGATGGTAGCTGAGGTTGTTGAGCAGTATCACAAAGAATACAACTCATCGTTTTTCAAAGATTATATCAGGGCCATACATTCCAACAGAAGGTTAGATGGCCGGGAAGATCTCGATGAAAGTCTTATCATCTGGCAGGATGATAACGTGATGCTTTTTGTTCCTAAAGCACAGACTTCTCAATGGGAACTGCAGCTGGTCACTCTAGACGTGTCAAGTGGCAAGGCACCGGGTAATATTATTGAGGCCGACAGCTCAGTAAGAGGCTCGCTTAACCGGGGTATTCTTTCTGCCCAGAAGTCTTTGGCAGGTCTGGGAGCAGAAATGGTCACCTCCATTGAGTTCTCGAAAAAAATAGACAAGGTAAATGCGTGGGATCAACACCTGCTCTACTCTTTCCTACCGAAGCTGCCCTGGTCTCCCGGAGCTTTTTCAGAAGCGCAGCTTAGATATATCAACGGTCATTATCCTGAGGATTTTGCCTCGGTATGCAGAAAACAATTGCAACAGATCAATTTATAAATGGTGAATAGAATGGATGATAAAGGTTTTTTTGGTGAATGGGGCGGAAAATTTATCCCCGAAATTCTCCACCAGACCTTCAAGGAGTTGGAAGTCGAATATAAAAAAGCAAAAGAAGACCCTGATTTCTGGCGTGAGTACCTTCACATTATGTCGACCTACTCTTGCAGGCCAACTCCTCTCACCCACGCCGAAAACCTCTCCAAACATTTCGGTGGAGCGCAGATCTATATCAAACGTGAAGATCTCAACCATACCGGAGCCCATAAGGCCAACAATGTCATGGGTCAGGGCCTGCTTGTTCAAAGAATGGGAAAAAAGCGGGTCATTGCCGAAACAGGAGCGGGCCAACATGGTATGGCCACCGCCACCATGGCTGCCAGGTTCGGCTTTGACTGCACCATCTATATGGGTGAAGTGGACGTTATGCGTCAACGACCAAATGTGTTCTGGATGGAGAAAATGGGCGCAACTGTCGTTCCGGTTAAAGACGGCTCCAGAACTTTAAAAGATGCCATTAACGAGGCATTCCGGGACTGGGTCACAAACGTTGATGACACCCACTATGTCTTTGGTACAGCCTGTGGTCCGGCACCCTTCCCGGAAATGGTCTCATGGTTCCAGTCAATCATTGGCTCTGAAGCAGCCAAACAGATCACTAAGCAACACGGCGGATTACCATCAAAGGTATATGCCTGTGTTGGCGGTGGTTCAAATGCCATGGGCCTTTTCGGCAGGTTTTTACATGAAGAGCAGGTTGAATGTGTCGGCGTTGAAGCTGGCGGAAAAGGATTGAAAAGCAAACTCCATGCTGTACGGCTCAGCGGTGATGATGCCTCGCCAGGTGTTGCTCAGGGCTATAAAACCATGTTTCTCCAGAACGAAGATGGCCAGATGCTGGAAACCCATTCGGTCGCGGCAGGCCTGGACTATGTGGGAGTCTCTCCCATCTTATCGGACCACTGGCAGCACGGACGTATTCGTTTTGAAGCAGCCATCGATGACGAAGTAATGGAAGCCCTTGATCTTACAATGAAAAAAGAAGGTATTATACCCGCACTTGAATCTGCGCATGCCTTTGTTCAAGCATTCAAAGATGCACCCGGTTTAACTCCGGAAGAGGCGATTATCATTAACATGTCGGGTCGGGGTGACAAAGATATCTTTACCATTGCCCACGCCTTTGATGATCCTTCCTGGAAAGAGTTCATTATCGGACGTGCCAGGGAATACAACAAATAAAATAAAAGTAAGAAGTCTATCATGCGTTTAGAACAACAATTACGAGCACGACTGGAAGATAAAGAAATTCTGTTGATGACCCATATTGTCCTTGGCTATCCTTCGTTTGAAAAAAACAGGGCGGTAGTCAGGCAGATGGTGGACAATGGTGTGGACTGCATTGAACTGCAGATACCGTTTTCAGAACCTATGGCGGATGGTCCTGTCATCCTCAAGGCAAACCAGGACGCCATTGGCGCCGGCACACGGGTTGCTGACTGCATCGCTTTTGGCAAAGAGATGAGTGACACCTACGATATCCCCTTTCTCTACATGACCTATTACAACATCATATTTAAATATGGAGAAACTCGTTTTTTCAATGATGCTAAAGAGGCCAATATCAAAGGGCTCATTATTCCTGACCTGCCTCCTGAACATGGGGAAAATTTCCTGAAACTGAGTTCTGAAAAAGGTATCGCGCCTATCTTCATCTACACTCCAACATCAACCGATGCCAGAATGAAAGAGCTTTCCAATTATGGTGCTGGCTTTATCTATTGTGTTGCCAGAAGAGGTGTGACTGGTAAACAATCGGAATTTGATGCCGGCTTTGACAATTATCTTGCCCGCTGCAGACAAGCCACCAACCTTCCCCTTGCGGTCGGTTTCGGTATCCGTGACCGTGGTGATATTGAGGCGCTCAAAGGTAAAGCCGATATTGCTGTTATCGGGTCGCAAACAATCCGCCTTGTTGATGAAAAAGGTGCCTCTGCCGTTGGACCGTTTATTGCCGGTTTGCGATAACAACAAACTGCAGAACCTTTTAATCTTTTCACAGCTGCTTAACCGTTCAAGACTATGCATAGCGCCCCAGATAGTTACATCTCAGTTTTCGAAGTGGCAACAAAAATAAACTTTGATGAAAAAAGATACCTTCAGGCCAATAAAGACGTGAAATCAGCCGTTGATGCTGGAGCCATCAAAAGCGGTTGGCATCATTTCAAGCGACATGGCGGCAAAGAAGGGCGGAAACAGCTTCGGGACGATTACCAGATCCCTATTCAGACTATGCGGATTGACAAAGCAAAATCGATTCGTTCCATCTTAAAACCGGATATTGAAATTCAACAGAGAAAAGATGGGATATTTGATTATCTTGGCGATGATCGTAAAGACTCATTTGGTTTCTCGGAAACAGCCAATATCTCTTCCAACGCCTATGATAAAACACCTCTTGAGATCATCGATCAGTATAGTGATGGCCTGATCCTGGATTGCGGAGCCGGTTTTCGAACAGAGTATTATAAAAACATCGTCAATTATGAAATTGTTCCTTACCCGACAACTGATGTACTCGGTTTTGCAGAGGATCTACCCTTCCAGGATAACAGCTTTGATGCGGTTTTTTCTTTTGCCGTCTTAGAACATGTCAAATATCCCTTTCAAGCCGCCTCGGAAATCTGCAGGGTCCTAAAGCCCGGAGGCACCCTTGCTGTTGGTACCGCTTTCCTCCAGCCTATGCACGGTTATCCGCACCACTATTTCAACATGACCCACCTCGGCCTCCAGGCGCTCTTCCAAGACGAAATCGAAATTGATCAGCAGTTTGTAAACCAGGGAACAAGTCCCATTGCTTCACTCTGCTGGTTTTTACAGGAATGGATGAAAGATCTTCCTCAAGATGCCAGAAAGGAATTTGCCAAAATGAGAATTGGCGATATTGCCGCCAAAACCCCTGATCATTTTTTTCATAAAAAGTTTGTCCAATCACTCACAGAAGAATCCAACTTCAAGCTCGCCTGTGCCACTAAAATGATAGGAAAGAAAAAATAATTGTAAACAATTGGGCCGGTCCTATACAAGCTATTGCTTGATTAAGAGATAGAGCTGAACTATTTTAAAAAGACAGACCATTTTTTCTCAAGCATCTTCTGAAACAGGAGAAAACTATGAAAACAAGTTTGAAACGAATATTTACTGTTTTCGGTGGATTAGTAATCCTGGTAGTCTTAACCATTCTCATCCTCCCCAGTTTCATCAACCCCAACGACTATAAAGACAAACTGCTTGGTTTTGTTGAACAGAAAACCGGCCGTCAGGTCAATCTGCTTGGTGATATCGATTTGAGTCTCTCATGGGGGCTTGATGCCGTCTTCAACCTTGGTCAAGTCACCATCTCCGGTATTGCTCCTTTTGCCGACAAACAGTTTGCCGCAAGCGATAAAGTTGAAGTTGAGATGGGTTTGTGGCCTCTGCTTTTAAAAAAAGAGCTCAACATATCCAAAGTCATTCTCAAGGGAGCCCGTCTCAACCTGATTAAAGACAAGAGCGGTGTGACCAACTGGCAATCGCCCAAATCCGTCTCCCAACCCAAGACAAAACCAGCCGAAAAAAAAGCTGCAGCTCTAAAACAACCTGAAAAAAAAGCGAAGAAACTTGAGCTGCCGAAAATAAATCTTGGCGGAATTTTAGCAGAAGATATACAGATCCAATATGATGATCAACAATCAGGCCAGTCGTTCCAACTCAAAGATTTCAATGTTGAATCGGGTCATCTTCAAGATAACAAAGAATTCCCGTTCAAACTGGCAGCAAAAATTGATCTAAAGGATGCAAAAGGCAAAACCCACTCCTCCGACATCAACCTGCAGTCAATTCTTCGACTCAATAATAAGAACCAGCAGATTTACTTTAAAAATTTTAACCTGAGCAGCGCAGTTATCAGTGATGTGCTTGCCATGGTAAAACAGCCCATTACCGCATCTCTCAATGGTCATGTTGATTTAAGCGGTGAAAAGATTCACGTTGATACAATTGACGTTAAATTTGATCAATCGGTTCTGAAAGGAAAGCTGTTGCTTTCAAATTTCAAACAGCCTTCATATAGTGCTGATCTCCATATTGACTCCATTGATCTAGACCGTTATAGGAAAAAGAAAGTCAAGGAAGCCGCCAAGCCCTTCCTGCTTCCAGTTCTGCTTCTCAAATCGCTTTCTTTTGACGGAAACATCACTATTGATAAACTGAACTATTCCGGCATTGATCTCAGCGATATTTCAATCAAAGCAATTGATAACAAAGAGACACTCAAGGTATCCGATCTTTCTGCCAAACTCTATGGCGGGACGGTCAACGTCCAGGGAGAGCTTGACATGGCGGGCAAAATTCCTCAACTGGATTTGAGTGCCAAACTTGATCATGTTCAGATGGAATCCCTGTTAAAAGACCTGAAGGATACAGATGATGTTAGTGGTATTGCCCAGATTAATGCCAAAATCTCATCTATCGGGACAACCGACAAAGAGATGATCAGGAAGATGAATGGTGATCTGACGGTTGAACTGAAAAACGGCATGGTAAAACCGCTGCAGATCATCAAGGTCATTCGTATCGCCAAGGCCCTCTACCTTCAGCAACCATTTGGTGATGAGGCTTCTGACCAGCCATCCGGCTTTGCCACACTTACGGCTAAAGGGAAGATTAAAAAGGGTGTTTTCCACACAACCCACATTAATGCTCAGTCGGACATTATGAAAGTCAGTGGAAATGGCAAGGCCGACCTGGCAGACAAAACAGTTGACTATAAGCTCAACATTTACCTGGCCTCCACCTTAAAACGTGACCTGGCACAGGGAAGGGTCATCTACGATGAGGCACCTATTGTCTACACGGTGAAAGGACCTATTTCCGACCTCGATCAGGATGCGGATGTCACCCAGGTGCTCGCCGATAAGGGTAAAAAACTATTGATGAATGAGGTAAAAAGACAGCTTCAGGGGAGCGGAGGTGGATCTATCCTCGATAGTTTGAAAATGTTTGGCAGATAACAATAAACGTCCAACTATCATTTATCCTTTGCTTTTTCATCTAAAACTCACCTGCAAACTCGGCAATATTATTGCTTTTTATTGAAAAAGAAATGTTGAAAGAACAACAGGCTAATGGATGTTACTGTCAAACGTCCTCGTGACACTGTGGATCGGAGTCTGCGCTTACCTGTTTGTCAGTAATACCCTTTGGCCTCTGCCACAAAAGTGATACTGACTTTCGTTTGACAGCTTTGCTTTGCACGTTTATGATTGCCTTGCCGTTTTGGCTGCAGGCAGTCGAAATCACTTACTTCACCAATAGATAGTCACACCTATTCAAATAAAGTGCTCTATATCATGCTTTTGCCGGCTCGCCGGGAAATAAAGCCGCATGGTTTATAAGTGATAGTTAACAGGCCTTTAATTTAACTTTTACAGATACTAATTTAAGAGAGATATATGGTTCCCCCTTCTAACGTCGTCTTCCATCGTGCCACTGTTATCCGGTCAAGACGTGAAACACTCAATGGTCACCGCTCAATTAATCTTTGGTTTACAGGGTTGTCCGGCTCAGGCAAATCAACACTGGCCCATGCCGTTGAAGAACGTTTGCACCTCATGGGGTGTAGAACCTACGTCTTTGATGGTGATAACGTTAGACACGGCCTTTGCCAGGATCTTGGTTTTAGTAGAGATGATAGAAAAGAGAACTTGAGACGCATCAGTGAAATGATCAGCCTCTTTCTCGACTCAGGGGTGATTTCTCTTACCGCCTTTATTTCACCTCTTAAAGAAGATCGTGATATGGCAAAAGATATCATTGGTGAAGAAAATATGATTGAAATCTTTTGCAACTGCCCATTAGAAGTGTGCGAACAGCGGGATGTCAAAGGGCTGTACAAAAAAGCTAGAGCCGGGGAAATAAAAAACTATACCGGCATTTCTGCACCTTATGAGCAGCCTGACACACCGGATATCACCTTGGATACTGCCAACACTTCCATCCGTGACTGTGTCAACACTATCGTCAGTGAATTGCGTGAAAGAGACATTATATTTAAATAGGAACAGAAGTAAGAAGTGACACCATAGCTTCTTTTCCGATTACACAGATACCGTCAAGGGTTCTTAACTCCTGTGAAAGGATTACAATCTTTAAATCACTCCGCAAGCATTGAGGATGAACAGTGGATGCTGGCGGCCATACAAGAAGCCAGACTGGCCGGAAAGCGTGGTGAAGTCCCCATAGGTGCCATCCTGGTCCAAAATAATACAACTATTGGAGCCGGTGGCAACGCGCCAATTCGGACCAGCGATCCAACAGCCCATGCTGAGATCATGGCACTTCGGCAGGCTGGAAAAAAATTTGGCAACTATCGCTTACCCGGCACAACACTCTATGTAACCCTGGAACCATGTATTATGTGTATGGGTGCCATCATCCTGGCCAGGGTCGACAGGTTGGTATTCGGTGCTGATGACCCTAAAAGCGGTGCTGCCGTCTCAAAATACAGCATCGGTCAAGATAACCTGCTCAATCATACCATTAAAATAACCGGTGGAATCTTACGGAGGGAATGCAGTCATTTACTCACTGCATTTTTCAAGGCCAAACGACAGAAATGCTAAGAGACGTTGCAGCGAATTTTTCTTTATGATAATTTTTTGGTTGCACTATTGAGTTGTTCAGGATACAAACTAGCCCACTATTGACTATGAGGAGAGGTGACCGAGTGGCTTAAGGTGCACGCCTGGAACGCGTGTGTACGAGAGTACCGTGAGTTCGAATCTCACCCTCTCCGCCAGTATTTTCAATAGCTGATTAGTATGTGTAAACCTTTAAATACCAGGGTTTAGGAAGAAAAAAGTTATCCAGGGCTTTTACCGGTATACCCAGATTATTCTACCAGAGCAATCTCTGCAGAACATCTGACCACACCAGAGTTGAATAAGCTGGATAACTATTTCAAGTTATACTGAATTCATGAGCATCCGATAGTGCTGGAGCTTTGTTCATGAATTCAGCGGGTTTGATAGCCGGGCCCTGCACAACATCGAATCATGAACTCCGCCAGGTCCGGAAGGAAGCAACGGTAATGACACTCGGTGTGTGTTGCAGGATCACCCGGCTATCATCTTTTTAGCTGATTCAGGCACTCCAGCTTTGTTAAGTTTTCTCTGCCTGCATAGGTTTTGCTATAGCCGGCAAAGAAAACTGAACAAATCTGAAGCACCTGAATCAGCTAAATGGTTGAAAGCTCTACCCAACTAAAGCTATTTCTTTTAGTTATATTGTAGTTTTCAGTTCTAGAACCCCTCTTCGATAGCTGAGACAAACCATGTCATACCTGGTGTTAGCCAGAAAAGCCCGACCACAGACCTTTGAGCAGGTCATCGGCCAGAAAACCACCGTTAAGACTCTCCAAAACAGTCTTGCCCGAAATCGGGTCGCACACGCTATACTTTTCTCAGGAGTCCGGGGAGTCGGTAAAACAACCCTTGCCAGAATCATGGCAAAGGCCCTGAACTGCACCGCCGGCAATAAGGAAGAACCCTGTAACACTTGCCAATCCTGCACCGCTATCACCAATGGCTCCGCCATCGATCTGACCGAAATTGACGGCGCCTCAAATCGGGGCATTCAGGAAATCAGGGAACTCAAGGAGAAGCTGAGATTCCTACCAACTTCATCGAAATATAAGATTGTCATCATCGATGAGGTCCACATGCTGACCACCGAAGCCTTCAACGCCTTGCTCAAAACGCTCGAAGAGCCACCGTCCCATGTCTATTTCATGTTTGCCACCACCGAGCTTCATAAAATCCCTATCACCATACTCTCCAGGTGCCAGAGGTATGAATTGCAGAGGGTCTCTCAAACCGAGTTGACCGAACATTTCAGCAGGCTTGCCAAAGACGAAGGCTACGAGATAGACCAAGACGGCCTGGCCATGATTGTTCGAGAAGCTGAAGGTTCCGTGCGTGACGGACTCAGCCTGTTAGACCAGGTCTTTTCTTTTGGTGAGAAAAAAATCAGCGTCGATGATGTTATAGAAGTTTTAGGTCTTATCGATCGTCAAGTTCTGCTCACCATTACAACCGCCCTGCTCAGCGGAGACCGGGGCGAAGCGCTCCTGGCCCTGGATAATTGCTTTGAGTACGGTATTGACCTGAAACGATTCACCTCAGACCTGCTTGGTTGTTTCAGAAACCTGCTGCTGGTTCAGATAAAAGGATGTGATGAACTCCTTGATTTGCCAGCCCAGGAAATGGCAACATTTAAAGAGTTGAGCTCCAACTACAGTGCGGAAACCACCCACATGAAACTCAACCTCCTGATGCAGGTAGTTGAAGAGCTTCGCTACGCCACTCAACCTCGACTAACACTTGAAACCGGCTTCTTAAAGATTATCGAGGCTTCAAACGTGGTACCGGTATCAACCCTTCTTGGCAAACTTGATAGCCTGTTGGCATCTGAAAGTGATTCCCGAAGTCCGGATACCGATCAAACCCCATCATCCACCCATCTGGATAATAAAAAAAAAGTCCCGACTCCGGAGCTGACTCCACCAGACGTTAAGATTAATAAAACCTCACCTCCTGTTGACGATCTGCCAACCCCAGAAATTATCACAACTCCACCGGCAGAACCGTCAATTTCCATTGAAGATATAAACAGAGTCACCGATACAGAAGAGATACCAGAACCTGAGCCACAGCCAATTAAGCCTCATTCACACGAACGTGATGTCCGTAGAGACTGGAGTGGGTTTATTGACTATGTAAAGGATCGAAAAAACTGGATGGCAATGGATCTGCAACGGGCGGACACCATAAAAGAAGCTGATGGTTCACTGCTGCTCCATTATGATGACAATGCCAGCTGTACCCTGCTACAGGAGGAGACAAAATTATTAACTGAATTTGTCCTTGATTTTTTTCAAAAAGATCTCAAAGTACGTTTTGTTCTGCCGGACCAGAAAGCAGACGATCAGGACGACAGTAGTGAAAGCCCCAAAAAACAGCGTCAACTGCTCGCCAACGATCCGCTGGTGACCATGGCGGCAGAAGTCTTTGATGGCCAGATTGGCGATATTCGTGTGGGACCGAGGTTCAGGAAACCTTAAAGAGAAAGCTGATTATAACCGTAGTTAACATAACTGTATCAAAGGATAATACGTATGGATTTTACCAATTTGATGGGCCAAGCCCGAAAAATGCAAGAACAAATGGCCCAGATCCAGGAAGAGTTGGCCAAAAAAATAGTAACCGGAAGTGCCGGCGGTGGAATGGTAACTGCCACAGTCAATGGACGTGGTGATCTCCTTTCAATCTCGATTGAAAAAGAAGTGGTTTCACCCGATGAGGTTGAAATGCTTCAGGACCTCATTGTAGCGGCTACAAATGATGGTTTGAGAAAGGCAAAAGAACTAGGAAAAAATGAGATGGGACGTCTTGCCGGCGGCATGAATATACCCGGGCTGTCGAATATGTTCTAACCTGAATATTTTATGGGATTTCACATTAATCTCAACCTGTTATGTGAAAAGGAACAAAATGTTCATTTAATATCCAGGTTCATCCTCCGGAACCAACAATTACCAGAACAAATCACAATTTCAACCACTAATTGAGCTTCAATGCATGTAATTCCACCAGCCTTAGAAGGGTTGATCGACAGCCTGGCAAAACTTCCGGGAATCGGGAAAAAAACAGCTACCAGGCTGGCTCTGTTTATTCTAAGAAAACCACCGTCTCTGGCTATGGAGCTGGCCGAATCCCTTTCAAAGCTTCACCAATCCATCCAGATATGCTCTAATTGCTTCACTTTCTCTGAGAGCGACCCATGTGATATCTGCAGTGACCCTCGCCGCGACTCCAACCTGATCTGTGTGGTTGAACAACCGGGTGACCTGCTTTCCATTGAGAAAACCGGATCATTTCGCGGCCACTATCACATTCTCCAGGGTGTCATTTCACCTATTGATGGTATCGGCCCTAAAGAGTTGAAAATTGAAGAGTTGAACAGACGGATACGCGCATCTTCGGTAAAAGAAGTTCTGATCGCCACCTCTTCCACAGTGCCTGGTGAAGCAACAGCTTCCTACCTGATCGACATGCTGCATACTCATGCCGTCAAGGTAACCAGACTGGCCTGCGGCATTCCCATGGGCATGGATATCAAGTATGCTGATAAGCACACACTGGCCAAAGCAATTGAGGCAAGAGATATTGTGGAGTAGACCGAGCATTTTCCACCTTGTTGATATTGGAGATGATTTGTCGATTTTGCTCTATTTTTCCTTGACACACATACATTTAACTGGTAATTGAACGGGTTATGCTTCTTGCTCACAAGAGGCGTTTAAATTGATCATTTTTTATTTGGAAGCAGGCGCGTAGCTCAGTGGGAGAGCGCTACCTTGACGTGGTAGAAGTCGGCGGTTCGATACCGCCCGCGCCTACCAGATTAAAGGCTAAAGAAAATGATTCACTGTGAATCGTTTAATCTTTGGCCTTTATTTTATTAAAACTGAAATCTGTGGCAGTTTTTATCTCACAGAATCAGGTTAACAAACGCAATGGATATTACGGTAACCCTACAGGATGGCAAATCAGTACAGGTGAAATCACCATGTCCGGTGATTGATGCCCTGTCAGAACTGATGTCCAACAAGCAGAGAAAGAGGACAATTGCGATCTATGCCAATGATGTAGCAGTCGATCTCTCTTCAGAACTTGTAGAGGATACCACTATCCGACCGATACAGATCGGCACAGACGAAGGTCTTTCAATCCTGCGTCATTCTACTGCTCATGTGATGGCCCAGGCCGTAATCGACCTGTTTGGCCCAGATGTCAAAGTTGCTATTGGACCAGCCATTGAAAACGGTTTCTATTACGATTTCTACAGGGATGAGCCGTTCACTCCGGAAGATTTTGAAAGAATCGAAGCAAGAATGACAGAAATCAGCCGAGGAGCTCAGCCGTTCACGCGCACAGAGGTTGATAGAAAGGAAGTCATTGACCTGTTTCACAGCCAGAGTGAAAAGTACAAGGAAGAACTTGCCCAGGACATCGACGACTCCACTGTTTCACTTTATCAGCAGGGTAGTTTTCAGGATCTTTGCCGCGGCCCTCACGTGCCGGACACCTCCTGGATTAAGGACTTTAAACTGCTGCGTGTTGCCGGTGCCTACTGGAGAGGCGATGAGAACAATGACGTTCTTCAGCGAATATACGGTACTGCCTTTTTTGACAAGAAGGCGTTGAAAAAACACCTTTTTGCCCTCGAAGAGGCCAAAAAAAGAGACCACCGAAAACTTGGCAAGGAACTTGAGCTGTTCACCACCGATGAAGAAGTCGGGCCTGGCTTGATTCTTTGGCAGCCCAAAGGTGCGCTATTGCGTCGGCTGATTGAGGATTTCTGGAAAGAAGAGCATTACCAACACGGATACGAGTTACTCTACACACCTCATATTGCCAGAAAAGATCTGTGGAAGACTTCAGGCCATCTCGACTTTTATGGAGAGAACATGTACTCCTCCATGGATATTGATGATGTTGCCTACCAGCTCAAGCCGATGAACTGTCCTTTTCACATCGGCGTTTACAATAGCCGTAAACGAAGTTATCGAGAGTTCCCCTTGCGCTGGTGCGAGCTTGGCACAGTCTATCGATACGAACGTGCCGGTGCCTTACATGGACTGCTTCGAGTCAGAGGGTTCACCCAGGATGATGCCCATATTTTCTGCCGACCGGACCAACTGGAAGAAGAAATATTCAATATCCTCGATTTGAACATGCAGATCCTCGAAACATTCGGTTTCGATCAATATGATATTTATCTGTCGACAAGGCCTGAAAAATACGTCGGCAGTGACGAAAACTGGGAACAGTCAACCCAGGCACTCCAGGATGCGCTTGTTAAAAGAGGACTCGATTACGAACTAGATCCCGGTGAAGGTGTCTTTTACGGACCGAAGATTGATATTAAGATTAAGGATCAGCTCGGTCGTTCCTGGCAATGCTCAACAATTCAGGTCGACTTTAACCTGCCTGAGCGTTTTGAGGTTTCCTACGTTGGCTCCGACAACAAGGAACACCAGCCGATCATGATCCACAGAGCTCTTATGGGTTCACTTGAGCGGTTTATCGGTGTTCTGATTGAGCATTACGCTGGAGTCTTTCCTCTCTGGTTCGCTCCTGTACAGGCCAGGATTTTAAACATTACCGATGATCAGGCTGATTATAGTGAAGAGATTTTTGCCATCTTAAGAAAATCGGGTGTCAGAATCGAAAAAGATTTGCGCAATGAAAAATTGAATTATAAGATCAGGGAAGCGCAGATGGCCAAAATTCCTTATATGCTGATCATAGGCGATAAAGAAAAAGAAAGTCGTACTGTGACGGTCCGACTGCGCAATGGTAAAAATCTGCCGCCTATGTCCATTGAGGATTTCGCGGCAAAAATAGAAGAAGAAAGCGTTCCGGGGAGCCGGGTTTAATACGTTTCTAAACGGTATAAACCAAACGATTCGTCACCCGGGGAACAACCAACAACAGTAAGAGGAGGTACGGACATTAACAGGCGAGGAAGAAGAGGCCCGGTAAAACGAGAAGAAAAAGTAATGGTTAACGATGACATTCGTTTTCCAAATGTACGGCTGATTGACAATGAAGGGAACCAGCTCGGTGTTGTACCGACCGAGGATGCCAAAGAAAAAGCCTATGATGCCGGCCTTGACCTGATGGTGGTTTCGGCCAACGCTGATCCGCCGGTATGTCGTATCATGAACTACGATAAGTTCAGATACGAGCAAAAGAAGAAACGGCAGGAAGCAAAAAAGAAGCAAACAACGATTGAAACCAAGGAAATAAAATTTCGGCCCAAAACCGAAGAGCATGACCTTAATTTCAAGATTAAAAATATAAAGAAATTTCTACGGAAAAACTGCAAAGTTAAAATCACAATGCGTTTTCGAGGACGTGAAATCGTCTATTCCCAATCTATCGGACTCGAAGCAATGCAAAAGATTGCAGCAAGTCTGGAAGAAGACGCCACCATCCTTCAGATGCCGCAGATGGAAGGACGGCAGTTGGTGATGTTTGTAGGACCAAAAAAAGTTAAGCAATAGACACCTTTGAAAAGAATCATTTTCAAGGTTGCCATTAGAGAAAGGGCAAAGGAGTACAATTATGCCGAAAATGAAAACAAACAGAGGCGCTGCCAAGCGCTTTAAAAAGACCGGCTCTGGAAAGATAAAACGCTCCAAAGCGTTCAGCAGTCATATTCTCACCAAGAAGTCGACAAAACGAAAAAGAAATTTGAGGAAATCCGGACTGGTTGATGACACCAATGCTAAATCAATCAAGAAGATTCTTCCCTATCTGTAGTTTGAGGAGTATACAACATGCCGCGCGTAAAACGGGGTTTTAAGGCCCGACGAAGAAGAAATAGAGTATTACAACAGGCAAAAGGCTATCGAGGTGGCCGACATCGCCTGTTCAGAACTGCCAAAGAGGCTGTCGATCGAGCATTATGCTATGCCTATCGAGACAGACGCAGGAAAAAACGTGACTTTCGTAGATTGTGGATTGCCCGCATTAACGCAGGAGCCCGCATGAACGAGATGAGCTATTCCAAGCTGATGGGTGGTCTGAAAAAAGCCAATATCGATCTGGATAGAAAAGTCCTGTCCAATCTTGCTATTCTGGATGCCAACGCATTCAGCCAAGTGGCAAATGCTGCCACAGAAGCAAACGGTTAAGGCCCACCAATTTAAAAGCCCAAAGAGTACCGACTCTATCAAGGTATTTGTCACCATGCCGGTTTCGATCGTATCGTAACCGGCATGCTCTTTTACTGGTTTACCATCATGGAACAAGAGCTAAACAGTCTACAGAAAGAGGCCTCTCAAAACCTGAGTCAATTGTCAAGCACTGAAGATCTGGAGAATTTCCGTATCCAATTTTTGGGACGTAAAGGCAAATTCTCAACGATCATGAGCCAGCTTGGAACTGTAGCCAAAGAAGACCGGCCGCGACTTGGCCAACTTGCCAACACACTGAAAAAAGAACTGAGCGAACTGTTCGAGCAGAAGAAGTTGGAGATCAGCACTGCAGGTGTTGAAAGCACCTCCTCCACTATTGACCTCACATTGCCGGGACGTTACCAGGAAAGTGGTCGACTGCACCCTGTTACTCAAATCATGAACGAGGTGTGTTCTATCTTTGAAGGACTTGGTTTTTCCGTCGCTGAAGGCCCGGATGTTGAACTGGATCATTATAACTTTGCAGCCCTGAATATACCAGAGCACCATCCCGCCAGGGATATGCATGACACTTTTTATATCAACGATTCCATTCTGCTGAGAACCCACACTTCTCCAATGCAGGCACGCATCATGGAGGCCAAACAACCTCCCTTGCGAGTCATTGCTCCCGGGAAAGTTTACCGATGTGACTCAGACATCACCCATACCCCTATGTTCCACCAGGTAGAGGGATTCCTTGTCGACACTCAGGTCTCATTTGCCGACCTCAAAGGTGTGTTGAAGGTTTTCATCCAGAAGATGTTTGATGATGATCTTGATATCCGTTTTCGCCCCAGTTTCTTTCCCTTTACTGAGCCAAGCGCTGAGGTTGATATTGCCTGTGTGATGTGTCGTGGTGAAGGCTGCCGGGTTTGCAAAAAGACAGGATGGCTTGAAATTCTCGGAGCCGGCATGATTGACCCGGAAGTTTTTAAAATGGTCGGTTACGATCCGGAAATTTATTCCGGCTTTGCCTTTGGCCTTGGTATAGAACGGATTGCCATGCTCAAGTATGGAATTAACGACATTCGACTCTATTACGAAAACGACCTTCGTTTTCTCTCCCAGTTCTAATTCTTTTCTCATCTTGCCATGAAATTTACAGTTGACTGGTTACAGCAATATACCTCAACAGAAGGACTGACTCCCGAAGAACTGGCCGACCATTTAACCATGGCCGGTCTTGAAGTCGACTCAGTCGACGAACTTTATCCGGAGCTGGACTCATATAAGACCGCTAGAATCGACACTATCGAAAAACATCCCGATGCGGACAAGCTGACTGTCTGTATGGTTGATACAGGAGAAGAAGAAAAGCTGCAGGTGATCTGCGGTGCGCCCAATGCCAGAGAAGGGTTAGTCACTGCTATTGCCCTTCCCGGCACGGTGATGCCTTCCGGGATGAAGATAAAAAAGGCAAAAGTGCGTGGTGTTCAATCTTTTGGTATGCTCTGTTCTGAAAAAGAGCTGGAGCTTTCTGAAGATCAATCCGGCATTATGGAGCTGGATGATTCCATAAAACCTGGGCTTTCACTCAGAAAGGTCCTTGGCCTTGATGACACTGTCATCGAAGTTGACCTGACACCTAACCGGCCCGATTGCACCTCTGTTATCGGTGTGGCCCGGGAAGTTTCCGCTGTGACCGGCAAAGAGCGCTCAGCTCCTGTGAGTGATGCCGAGCTCAACAAGGCCAGTTCCGAATTTGAAATCCTTGTCGAATCAGCGGAGCTCTGCCCCAGGTATGCAGCCCGCCTTATTAAAGGCGTGACCATAGCCAAGTCTCCCTGGTGGCTGCGCAAACGGCTGCTTTCTGTAGGCCTGCGCCCTATTAACAATGTGGTCGACATCACCAACTTTGTGATGTTGGAATATGGCCAGCCACTGCATGCTTTTGACTTTCATACCCTTGCCGGTAAAAAGATAGTTGTTCGTACTCCTGCAGCAGATGAGATGAAGTTCTCAACACTTGATGGCACCACAAGAGAACTCAGCAGTGATACCCTGATGATCTGCGACGGTGAAAAACCTGTCGCTGTTGCCGGAGTGATGGGTGGCTTGAACTCTGAAGTAACCGATTCCACCACCGATGTTCTGCTCGAATCAGCCTGTTTTAACCCAATATCCATCAGAAAAACTGCCAGAGAACTGAAACTGTCAACTGATGCCTCCTATCGGTTTGAACGAGGCACCGACCCCGATGGTGTTGTCAATGCCATGCAAAGAGCGGTTGATCTTCTCTGTGAAATAGCAGGTGGTACTGCCGCCGAAGAAGGTGTTGATTTTTATGAAGGGAAAAAGCCTCTTCTCACCCTTCAGCTCTCTGTCTCAAGGACATCTGCGCTGATCGGCATGGAGCTTGACAGTAAGAAAATAATTGAACTTCTGGAATCAATAGAATTCCCCTGCAAAGAAAAAGATGATGACACGCTGTTGGTTGGTGTCCCCTCCTTCCGAGTCGATATTGAACGTGAGGCTGACCTGGTCGAAGAGGTCACCCGTCTTATCGGTTATAATAACATCCCTATTTCTTTGCCCAGTGTCGATTTAAGTTTTCCGGAACAGGACCAGGACCGTATCAGACGGAATGAGGCCGTGAGCCATTTAGTTGCTGCCGGTTTTAGTGAAGCAATTAATTACTCGTTCTGCTCTGAGAAGCATACCGAAATGATGTTGCTTGACCCTCAGGATCCCAGATGTGAGGTGGTCAGGCTGCTCAACCCACTCAGTGAGGAACAGTCAGTCATGAGAACCATGCTGCTGCCTTCGCTCCTTGAGAACATAAAACGAAATATCTCCTACCAGCAGACAGCCGTCAAACTGTTTGAGTTGGGCAAGATTTTCATCCCTACAGCCTCTGACACCTTGCCCGATGAACGTCAACGGCTCGCAGGAGTTATCAGCGGTAACATTTATGGTGAAAGTTCAGCCTATCACTATAAAAATAAACCAGCTGACATCCTTGATGTAAAAGGAGCTGTTGAGCAGCTGATGCAGGCGTTGCGACTTATGGGTGATAATATCTCAAAAGATCTTGGATTTCATATTCCTAAAGATAAAGAGATAGAGAATTACGGTGTTGCTGAGCAGTCGCTGCTGCTCAAAGCCGGTGATAAACCGGTAGGCTACCTGAGCAAAGTGAGCGAGCAGGTGATCAGTAATTTCGGGATCAAGCAGGATGTTTACTTCTTTGATCTTGATTTCGATGCCCTCTCGACTCTTCAACCTCAAGAAAAGAACTTTGTGCCGTTATGGTCTTATCCTGCTATTAAGCGGGATATCGCCCTGCTGGTACCCCAGAGTGTTTCCTCCGGAGAACTGCTTGAAACCATCAGCAATTCACGGGAGAAGCTCATCGAAAACTGTGAAATTTTCGATGTATACCAGGGAGATTCAATTCAGGAAGGATTTAAGAGTGTAGCCATCTCAGTTGTGTACCGATCCAGCAAAAAAACATTAACAGAAAAACAAGTGGAAAAAGCCCATCAGAAAATCGTTAGTCAATTGACCAAGAAGTTTGATGGCAGTTTCCGTGAGGCCTGATATGAGTGACAAAAATCTAACTAGAAAAGAAATTGGTGAGGCTATTCATCAAAAACTCGGGTATCCTAAATCCAGCTGTATTAAACTGGTGGATAAATTCTTAAGCGAAATGAAATCCACCCTGACTTCAGGGGAGTCGATCAAGCTTGTTCACTTTGGCACATTCAACGTCAAAGATAAAAAACCGAGAAGAGGCCGTAATCCGCAAACCGGTGAAGAGATCATCATCAAAGAGCGTCAGATGGTCAATTTCAGACCGAGCAAAAAATTACGCCAGCAGATTAACAGCTGATAATAGATTCCATTGCTGCCTGCTGGTCGTATCAAATCTAGAAGGAATTGATACCCAGATGCAATCGGACATCCCGGACAAACTCTATTTCAAGATTGGCGAGGTCAGTAAACTGGTAGGTGTGGAGCCTTATGTCCTGCGCTACTGGGAAACTGAGTTCGACGACATTAAGCCCAGACGTGCCCGTTCAAACCAGCGGATGTACAAACGTGCTGACGTGGAACTGATCCTCAAGGTCAGAACACTTCTCCATGATCAAGGGTACACAATCCAGGGCGCCAGACATTACCTTGCAACCCATAAAGAGGTTGCCTGGGAGTCCCAGGAGCCACAACCTGCAGTTCCCGCCACCGATCATAAAAAGATTCAAACCATGCTGGCCGATCTCAAGAATGAACTGAACCAGCTGCAGACAATACTGAAAAAAAAGAGCTGACCAAGCCTCGCCATTATATTGACAGCACCCCCGACAAATGGTACAAAGGCTGACTGGAATACTGCTCAGAAACAAAAATTGAGTTTATTCACATCACATTTGAGCAAAATTTAAACCGTTTCTGATTCTTTAGAATTTGAAATACAAAAGATAAATATGGATTTGTACGTTGATCAAGTGCTGTAGATTCACCTGATCTAATATTATCGTAATAGCTACACTATGCAGTGAGATGAGATCGCACGAAGATGCAGTGTACAAACAAAAGAGTTAACATTTAAACCGTTTCTGATACTGTAGGTTTGGATAATCTCTTCATGTTATAATAGCCGTACTATATGGCATGAAGAGATCATTCAAAAATGCAGTATCAGAAATGGTTTAAACGGGACGTAGCGCAGTCTGGTAGCGCACCTGAATGGGGTTCAGGGGGTCGGAGGTTCAAATCCTCTCGTCCCGACCATAATTAAAGAGGGAATACGGAGCTTATCTGTATTCCCTTTTTTTTTGTATCACACTTTTGTTTTTATCTTGAAATAATCAATTGGTTAGTTTTTCATTGTAGCTCTAGTTAACTTTCCCTAAAAATCTCAATCTATAACTTATACAAATTGCACATAACACAATGAAAGACAATTGGTTCTTGGTGTATCAAAATCAAACGGCAAAGTTGCTTGAACCCCAATATAAGTTTCGAGAACAAATTGCCAAATGGATAGAACTCCATAGTCGTACTCAGGAGTATAGAGACACGTGGCTTAAGCCCAAACACCAGATCCAAAAAAAAATGGAGGAATTGTATAAGCCACAACATCGGTTTCAAAAGCAAGTGAATAAACAACCGACCCCAGAGGGGCCGGTATTGATTAACCCCTGAAAGGGGGAGTATTCAAAATTCTGTGTCATCAGTTTTAAGTTCCAATTGACCCCGGTC
>CAZMFP010000039.1:0-36080 GCA_964565605.1 uncultured Desulfocapsaceae bacterium | reverse complement strand
TTTCTCGCTGAATATATCAGCTTTGGTTTACTGACACAAAATTATGAACACCCTCTCAACAACTTGTCTCTGATAATTGGGATTGTTGAAAACGTGTTTAGCAATATTGACAAACTTAACTCGTTGTTCTTTAGGTGTCGCATCCCATCCTGCAAACCATCGTTCATTAAAGGTTTGGATTATCTCATCTAGTGGATCTATCGGCCCTCCAGGACCATGTGCTCCGCGCACATTTGGATTTTGTGGGGCAATCTCTGATGCACTATCGTCCAGGCCGATACTCTGCTTCAACTTCACCCGTTCCAGGCCGTAGGTAGAAAGGTCAACACTATCAAGCAGTTCATCCAGGGTATCCTTGTCCTTATCTTTGATCTTCAATTTCGGGATCAAGAATTTGAGAAACCAGTGCAGCTTTTCCCATTCAATATTATCAAATGGCATAATGCAGGCAAGTTGTGCATAGATCTTCACAAACTGCTTTGCCTTAATCTTGAAATCGATTTTATCGTCATCCTCAAGCTCCAGCTCATGTTCAAAGCGGGCGGCACAGGTGTCGATGATCGGGCTGAGTTGCTCGGCCTCGGCATCAGAAAAAAACAAAGTGCAGAACGTTTCAACCTCATCCCATTCATAAACACCAGCATCATCAAGATTATCTTTAGTATCATGAAGGACGTTGACATCAGTTGCCTTTGAAAGGGTGGTTGCAGTATAGAAGGGGTCGAAAGCGGTCTTTATATCTTCGGTAGAGTTGAAAAAATCGAGAACAAAAGTATCTTCTTTGCGTTTACCCAGAGAATGGGAGCATCGATTGAGCCGCGAGATGGCCTGCACGGCAAAGACTCCTTGCAGCTTCTTGTCAATGTACATTGTGGAAAGCTTGGACTGATCAAAGCCGGTAAGATACTTGTTGGCAACAATCAGCAAACGGTATTCATCAGAATCAAATTCCTCTTCGATATCTTTTGAAGGAAATCCATTAATGGAATCCTCGGTGTATTCGATACCATCGACCGTTTTTTTGCCGGAGAAGGCGATCATTGCCTGGAAGGATTGACCTTTAAGGGCATCTCGAATGGCAAAAAAATATCGAATCGCCGATTTGATATTTCGTGTTACCACCATTCCCTTGGCCTTATCTTTGAGTTTCTTTGGCCCCACCACTTGTTCCAGAAAGTGGCTGACCATTATATCCGCCTTGACAGCAATGGTCTCTTTATGTCCTTCTACATAGGCCCGTAGCTTTTTCTGGGCTTTAGAACTGTCGAACAACGGGTTGTCACGAATCGACTTCTCGATCTGGTAGTAGCTCTTGTAGGTAGTGTAATTGGCCAGGATGTCGAGGATGAACCCCTCTTCAATAGCTTGCTTCATTGAGTAGAGATGAAAAGGCTTAAATTTTCCTTCCGTGGTCTTCTCGCCAAACCGTTCCAGTGTGGCATTCTTAGGTGTGGCAGTAAAAGCAAAGTAAGAGGCGTTATCCCGCATCTTCCTTTTCTTCATGATTTCAAGGATAGCGTCTTGGACCTCATCCTCATCCGAGCCCAAGGTCCGGTTGAGATTGTCAGCTGCAGAGCCACTCTGCGAACTATGGGCTTCATCAATGATAACGGCAAACTTCTTATGGGAAAGGTCTTCAATACCATCAACAATGAAAGGAAACTTCTGGATTGTAGTGATGATGATTTTCTTCCCACCCTCCAGTGCCTGCTTCAATTCCTGAGAGCTCATGGCCGGAGCAACGATGTTTTTCACCTCGGAAAACTGTTTGATGTTATTACGCAGCTGTTTATCCAGGACCCGACGATCAGTGACAACAACCACAGAATCAAAGACCGGGTGAATTGCACCCTTGGTGTAGAGCTCGATCAACTGGTAGGCAGCCCAGGTAATGGAGTTTGATTTGCCCGAACCCGCAGAGTGCTGAATCAGATAAGTTTGCCCCACACCTCGTTTCCGAACATCAGCGAGCAGGTTGAGGACAACCTCCAGTTGGTGGTACCGAGGGAAGAACAAGGTTTTTTTCTTGAGCGGAGCACTCTCCTTTTCACCCACCAGTTTGGCAAAATGTTCGATGATATTGGTCAAACTCTGCCGGGTAAAAATCTCCTGCCAGAGATAATTGCTCTTATGTCCGGAGGGATTCGGTGGGTTCCCCTTTCCATGCTTGTAGCCTTTATTGAAGGGCAGAAAGTTGGTCTTTTTTCCTGCCAGACGAGTTGTCATATAGACATCATCGGTATCCACCGCAAAATGTACCGGGCAACGGCCAAACTGTAGCAGCGGCTCGCCAGGATTGCGATCCTCCCGATACTGTTTCATGGCGTGATAGGTGGTCTGCCCGGTCCAACTGTTTTTCAACTCAATGGTGGCAATGGCAATGCCATTGATAAACAGCGCCATGTCGATGGACTTGAGGGGTTCAGCCAGAGAATAATGCAGCTGACGAGTGACGGAGAAAACATTTTGTTCAAATCGTTTTGCGACTTCGGGGTTGATGTCGTTATAGGGTTGGCTATAGAGGAGGGTGAGTTTGGCATCATTGATACGCAGGCCACCCTTAAGAACTTTGAGAATACCCTCTTTGCTTATCTTCCGACTTAGCCGTTCAAGGATCAATCGCTGCCAGCTGGGCTGATCTTTTATTTTTGCCAGTTCTTCAGCTTGGGTTGTTTCGAGAAAGTTCCAGAAATGACGACGATCAACAGCAAACTCTTGATCAAAATCGGCCGACTCACCAAACCAGTAGCCATGACCACTGCGATAATGAGCATTAGCTTCAGCAACAGCCAAACCTTCAAGTTTGATCTGTTCACGACAAGTCCCGGTTAAGGCTGTTTCAATACAAGCTTCAAGTGCTTGTTCGTTGGTTTGGGTGACCATTCTTTCTCCCGGATTCTAAGGTCGCAATAGAGTTGCAAGAAATATCTAATCAACCATCAGTCAAACAACTATATATTCATATCTGCCTAGAACAACGTGAATTTATGTTTGCGCCATAGGTTTAGTGCTTAACATCATCAAGCAACGGTCAAGCAAATCTTTCTAAGCCCACCAAGGTACATAACGCATGGCCTTGGTCCCTGCATCAGGGTCATAAGGCTTGATTCTTCCCAGTTCAACCGCCTGTTTGATAATACGACTGACCATAGCACTGTTCTTGGTATCAATACCCAGTCGCTCCCTCAACGAGGTGTTGTGCATGGCCTCACGGTTTACATAGCGGAGAACACAGTGCATATAGCAGGCACGGATGCGCTCCTCCTTATCCATATCCTTAAATTCCCGATGGGCAAAAAGAACTGCCCGTGTATGTTCGTCGGTTACTTCAAACAAAGGTGCCGGTAGTTGAAAGAGCTCTGTCTGAATGACCACCTTGTCTACTCCGGAGCCTCGTTCTTCACAGATATGAACACGACGTAAAAATGAAGCCAGCCCTTCATTGCGGCTACGTGGAGGACTGTCCAGAAAACGGTCAGGATCTACCAGGGGAATACCGGGGTTGGTGATTTCCATGCGGGTGTCAAATATCTCAATCATCGGTCCGGTACCGACCAGGGAAAAATCTTGATGAATAATTGCATTGGCCACCAATTCACGGACAGCCAGCTCCGGAAACATCGGTACACTCTTGCGTAGCGCTTGGCCAATTACCTCATTGGTAGGTAAAAGGGTGTTGATATAATCGATCAGACCTTTGAATCCTGCTGCATATCCCTTGGCACCTTCAATTTCACGTACTGTTTCCATCCTGTTTTTGCCACGATATTGAATCAACCTGACAGCCTTGCGTCCCAGGTGCCGGAAGTCCTGAAGGTGTTTGGCAAAGAGCACTGCGCCAAGATTGGTGATATGCCAGCGGCTGCCGGCAGTTTTGTCGATCATCAGGTCGGCCTCAAGTGCTGCCAGAATACCATCGCGATTTTCAGGCAGGGGCATATCCGTCATGTCGAAATAGGCTGGATAATCCAACAATTTAAGGACTTGCTCTCCACTGACATTTTCTGCAGCCTTCTGCTGCTCAAAAGGAATGCGGTCAAAGACCCGCCAGAGTTCACGCTCTTTTTCCGGAAACTCTCTTAGTCTCTTTTTGTATGAGCCAACCCGGATATATTCCACGCCGTCGAATTGAACCGGTGTATGACGGGCGGCTTGAATCTCTAAGACCACCACCGGTTGTTCTTCGGCAAAAAATTCATGAAAACGAAAATCGATCTTGGGGGCTGTTTTTTGCAGTAGCCAGTTTTCCAACTCCTGCTTTTTGTGTTTGGCTGTGGATGGTCTAAAATTCGTTCCGACGATCTTATGGGTTTTATCCTCAATTCCCCAGACCAGATACGCTGTCTGCTTGCTCAATAATGCAGCCGAATTGGCAAGGGCGGAAATATATTCCCCGACCATCTCAGGTTGCGCATTATTGTGTTTGAACTCCACCCACTCGGCTTCCTTGGGTAAGGAGACCACTTCTTGCAATAGACTACGAAGATAATCCAGGCTGCGGGCCAGGGTCATGAAGCGGCCTCCTGGCTGATAGTGGACAGAGTGCTCTTACTAACGGCTTCGAGTGGTTGTTTGCTGGTTTTGGTAACCATAGATCTGCGTGCTATATTTTTATTTTTCCGGTTACAGCGTTTGAAGTCAACACTGAACGATATTCCCCGATCTTATTGATTTCTCTCATTATCATTTCAACGATTTGATCAGTAGAATTAGCTATGTCCCTTACTTTTTCCACAATAGAATTTTGTTCTTCTAGTGGTGGGACAATAGTAACAAGTTGCTTAAACTCGTTCCAATACAACCGTTTTCTGAAATCGGTAATTCCTTTCGAAAAACGGTCCATCTGTCCAATAAATGTGGAGGTTCTATATTGATACTCGAAATACTCTCCATCAATTTTCCCACAAGGAGTTGCAGTGATGTATGCAGGACTGACCTGACCGTTTATTTCAACAACGCCAATAGCCCCTTGCCATGCTCTCATCATATTGAAAGTGATATCTCCTGGGTAAACACGCCTATATGAAGTCTTATCTTCTATGCGAACTTTTGCTCGAATATTCTCTGACTCATCCTGTTCAGTATTCGAAACTCCGGTATGAAGAGAAACTGATAGTATTGGCAAAGAATTTGACCCAGATTCCTTACGCTCAATAAAAAGTTCTCGGTTCTTTTTGATGTCCCAATGCTCCGGCACCTCCCCAATCCACTCAACACCGCTATCATGCTTGGGCGCATCGGGGTTCAGTCCCTTGGTTACTGCTTGATTGATCAGGATGGCTTTCTGTTCTTTGAGCAGTTCGATCAAGTGCTGCTTTTTTGCAATGGCCTTGTCGATCTCAGCGGTCTTTTGATCGAGGAAGTTGGCAATGCGGTGCTGCGTTGGTAAGTCCGGTAAGGGAATTTGAATAGATTTCATGTCCCAATACTTTGTTGTCCATAGGTCAGCAACTATTCCGTGGCCGTGTCTGTAAAACTCCTCGATAAAACCGTTACTTTTAAAAAGATGCTCACAATACCTTGGCTCAACCCCATTGGGTTCCAGAACAATATTGATTAGTGAAACGGAGCCATCTTCATGAGCGAGCCCACTTGAGCCTTTTCGGTCGGAACGGCTATTTATGACAAAATCACCCTTACGCACACCCTTTCGATTATCACCATCATCTGACTTTGCAGCTGTATTGAGCTGCGGTAAGATTCCATTTTTTGTCACAGATAATGGTCGAAAGTCCTTGTCTGATACTTTTTCTTTTCTTTCTTTAAAGACAGTTCCAAGTTTTTTGTAATCCCACTGACCAGGGATATTACCCAGCCACTCCGCACCACTGTCTTTATAAGAGTCGTACCTGGACAACTTGAACAATGAATCCATCAGTTAGCCTCCCCACAACTAACCAGTTTCTTCAACAAGCCTTCAGTCTCAGCCTCCAACGCAAGAATGTCACGGGTCACCTCTTCCAGTGACCGCAATGGTTGATGCTCATAGAAGTATTTATTAAAACTGATCTCATACCCGATCTTTGTCAGCGGCAGATTTATCCAAGCTTCTTCCACATGTGGACGAACCTCACGCATGAAGTAGGTGTGAATATCTTCCGTGAGCGGCACATTCTCTGTATCACGCAGATCTGAATCTGTTTCATACTCGACATACTCGCCCTTGGTATCCGATAGCCAGTATCCGAAATCGTGCAGATCCTTATGATTACAATCAAGTTCTGTCAACAAGACTTCCAGTTTTTTACCACTGAATTTGTGGGTTTTCTTGATCACCCGCCTGGCTTTCTCCTCGCGCCAGCTCACTGCATTGAAAATCTGATTCTTCTCACTGGCAGAGAGCTTAATTTTATTGGTCTTGAGATAGACATCGACATTTTTCTTAAAAATATTAAAATCCAGGAACAACTCTTGGCCAATGGTTTTCATTAACTGTTCAGCCACACCCAGCAAAGTTCGTTGTTTTGCCCATACTTGTGGATTAAACAATGCCTTGCTGTTCTTTGCCGTCAGGTTGAAATCTTCTTTCTCTAGATAAGTCTCAATTGCTTTTCGATGTTCAGTCAGTTCCGTGTAAATCTCATTACCCCATTTCTCATAGGCCCACTCCATAATCTCATACAGGGCAGGTACGAAGCGGAGTCCGGCTATCCTTTCCGGGGTAAATTGGGCGGCCTTACGGCTGGGCCGTTCGACTGTGACCTTAAAATAACCGAAGTCACTATTGTCAAGCACCTTGGAGATACCGTCATTTGGCATATCGAGATAGAGCTGAGTTATCTTTGTGATATGCTCTTGGGAAAATTCACAATTTTTGGCACCCAGGTTCTTGCGTAACTTGCGGAACATTTGACCCGCATTGATCAATTGCACCTTGCCTCGCCGTTGCTCTTCCTTCTTATTTGAGAGCACCCAGATATAGGTGGTAATACCGGTGTTATAGAAGAGGTTGTTCGGTAGCTGGATTATCGTTTCCAGATAGTCATTTTCGATGATGTGTCGACGTATGTTGCTCTCCCCGCCACCGGCGTCACCGGTAAAGAGTGATGAGCCGTTATGGACTGAAGCGATGCGGGAACCGCCGGGCCCCTTATCCAGATCCTTCATCTTGCTAACCATCTCCAGCAAAAAAAGAAGCTGGCCATCCGAAGAACGGGGAGTTGCAGCTACGGTCGACTCAACATCACGATAATCTTTCAGTGGAACTTCAAAGCGCTTGTCCAACACTTGCTTGCCATCGACAATATATTTTTTGTCACCGGCCCAGGATTTTCCGTAGGGTGGGTTGGAGAGCATAAAATCGAAACGCATTCCGGCAAATTCATCGGTCGCAAGTGTTGAACCGCATTTTATATTCTCCGGATTATTCCCTTTGATCATCATGTCCGACTTGCAGATAGCGTATGTCTCGTCATTGATCTCCTTGCCGTAGAGATAGACATCTACATTTGCCCTGATTAGTCCATCAGGATGGGTGATAAAATCCTGGGACTCGGTGAGCATGCCACCGGAACCGCAGGCGGGATCATAGACGGTGATGACCGGTGGAAGCCTATCTTTTACAGGTTTAAAGAGAATGTGAGTCATCAGGTCGATCACCTCGCGGGGCGTGAAATGCTCTCCCGCCTCTTCGTTGTTCTCTTCATTGAACTTGCGAATGAGCTCCTCGAACACATAGCCCATGCCAAGGTTGGTGAGCGGGGGTAATTTGCGGCCATCAGGATCCTGGCCAGGGTTGGGGGTGAGGTTGATAAAGGGCGATGTATACTTTTCCAATACCTCCAGCAGCACATCTTTTTCCGCCATATGACTGACCTGAGAACGGAGCTTAAACTTGTCAACGATCTCTTTGACGTTGTTGCTGAAACCATCGAGATAGGCCTTAAAGTTGGCCTCCAGGATCTGGCGGTTATTGGCTGCTGTATCAACGAGCTTTTGCAGGGTCCAGGGTGAGGTGTTAAAGAAGACGAAGCCTGAGGCGTCTCGCAGACCTTCCGGTTCGAGATCGGTGAACCCGGCATCGTCCCGTTGAAATGTAACTTCCTCCATGACCGCATCTTTGCTCGACTCAAGCAGGCAGTCAAGTCGCCGCAACACGAACATGGGGAGAATAACATCACGGTATTTCCCACGCACATACACATCACGAAGGCAGTCGTCGGCAATTGACCAGATGAAAGAAACGATTTTATTGTGAGCAGCGTGATCCATCTTAGTACCTTGCTCTTGGGGGAGTGTTGAAATGTTTGTCCCCGCCATTTACCTTATGGCAAGAATTCATTATCAGTCTTATTAGGAACTATCGGGAAAATTCAATAACAATATGTATCAGTAATAGAGGAAATGTTCAATCGAATTGGGATGGAATAGTAAAAGGGAAGAGGGATTTCTTTTTATCGAAATCATTAGGAAAAACCAATTGACTGTCATATCTGAAGGTGAAAATATCTATATTCAAACACCATTATTGTGGGATTAATTTCTACTTTTGCTGTGCAACTGTTCATATCTAAAAGTCATTCTTGATGTTTGTACATACCAAATTGTTCCAACGTACTAGCTCCAAACCTGTCCACCATACATTCCCATGCTCGGTCTGAAGCGTCATATGCGTCATGTTTAAGTCGGTCAAAAGTCTTCTGGTGCATACCTTTTGGTTTGTCAACAATAGGATCATCCGTGCATGTGCTTGCCCCAAGGCGTTTTCTGATTTTTTGAGCCTTATTGAGTAACCTGAAAGGAGGTGTTTCTTGCTGGCATGAATAAGTTAAATTGTAGCAGTGCCGACACAGGAAATATCTATCTACACCATATAGAACGGCAACTCTTTTACAACAGTGAGGACACAGAAACCATTTTCGGTAACCGCCAAAATTACAGGGCGTAAAATCAAATGATATTTCCTGCTTAACGAGATCCCATTTGCTACCATCTTGTCGATATCCATAGTCTAATACGATACTGTCATGTTTAATCGAATAACTGACAGAACCCAGCTCGTTACCTCCATACGACCATGACAAAAATCCTGAAGTTCCAGATTTTAAATAGTCGTGTTGTTTCAACCATCGGATGTCGATACTAAACAGATCTTCTGTTGTTGCTTTTTTGGCCAATCTCCACCAATTGCCCGAGCCAACTCCTCCCATCCATAGCTCCATTTCTTTTTATCGAAATCATTAGGAAAATTTACCCCTTCCATGGACTTCGTTAAATCTCTTTTCTTATATCTCTTCTTCCCGTTAAGTGATGCTTTTTTACCCTCTTTTGAACGTGGTCCAGTTGACGAGCCACTATGCAAACGACACCAGCCTGAAGGGTAAAGATCACGTCTTTTACATGTTGTCCTGTATCTAGTTTTCGCTCCACAGACCAGCTCTTCTGCTCCAGGAGGAAGCGGATCTTCAGCGAATGAATTTTTCCAAAATTCACGCCATCTATCATTTCGTTCCTTGTTAAAGACAAAATTCCTTATCTTTAGACGAACATGACAATAATCAGCGCCATTTTCAGCCTTCTTTTCACACTGTTTGCCCGTGCTGGTAGCAATCATTTTACATTGCATTCAATTCACTCTTGCATCACCTTGATTTTATTGTATTTATAGACTCTCCACCACTAACATGAAAACCTATCCGTATTTATATCTTCATTTGGAGCAGATATCAAATCGCAATACCTGGAGATTGTTTTGTCGGATGCGCCGAGCTCCAGTAATGTTTTGTGAATCGATTGACCACCAGCCCACCATTTAAAACGAGGTTCGCAGTCTAGAGGGATGATTAGATCACCATTCATATCAATGTATGGTTTACTGTAACGAGTTTGTTTTTGTAATAGAGATATTATCTCTGCTTTTTGTTCTTTCAGTTGAGAGAAAATTTGACTATTCGCTTGTTTCCTGGGAGCGCGAAATTTTAAAATGTCACCTTCCACCCATAAAGTTATTCCAACATTTGCTGCCTCGTTGATTGTGTCAATCACTCTCATATCGACCCTTCAAAACACTCAGATTTTCGATTCGTGCCATTTGTGCCATGATTTGATAATACAATATCATTGGCATGATTGAACAGTGATTGTTGCTGTGTCCCTCTGCTGACAATGGTTTTAGCAGTCGTGCCAACTTTTTCTGTTTTGGTTTTCTTGTTTTCGTTGGCATGATTGGTACCTGGTAAAAACCAGAGACTTTTTTTCTCCTTCCCAAATCCTTCAGTACGGTAAAGCACACCTATTTTTTCACGTGCCCGGTGAACTGTTCTTGCTGAAAAATTGTTATCTTTTGCAAGTTTTATAATCTCGGTTTTTTCCATCTCACCAATATCTCGCAAGAGATCTACAAGCCAACTTTTTGCTTCTGCCAATGCGCCACTTTCTTTTGAATCTACAACTGTTTCGGCTTTGGCCAATAGAGCACGAGCATCTCCTTCAATGGGTTCAAGCCAACTTATTGAAGATGCGATTATTTCCAAGTGATTCGCCAGATTCTTTTCTCCAATGGAGTAGAAAAAGCCACCTCCGTCAGGACCAATGTTAGATTTTGCTCTGGTAAAAAGGCGCCTTTCACCTCTATCATTGTCCTCTATTTTGACAGCTGCAAGCACCACTCTTGCAAGAGCACCAAAGGCTATACTGCCTGTGACCCGCTCAACTGGATTTCGTCCTGCCGTTGCTTTTGAAAAATGCGAAATTCCGATAACAGCAACACCACGATTGACAGCGAGGTCAACTATTGGCTGTAGAGCCCTTCGTACTTCTGTGTTTTTGTGACTATCGCCTGCAACAGCGTTAACAATTGGATCGATGATTAAAAGAGAAAGATGTCCTATCTTTTCAATTGCATCCGCTAGTTCTTTTATGTGAATTGAAGGATCAAAGGACTTGAGTTCATCACCTTGCTTAATATCTCCTACGAAAAAAATCCGATCTGGATCTCCTCCCATCGCCAACAACCTTGGAAGTAATGTGTCTTTGGGATCATCCTCCCCCGACCATATCAGGACATTTCCCATTTGCGGTTTGACTCCATCTGGAAACTTACCCCCTGCCGTAATTGTAGCTGCAAGGGAAAGGGTAATGGTTGTTTTTCCCGTACCTGGAGGCCCGGCAATTATTTGAAGTTTCCCTTTAGCAAGATAACCATGCCAAAGCCAATCAATTGGTTCAGGTGTTATATCAGTAGCTCGAGTAATATTGAGATATTGTTGTGTTGTAGTAGGTGTACTACAAGTTTTTTGTTTGCATACTTTATGATCAGCCAATGATTCATCACCGGAAATAATTTGTCGTGCATCATTCCAAGTTTTTTCTTGGCAGCTATCATGAAAACACTGATAAAACAATATTCCATCGTCTGTTTGACCAATAGCAGCCTCATTAGGTGAGTGACTTTGATCAAAAACACAATGCTTCAATATATACAAGCAGCTGCCTCCATTCCGCTTAACACCTGTTGTTTCAATTCCGTACTTTGCAAGATATGCGGAAACATCAAATTCCTGCTTTTGATAGTTTCCAGCAGTCTTCTGATATTTTTTTTCTGACTCCTGGAATTGCTTAGCTAATTTTTGCGCTTGTTCTCGAGTTACTCGCATGACAAATCCTCCGGCAAACTTAGGATTCTGGCCATACGATGTGGCCTATCCTGAGTAGAATCGCCTTTCCGAGTTGTTGTGCCATAAACTTTTACTAATCGTGCAGGATTTCCGACAGTGGTGTCTATTTTGACAGCTTTGGTTGAGTATTGTTGATCCAGTGCCTTGAGTACGTCAGATACGAAAGGGGAAACATCTAAATCGATTTTATAGATTAGGTGTCCACCATTTCCGGAATCAGCCGCCAATGGTTCTGGCCAACCATCTCTTTTCAAGTCTGCGTAAATAGTTCGTAATAGTGTTAGCGCTGCTCCTTTTTCTTGTTGAGTGGCACAAATCCCTTCTGGACGAACCGGATCAGCATCTACAAGAAGATGATTGACTGCAGCAATCTCAGTATCTTTTGTTCGGTTTACTCCGCTTTTAAATCGATTATTTGCTCTTCCCAGCAAAGCTGAAGTGCAAGAGTTGAGAGTGGCATATATACCCGCCGGTTTTACTTGTCTATCTACTTGGTCAATGATCGTAGCAGCTTTATCAATACCATCGAACCATCCCGCTATAATTGGTTTTTTCCCGCCTGCATATTTATTGCCCCACAACGGATGTTTTCGGATAGAACTTCCAATCAAGCAAATTTCAAAAACGTCACTAGGTTTGTAGAGATATTCAAGCAATCGACGTATATCGGTATTTATTGTTTGTGTCTTGTTAGTCTGCGCCCTATGATGCACCAAAGACGTTAGTGATTTTTGTGTTTTTCTCATCATCTTCTCTCCATCACTTGGTCACGACGTTCAACTCTTTTCTTCAACCACTCTTCTATCTCATTCTCCAACCAGCCCACTGCCCGTGCACCTAAGTTCACGGGTTTCGGGAAAGCTTCTTCCTGGATACGTAGATAAATAGTGGATCTTGACAGGCCGGTTCGTTCTTCAACTTGCTTTCTCCTGAGAATTGTTAGTTTTTCTTGGTTTGTGTTAGACATAGTTACACCTCGCATGTTGAAATTAGAAGTTGTTGGACTATGACTTATGATAAGGGGAGAGAATCCCGATTTAGCGAATAAGGGGATTTTAGAAAGGAAATTTAACTTCTTTTAAGAGATGTATATCGGTCTTGGAACTTTTTAAGTGTTGTCTTTTTTTCTGCACCGTCAGGTTTTCTCCAGTAAATAGCTTTTTCTCTATTTTCGTTTAAAGGACATGAATCCAAAAGTTCTTTTTCTTGAATGTATTGGTTCTTGGGTATAGCTCCCCATAGTTCACGAACAGTGGGTATCCGATTATTCTGATTTTTAAAGTCATCAAAAGTTTCTTTCATAATTTTTCCAAGGATATCAACACCCTTACCCTTGGGACCATCAATAAATTTCTTCCCCAAAATTGCTAATGGTTCGGTTGGTTTCCAGCCAGCCTCAATAAGACAAAGTGCTGCATTTGTTGCATCCAAGACAATATCAGCCATATCCTCATCTCTTAAAATGCAGCCTTTTCCTGGAGGTGGGAGTTTTGTTTCTAGACTCATATAGGATACAAGTGCTGCTGTGCCATAAATTGTTATGTCGACAATCTTCTCTTTGATATTATTGCTGATTTTCTTGTGGGGCAGACCCAAAATTTTCTTTCTGTAAAGGTCGTCTTTAAGTGAAGAAGGTTTAAAACATCTGCATAACTCCTTTATTTGCTCATTATTATATAAATCCGATAGAATCCCATATGCTTCTTGTTTTCTATGCGCTACTTCCTTATGTAGTGTTTCAAGTTTGCTCATCATGCTTATCCTGTAACTCGTTGTGCGGCTTCTTTCTCTCTTAATACTTATTTCCAACGAAAGTCTTAAGATGTCTGGTTTTATTTATGTTTTCACCCGAGATATCTCGCAGATGTTGAACGGCGTCTTTCACATACATCCAGTCGTGAAGCAGTGACAGCTTGTTTTGGGTTGAGCTATGTTTGTTGCTCATAGTGATCCTCCTTTCAATTTGTCCAGATAGTCAGCCCATTTTTGCATCATCTTCCGTCGTATCGGTAAATGTTGTGCATAGTTGTAGGCGGCTTTTATGCTATTTCGTTCTGCATGGGCAAGTTGTCGCTCTATTGCATCTGTTGGCCACCCCCGTTCGTGCAGGATTGTTGACGCCATAGAGCGGAAGCCATGTCCTGACATTTCATCTTTGGCATACCCCAGTCGGCGTAAAGCGGCTAAAATTGTATTATCACTCATAGGTCTTTCTGTTGTTCGAAGGGAGGGGAATACATATTTTCCCTTACCTGTGAGTGGTTCGATTTCTCGTAATATTGTGATAGATTGAATGGATAAAGGAACAATGTGAGGTTCTTTCTTTTTCTTCATTTTCTCTTTCGGAATTTTCCATTCAGCCTGTTCGAAATTTATTTCCTGCCATTCTGCTTTGCGAAGTTCTCCAGGACGCAGAAAAACAAGTGGTGCTAATTGAAATGCACATTTGGTAATCAGGTGTCCTTCATAACCATCTATTGCACGAAGCAACTCGCCGATTTTTTTTGGATCTGTAATTGTAGCCATACGTTTTGGTTTTGTAGGAGGCAAAGCGCCTCGAAGGTCGGTACTAGGGTCACGCTTAGCACGTCTGGTTGCAATAGCGTATCGAAAAATTTGACCGCAGATTTGCTTTACTCTATGTGCTGTTTCGAGAGCGCCACGTTCTTCAATACGACGTAAAGAAATTAAAAGTTCGGGCGCATTGATGGAAGAAATTGGACGTGTACCAAGCCAGGGGAAAATGTTTAGCTCAAGGCGACGAATAATGGTCCTGGAATGACCTGGAGTCCATTGGTGTAGGTTCTTTGTGAACCATTCACGTGCAATTGCTTCAAAATTGTTTGTTGCCTGTTCTTTCTGTAATGCCTTTGTCTCTTTTTTATATTGAGAAGGGTCAACATCGTTTTGGAGTAGTTGACGTGCATCATCACGTTTTTTTCGTGCCTGAGCCAGTGTTACAGAAGGGTAGACACCTAAGGCAAGGGTTTTTCGTTTACCCGCAAAACGGTAATCAAGTCGAAAATACTTCCCAGCTTTTTTGACCAACAGGTAAAGTCCTTGCCCGTCAGATATTTTATACTGTTTCTCTTTTGGCTTGGCATTGCGGATGGTGAGGTCTGTAAGAGGCATGGCGGTATCTCCTTTGACGGTGCTTACTTATACCGTCAAAAATACCGTTAATTATGGCGGGATGTCAATGGTTTTTGTCGGAACGTACAGGAAAAGAAAAACCCCAAGACAATTGATTTGTCTTGGGGTTTAGGCTCTGTCCGGATTTTACCGGAATGCTAATTGGTGGAGGCGGCGGGAGTCGAACCCGCGTCCGCAAATGCTCCCCTCTCGTATCTACATGCTTAGTTCCGTACTTTAAGTTTCGCGCCGGGGGCTCCGTCGGAACAAAGATAGCCCGGTGCTAGCCTGATGAAGTCTCATCTTGAGGTAGACAGGCAATACCGCAAGACCAGCCCGTGAGTCGGCGCTCCTACCCGGTCTTACGGGCAAAGACCGGAGGAACGGCAGAGCAGGACTAAGCTGCTACTGCGTAGTTATAATCGTCGGCGATTATAAGTTTGTTCTATCAGTTTTACGAGCAGATAGAAGCTCGGCATGCAACGTAGAGCTTGTACATCCCCGTCGAAGCCGTTTCGCCCCCTTGTTCAGTAAAAGTTTCCCAGCACCTCATCTTTGAACGATCAGCAAGGTTTATGTACGACTAGTACACGGCACCTTGCTGCTTGTCCAAAGCTGAGGCACTGGTAAACTTTTTAAGTTAATAATTGGTTTATTTATTGTTTTTGGTTAACAGCTACTATTTTCTTGGTGATTCTATATGATCACCATATCTTATATCGATCGCCCAGGCTTATGTAGCAGCTAGTACACTGCGCCTTGACGCTTGTCTACAGCTGAGGAACTGATGAACCTATTAAGTTAGTAATTGGTTTATTTATTATTTTTGGTTAACAACTACTTCTCTCTTAATAATTCTTCATGGCTCTTTCCAGATCACGGTCACTCTGTTTTTTCTTGAGTGCGGCTCGCTTGTCGTAGAGCTTTTTGCCTCGAGCAAGGCCAAGTTCGACCTTAGCTTTGCCCTTGTTATTAAAGTAAATCTTCAATGGGATCAGGGCAAGTCCTTTTTCCTGGAGTTTGCCAATCAGCTTTTTAATCTCCCGCTTATGCATCAGCAGCTTCCTGGCCCGTATCGGTTCATTCGGGTTATGAGTTGCGAATTTATAAAAGGAGATATGGACGCTGTGAAGATAGAGTTCACCATTCGGGTCGATCTGGGCATAACCATCAACCAGGGAGGCACGGCCTGCCCGGAGTGATTTGACCTCCGGACCGGTTAAAACCAGACCCGCTTCGAACTTCTGGTCAATGTGGTAGTTGTGGTACGCTTTTTTATTTTGGCAGACGATTTTCACAATGTTCGTTTTTGTTTACAAATTTTCTCTATTTTTTTCAGGAGAACCCGGCTGAGTATAGGCAAATCCCAAGGCTTCATGTTTAACTGAAATGACGGATAAAGAGCACAGCTGCTCTTAGTTTGTTTTTTTTCAACCTGCAGGACGAAATGGAACCAGAATCAATCCGCTGTTACCCGAAGCGCTTCTTTGTAGGTAGTGATTCCAGCCAGCACCTTCTTCCAGGCATCCTCACGTAAGGTAGTCATTCCTTCGCGGATTGCAACCTGCTTCATTTCAGCCACATTGGCCTTCTCGGCAACCATCTGTTGCAAGCGGGGCGAGAGGGGGAAGATTTCAAAGATGCCGCATCTTCCTTTGTAGCCGGTTTTGCGGCATTCACGGCAGCCTTTGCCGCGATAGAGGGTGAGGGGGCCGTCTTGGGAGACGGGAAAGCCGAGTTTGATTAATTTTTCACTCTCAATACTAAATGATTCTTTACAATGTGGGCAGATGGTTTTAACCAGCCGTTGGGCCAGGCAGCCCAGCAGAGTGGCGGAAATGAGAAAGGGTTGCAGGCCGAGATCCATCAGGCGAGTGATTGAGGATACCGCATCGTTTGTGTGCAGGGTGGAGAAGACAAGATGGCCGGTCATGGCAGCCTGTACGGCATGTCTGGCAGTATCAAGATCACGGATTTCTCCAATCATCAGGATGTCCGGATCCTGGCGCAGGATATTTCGCAGGATGGTTGAGAAGGTGACGTCAATCAAGGGCTGGACAGAGATCTGGTTGAACTCTTCATGGATCATTTCGACCGGGTCTTCGACAGTGGTGATGTTAATTTCAGGATTTGCTATATCTTTTAATGTCGAATACAGGGTTGTCGATTTACCGCTGCCGGTGGGGCCGGTGACCAGTAAAATACCATGAGGTGTGTGGGAAAGTTGATTAAAGACCGATTTGTCCCGTTGGGAAAATCCGATTTGATCAATGTTGCGAAAGATAATATCCGGATCAAGAATTCGCAGAACTGTTTTTTCACCAAAAGAGACGGGTATTGTGGAAACTCGGACTTCAGCCTCTCGTTCTCCGGCTAAGGAGAGCTTTATCCTGCCGTCCTGGGGGCGTCTTTTCTCGGCAATATCGAGCCGGGAAAGGAATTTAATTCGTGAAACAATCGCAGAATGGACTGCCTTTGGCAGTTTATAAATAGTATGGAGAATACCATCAATCCGAAAGCGGATCAGGCACTGTTCCCTTTTGGGTTCGATGTGGATGTCACTGGCATCCTGCTCCAGGGCATAGTTGAACAGATGGTTTACAGCGGATTTGATATGCTCGCTGGAAGAGGAGATCTCTTTTGCTGATGCGATCTTGACAAATCGCTCAAGGTTACCGATATCCACTGAACCGCCGGTGCCGGGGGCGCCGAAATGATTTTCTGCTGCGGTGATAGATTTTTGAAAACCGAAAAACTCGGCCAGGATCTTTTTAATATCCGATTTATTGGTGATATATGGCTTGATTTTAACCTGGTTGGCATGTTCGATATCTGTAATAGCCATCTGGCAATCGGGATGATAGGTGGCAATCTCAAGGATGCCTTCCTGGATATTAAATGGGACCAGTAGATGGTTAATAGCAAAGTTTTTTGGGATGGTTTTCGTGACGATGTTGATATCGAGTTCAAGAGGATCGAGTTTTTTAAACTCCATGCCATGTTCTTTTGCTACTGCCCGCATGATTCTTTCTTCGGTGAGTGGTTTGCCTCTTGCCCCCAAAATATTCAAGTTAAAAGAAAGCACAATGTCGATCAGGTCGGGGAACTGTTTGTCCAGTCCATCACCCGCACCAAATTTTTTCAGCAGTTTTTGACGCTGTTTGCCTTTTTCCAGCGTAATAAACTGCTGCTGTTTTTTGGTGAGAAGACGATGTCTGACTAACAGGCTAAGAAGAGCGTCACTGTTGATAAATTTCATAACAAATCCTATGAAACGAGAAGAACTATTTTATCAGCTTGTTGCTGTTTGTTTTTTCTATCATTCCATATTTGACAAGTTTAATCAAAGCATGACAGAATTTCTAAGATCAAGGGTGTCATGTAATCAGATTACGTAATACTCTGAGGTTTTCCCGGTCTTCAGAAAGATCTTCTCCTTTGGGGGTTTCCAGAGTCATTGAGTGTTTGCTGAACCTTGGATCATTGAGCAGATTGGCAAAACCGGCAAGGCCGATATAGCCCTGGCCGATATGGGTATGCCGATCAACCCGTGATCCCAGTTCTTTTTTTGAATCGTTGAGGTGAAAAAATTTAACCCGGTCAAACCCAATGTGCCGGTCGACCTCGTTCATGGTCTTGTTATAGGCCTCTTTGGTTCTGATATCATAACCGGCGGCAAAGATATGGCAGGTGTCAATGCAGACACCCATTCGGTCGCCAAATTGTGATTCGGCTAATATTGTGCCGATCTCCTCAAATCGACTGCCAAGCCCGGTACCCTGGCCCGCGGTGGTTTCAATCAATACACCGGTAGCTGACTTGCTCCTTTTAAAAACAGCATCGATTCCTTTGATAAATCGTTCAAGGCCAACCTCAACACCATCACCGCCATGGGATCCTGGATGGAGTACGGCGTACGGGATTTGTAATTGGCTGCAGCGTTCAAGTTCCAACGCAAAGGTGGCTACGGATTTTTCAAGCAGGTCTGCTTTGCTGGTTGCCAGGTTCACCAGGTACGAGCCGTGGGAGACAACCTCAATGGGGCCTGCCTGTTGCCAGCGCTTCAAAAAGGCGGATATTTCTTTTTCGCTAAGTGGTGAGGGCTTCCACTGCCGCTGATTTCTGGTGAAAATCTGCAGTGCTTCGCCCCCGACCTGTTCAATTCTATCAAATGCCTTCTCAATCCCTCCTGCAACGGATTCGTGAGCTCCTAGTAGGGCCATCTACTTCCTCTTGTCAGTGTTTTACTCTGGTGAAATGGGGTATTAATTGTCTTGACCAGCTGGGTTGTCTGAAATCTCTTCCAAACTCTTTTCATAGGTCTGTTCTTTAAACAGCTCTATTCTCTGTCTGTAATAGCTTCGTTTACCCGGGTCTGTTTTAATGGCTTTAATTTCATTAATGAGAGCCTCTTCAAGAAGGCCCTTTGCCCAATAGGCAGTTGCCAGGGTGTCGAGCACATGACCGCTTGGTTCAATGATCGCCGCAGTTCGGGCAAGAGTTAAGGCACGGTCCGGATCACGCAGTTTCAGATTCTTACTTGTCAGCAGCAGCCATGCCAGATTGTTGAGGACCACAGGGTTGGCGGGTTCAAGCTCAAGGACTTTTTCGTATGCTGATATGGCATGTTTGTCCATATTTCTTTTCAGCATAATATCTCCCGACAATCTCAGCCAGATCGGGTTGTTTGGTTCCTGGGTAATTTTCCTGGCAACGATTGCTTCGGTATATTTCTGCTCATACAAGCCAATGAAGTGGTCCATGGGAATTCGAGATGAGGCGGTGACTCCAAGGATCAGTACCAGGATGTAGAGTGCCAGGCTGAGGTAGACTTTTCGGTTATGTCGGGCAACCCATGACGGGTTCTTTTCGCATCGTTGCAGATATTCAATTCGTTGGCCCAGTGAGAAATGGTGCCAGTTTGGCTGGTCTTTTGAATTACCGCTGATAGTCGCCAGCTTTTCAAAGGCAGAGATGAGCGGGAAGCTGCTGCCAAGGGCAGAAAATGAATAGATATCAGCCTGTCGTTCAAAGTTTCGGATAAAATAACCAAAAAGAAAACGAAAATAGAGCAGCATGGAGATTAACAGCGGCACACTGCAGAAAACAGTGAGTAATGTCTCCAGGCTCATGTCTGTTTTTTCGAGGAAGAAGTAGAAAAAGTCACGGGATAGAACAAAATAAGCAGCAGGCTCGGAAAGTGAGCCGATGAAAAAGGAAAATCCGCCGATAAGCAGGAGGTAGAGCAGCATGTGGAAACGTTTGATATGGCCGATCTCGTGGGCCATAACACCCTTGAGTTCGTTGATGTTCATGGTTTCCAGCAGCCCGGGTGTGACAAGTATATACCGCAGTCCGGGAATCATCCCCATAACGCCCGCCGTTGGAACACGGCCTTCAAAAAGGGGCCAGCTGTAGAGATCGGCGTTGAATTTGAGAGTCTTGCAGAAGGTGACTAGCTCATTTTTCAACAGGCTGTCCTTCATTTTTGTGCATCCCCAGAGTCGACGGACCATGGGTGGAAAAAAGAGTAGAATGAAGAAGAGAAAAACCATGAAAATGAACAGATCACCCCACTGGGACTCGTTTAAAGACTGGAACCATGGCCATGGCAGCATGGAAAAAATATCGGTTAGCAGCGATATACCGATCCACGGCAAGACTAATGGCAGATTGGTTCGTATGTTGTGCAGGATAAAGTGTGCGGTTTTATCTTCTCTTCCAAAAACCACCTTGTAGTTTTGGTGGCCGACCATCCAGATGAGGACGAAAAAGAGTAGAAAAAGGAAAAGGCCGCCGATATTAACAAAGGCGGGGAAAAGATCGCCGGCAGAGAGAAAAGAAAGATAATATTTCAGGTCGCACAGATGAAGTGAAGCTCCAAAGAAAATAAGGGCGAGAACCGATAGCCTCTTTTCAGCAGTGAAATAGCCGGCCGGTGTAATTGTCTTAGGTTTGGAAAAGGTTGAACGGGCAAGTTTATGGAACCAGAAAAACAACAGAAGCAGAAGAAGAAAGTTGTTTATTCCTGAGAATGTTGGCTTTTCCGGAATCGTGTCGATGGAAAACAGAAAAATTGCCGTAAGAAAGATAAGGAGGTTGTTGTAGATCAAAAGAAGTTGTTTTGGTTTTGAGAGAGTGGGGATTAATGATCTTGTGTGATCGGAATATAGAGATACATCTTGAAACTAAACTACTCATGTTGAAATTACAGCAATATAGCGATAATCAGGCCGGCTGACAATAGAGGAGTATAATTTTTTTTTGTTGACAAAGGCACTGGTATTTTTTTATATAGTAAGTTTCGTTGCCGGAAGGGCGCATAGCTCAGTTGGCTAGAGCCACCGGCTCATAACCGGTCGGTCGTAGGTTCAAGTCCTACTGCGCCCACCATGATGCTGAGAAAATGAACGACTAACATCTGTTTCTTGAAAACAAAAAATAGCTTGAGAGAAAAATCGGGGGGACTACTTACCCCCGCTGTCATATTGATAACACCGGTTCGGCAAGATGAACCGGGTGAGGTGGAAAAAAGGGCACATCCCGCAGGGAATGTGCCCTTTTTTTTTATTACGATGAGCCTGTTTGGGTAAGTGAATGACACTTCGGACTGCAGAATTATTAACAGCAATTGATCAACTTGCTCCCTTCGAGCTGGCAGAGGAGTGGGATAACGTCGGTTTATTGGTGGGGCAGAAGGACAGGGAAGTATCGTCCGTGCTGATAGCGCTTGATTTAACCTTCGACCTGCTTGAAGAGGCCCTTGAAAAGGGAGCTGATACAATTATCAGCCATCATCCGTTGATCTTTCGTCCGCTTTCGGCTGTAATCACCGACCAACATATCGGCAGGCTGGTTGAAAAGGCCATTGCCAATCGGATAACCATAATCGGCTGCCACACAAATCTTGATAATGTGACGGATGGTGTAAGTGATGCACTGGGGCATGGTCTTGGTCTTTCGGGGTTGCGGCCCCTTCAACCGGTTGAAAGCAGTGTTAAGCCGGGGTCCGGTTTAGGAAGAATAGGGGAATATGGCGCTCCACTGTCTTCTCAGGAATTTATTGAAAGGCTCTTAGATATCCTTGGCCTTGATGTCGTTCAGATTGCAGGTGATCTTCCTAAGGGGATAAAAACGGTTGGTTTATGTGGTGGCTCAGGCTCGGAACTTGCCCAGGCAGCGTATCAGCAGGGTGCCGATTGCTACCTCTCTGCTGAGATCAAACATTCAACGGGTCGCTGGGCGGAAGATTGCGGTTTTTGTGTCATAGACGGGACACATTACGGGACAGAGAAGCCAATTGTCTCTCTGTTTGCAGAAAAACTAAGAGAATATGGAAAGAACAATGGCTGGCCGATTGAGGTGGCAGTGAGCAGAAGACAGCAGCCTCCCTTTCAGATGATCGGTAAAATCCATTGAGGCGATAGATTTATAAGTAAATAATACAATAATCTTTACAGGAGATTGGTGTGAACGAACATATAGCTAAACTTGTTACATTGCAGGAAATTGATCTTGAGATTGATTCTATTGATCATAAAATCAAAGAAGAGCAGAATGCGTTAGATGAGCGAAGCGTTGCCCTTGCAGCCCGGGAAAGTGAAATTGAGGTGTTAAAGCAGAAAATAGAAGAGATCGAGAAAGAGCGCCGGATACTTGAGGCTGAAATGAATGATGATCTGTTGCGGGTAAAAGATCGTCAGTCCAAAATGATGCAGGTACAAACAGCCAGAGAGCAGAGCGCGCTGCTCAAAGAGATTGAAGATGGCAAAAGAAATATCAAAGAGTCGGAAGAAAAGATCGTCTCAATGATGGCTGAATCTGAAGAGTTTTCCGGGCAGGTCGAAGAAGGATCGAATGTGCTTAAGGGTGAAAAGGAGCTGTTGTCCGAGGAAACTGAAACTGTACGGAAATCGATTGAAAAAATAAACAAAGGAAAGAAGACTAAAACAAACAAGCGGGCAAGAGAAGCAAAAAAAATCGACGGCCCATTGTTGAAAAAATACGATACCCTGCGGCAAAGAAGAAAAGGGTTGGCGGTTGTCAGCGTCCAGCAGAGTGTGTGCCAGGGGTGCTATATGGCCCTGCCGCCTCAACGGTACAATATGATCCTCAAGGGTGATGGTATCTATGAATGTCCGACATGTCAGCGAATTGTGTATCATCAACCTGAGTAAAAAAAGCCTGATTTCGTGAGAAAATATTTGTCCTGGTTGCTATTTGAAATAGCGTCAGTTGTCAGGTAGCTGGGCCAGGATATAGCTATTTTTCCTTTACACTTTTTTCTTTTCTTTGTTGAATTATTACTGGAGTGGGTGCATGATCGCTCAGACGTTCTTTTTGTCTGGGAGGAAAGTCCGAACTTCACAGGGCAGGATGGTTCGTAACACGAACATCGGGTGACCGGTGGAAAGTGCCACAGAAAACAAACCGCCCGGTATTCAGCCTGACTCTCTGTCAGGCTGAATATCAGGTAAGGGTGAAACGGCGAGGTAAGAGCTCACCGCTTTCATGGTGACATGAAAGGCAAGGTAAACCCCATCTGAAGCAAGACCAAATAGGAAGGCGACCCACAGGCTGCCCGTCTGATGCCTTCGGGTAGGTTGCAAGAGGTGTCGGGCAACCGGCATCCAGAGTGAAATGATCATGGCCCGGTACTCAGCCGAGTATCGGATACAGAATTCGGCTTATAACCCACTCCATTTTTTTAAATCATAAATAGTCAGAAAAGCTTAGATTGTCATCGCGTTAGAGTATAGTCAGTTACCTGTTTTTTTCGTTTTTCATCCCAGAATATTCAATCTGAAATATAGTGAAAGCAGCAAACGCCAACGAGGCCGCGGCCGCCATAATACCTGCTGCGGGAAGCGGCAGCCGAATGGGCCTCCAGGAACCCAAGCAGTATTGCTTATTGGCTGGGATTCCTATTCTTGTTCATACGGTTCGACCATTTCTAAAAAGCCGGTTTATCCGTAAAGTGGTGGTCGTTGTTCCTCCGGATTGGCTCAAGCGGACTGAAGAGCTTTTTGACCAGTATCTGAAGGGGGAAGAATGCCTTGAGGTTGTGCCGGGCGGCAAGAGACGCCAGGACTCAGTATGGCAGGGGATTTTGCAGTTGCCCGAAGAAATCGAGATTGTGTTGGTTCATGATGGCGCAAGACCGCTTATAACAACCGGGCTGATTGATCGCTGTTACAGGAAATGTGTTGAAGACAGTGCTGTTATTGCTGCTGTACCGGTAAAAGATACCCTGAAACAGTGTGCCGATGATAACCGGATTGTTCGGACCGTTCCTCGTGATACGTTGTGGCAGGCTCAGACGCCGCAAGCTGCACGCCTTTCGATATTGAAAGAATGCTATGCTGCTTATGGGGATATGGATGTCACTGATGAGGCATCGCTTTTGGAGCTTGGTTCTATACCGGTATCAGTTGTTGAAGGTTCTGAGAGAAATTTAAAAATAACCCGACCTGAAGATTTATTCATTGCGGAAAAACTTATGGGGTCTGAAAAAAAAGGAATGCGTGTCGGGCATGGCTTTGATGCCCACCGGTTTGAGGAAAAGAGAAAACTCATATTGGGTGGGGTTGAAATTGATTATCATTTGGGGCTTGCCGGGCATTCGGATGCGGATGTTTTGTGTCACGCTGTCTGTGATGCCCTTCTAGGGGCGATTGGCCAGGGAGATATTGGTCAGCATTTTCCTGATTCCGATAAGCAGTACAAAGGCATTTCATCCCTGGTTTTGCTGGAATCGGTTGTACAATTGGTCTATAAAAACGATTTTACAATTTCCAATGTCGATGTGACCCTGGTTTGTCAGTTTCCGAAGTTGAGTCCATATTTACCCAAAATGCGTCAGAAACTGGCGAAGTGTTGCCATACAGAGGTTGAGCGAATCAATATCAAGGCAACAACCACCGAGAAGATGGGGTTTACCGGTAGGCAGGAAGGGATAAGCTGCCATGCCGTTGCTCTTGTTTGTTGTGATTAAAATATAAGTTGTTTTAATAAATCAGATATGAATACAGAAATTACTAAAATTGACAGAGAGCGGCTTGCCAATACATTCATGCGGCTCTGCGAGATCGATTCCCCCTCCCGGCAGGAAGGGAAAATGGCATCTTTTCTCAAAGACCGTTTAAATGAATTGGGAGCAGACAAGATTGTTGAAGATGGTTCGGCCAGTATAACCGGTGCGCAGTGTGGGAACATTATAGCCAGCTTTAGTGGCAGGCAGCGGCAAGAAAAACCGATCTTCTTTATCTGTCACATGGATACGGTTGAACCGGGTTGTGGAGTCGAGGTTGAGCGGATTGATGATTTGTTCACCAGCCGTGGAGAGACTATTCTGGGTGGTGATGACAAGTCAGGCATAGCCGCTTTGCTCGAAGTTTTACAGATGCTTGCAGAAAACGATATCAACTGCAGACCGTTTCAGCTGGTGTTAACCACCTGTGAAGAGATTGGTCTGCTTGGTGCTAAAGCTCTTGAATATGATCATATCAAGGCTGAGTTTGGTTACGCCCTCGACTCAACAGGGATTGATCGAATTGTCATTGGAGCGCCTGCTGCAAATAGTTTGAAATTCACAATTCATGGAGTGGCCGCCCATGCCGGTCTGCATCCGGAAGAGGGTATAAGTGCCATAGCGTTAGCGGCACAATCGATATCCAGACTTTCTCTTGGACGCCTCGACGAACAATCCACAGCCAATATCGGCATAATAAAAGGAGGCGTAGCTTCCAATATTATCCCGGAAACTGTTGTCGTAAATGGTGAAGTTCGATCCCATTCAACTGAGCTGTTGGAGCGGTACACCAGAGATATTCGGGACACTTTTGAGCAGGTGGTTTCAGATTTTCCGAAAAAAAGAGTTAATGGTGATGAGCGGCCGATTTTAAAGACAGATATCAACCTGGAGTATCCGCAGATGGTTTTTACCATGGATCATCCTGTGGTTGACCATGTCAGAAAGGCAGGTGAAAGGCTTGGACGCAAGCTCAGTTTCGAGGTGGCAGGAGGAGGGTCGGATGCCAATATACTCAACAGTTTTGGTCTGCCGACAGCAATAATCGCCACAGGTATGACAAAAGTTCATACGACTGATGAATCCCTTGACTTGGATGATCTTGTCAATTTAACGGAATTGCTCCTGGAGATGCTCATCTGCCATGATTGAAGTTGCCTGACAATGAAAGAATAGATCTACCGTAAAACGTCCTTGCCCGAACATTTCATGAACATTTTGTAACGTTCACCAAAGGCAAGTCGATATGGCGGCACCTCCTTTGACGTTACCCCAATAAGCATAAACAGCTATAGCTCAGTGGGCTGCTTCGCGGAACTGCAACCATCTCAAATTGTGGAATATCCAGGTGAGTTATCCAGCCGCAGAAAGTTCTTGTATTTGAGCTCCAAAAACATTGCACATATATTGATTAACGAATATCATAACATCTTCTTTTTTTGAGGGGAGGCCGCTTGTGATCGGTTTCCCGTTACTTATTTACGGTTAAAAATACAGCTCACCTTGAAAAGAGCTATTTTGCCCGATTGCTGTGTCGCAGGGAAAACCAATTGTTCACATTTGATGAATATGATGCGTTTTTATTTTATCCTGTTCCCCTGTTTTCGAACAAAATATCTAATCTTACAAAGTACCCAATAATCTATTTAAGGAAACAATCATGTTAACGAGTCAGGGGTTGTCCGACTCCAGCGGGCGCCCAAAGCATGAGTGTGGTGTTTGTGGCGTATATGGCCATGAGAGTTCCGCCAAATTGACCTATTTCGGTCTGTATGCTCTGCAGCACAGGGGCCAGGAAAGTGCCGGTATTGCCACATCAACCGGAACACAGGTTAATTTCCACAAAGACATGGGTCTTGTTCCCGAAGTCTTTTCCGAGTCGATATTGCAGGGACTCGAAGGCCACCTGTCCATTGGGCATGTACGTTACTCAACTACAGGGGCCTCCAATATAACCAACACCCAGCCCTTTACTATAAATCATAAAGGTACGTCGTTGTCCGTTGCCCATAACGGCAATCTGGTTAATGCAGTTGAACTCAGGAAGAGCCTGGAAGAAAAAGGATCTATCTTCCAGACAACCATGGACAGTGAAATTGTTCTGCATCTTATTGCCCGCAACGCTCATCGCGGTCTTGAAAGAGCATTGTCTGATTCGTTTGCGGCTGTTAAAGGGGCCTATTCAATCCTTCTAATGACTCCGGATACCATGGTGGCTATCCGTGATCCAAACGGTTTCAGGCCGTTATGTCTTGGGAAACTCAATAATGGCGGCTGGGTCGTTGCTTCCGAGACCTGCGCCCTTGACTTGATAGAGGCGGAATATGTACGGGATGTTGAGCCTGGAGAAGTGCTGATAATAAACGAGAACGGCCTTAAATCTCTTTTCCCATGGCCAAAAGTGCAATCGAGCTTCTGCATTTTTGAGCATGTCTATTTTGCCCGTCCAGATTCTGATATTTTCAATATCAACGTCTACAAAACCAGAAAAAGAATGGGAGAAATCCTAGCCCGGGAGACAGATGTCGAGGGTGATTTTGTCATGCCTTTTCCGGATTCCGGCAACTATGCGGCTATCGGCTACTCTCAAGCTTCCGGAATACCGCTTGAGATGGGAGTGATCAGAAACCACTATGTCGGCAGAACATTCATTCAGCCGACACAATCCATGCGAGACTTCAATGTGAGGGTTAAACTGAACCCGGTGCGCTCCTTTCTCAAAGGCAAACGAGTCATTATTGTTGAGGATTCTATTATCAGGGGAACAACCGGTAAGAGCAGGGTCCGTTCCCTGAGAAATGCGGGAGCCAAAGAGGTGCATATGATGGTCAGCTGTCCTCCAACCCGGTGTGCATGTTATTACGGCATAGACTTTCCCTCGTCAACTGAACTGATTGCTGCGAAGAACTCTGTAGAGGAGATTGCCGCTCACCTCGGGCTTGACTCGTTGAATTACCTGAGCCTTGACGGTCTGGTTGAGGCAACAGGAATGCAGGAAAAAGATTTCTGCCTGGCCTGTTTCAATGGCCAGTATCCCATAGAACCGGATCTTAGTTTTCGGAAAAACTCGCTGGAGTAGAGTGGTTTCAGAAGGGGCTGATCTTTCAGAGCAGTTGTTTGCAATCCCTATGGGATGAAGTCTTTTCTCACTAGTTTGGATAATCTATGAGTAGGCCCATGCAGGATCTTTGTGTGTGAGTTGCTCTATATTCTGCAAATTATGCAGTTTGTTCCATCTTTTCTTGCGTCTATTACTGCCCTTTCAGCCCGGCTGATCATTCGTTTCTCGTCTTCCTCCGCGTTCAGCTGTAAATTTCGTTTGCATGAGACAACACCAATTGAAAGTGAAGTGATATCGAAATGGAATTCAACGTATCGTAAAAGAATTCTCTGGACGATTTCTGTTGCCTGGTCGGCACTGGTCTGGGGCAGGAGAACGCCAAACTCACCATTACCCATGTTATAACAGGTGTCCACTGATTTTCTGGTACATTCCAGTAATATTTTCCCTAAAACAATGAGGAGTTCCTGACTTTTTCTTTCACCACTTTGTTTATTGTATTCATCGAGGCCGTCGATATGAATAAGAGCAAAAAAGATCGAATAGTTTTGTCTGGACGCCCGTTCAGATTCTCTGGGGAAATCAATATCAAATGCCTGCCGATTATAGAGGTTAGTCAGGCTGTCATGCATGGTCAGCTGTTTCAGCTTTCTGGCGATCATTCTTTCCCGCAAAGTCCGGGATAATTTTATTTCAAGCTCCGCATTGTTGACAGGTTTGAAAAGAAAATCAGTTGCGCCATCACTGATTGCCTGAACACATTGTTCCCAGTCATTGAAGTCTGCTGTAATGATGGTATCCGTTTCCGGGTAGTTGCTTTTAATGTGATGAAGAAGTTCCAGGCCATCCATTTCCGGGATATTCAGATCGGAAATAACCAGGTTGAAAGAGTTTTCTTTGAGGGTTTTTGCAGCTTCCAAGCCATTGTTTGCTGCAAAGCAGGTATGGCCGAGGGAGGAGACCAGAAGGGTTAGTGTACTCAACACAAGCTCATCCTCATTGACAATGAGGATAAAGGCGTTGTTTTGCGGGTCGGTTTTCATCAAAAACAATAGAAGCCGGAATTCTATGGGACTGTGCTGTGATTTGCCATCCAGTCTACAGGTTTTACAGTGGAATGTCCAGAAACAGGCAGTTGATAAGTCGAGATGAAACGGATATCATAGCTGGAGTGGTGCTTCCTGTTTGTTTGAACAATCAGGTAATCTGAAATTGGAGTGACAAGATTCAGGACAGAATGGAAAATCGAGAACTGACAGAGATATTTAGAACAGGAAAAAATAAAAACTGGTTTGAGGAGTGTTCGATTCTTCTTGGCGAGATGTGTTCGGATATTAATCTAGATTTTCTCAGACAGATTCTTCGTGATGTTGAGGATATCTTTCGTGGAGACTATCCCGGTTTTGATATTTCACTCTCCAGATACCATAATCTCGATCATACCTGCTCGACCGGACTGGCAGTTGCCAGGCTTTTCCATGGTCTTGCCTCAGATGGAGAGGCTATTTCCAAAACAACGTTGGAACAGGGGATTATCAGCGCCTTATTTCATGATATTGGTTGGCTTACAAAGGATGAAGAACCAGCACATCTTGATGGGAAAATCACGACAGAGCATGAAGAACTTTCAATAAAATTCATGGTTCAATACTTGCGGCAGGCAGGATATTCCTCAGCTTATTGCGATGATTGTGCCAGTATGATCATGTGTACTAATCTGTCAATGGATCCCGAAGTTCTTCACTTTCGGGATAAGATGAAGAGATTGGGTGGGTATGTGGTCGGTTCTGCTGATATCCTGTCCCAGATGGCAGACAGGTGTTACCTTGAAAAACTGCCATTTCTCTATCGAGAGCAGCAATACAATTCTCGATTTGAATTTGACACCCCTTTTGAACTATTTCAGCGAACGGCTGAATTTTATTCGATGACGGTAATGGAGCGACTTGAAATCACCTTTCACAATGTCTATAAGGCGATGCATAGTCATTTTCGGCAGCGCTGGCAATTGGATAAAGATCTCTACAGCGAAAATATCCTGAAGAATATCCACTATCTGAAAAAGGTCATTCAGGAGTGTGAAGAAGAGTTTCAGTGTGTTGAGAAGAAGTTAAGACGAAGTGTTTCGATATAACAATCAACCAGGCAGTTCCCTCGAAGGAAAAGAAGTCTATTCACAGCACCTCTTCTTGTTTTTCCTCTCTGAAAGACGCTACTTTTTGGTAAAGAATTATATTTCTGGTTCAATACCTGGAATCCTGGGTTAAAGCTTGTTGAAAGAGCGTTTGCAGGAGTTGGGGGGCGGTGATGATCAGCCTCTCGGGTCTTTTCCTGTCTCAAACATCTCAAATAGATCGTAGAAAAGACGGCTGACCGCGCTGAAATGGGTTGCTGAACCGGAAGAAGCATAGGCTTTGGTTATTTCAAAAGCCCGTAAAAAGCTTTCATGGCTTTCCGATTTCTGCCCATCTTTGAGAACCTCGGTGAGATTTTTACCGATATCTTTTTCCATGCTGTTTTACCTGTTGCCGATCGCTGGGATTTTCAGCTTTAAGCTGTTTTTGTTGCAGTGATAGGGATGATCTGTTCGATAATGGTTGATTTACTGTTTGAGAGGTTTTGCCTCATCAATCAGCATAATCGGAATATCATCGCGGATTTCATACTGGAGTTTGCACTCCTGACAAAGAATGTTTTTTTTGTCCTGGCTGAGCTTGACAGGTTTTTTACATTTTGGACATGCCAGGATGTTAAGGAGATCTTTTGATATCATTGTGTTTTTGATAGAGAAGGTGTTGTCTGGCTAACCGATGGTTGGATGGTCACCTTTAGACTGTTGTTGATTGCTTCAATGTTACTGATTTTCATCGAGATGATGATAGATTTATTGTTTGTGTCTGCTACCAGTGGCTTGAGTCTTTTTATCGATACCGGGAAATCACGACCGCTTATAATGGCCAGCAGGGCGTTGCCGATATCCGCTTTTTTCGGTTTTGTATTTTGTCTTTTTTTCAGGATCGGGCGTATATATAACAACTGTTTTTCTGCATCGAACCGAAGCCTGGCGTCTGCCTGAAAATCGAGCCGAACATTGCCCACATTGAGATTGATCTTATGGCCGGAGATTTCAGTCACCAGGCGTAAATTTTTTCCAACAAGACCAAGCCGGCAGGATATCTGCTGATTTTTCAGTTGAATATTGGTTATTTCTGTAATTGATACAGCTCCCTTCAGAATCTTCGATGAGACATCAAGATCAAAGGGGACCATTTTATCAACCGCCTGGTTGAGAACCGGTTTAGGGATATTGAGAGTGATAAGTTGGCTGGAATCCGTTGATCCAAAGAGTTGGACCGGCAGGAAAAGTGTAGCGAGCAATAATGAGAAGAGAAGTAGCTGTTTCATGTTAAGTAGTAGTTTTTGAAGGTACCCTTTAGTCGAACGTTCTTCGTTTAAGCTGGTTATACAGTGTCTCTGCCCATAGAGCAAGGATTGTAATGATTCCGATAATCGACGCCCAGTCGCGTGAATGACCATGGCTATGAAACTCTTTCACTTCGATAGTATCCATGGTAATGAATTTCCCTTTAATTGACAAGAGAGATGCTTTCTCAGGCAGTTGACCGATGAGTTGAATATCTTCTCCGGGAACAAATTGTAAACTTCTTTTATTGCTGGAAAATTGTACCCGGTCACCTTGAATGGTTTTTCCCGTTCGAGTTTTTTTGTCTTGTAGCGTCGCCAGATACCTGATGTTTGATTGCTTGACTTGATCAATAAAGAAAATCGGAGCAGTGAGATAAAGGATAAATATCAGCAGACAAAAAGCCGCTTTCACTCCTCGGGGCAGGGTGAGTTGAACTTCTTGGGACGTCTGTTTATACCAGAGAAAGAAAATGGAAAACAGGCCGGCTGCTGTAAGGATTATATGAACAGGATGGTCGGTCCAGAACAGGTTGAAGCTGACTGGTTCCCACGAGAATGGGGCGAAAAAAAGAACACCGTTTCCCCATTTAATTTCACAACCATCCAGGAGCAGGTGAATGCAGCAGTTTATGAGTAAAAGAAGAAAGACTCTTGTCCTTTCTCTGCTAAACGATGAGAAGACAAAGGCGAGAAGAGTAGAAAAAAGAAGCGATGACTGAATTGTTACATAATATCCAATGAGATAGGGGTTTGCCAGTTGCAGTTTTAAAAGAATGCGCTGGACAATCCAGGGGATGTCCGGGATGAGACAACCCAGGGCAATCCACTGTAATGCACCGTTTTTAAAGAAAAAACGGCTCAGTGGTGTTTGAACACCGATATGTCCCAATGTGTTTGGCAAAATGTTGTCAATACGGTATAGGTTTTTTTTGGTATATTGTGTCAAAGAGTGTTCAAAATACCCTTAAACGGGGTGGCTGAAAATGGAAAAAGAGTGATTGTTGTGATATTTATATTTAGGACAAGGGCAGGTGCTTAAGGATGGTTCAATTGACGGTATCCTCGGAATGTCAGTTCGAACATATTCCCATCGAGCTTGAGCGGGCAATAAAGACTGATCTGACAATAGACAATCCCCGTTATATAGCGGCAAGGCGCTATGGCCGCTGGATTGGTAAAAATCTCAAACCAAAATTGAAGTATTATTCACAATGGCCAGGCAAACTGTTTTTTCCACGTGGATTTGCCAACCAGGCAATCCGGCTCTGTAATGAGCATACCGGTAAAAATCCGGAAATCATTGATAAGAGGCGAATGTTGCCCCAGGTCGATTTTCGTTTTTCGGGCCAGCTTCGTCCCTATCAGCAGGAAGGTGTGGATCGGGTGGTCAATCGTTCTTTCGGTGTGCTGGAGGCCGGAACCGGCAGCGGTAAAACAGTTATGGCTCTTGGTGTTATTGCCCATAGACGTCAGCCCACCCTGGTCATTGTCCATACTAAAGAGCTGCTGTACCAGTGGCGAGACAGGGTGAAGGAATTTTTAGGTCTAGATGCCGGATTAATTGGCGATTCCCACTTTCAGCTCAATACTGTAACCATCGGTATTGTCAACAGTGTCCGCAAAAAGTGTGATGAATTGGTCCATCACTTTGGTCACTTGATTGTCGATGAGTGTCATCGCGTTCCAGCCACCCTGTTTACCGATGTTGTTTCCGTATTTGACTGTTACTATATGCTTGGTCTCTCTGCCACCGCATTCCGCAGCGATGACGGCACCACAAAATTGATCTACACCTATATGGGTGACAGGCTCCATCAAGTCGATCAGGTTGAGCTGGAACAGACAGGCGCTGTTGTTCGTCCGGTATTAATCAGAAAAAAGACCAATTTCAGTTATGGGTATCGCGGAGAGTATCAAAAACTGATTACAGCATTGACAAAACATGAGGGACGAAACAGGCAGATAGTAGAGGATATTTGCCGGATTGTTCATGGCAAAGATGGGGGAACCATCCTTGTGGTCTCCGATCGTGTCAGTCACTGTAAGGTTTTTGAAGAGTTGTTACAAAGAAGGCAAGTGAATGTTGTTCTCTTAACAGGCCAGACTCCGGCAGAACAGCGGTCCAGTATTGTTCAGTCAGTTACCAGGGGAGAGGTTGATGTATTGATATCTACCCTGCAGCTTATCGGTGAAGGTTTTGATTGTCCCGACCTGAACACCCTTGTCCTGACAACGCCGATCACCTTTGAAGGCAGGTTGCTACAGGTGATTGGCCGGATCATGCGTCCTGGGAAAAACAAGGAGGCTATGGTTTACGATTACGTTGATGATGCTGTCCCTGTCCTGCGCCGGTCGGCCCGGTCGAGGCAGAAAGTGTTTGAGAGTCTGTAACACCGTCTTCTGCTCGATGAAATTACAGGTCAATTGATTTTGATTGCGCAGGACAGGAAGATTAGATAGTATGTAATATTAAGCTTATCATTTATTCGATGTTTGTACTGGCGCTCGTTTTGTGTATGGCGAGCGCCTTTTTGTATTCTGGAGACTTGTGTTGAGGCTCTCTTGAAGAAAAATATTCATGGAGAAACCACGGATCAATCAGTTGATCAGTGAGTGCGGGTAATAAACAGTATGGAACAGCAAAAAATACGGAACGTGGCGATTATAGCCCATGTAGATCATGGTAAAACGACCCTGGTGGATCAGTTGTTTAAGCACTCGGGGATGTTTCGCGAGAACCAGGAAGTAAATGAGAGATTGATGGATTCCATGGATCTTGAGAGAGAGCGCGGTATCACCATTACGGCCAAGAATGGTTCATATCAATATGATGATTACTGGATAAATATAATCGATACTCCCGGTCATGCCGATTTCGGCGGACAGGTCGAGCGGGTTTTGCGGATGGCTGATGGCGCGTTGCTCCTGGTTGATGCCCAGGAAGGGCCGATGCCCCAGACCTATTTCGTCTTGAAAAAGGCGCTTGCCAATCATCTTCCGGTCATTGTGGTGATTAATAAGATTGATAAACCGGCGGCACGCTGTGACTGGGTCGTTGATGAGGTTTTTGACCTCTTTGTCAAACTTAATGCACCTGATGATGTTCTCGATTTTCCAGTCGTCTATGCCTCAGCAAAAGATGGGTATGCCCTGGCAGAACCGGATGACCCAATTGAAGGGGGCGGGAATATGGAGATTATCTCTAAAATGATTGTCGAGAATATTCCGGCACCCACAGGATCGCTCGATAGTTCACTGCAGATGCAGGTTGGAACCATCGATTATTCACCCTATCTGGGTCGACTTGGTATCGGCAAGGTTGTTAATGGGTGTTTGTCGATTAACCAGCCGATTGTGGTGGCCAGGCGGGATGGCTCCATTAAACCGGTTCGGATAACCAAGATATTCCGGTTCGAATGTGATGACAAGGTTGCTGTCGACTCGGCAATCACAGGTGAGATCGTAGCTGTAGCAGGTATGGAAGACGTGATGGTTGGTGTTACTTTCACCGACCCAGAGAACCCGAAACCGCTGCCGCTGATTGCCATTGATCCGCCAACCATTTCCATGAATTTTATTCCCAATGATTCTCCCTTTGCAGGGCAGGAGGGGAAATATGTCACTTCACGCCATATTGAGGAACGTCTGGGACGAGAGACATTAGCCGATGTTGCCCTCCGTTATGAACCGTTGACCGAAGGCGTCGGCTTTAAAGTATCCGGCCGAGGAGAGCTGCACCTGTCGATTTTGATCGAGAAGATGCGTCGGGAAGGCTATGAATTGCAGGTCACCCGTCCCCAGGTCATTATGAAGGAGGAAAACGGGGAGATACTCGAGCCCTATGAACGGCTGACCGTTGATGTGGATGAGGCGTATCAGGGCCCTGTCATTGAAAAGCTCGGAAAGTTGAAGGGCCAGATGGAAGAGATGAACGTGGAAAATGGTATGGTTCGTATGGCCTTTACTATTCCTACCCGAGGTCTTTTGGGTTATCGCTCCCAGTTTATGACCGATACCAAGGGTATGGGTATGATGGCCTATGTCTTCGATGATTATGGCCCTTATGCTGGAGACATCGTCAACAGGGTCAATGGTGTTATGGTCGCCAAAGAGAAGTGTACTTCAGTGGCCTACGCTCTTTTTAATCTACAGGAGCGCGGCAAGATGTTCGTGGGGCCGGGCCTGGAACTGTATCAGGGGCAGATCGTTGGAGAGCACAGTCGACCGGCAGATCTGATTGTAAATCCAGGTAAAGGGAAGAAGCTCAGCAATGTGCGGGCCTCTGGTTCCGATGAGGCAGTTGTTTTAACTCCACCGACCCTGATGACCCTTGAAGACTGCATCGCTTACATCAACGATGATGAACTGGTTGAGGTGACGCCCGAATCGATTCGCCTGAGAAAGAAAACAGGTGTTCGGGTCCGTGGGTAATTTCTGTTGATGCCGGGGTTGTATTTTATCGAATGACCCTTATTTTATTGGACATAAATGGAGTGAACCGGATATTCTGTAGTGGCGATTGTCTACGGATTTTGAGTTTCGAAACAACAATTTGTCAATAAAAGAATAAATGCAATGAAAGAAATTCTCATCATCGCAGCAGCCTGCATTGTCGGTCTTGCCACCTTCGGGTTGATTGCAAAAAAATATGGGTCCAACTGTATCCCATGACTGATGCTCTATGGTTCCGTAGGTGCGGGACTTGTTGTGTATCTGTTACTGTCAAAACTCTTTTAAGGCCACCTTGAAAAATTGCCTTTAGGAGTCTACGCTTCCATGAGAAGGTTTTGTCAAGAAGAGTTCGACATGGCGAACC
>CAZMFP010000038.1:0-36689 GCA_964565605.1 uncultured Desulfocapsaceae bacterium | reverse complement strand
AATAGGATTTACAAAAGGCAAAATAAACGGCATCCTTCCCATAAACAGAGCCCATTGACTAAAGCTGGAATTAGGGCCACAAAGAAGAACCCTGCTTCTTGTAAGAGCAATAAGATCTGATACGGATGAACCAAAACATACTCTTTTTGTCTTTGGTAGATCTAGAAGCTGTTGCAGCTCTTCATCTGTTCCATCTGAGAATATATTACAGTCAACACAATACCCCAGCTCATTCCTCAATTTTTCTATCGCTTCACGATACCAACCAAGAGGTGTGTTTAACCCTGCTAATTTAAAATCTCCCAACCTCACATGACAGGAAATTGAATTATTAAAATCAGTAGCCAATCCGCCTAGGTGGGTATCTTTTACGATACTAATAAGTTCCTGATATATCAGGTTATGATATTGAGTTAAAGGTTTAAATAATTGGCCAAGACCTTCAAAAATAATCACTTTATTTTCCTTATCATCCAAGTCAACTAACCCGGAGGTCATAAGCTCCTGACCTTGTTTCTCGTTAAGTTTCTTAGAACTTGATAGCAGGAGTATCTTATGGAATCCCTGAATTGATGATTTCGATGATTTGAACAAGTCATAATAGGTGCGAAGATCCTTCTCCCTCCGTAAGATAGTACCAATTTTTAACTGCGGCCATGTTGGTTCAACCAAGGTCACTCCATACAGTTTTGAAAACAAGATGGCACGAGCCCAAGGCAGCAAAAGATTTCCTAATCCAGGTCCCAACAATCTGAAAAATAGAAAGTCCCAATGACTGAATTTAGGATAGACGTAGACTGTCACTCTGACAACACCTCGGAATTCATATCATCCAGGCTCTTCTTGAATAACACTTTATGTGGTCAACTTATATATGTTCTTCCAAGCCTGTAAAAAAAGAACGGGATTTCTTCCAGTTAAAATTCTACTCAGTCCAATCAATAGGAATATCTATGCATGACTGTTTAAAGCCAATAAAAACCCATTATTACAGCCAATTAATCTGTTTTATAATTGTACTCAACTCCATTAAAAACATTAAGCTAATTGGTTTATATGTGTGCTTTTAACTATGTTTTTGATGCCAATTCCAAGCTGATTTCACTATATTTTCTAAACCTGATTGTTTCGGAATCCACTTTAGAACTCTCATTGCTTTACTGGCATCAGCAATAAGAATAGGAGGGTCACCAAGACGTCGACCTTTTTTTTTCACCAACATTTTTCCTCTTCCACAATCTTCAATGGCCTCAATCACTTCCAACACTGAGTAACCTTGACCAGTCCCCAGGTTTAACGAAAGGCTCTTCCCCTGGTTTATCAGGTATTCTAATGCTAGAATATGAGCATTTGCCAAATCGGTTACATGGATGTAATCCCTTATAGCCGATCCATCTGGAGTGGGGTAATCCGTCCCATAAACAGTCAAGTCCGAATGATCATCCATAATTGCTTTTATTCCTAACGGAATTAGATGAGTTTCCGGATCATGTTTCTCTCCAATATCCCCTTCCAGGTCTGCACCAGCAGCATTAAAATATCTAAGTGAAATATATTCCAGACCATGAATTTTATTAAAATCAGCTAAAATTTGCTCAATCATTAACTTTGACATCCCATAGGGATTAATAGGGACTTGGGGTGTTTGTTCAGTAATTGGAACTCTGGCAGGAATACCATAGGTGGAACATGTGCTGGAAAAAATTAAGTTATTAATATTATGGTCACGAATGGATTCAAGAAGTGTCAATGAACCAGCAACATTATTTCTATAATACTTCCCAGGGTCTTCCATTGATTCTCCCACATAAGCATACGCTGCAAAGTGCATTACTCCTATTGGAGAATAGGTATCGATGACAGAATCTAAACGCTTACGATCTGCTAGATCGCCTTTAATTATTGGACCCCACTGAACTGCCCAGGAATGGCCATTGACGAGGTTATCATATACCACTGGTTGATATCCTGCTTTCCAAAGCTCCTTACAGGTATGACTGCCAATATAGCCGGCACCTCCTGTTACTAAAACGTTATCTCGCTCTTTCATTTTAATCTTTTATTTTGATTCAATTATATCTATCACTTCACTACATGTCTAATGATTGCCTTACCGGTGGCATCTTTTCTAGTTCCATCAAGTTGAGGTCAATCATATATTCATAAATAGCGAGCATGATAGAATAACGAAATCCTGCAGCACCATCCAGGAAACCGCGTTGAAAAAAATAAACAAAAACAAACCGTAATAGTGGCCTGAAAGGCATTTTGGTGGCCAGCAATTTCATGGAGCGCCATCGCTCTACGGGGTCTGATCCTCCAAAAACTGAGGAGAAGTGGATCGACTCTTGACTTTTAAAGCGACTATGAGCTTCATCCTTTGCATATCGTGCGTGCCGAATGAACCAATCACTGATTCCTTTCGAAAAATTATGATGGATAAGATCAGAATCTAACGTGCCCAGCAACTTGGCAGGAAGCGTTTCCCGCTGACCGTGCCCAACTTGTTTAAAACGCAGATGGTCCCGATGGCCAAACCGAACTTGATAACATGGATACATCCCGGCATGCTTCAACCATTTTCCATGAAATATTATTCGCCCTGCGATTCGAAAAGCTTTCTTCCCATTTGGAGATTCAGCCGCATTTTTTAAAGCAACCCACAATTCATTTGATACTTCTTCGTCAGCATCCAGGTGTAGTACCCACTCATGTTTAAGTTGGCCATTCTCCAGGGCATAATTTCGCTGGTTCGCAAAGTTATCAAAAGACCGAAACAAGCAACGTGCCCCTGCAGCTTCGGCTAAGGAAACAGTTTTATCGGTACTGCCGGAATCAATGATAAGAATATCATCACACCAGGAAATACTTGCCAAACAGCGTGGTAGATTGAAGGCTTCGTTCAGGGTCAGTATTACAACAGAGATCATTTGACTCTCCTTATATGGCTTAACAAATACAATGTCTAATTAGAAAGCACATCGTTCTGCCAATAAACAGCAGTTAATACCAACTCCTGAATAGGTTCTCATTTAGCATCTAGAAAGAACATCTCTTTAACTGTATTATTGATCTAAGCTAGAGTCAAATTCGACCTGGCAGGGATTTGTAATTGAACCGTGTCTTGAAACAGCTCTACACTAAATTCTTATACTATCTCAACATTCCATTTATTGATAAAAACCCACGATCCATCATCATTTCTCATTTTTATGAGCTCATTAAACAATTTGAGAGTTCTCAAAACTTACTCACAATGTGGGGTACTGAAGTGAATTTCATAGTTTATTGGCAACTGCAATCATCGATTTTGCCAATGGTGATATCCTGCCTACCCTTTCAAACTTGATTTCTTCAAACCCCACTTCACGCAATAGTGTACCTAAAGTCTTTATTGAGAAGAACTTAATGTGACCATGGCGCCACAACACCGTAAAGTGATTATCCATTCTACCTGACAATGCCAATGCAAGATTTTTCCAGTAGCCATGATATGGGGTAGAGATAATCGCCACACCCCCCTTAGAAAGTAGATTATATACCGTTTGAGCATAATCATACGGAGCATAAACATGCTCGATTACCTCAAGGCTCAAAACAACCGGAAATGTACCATACTGACCTGCTAAATCGTCATAGGCTGAGCCATTGGACAGTTTGAGCTCAGGGTATGTTTTATTTGCCAGTTGTATACCTTTGACAGATGGATCAACACCGGTAACATCCCAACCATGCTGAGATAATTCTTTGGCAACACTGCCATTTCCGCACCCCAGTTCAAACAATCGTTTTTCATCTGTAGACTGAGCCAGCTCTTCAAACAATCTCAGAACCGTTGGCAGCAACACCCCGTGGGATTGATTCAATCCCGTCTGAGAGAAGCGATAACCGCTTATATCAAGGTTATTCATACTAACTACCCGCCTCCTGCTTCTGCTTCATCAGGATATATCGTCCCAAACAAAGCGCATCCATATCTGTTCGTTGGAAACAGTCAAGTGCCTGCTCCGGAGTGTCTACAATTGGCTCATTTTCGTTAAAACTGGTGTTGAGCACCATCCCTATCCCTGTTCTTCTCCGGAAGGCATTAATCAATTTATGATAGAGCGGGTTACTCTCTTTATCCACACTTTGTAATCTACCGGTGCCATCTACATGAGTAACAGCAGGCAACCGTTGCCGCCATTCAGGTCGAATTTTCACTACATGCATCATAAAAGGGCTCTCGACTGTCTGCTCAAAATACGCTGTCAACTCTTCTTTAAGCACACTGGGTGCAAAAGGCCGGAAAGATTCTCGTCGCTTAATCTTATCATTGATGGTTTCTTTCATGGTGGGTATGGCAGGATTTGCCAATATAGAGCGATTCCCCAACGCCCTTGGTCCCCACTCGCTACGACCCTGATACCATCCCGTGACATTTCCATCTGCAATAAGCTTCGAGGCCACTTCAACCAATTCAGTTTCATCAGAGCATTTTCGAATGGGAAATCCACTTGATTCAGCAACAGCCTGAATCCGTTTTTCCGAGTACTCCGGACCCCAGAAAGCATGTCTCATATGAAAACGTTCTTGTCGACCTAGAATATTATGCCAACAATAATAGGCCGCACCTAAGCAAGTGCCGTCATCAGAGGCAGCAGCCTGTAAATACTGATTTGTGAATTGTGTTTGTCGATGAATCCGCGCATTTGCAACACCATTTAAAGCACAACCGCCAGCCATGACAAGACGATCTGTTGGCACAAGACTGTGCAGTTTTCTCATGCAATGCTCAGATGCCTGCTCAAAGCGTACCTGGGTAGAACGAGCAATATCCATCTCCCGCTGAGACAGCGGATTTTTTCTATCACGAGGTTCACCTAACACCGCTTGTAAACGATCACTGTAGAACTTGCCCATTATTATATGGTGATCAGCATCTATCTCTCCACTTTCTCCACCCTCGTGCATACCAAAGTATCCCTTTCCCAAACGATACCAGCCGTCATCATCCAGCAACAACAGTTTTTGCATCACTTCGCTATAGCGATCTTCACCATAAGGCGCTAATCCCATAACTTTATACTCTTCTCCAAATTCATCAAAACCGATAAACTGGCATAAGGCGGTATAAAAAAACCCCAGACTATTTGGCAAGGTGACACGATCAAGTACTTCAATACGATTTCCTTCGCATCGTGCAGCCATCATACTGGCAAAATCTCCTGACGCGTCATAAGAAAACCCAGCTGTTAATTCATCAAAAGGCGATAAATAATAAGCACTCGCTATATGAGCCAGATGATGTTCAACCTCTACTGTTGTAAATTTGACTTTATCAGGATCTTCATCACATACTTCGGCTAATTGCTCCAGAGTACTTTTGGTCTGAACGTTACGCCGAAAATGTTCAAATACTGCCCCAAATGCTTTCACAGGCCGTGAAGCGACATAAGCCATCTTGGCAGCATAATTTGCCTTTGGATCACGTGCCATGGCAACGTGAGTGACATCGGACAGGCTAAGCCCAGCATCAGTCAATAATCGCCGAATGGCATTAGCAGGAAAAGCAGGACTGTGTTTGTGACGTTCACCAAGTCGTTCTTCAGCGACTGCCCCCTGGAGTTTCCCGTCTATCACCAGACAAGCAGCTGAATCCGCATGAAACGCATTGAATCCTAAAATAACAGTCATTTAACTATATCTCCTTTATTTCTTACGAAGAAACACGAATAAACCCGATTTCATAGCCGGTGGTGTCAAACGATTTATCAGCAACATTAACGCAAAAACAAAGCCATTGTTGAAATAATATGATGGCTCTGCTTCGTAGTAATATGTATAGTTTTCAAATGTTCTGTTACTAAACCATCTATCGATTTCTTTTTTACTGTTAAGTTTGAATACTGTAGGAAAAACATCAATAGACTTTCTTTCAGGTTGAGCAAATTGCAGTGCTCTTTTATGTCGTGAATTATGAATCATTCTTGTGATTATTGAAATTATACACCTTCTATTCGGTGTACGTGCACATATCCAACCTCCTGATTTCAAGATACGGCTAAGCTCTGAAGAGATAAAAGCAGGATCCGCAATATGCTCAAACACAAAATCGCTTACAATTAAATCAAAAGAGTTGTCATCAAAGGGCAACTTAGCATCCGGACTTATCACTAACTTCTCATCTGCACCAGGATTACCCAAAACAGCCTCATCAATGTCACAGGCAATAACGTGTGCTACTTTGCCTTTTAATGTCATCAGGCTTTTTTTATATTCACACTCTCCATCAGATAAAGCTGCCCCACGACCAGCACCAAAATCTAAAATTGTCATGCCCGGTGTCAATACAGCATTAACTCGATTATAAAACTCTATAGTTCCATCAAGTGACCCGAATCCCCCAGCACCTCGCTCTGGAAACCAACGTTTCTCTATTCTCTCACTTTCTTTCATTTAATTTCCCATTATTGTCTCATCACAGATGCTTTCAAGAATCACCTGCCAATAAGTTAATAGCAAACAATATGCTTCAACTTTAAATTAATGTTTTTATAATCTATCGTAAACAAACAACAAAAAAATGATTAATTGACTTCTTAGAAACCAAGTTTCGGTAGTAATCACATTTTTTTTATGGATGCTATGAAGGAGATTGAGAATTTGCGATTTGATTCCAATCAAACAAAGTTAAAATTAGACTCTGCTAAAACTGGAAATAAATGAACTGATTAATCGGTCGCAGAAAAACAAAAACTAATACGACCATGACGACACCAGATACCACCCTGCCGAAAAGAATAATAAAGCATTGGTTTCGCAAGAAAGATGAAAGTTTTTCTCCCACTAAAAACACAGTGAAAATTCCTAAGAGAATCAAAGCTGTAATTAAATATGTGTTTTCACGCATACCGAGCCAGGTATATGCCGAAAAGTTAAATAACTTGCTCCACATAAAAAGTGCATTTTTTGCCGTTTCCGTCCGAAATGGAATCCACCCCAACATCATTACTGGGAGGGTTACAGCTAATCCCCCCAGTAATTTAACTCTTTTGTTTATGTGTCGAGTAAACGGAACCATCAGTCTGTAAATGAAGATCGTTATCGCATGATAAATACCCCATAATAAAAAAGTCCAGTTCGCACCATGCCACAATCCCATAATTCCCCAACTTAAGAATAATGCTGAAGTGTGTTTCTTTTCAGAGGTTGCATTTCCCAAGCCACCTATGGAACGATCATACACCTTGGCTCCGGTCAAAGGCAGATACAGATAATCTCTAATCCAACTGGAAAGAGAAATATGCCATCTACGCCAAAAATCTTTTGGTGAAGTCGCTAAATAAGGAAAATAGAAATTCTCGGGAAAATGAATTCCCATGAGCCGTGCGCTGCCTATAGCAATATGTGAATAGGCGCTGAAGTCAAAATAGATCTGGAAACCAAATAAAAAAGCCAATGTCCAGACATCCAGCGCTGATAAATCATTTAACCCCATAGCAAAACCTGAATCAACGAGTGGTGCAATATTATCAGCCAACACCACTTTCAGGAAAAGCCCGTAGATTATCCTCCAGCTCCCTTTAGCAACATCATCCCAGGAAAAAGCAATTCGGTTTGCAAATTGTGGGATCACTTCAGCCGCCCTCAATATTGGACCTGCCACCAGCTGTGGAAAAAAAGTCACATAACAGGCATAAAGAACAAAATCATTTTCAGGTTCGATAAAGCCTCGATAGACATCGACGGTATAGCTTATGGTCTGAAAAGTATAGAAGCTGATACCCAACGGCAAAATAATATTAATCACGACAGGATCAATTTCGACACCTAACAAGTGAGCAAAACCAATTGCATTATCAACAAAGAAAATTAAATACTTAAAATAAAATAGCAGCCCCAGATTTACAAACAGACTTATCAACAACAATTGCTTACGTTTTGGTTTTGTCACCGATGGCATACGTTTTGCGACAAAATAATCGACAATAACCGATATCATCATCACCGGTATAAACTCTATCCGCCAGAAACCGTAAAATAGTAAGCTTGCTATAAAGATCAGAAACAACCTCAATCTATAGGACAGTATCCAATACATGATCACAACAAAGAGCAAAAATATTAGATACGTAAGAGAATTAAAAATCATGGATTTCCACCTGAGTTCCAAATCTCAACAATTTCTTTGTATAAGGCTTTTGCGAGTAATTTATGTCCTCCTGCTTTGAAGTGCATAAAATCGAGTTCTACTTTTTTATCGGAATCTCCTGCAATACTCTTGTTGTCCCAAAACTCAGCCGGCACCAGATCTTCTAAATTGACAAAATATACCCCCTTTGCATACGCTATATCCTTCATATCATCTTTAAACATACGATACTCTTCAATATCATAAGGAATTTTTACATTACTTCTTAATGGTGCAATATAGAGAAGCACTGTAATTTCATGTATTCGCGCCAACTCCAAAGTTTCAAGTAAAGCCTGTTTATTTAAGTTATATCGGCCAGGGATTATCTTCCGAATAGAAGATGATGTTATTCCAAATATCTTATTGCGGTAATTGTAGAGGTAAAGAAATAACTTGCCACGCATCTCTGGCCGTTGCTCCCACTTCGGCCATACTGATCCCAGGTGAATATTAAGCCAATCCTCAGTTTTCTCTTGGATTGTGATATCCTTAGCTAAAGCTTCATTACCAGCAGCATCCTGGCTTCCGAAATCTTTTAACAATCGTTGTCCAATGGCAGTTTTATTAAAATGGGTTACTACTGATTTTTTTTTCATTAAATCTACCAGGCTACTGCGAATGCCAACATTGCGCATGTCGTCAAAAACTACCGGTAAAATCATTGTCTTAACTGGAAACTCTTCTAACAGATATTGGGTGAGCAAGTAATGTTCTTGAAGGTTGGCATTGGGTTGGGAAAAGGTTAATAAGTATTTTTCATGCTGCCCCAGACGCTTATAAAGATCCGGCACAGCTGTTTCATCACCTTCTTTCATATGATTTATTGAGTGGATTTGAGAATTCCCGAACCAAAGAACCACATCCTGCTTCGACCACTCTTGTTGTTTGTATCCCTCTAGGCATTTGCTTATGTCATCAAGATCTTGACAATGGATCTGAATATCGTTGACAGAGGCAAGTACGACGGTGTTTCGCTCTCCAAGCGCCAGTTCCTCAAATTTTTCAGGTTTGTTGGTATCCACTATAAAACAATATAAAATGGTCATACCAAGCAATAAACTCAATACTAATGACAGAATATTACTTTTCATTTATGACCATCCAACCATTTCAGTGATACTTTTTGACTCTATCTCACTAGACCATTGCACATTTGAAACAAAGCCAAAACCTATGATACTAGTTATCAACATTTGACCAATATTCAGCTAATCAAAAACCACACATTCCGGTATCGGTCCCTGGTCTAATATCCAGCGATATACACTTTCTGTCTGTTGGGCAATATTTTTCCAGTCAAATTTCCTGACATAATTCTGGCCATTAGATCCCATGGCCTGCAAACAATCAGGCTCCTGGTCCATAGCATTCTGCAAAGCCTCGGTCAAGGCATCAACTGTTGGCTCAACCCACCAGCCGCATCCATGCTTGACCAGCCCTTTCCATGGTGTTCCTTTGGTTGTAATCACAGGTATTCCGTGTGCCAAAGCTTCAGCAACAACTACACCAAAATTTTCACTGTAACTTGGTAAAATAAATAGATCAGCCAATTCGAATAGTTCTTTTTTTTTATTTCCGCTGACTTCCCCTACATACTTAATATCGGTCTCCAACCTTAATGCTTGAATCCGCTCCATAACTTCACTGAGATGTCCCCCTTCATCAGGGCCGGCCAGATGGATTCGCCAGTTTTTCGGTCGTAACCGCCCCCAGGATTCTATCAAGTTCAACAATCCTTTTATCGGGTGTATTCGTCCTAAATACAATATATTACGGACTGAACCATTTATGTACAGTTGTTTGTTTCGGTTATTATTTGAAGCCAACTCAGGAAGAGTAACTCCATTGGGAATAATTGCCACTGGCTGTTTAAAACCTAGACGGCGCAGACTTTCTGCCTCTCGATCGGCTGTTGCAAAAAAGAGGGTTGCAGCTTCAAGGTTTCGCTTTTGATATAATTGCCATGCACAGCGTTTTTTCCAGGCACGATACTTCATGGCCCAAGGTTCTAGCATTCCATGTGGATGAACTACCAGAGGTATCCCAAATCGTTTAGCTGCAACGGCAACGTGGTGATTGGACGGCAGCCAGATTCCATGATCATGTAATATATCAACTCTTCTTTGAGTAATAATTTCATGAAGGAGCTTTTTTAACGGCCAACCAACAGCAAGGAACACATTCGACTTTGTACGACCTATCCTCTGCTCGACTGCTGACCATGATTTCTCAGCTATCACGTCTGTATCCTGGCACTGTTGACTGAGTAGTGTAATGGATCCTGGCTCATTCTCCACAGACAAGGCATCAGTCAAATCTCTGATTGCACGCGAGGTTCCACCAGACTGCTTTGATAAATCCGCAGTGCAATGAACGACTCGAATCATGAACTGTAACCCTTATGTCCTTTGATTGTTTGGGTCACAACACCAGAAATCAGATCTTCATAAAAAGGTATTGCTTGTTCAAGCGAATGGTTTACTCGATATGCTTGAGCATTAAGTACAAGGTTTTGGCCTACTGTTTCATCTGTAAGTATATTTTTGATATGTCTGGCCAGTTCTTCCACATCTCCTATATCAAAACCTAATGCCGCTCTTTGTTTACACATTTCATATGCATCGGAACTGCACAAACTAGTTATAACAGGAACGTCACAGAACATTGCTTCAAGCAAGGAATTTGAGTATCCTTCATACTCTGAAGCAAGGATAAAAGCCGATGCTTTTTTTAAAATTGGGAACGGGTTTGTAAGTTTTCCTGTGAATATAATTGACTGGTTCAATCCTAAGTCTACAACTTTTTCCTCAAGAAAATTTCTTGCTTCACCATCACCAACGATTACAAGTTTACACTCCAACTGATTAGCAACTACTTCTAAAGCGTCAATTATAGAATCAATACGTTTCATATAATCAAGCCGTCCAAGACTCACAATGTATTTGCCAAAAGGTATTGAGGTGTTGATTTCTTCTCTTGACAGTTCTTTAATTCGCCCTGTATTCACCGCATTGACAACTCTCATCCCTTTATCAGTGGAAATACCCACTAGTTCACAGGTCTCTCGTAACCCATCAATTGAATTGGCTGTAATCAGATAACTTTTACGGTACATCGTTTTCCGCAAAACATTTTGCACAATTACACGCCACCTTGTGTTGTTTTGGGCTTCTTTTTTCGGCCTTGTTATCTCACTGATAATGAGCTTTGTTCTACAATTTGTAAAAAGGATAGCAAGAACTGATATAATGTTGGGGAATAATCCAAATGCCATTGCAACATCGTACCGTTTGAGTTTAATGTGATAACGTAGACGTCGGACAACTTTTAAATAACTCCATCGATCACTCCAATTTAGATAAATAATATTGCCTGTTGTTCTTTCTTTTGGACATTGACCTGTTACAAGCACTGCTGTGTCAGCTTTCCCACCAAACAGATGTGCAGCAATATTGCCAAATCTACGCTCAGCTCCACCACCCGTAAAACCGGGACCAATCAACAAAACATGAGCAACATCCTCAGATGACAAGGTTTCCGGTTGATTACTAGATTCTATTTTCATTTATCACATGAGTTATTATTGCCCTACAGGGGATTAAAATTTCCTAAAGCTGTATAGGAATATTACTATTAGAAAGTTCTATACTTTAACAAGTTTTGTTCTTTTTCATCTTAGCCGGAATACCATAGGCTGTTTGATAATCTGGGATTGGTTTGGTTACAACACTTCCTGCACCTATTACCGAACCTTTTCCAACATTTGCCATGACAATTGTACCAGCCCCAATCCAGGCACCATCACCAATTTCAACAACAATGTTTTCACCTTGTTGGTTCCGAATCGGTTCATCTTTATTTCCCGTTCCATGCTGATGACCACCTGACATTATCATCACACTATCAGAGATAAGAACATCACGACCGATCTTAACTCTGCCTATGTTACAATCGAATCCAATGTATGTATTTTGCCCAATGCTTATATCAACTTTCGAGAAAAGGCTATTATAAACAGTTATATGCTTCCCAAAAGCTGAGCCAAGAATCAAACCAAGCATCCATCGACGGGCCAGCATTCCTGGAAGCCCCCTCCAACCACGCATGTAATCCGTAATATCAAGAAAGGCATTATCTGCCCCTAATGCAGGTCGGAGAATATTATAACGACACAGTCCGTATACTATTTTGAAAGAATAGACAACAAGGACAAGAGTAGTGAGTATCTTTCTTTTCATAGGTTAAAGACACAACGAATTTATTCGATATACAGCTAAGTACGAAAGTCAAACACCATTGTCTGATGCTCTATACACCAAGGTCAAGTTCGAACGATCATCTCTAAAAATAATTATGCTAACTTTTTATTTTAATCGTAGAATCAACGATTGACATGCATACATAACCCTATGATAACGCAGTACTTACTCTGCTGCGGAAACTCGGTAATGGATCATCAAATGGTATTTCTATACGCTTGAGCCCCAGATAGTCATCGTCCGCTGAATTAACCCCAAAATCCTGTGTAACTGCTCCTTTATAGCCACACATCTTCAAAACTTCTTTAGCAGTATCATCGTATTTGCCATCGGGATAGGCAAATAGTTCACATGGCTTCTGGAGCTCATTTTCAAGACGCGCCTTTGACTCCTGCATTTCCAACAATGTTACATTTTTCTCCATCTCAGACAAAATGGAGTGAAAAACTGTATGGGATCCAAAAGAGACATATTTTTCCTGCATCTGTCGAATCTGCTCCCAAGTCAATCCTGGGTAACGACTCTCCTCAGTCACTTTAAGATGTTGGCGGAGACGATGTAATTTTTCAAAACGTTGATCCGGGAGTAGTGAGCACCAGTTTTTTTTCAATCTCTTTGCCACAGCGAACCGTTCAGAGAAATTTCTTAATCCACTTTCAAAAGGTTTATTCATTTCTTGTAACCCAGTGCGCTCTAATATCTCAACAAGTTGTGTTGGCCAGGGTTGGCGGCCCGTATCAATGAAATCTGTAGCAATGAAAATTGTAGCCGGTGCTTTATAATGCTGAAGCACTGGCCAAGCGTAAGTATGATTGTTTTGAAAGCCATCATCAATGGTGATAGCTACCCATGGTTTATCGTCGACGTAACCTTTGCTTAGATTCTCCAATCCCTCTTGGAGCGAAACAAGCCTGTAATGCATTTTAAGAAATAAAATCTGTTTTTCAAAGCGTTTGATTGGAAGTGAGTTGACAAGACCTCGGGGCCAATCTGTAGAAAAGGAATGATAGGTGAGAATGATTAACTTCCCTCGTAACTGCCGGCGCAACCTACGAGGTCGGCCACTCCAATCAATTGTCCCATGAACAAGCGACTTACCAATAAAGCGAAGTCTATTCACCTCTACTCTCTATTTTCTTTGTCTGCCGGGAGTGACTAAATGCATACTGGACTGACGCTACGATATTATCCACATATGGTTCATAAGCAAATGTCTTTGCCTTTTTCCTGGCAGCTTCACCCATTTTTTTCCTTGTTTCCATAGGTAATCCAAAATGTTTTTCGATTACTGGAATAAACTCACTGGCTTTAGGTGACTGAACAACGTAGCCATTCTCATTATCCATTACCAGACCACCGGCTGCAGGAACAACTCGGCTGACCAGACATGGTCTACGACATAACATTGCCTCATTCACCATACGTGCCCATGTTTCATAACGTGAAGTGCAGATTACAAGGTCACTTGCAAGATAACAGGCAATCGTCTTAGCGCTTGGTATAAACCCAGTAAAATGGATATGTTTCGGATTGAGATATTTTTTTGAATAGTTTTTCATCTCACCAGTCATTCCCCCGGACCCAACAACCAGAAAACGTGCCTTTTCATCAATTTCCGCTATCCGCTTAAACACTTCCATAGCAATATCAGGCCCTTTAAACCAATTATGCTGGGCGATAAACAAAAGGACATGATCATCGTTTTCCCAACCCTGACCCCTACGAATGGCTAGAGCAGCTTTTTTCTGCTCCGGATCACCTGCAAGGCCTAGAAAGTGCGGTGTATCAACCGAATATGGGACAAAAAAAAGAGAAGATTCTCTCGCACCTGCATCAAGCAAAACCTTTCGACTATAGTCACCACCATAATGATGGGCGTTAAAAAGTCTTAACAACATCCGACCTAGCGGTCGCATGATCCGTCCTTTCAGAGGTCTTCTTGGATCAAGATAGTAGTTTAACGTACCTCGATGAACCTGTGGTCTCCCAGTCAACCAGTTTCTCAAAATTATCCTGGCTGCACCGGGCCATCCATAGCCGTATAGCATCACCACATCAGCACCCCATTCCAGCACAGCACGCTCAAGCTCTTTTGAGTCTCCAACCTGTTGAGAATCATACTCTGCTAACAGGTCATATCCCCAGTCAATTTCACGTCTATAATCTATGTCAAAACGTTTCACCTTCACTGGGAGAATATAAAACACCTTGATCTCTAGCTCTTTTGCTTGTGCGCAAAGTCGAAAAAGTGGAACCTCGAAATGAGAAATTGCCAGTGCAAGTATTGCTAAACGAAGAGGACGATGGCGAGATCCAACAGATCTGTTTGGAAAGTTTCTTTCTGTCATTTTAAGAGGCTATTGGCAATGGTCATACAATTTTTTGCAGCCATAAGCGTCAACAAGCCAAAATCGAACAATATCTGGATGCCAGGTCAAATCCGGCACGTTGAGTACACTCTTCCATCGGCAGTTAACGTCTATTCACTCACTGACTCAGTCATTTCAATAACTGCAAGGTAATCAGAAGCCAATCTTGGATGTGGCAAAAGTCGATCAAGACCATAATTAATTAGATTTCCACAAACAATCCCAATAACAGCAATAGGTTTTAATATCTTATACCTTTTGAGTGAACCCATTACAAAAGTATTCCAGAGCAATGCAAAACGAGTAAACAGCCCTCCAAGTCGGTCGAGCCGAATCATATTCAATCCTGCATCGGCAGCAAGAATACGTAATCCTTCCGGCATTAACCTGAAATAGTCATAAGGAGCATCATGCTCAGGATATGTCATGCTTTCGAAAATGATTAACTTGCCATGTTTTTGAAGTATTCTTCTTACCTCTTTTAAAACTTTCTCCGGATATGGAACATCCGTGATTGCCTGAAAAATGAGAACAGTATCAACGGATCGGTCGGCAAGAGGTATTTCCATCATATCAGCTTGAACTACGGAAGCATCACATGGATAACGATCCATACGTTGGTAGGATTTGGCATTCGAAAAATAATGCCGAAAAGGGCTTTCACCACAACCGAGATCAAGCACCACTCCCTCTTGTTTTTTTGCAAATTCCTGAATAATTGGCAATAAATAACGGCCAACAACCCAGTTTTCCCCAGTTAAGCAGGAGTAATTTTTAAATCTGGACATATGTTAGATAGGATTTCTATTATTCATTCTTTGAGAATGTATCAACCTATTCACACGAACCCGTTTCATCATATACAATCTATGACAAATCCATATCGTCACTAGCACTCGAAAGAAATTGGTACTAATTGCCTGGAAAGTTACCCCCACATTCATCAGTTCCAGGAAAAAGAGGGTAAAAATGATTATTCCATGTGGAGGGAAAACACGAACAGCGGACACATGATTAAAACAGTAAGATAGTGCGGCACCAAGGATGAACATTCCAATTATTACTCCTGGATATCCCCAGGCATAATAGAAGCTTCCTGGTACAGTCACAGAAATTCCCCCGAAACTCCATCCAAAATATCTTTTTGCAAAAGTACCAGAACTGAAAAAAAGTGGTTTTTCCGGATAGAATAACCGAGGGATAACACTGTAGATTGGAACCAGGAAACTTTCTTTTGCGTTTTCATAGGGAGAGTTCCTGTTAGTCATCTCTAGAAGATTTGAAAAACTGAATTGACCGGCACCTAATCGGTTCATCATTGCCTCACCTTTATCATCAACAGTTGCCCTCTCAAGGCCAGCATCAGAAAAAGGAATGCTTCTAAAAACTGCTACCTGAAAATAGCCAATCTGGGTATTTACAGAAAAGACATTTTCTCCAGCACTATCCGCATCACGCATAAGGACTCGATACTCAGAGACAACCATGAATGCCATATAGACCAGGAAAACTGAAATAATACCTTTTAGAATCTGCTGTAGATTCAGGCGAACGGGCAAAAAACTCGTTGAGAGGATAAACACAAGAATTAACTGGATAATTGGTGTCTTAGATCCGACAACTGCTATTTCCAGAATTGATAATCCCAAATGGACTAGAAACAGTGTTGTTAACCGAATATTTGTCAAACGGTAATAGCGAAGTACTAAATAAAGGACCATATACGGTTTACGGAGCAATGCTAAGAAATAGAATAACTGCCCAAACCCTTCTGGCATTGCTTCAGCAGAGCTCTCTATAAAAGTTAGACCAAAGCCGAAAAGAGACAACAGTAATGTGCCAAACAAACTAAGCCAACCGATCGCACTGGTAATAAAAAGTGAGTAACTAACCCGTTCATCCGACTGTTTAGTCCCAGAGAATTTATAATTCACTTCGACCAATGCGTATCCAACAACAAAAGCGCAAATTCCTCGAAGAGACCAGAGCATCCCATAATCAATTGCTCGCGGTAATGTTGAAAACCATAGAGAAGGATAACTGTCCGGGAAAAGAACAAGTACTGGAAAAGCTATTGTGTAAGCAAAAAGCACTAACAGAACTGGTTGAATTGTGGATCTCTGCCAGTTAAGAGTGAATAAAAAAAGCAGTATTACAATTAAAAAATAAATTGCTGCCTGCTTACCGTCTAATTCAATATAAGTAAATAGCGCAGCTAAAATGAGTAAAAAGCAACCTAATGAGCGTTTAGTCATTTCATTTTCTCTATTCTTTTGTGAATAGCATCTATATTATACGCTTGTTCAGAACCAACTTTCTTCATGTTTCCTCCAAAGCGAATAATTTAATATAGACTTGCCATTCTAGTTTACACAAATTTAAAGAGTTTACTTATTTATTCTTTGCAGCCAGGCTTTCCATCTCACCTTTAAGTTCTTCAATCTCCAGTCGCAACCGCTCATACTCTGCTACTTTTCTGTTTAAAAATTGAAGAGTGATTTTTGATTTTGCATTGATACCTTCTGGAGTCAGTTGATAGAGATAAGCCAGCTTGTTGCTGCTGTTATGGAACCTCTTGGCTTTCAGCCACCCCTTTTCAACAAGTGCCTGTAAACAATAATTTACCTTACCAAGACTGATCCCAATACTTCCAGCCAGTTGCCTCTGGGTCTGGCAGGGATCTTGGTCTATTAATTTCAGGATTTTATAATATGCTTCTTCGGACAAGGAAAATTATCAGGGTGTTAGAGTATGATTAAAAGAGGAATGGGCAGCAAATAGACACGCTACCGCCGTTAAGGTGAAAGAAGATTTTTTCACCTGGTGATTGGAATAACAAGAAATGGTTCATGGCAATCAACTAAGCGTTCAATCAATGAACACATAGTTACATTATCATAACTATTTTGGTATTGGTAGGATATTCTTCAAAATGAACAACAATTTAGGGACGCACCTTCAGGATCAGACAGCAGCCTATATGGTGCTCAATACTTTGTCAGAGGAACAGGTGTCTGTTACGAATGAATTTGTTGTGTCATCACCAGAACAGTTGATGTCATATTTCTCTCTTAATATTTGTCTGATCATTTGTAAAAACCATGTAGCCACCTTCTGATCGATCTAATCCAAAACAAACTCTTCTTTCCAGCTTTCCTCTTTCTCCCAGTTGGGTTGTTTTCTCTTGTCAAAAACAAAATCGTTAATAACCAGATAATCCATCTCCGTTCTCATAAAGCAACGATAGCCATCTTCAGGAGTGCAGACAATGGGTTCTCCTCGTACATTAAAACTGGTATTTACAACTACCCCAAAATCGGTGATATCTTGAAAAGCTTGAATAAGCTTGTAATAACGACTGTTTGTCTCTTTATGGACTGTCTGAATTCTGGCAGAAAAATCTACATGAGTGATGGCAGGCACGTCGGAACGAAGCTGGTACAGCCTTTTATACATTTCGAGTTCATTGTAATTGCCAGGAAGATCGTTTAATCGGGATTCTTTCACAGGAGCCACAAGCAGCATATATGGAGAGGTTCCCTCAAGATCAAAGTAATCTTTTACGCTTTCAGCTATAACAGATGGCGCAAAAGGCCTGAAACCTTCACGATATTTGATCTTCAAGTTGAGCCTTTTTTGCATCTCAGGATCTCTCGGATCACCAAGAATTGAACGATTGCCCAGCGACCGTGGCCCCCATTCCATTCTTCCCTGAAACCAGCCCACAACTTTCCCATTGGCGAGAAATTCTGCCACATCCCCAGTCAACTCATTGAAGTCAGAGTACTCCTTAGCTACAGCCTGATATTTCCTGCAAAGCCGGTTGACATCGACCCTTGTAAACGATGGTCCCAGGTAGCTGCCCTGCATAGCATCACAATTATCACTGCTGATGCTACGTTTGCCTCCATGGTAAATATGATATGCAGCACAGGCTGCCCCCAGAGCTCCTCCAGCGTCACCTGCTGCCGGTTGAATCCACATCCTGTCAAAAACACCTTCTTTTTTCAGCTTTCCGTTGGCTACACAATTGAGAGCCACACCACCTGCCAATACAAGGTTTTTACTACCCGTCAACTCCCTGGCAGTCTCTGCCAATCTGAAAACAATCTCTTCAGTAACATTCTGGATAGCGGCTGCCAGATCCATATACACTTGAGAAAAGTCTGATTCAGCCTCTCTTTTCTTAACTCCAAATAGCTGGTGCCACATTCTGTTTTTACACATTTTGTCGCCTGTGGCAAAATCAAAATAGTCCATATTCAGAAGAAGAGAGCCGTCATCTCGAATATCTACTATTTCCTTTTTTATGCAGTCGATAAACCTGCTCACCTGCTCACTTTTCTGAATGCCATACGGAGCCAAACCCATGAGCTTATATTCGCCACTGTTGACTCTAAAACCGAGATAATAGGTGAAGGCTGAGTAGAGAAGGCCAACAGAATGGGGGAAAGGTAACTCGCGCAAGATCTTAATCCCATTTTGACGGCCAAAACAAATAGTGGTTGTGGCCCACTCACCAACACCATCTACCGTCAATATTGCAGCATCCTCAAACGGTGATGGGTAAAAAGCGCTTGCAGCATGAGAAAGATGATGTTCTGGAAAAAGCAATTTAGGCCGTTTAGAAATTGACTTGCCTTCAATGTCCTCAAGTTCTTCCCAAAGCAGCTTTTTCATGAACAGTTTTTCTTTAACCCAAACAGGCATGGCCTGCTGAAAGCTGCGTAGTCCTCTCGGCGCAAAAGCGTGATATGTTTCAAGGAGTCGCTCAAATTTGAGCAGTGGTTTATCATAAAAGACTATAGAATCCAGCTCAGAAACCTTCAGTCCAGCCTCGGTCAAAACGTATTCAATACTCTTTTTCGGGAAAGAAGGGTCGTGTTTCTTTCTGGTAAAACGCTCTTCCTGCGCAGCACCAATGATCTCTCCATCCTGCAACAGAACGGCCCCGCTGTCATGATAGTAGGCAGAAATACCGAGGACTGAAATTGGTTTTTTCATTGTTTCCAGCATTTAAAAAAGAGTATAGACAAAAGGTGCTATTGCAGAACCACTGGTAAAAACTATCAAGACTCCAAAAAGAAGCAAGGTAACAATAGCTGGGAGCAACCAGAACTTTTTCCTTTCTCTTAAAAATGCCCACAGATCTTTAATAAAATCCATAAAACCTCTTAAACATGTTTTGTATAAACATAGTTAATTTTTACGATGAACAAACTTTTTTCTTCCCTAAAATGGTTTTTCAAAATCATCAGGATTCACTTCTGCCAAAGAGCGATCAATAAAAACCGACTCCTTTCCATTTTTCCATCCTTTTAATCGCATAGAGTCTTTCCCAGCCAATCTCATCATAAAGCCTATAGGAGTAATGATGACAAAAAACAGGATTGCAAGAAGTATTTTTGATACTACTCCTCCTAACATATGGGAAAAACCAAACCATCCCTTTGCGGGGATTCTGAATATTTTAGGAACAGTCATGGTTAACACAAGAACTGGAATAGCGATCTGCCAATAAATGGGCCTCTGAGTAAACCAGGAGAGCAGAAGCAGAATCAGCAGAATTGCCAGCCCAGTATCCTTGCATTGGTTTTCAGTAATCTCTCTATTTTCCATATTGACCTATGCAGATACGTTTTTCTTTGTTTTTAATGTTGACCAGGCTGAACTTCGTATGTTTAGGCGTCACTTGAATGAAAGATGAAGATGAAACAAAAACTGGTCCCTAAACTCGTAAAAAAGCAGACAATTTATTTTTCTACAGAACAATATTTGAACAATTGGTAACCGTCTTTATTTGTCGATTGAGAAGGTCTAGCAGGATAACAGCCCTGTCTTTTCCGTGAAAACATTGAAAGATCCCTTCTATCTCATTCTTACCAGAAAGGGTCACAGACACTCTTGAACCGGGAACCAGTTTTTTTTCCAGGATTTTTTTAGGCTGTAAAACGTGCTGTTCATTTTCGAGACAGTGAAGAGACTCAATAATCCAATCAGATACAACTGGAATGGTGTTGCCAAAACGTACTGGCCCCACGGCCCCCTTTGTGCTTGAGATAGTCTCCCACTTCTGTTCATGACTGTCTAAATGGACAAATAAATACCCGGGAAACAGTGGCTTTGCCACTATCTCTTTTTTCCTGGCATGACTTCTTGTTGTTTCAATAAGTGGCAAATACGTTTCAATTCCCTGTAGTCCATAATTTCTTTTAGCTGTCAATTCCTGATGTGGTTTACTCTTAATAACAAACCACTGTTTCCTTTCTTTCTCCTCTCTCATTCAAAATACCTGTTACGTTAGCTCAAAATGGATTGGAAATAAGGTATGGTTCGTTTGAGTCCCTCATGCAACTTAATTTCGGGGGACCAGCCAAGGCTTTCTCTTGCGAGTGTGATATCTGGTTGTCGCTGCGTTGGATCGTCGAAAGGCAGGGGCTGATAAACCAGGGTGGAGCCGGAACCGGTCATTTCGATGACCATTTCCGCAAGCTCCTTAATGGTAAACTCTCCGGGGTTTCCTGTATTAACGGGTCCGGTAAAATCATCGTCTGTGGCCATCAAACGGATGAACGCTTCTATCAAGTCATCCACATAACAGAACGATCGGCTCTGGGAGCCGTCACCATAAATAGTTATCGGTTGATTCTGCAGGGCCTGGACGATAAAATTGGAAACGACTCGACCGTCGTTGGGATGCATACGGGGACCATAAGTGTTGAAAATTCGTGCAACCTTAATCGACAGATTGTGTTGGCGCCGATAGTCGAAAAACAGAGTTTCGGCACACCGCTTGCCTTCATCATAACAGGACCTGAACCCGGTCGGATTCACGTGTCCCCAGTAGGATTCCGGCTGCGGGTGGATCTGAGGGTCGCCATACACTTCACTTGTTGATGCCTGAAAGATCTTCGCCCCGACTCGTTTAGCCAGACCAAGCATATTGATTGCGCCATGAACGCTAGTTTTTGTCGTCTGCACCGGATCATGCTGATAGTGGATGGGTGATGCAGGGCAAGCCAGGTTGTAAATCTCGTCAACCTCGACATAAAGAGGAAAAGTCACATCATGGCGTAACGCTTCGAAATGAGGATTGGGAAGCAGGTGAAGAATGTTATCTTTTGCACCTGTGAAATAATTATCGACGCAAAGAACATCATGGCCATCACTTAATAGACGCTCGCAGAGGTGGGAACCGAGGAAACCGGCTCCACCGGTAACCAGCACCCGTTTTCTAGTTTGAGGTTTCATCGCTTCCTAGTCATTATGATAATTAAATGTCTTAAACCCTTCATTGAGGCAAAGTGAATCTTTCCTGGCATCTTCCAGATCGGAAACAACCATCTCTTTTACAAGATCAGCGAAACTTGTTCTGGGCTGCCAACCGAGTTTCTCTTTTGCCAAGGTTGGATCACCCAGCAATGTTTCCACTTCTGTGGGTCGAAAGTACCTTGGATCAATCTTGACAATCGTTGCACCTTCCACAAAACCGGATCCGCTTCTTTTAGCATCAACCGATTCAACAATCCCTACTTCATCCACTCCTTCACCCTGCCATCGTATAGTGACGCCTAACTCGGCAGCGGCAAGATTAACAAAATCCCGGACTGAATGTTGTTCACCGGTAGCAATAACAAAATCTTCAGGCTCATCCTGCTGCAGCATAAGCCACTGCATCTCCACATAATCTCGAGCATGGCCCCAATCCCTTTTGGCATTGAGATTGCCTAAAAAAACGCAATCCTGCAATCCAAGAGAAATTCTTGCAAGAGCCCTTGTAATTTTTCTTGTAACGAATGTTTCACCTCTTAGCGGCGACTCATGATTAAACAGGATTCCGTTACAGGCAAATATATTATACGCTTCTCTGTAATTAACAACTATCCAGTAGGAGTACAATTTTGCAGCGGCATAAGGCGAACGGGGATAAAAAGGCGTCTTTTCCGTCTGCGGTGTTTCCTGAACCTTACCATAGAGCTCTGAAGTCGATGCCTGGTAGAACCGAGTTGTATCATTTAACCCCAATATCCTGATGGCCTCCAGAAGCCTCAAGGTCCCCAGGGCATCTGAATTGGCAGTATATTCCGGTTCTTCAAATGAGACAGCCACATGGGACTGAGCAGCCAGATTATAAATCTCATCCGGCTGCACCTTCTCAATAATATGAATCAAACTGGATGAATCGGTTAAATCTCCATGATGAAGAATAAAGTTTCTCTTATTTTCATGGGGATCCTGGTATAAATGGTCGATACGAGCAGTATTAAACATTGAAGATCGACGTTTCACGCCATGAACTTCATACCCCTTGTCTAACAGAAACCCGGCCAGATAGGCGCCATCCTGCCCTGTAACACCAGTAATAAGTGCTTTTTTCTTCATCAAATTTCCCTGAAGTCTATATAAATATTACGCCCCTGACAGACTAAATGTTGCAGAGCATAGTATTCTATTCGAATTTAAAAGAGTAGCAGATAATCTTTAACATAATACTTCGATATTACATGGAATTCAAATGAATAGAAAAGAAAGAGTATCATTCTGTCACTTGACTCTTTTCACCCCTGTTCATACATGAGAGGACCGCCTTTATCGAAGCCACGAGAATATCGGTATCAATTCCCGCACCCCAGATTCTCCTGCCATCGCTAAACTCGAGCTCGATGTAAGCAACAGCCTTGGATGAAGAACCTGTATTTAATGCATGTTCATGATAACTGTGTAATTTAAACGAACAACCGATCTTTTTTTGTAAGCCGGAGCAGAACGCGTTTAATGGTCCATTACCAGTACCCCGGAAAGTCACCTGCTCTTCTTTATTTTTCACAACCGCCTCAATCTGTGCAGAAGAGGCATTTTCAACTGGATCAATCCGCCTTTTTATCACATCGAGATCAACAAGTTCAAATGGGAACTGAGCTGCCAGGTATTTGTCCACAAACAGTTTCTCAATCTCTACCGATTTGAGTTCACGCCCTTTCGCATCCGTTACCTTCTGAACTGCCGTACCGAACTCCGGATGCATCTTTTTGGGCAGCTTAAAACCAAATTCCTCTTCCATGATATAGGCAACACCGCCTTTACCGGACTGACTGTTGATACGAATGATCGACTCATATGTACGGCCCACATCAGCGGGGTCTATGGGTAAATACGGAACTTCCCATATTCCACTCTCCGAAGACCTGTGCATACTCATTCCTTTATTGATCGCATCCTGATGAGAACCTGAAAAAGCTGTGTATACCAGATCTCCGGCATAAGGGTGACGCTGATGGACATCAAGCCTGGTCACCCGTTCATACACATCAATCAACCTGTTCATATCACCCAGGTCAAGCTTGGGATCAATCCCCTGAGTGAACAGATTCAACGCCAGGGTGACAATATCAACATTGCCCGTGCGCTCACCGTTGCCAAACAGGGTCCCCTCAACCCGCTCACCTCCTGCCAGCATGGCAAGTTCAGTAGCTGCGACAGCACAGCCCCTGTCATTATGAGCATGAAGACTGATAATCGCACAATCCCGATTCTTCATATTTTTACAGAACCACTCAATCTGGTCGGCATAAATATTGGGTGTAGACATTTCAACTGTTGCCGGCAGATTAATGATCACTCGATTTTCAGGAGTCGGTTCCCACACATCCATAACCGCTTCGCAGATTTCCAGGGCATATTCCAACTCTGTCCCGGTAAAACTCTCGGGAGAGTACTCGTATCTAAATCTGGTTTCAGGATACTTCAACGCCTCCTCTTTGATCAGTCTGGCTCCTCGAACGGCAAGATCAGTGATATCTTTTTTCGACATCTTAAAAACTGCTCGCCTCTGCAGGGTGGAGGTTGAGTTATACATATGTACAACCGCCTCTTTAGCTCCCTTCAGTGACTCAAATGTTTTTTTAATCAGGTGCTCTCTTGCCTGGGTCAAAACCTGGATAAGCACATCATCAGGGATCAGACCTTTTTCGATCAATGTCCGGGTAAATTCATGTTCAACCTGTGAGGCTGAGGGAAATCCGACTTCTATTTCTTTAAAACCGATATCGGTGAGCAGTTTAAACATTTCAAGTTTCTTACCAAGGCTCATTGGTTGAACAAGCGCCTGATTGCCATCACGCAGATCAACACTGCACCAGGTTGGTGATACCTTCATTGTCTTTTCCGGCCACGTGCGACCATCCAACTTGACTGTGGGGTATGGTCTGTATTTTTTAACTGCTTCCGGTTCCATCGTAAATCTCCTGTAAAGACACTGCGTTTAAATTGTATGATCAATAATAAAATTGTGGAAAAGTGTAAATAATATCAAAAGGATTAGACAAAAAAAAAGGGCCACGGTCTTTCAACCGTGGCCCTTTTTACTGTATGGATATTGAAGTTACAACACTCCCACCCCTGCCACGGTCGGCATAGCCAGATTATCAAGTAGTAGAGCCAAGTTTATCGGGTATCGCATCTTCATTTTCTTTCTATAATTTATAAGAGTAATAGTTTGTTGCCAAATAGGATAATCACGAATATCTGGCACTGTCAAGAAAGTTTTGCCATAAAACCGCTGAAAACCACTAAAAAACTGGTGTAGCTAATCATTTTTATCTTTTGTGGTCTGTTTCAACCAGATTTTTTATCGAAATTATTCATGGAATACTCATTATAGTCACAAAAATTAACTGGAAACGAATATGGATAGTAAAACGATTAAAACGATACTCCAATACCCATTTAAAACTTGCCTACAGAATCAACTGGATTTAATTTCCGGTAGAGCCTTGAAAATGTTCAGAGTACTCACATCTATTTGCCAGTTATATCCGCTGACTAATACACCTGACTACCAGCTTGCGGCAAGCCAACCAGGCAACAATAACCTCAACGAATTCGCATTGAATTATTGACAAGTTTTCCTCCCTTCACTATATATTCAGGTTTCATTATGAAAATGATCAGGTTGGTAAATAGTTGAACAATTCCAATCTATCCGACCAAATAGGACAAAAAGTAATAGATAGTTTAGTTACAAATAGACGTAAACCAGGTTGTTTCACCGGCACCCATTATTATGTTTTCCCCTCTGGCCGAAAAGCAACCAAGCATTTAACAGGATACTATAGATGAAACATACAATTTCCGTACTCGTCGAAAATAAACCAGGAGTCCTTTCAAGAGTAACAGGTCTTTTCAGTGGCCGCGGATTCAATATTGAAAGTCTCTGCGTTGCTGAAACAATGGAAGCGGGAATATCCTGCCTGACCCTAGTTACACGAGGTGAAGACTCGATCATAGAGCAGATTACCAAGCAACTCCATAAGCTCATTGATGTCATTAAAGTAACAGACATCAGTGACAAAGAATACGTTGAAAGGGAAATGGTTCTCATACGAGTCAAAGCAGAAGCACAGACTCGGGCTGAAGTTTTGCGAGTTATTGATATCTTTCGAGGGAAGGTTGTTGATGTCAGCCCAAAATCGTATGCCGTAGAACTGACAGGACCCGAGTCAAAAATCAAGGCTGTGATTGACATTCTAAGACCTATTGGAATCAAGGAGATCGTCCGAACAGGTACTATAGCCATGGCAAGAGCAAAGAAATTCTAGCAACTGCATTTTTTTTACGTTTAAACGCCGGGACAGAAAAGGTGCTTGAGAAGAAGATGTATGCTCCTGCTTTCCACTCTTGCTTTCCTGTTCAATAGCCAAAAGTCCCCTACAGGACGATCAAACAATCTCAATAATCGCTCATATGATTAAACCCAAGATTCCAATAGCAAAAGAAGGTGTACCGTTTTTTGGACTTTCGGCATTTATATCCCTTCTTTTTGCTCTTCTTGATTATGACATTCTGTCCTTACTCTTTCTCTCTCTGACACTGTTTATTGTCTGGTTTTTTAGAGATCCCGAACGTGTGGGACCAACGGATGAAAATTGTCTTGTCTCACCTGCCGACGGGAAAGTTATTCTAATTGAAGAAAAGCAAGACGATGAGCATTTATCTGGCGCAAGTTATAAAATATCCATTTTCATGAACGTGTTTAACGTTCATGTTAACAGAGCGCCTTTTGGTGGAAAGGTAGAAAAAATAATTTATTCTCCCGGTACTTTTTATTCAGCCGACAGCAGTGAAGGAGATCTGAAAAACGAACGGTGTGGTGTTCATATTACCACCGAAAACAATATTCGGATTGTCTTTATCCAGGTAGCCGGGCTTATTGCCAGAAGGATTGTCTGCTGGCTTGAGCCGGGTGATAGTATTCAACGGGGCAACCGTTTTGGACTAATCCGCTTCGGCTCCCGAGTCGATATTCATGTCCCAACTTCAATTCAACTGAGTGTTCAGGTCGGGGATACTGTCAGGGCGGGTGAAACTCCTATCGGCACCCTGAACTAGCTCGTCTCCTCTCTTCAAAGTATCTCCCGTTTGCTCTTCCTATCTGGCCAGGATCATGCCACTAAACCTGTTCCTCCTTTTAGTTGCTCAAATAAAGTGACTGGACTACGGAGGCTTTGGGGTTTATGAAACTGTTCGGTGATTTGCTTTTCGTCAGAAATATTCGTATAATCCGCAAATGAATCTCAGCAACTTTTGTTATTATTCTTTGGAGAAGATGCATGGTCGACTCGAAAAACCATACAGAAACAAGCTCTAAAATTTATCCACTCCCCTGTTTCTTTACAATAGCCAGTCTGTTCTGCGGATTTTACTCAATTATCGCAGCAGTCAAGGGTGATTTTGTTATTGCGGCAATTGCAATCATTATTGCCGCCGTTTTTGACGGAATCGACGGTCGTGTTGCCCGTATGACCGGAACCACATCCACATTCGGCATGGAGCTTGACTCTCTGTGTGACATGGTTTCTTTTGGTGTAGCCCCGGGTTTACTCGCATATTTCTGGGCACTGCAGCCATACGGAAGGTACGGCTGGCTGGCTGCGTTTCTCTATGTTGCTACAACAGCACTGCGTCTTGCCCGTTTCAATTCCCAGCATACCGAAGCCCCAAAAGATTTCGTCGGCCTTCCTTGCCCTGCCGCCGCCGGTATGATTTCAACAACGGTTATTTTTTGTAAGGAAATCGGTATCACAGGTACTGTAACCCACATATCTCTTCTTTTGCTGGTCTACTTCCTCTCCTACCTGATGGTCTCCACCCATAAATATTCAAGTTTTAAGCGCCGTTTTTCAAAAAAAACAAGAACCATTCAGATCCTCGTTACTTTTCTGTTGTTCTTTATCCTGATCGCAGCCAAACCTGAGGTCATGTTGTTTGTTTTTGCGCTGGCCTATATCTTTTCCGGGCCAATCTTGGCACTGTATAACCGTTTGAGAAAAAGCTTGAAAGACAAGTCTTCCAAAACTTCTTCTAAACAATCAACAAAGACATAAACCCGTTTCACTCTTTGGCAGCTTCACTACCGGTCATATAGCTCCTATGACCAATATGGATGTTCGTTGAATAAAACCAGTGTTCTACATGGATTTAGCACTTGTTGTTTTCAACCAGGACCATTCATGAACATTTCCCGCAAGTGCTATTATTAACTTAAATTCCAACAAGTTAACCTTCTCCCAGTCTGGGTTATCATATTACGCCAAGTGTCTTGCGCCTTTTGACGCTAAATGAGAAGAGCTCACCTTTCGGGTGAGCAGATGAAGCCGCCTCGACTCGTTAATATTGTGAACTACGAACATTCCACCAAGAGCGGTCGTAATTACACCTCTTTGTGCTTTGAAATAGTATCTTCCTGTCTTGATATTCAAGCAAGATAATCACCATCTCTTCAATCACTCATTTTTTGTCTGAAAAGTTGCTTTTTACCCTGCTTTCGTGTATCTAAATGGCTTCGGTTGATTGACAAGCACAATGGAAAGGTTAACGATCTATCACACAGGTCCTCCACCCTTCTCATTCATTTTGGACACTACCAGGCAAGCACATCAACCGGGTTGTAACAGATTCATTTGTGATAAATAATTTTAACAAAGAGGGACAATGATGAGTAATACGCAAAAGAAAATTAATGTTGCGGTCGCAGGAGCTACAGGAGCAGTAGGCGGAGCAATGCTGGATGTCCTTGAAAGACGAAACTTTCCACTTGGTGAATTAAGACTGCTTGCTTCTTCTCGTTCTGTCGGGAAAAAGTTACTTTTCAAAGGTAAAGAGATAGAAGTCCAACTTTTGGACAAAGATGCTTTTGAAGGAATCGACATAGCCTTGTTTTCCGCCGGTGCCGCCCGTTCTATCGAATTCGGACCGGCAGCAGCCGCTGCAGGTGCCATTGTTGTCGATAACTCAAGCGCTTTTCGGATGGATAAAGATATCCCTCTGGTCGTTCCTGAAGTAAACCCCCAAGCGATTGCTCAACACACCAACCGTGGAATTATTGCCAATCCGAATTGTTCAACCATCCAGATGATGGTCGCTTTAAAACCGATCTACGATAAAGTCGGAATTAAAAGAATCGTTGTTTCAACCTATCAGGCCGTATCGGGCACAGGCACTCAAGCCATTGAAGAGCTCAAACAGCAAGTCAATGACTATGTTGCCGGTGATCCAATGAAGGCCAATGTTTACCCCTACCAAATTGCCTTCAATTGCCTTCCCCATATTGATAGCTTTCTCGATAATGGCTACACCAAGGAAGAAATGAAAATGGTCAATGAGACCAGAAAGATCTTTGAAGATGATTCTATTGGAGTTACTGCGACCACAGTCAGAGTCCCTGTAATTTATGGGCATTCCGAATCGATCAATATAGAAACAAATAAGAAGATCAGTGCTGATGAAGTGAAAACTCTTCTGGCTGATGCACCGGGGGTTCAACTGGTTGATAACCCGGCTGAAAATCAGTACCCGATGGCAACTGATTGTGCCGGCAAATTTGAAACCATGGTGGGAAGAGTTCGGCAGGATGAATCTTGTGAAAACGGTCTTAACCTCTGGGTTGTATCCGATAATATCTTAAAAGGTGCTGCTCTCAATGCGGTGCAAATTGCCGAAAAACTCGTTGAAGACTATATTTAACTAAACTGCTTTTCTCACAAGTCGTAGCGACTGTATATAGGCGAGATCCAATGAGCTATGGTTTCTTATGCTTGTTGGATCTCTGACTATATAGATGCGTTCGGATCACTCGTTTTTGGTGAACATATTGTTCAGAGTGAAATCTGAAGAAGAAAATCAATGGACATGCAATATAGGTGTGTTATCTGCTCAAAAAAAATGTTCATAATTAATTCTGACTAGTGTCGTGTCAACGCTGAACTGCCTCATACTACTTGTCCTTTTCCTCGCCTGTTGATTATTCACTTGAGCCACATAGCACCACTATGCAACTCAAGTGAATAATCAACAGGCAAGAAAAATGAATACTAATTATACGAAAGTTCATCATTGACACGACACTAGAGTTTGCACATAAACTCTGTTTGTTCCGCAAACAGTGTTTGAAGGCACCATGCGTTATTGTTATTGATGGAACATTTTCTAAAGACTCTCCCTCTCCCTTTGGAGTATTTGATTGCGAATCATCAGCGGCATATTTAAGGGGAAGAGACTGGTGTCGCCACCCGCCCGGTCTCGTCATATTCGACCGACTTCCGATAAGTGCAGGGAGGCTCTTTTTAACATTCTGGGTGATCGTGTCACAGGAGCAATTGTACTTGATCTTTTTGCCGGCACGGGCGCTCTTGGCCTGGAGGCATTGAGTCGTGGTGCAGAGCATGCAGTGTTTATAGATAATAACCCGGCAGCTCTGTCGATTATCAGTAAAAACTGTACCATCTGCCTTGGTAACCACCCTTCTTCTGTCACAGTACTGAAAAGGGATCTGAAAAAGCCACTTAAGCTGGAGCAATACTGTTTTGATCTGATTTTTATGGACCCGCCCTACTCCAAGGGACTGGCATTGCACTGTTTAAAACGACTCAGCAGTGACATACAAATAACACCTGAAGCCACACTGGTTGTTGAAGAACGGGGAAATGTCGATATTCCAGAAACGGCTCATAACTTTGTACTCGTTGATAGACGAAACTATGGTGATACTTCTTTCTGGTTTTATTGCAAGAAATAACAGGGTACAGTAGCCGGAAGGTATTATATCCTCGCTCAACTCCTGAGCTGCAGACAAGGGAGAAAAAAGTGAATACTTTAAAAAATCTACAAGCATAGATCCATGACAACCACTTCTGATAGTCCTCTAATCGCAGTTTATCCCGGTACTTTTGATCCAATTACCAGGGGGCACCTTGACATTGTCGAACGGGCCCTGGATATCTTTGATAAAGTTATCATTGCTGTTGCTATTAATCCGATGAAAAAAACGCTTTTCACCACTGAAGAGCGGCTGGTTATGATTCAACAGTGTTTCCCTGAAAATTCTGAAAACTATTCCAGAGTTGAAGTGCAGGATGTTTCCGGCCTTATCATCGATTTCGCCAAAGAAAGAAAAGCCAAAGCCCTTGTTCGAGGGCTCCGTGCTGTTTCTGACTTTGATTACGAATTTCAGCTTGCACTGATGAACAGAAAACTGCGAAGAGAGGTTGATACACTTTTTCTCATGCCGGGTTTTCGGTGGATATTTATCAGCTCGACTATTATCAAGGATGCCGCAAAACATGGCGGTGATGTGAGTGAGCTGGTTCCGGAACATGTGGTTCGAATGCTCAAGGAAAAATATAATCACAACTAGTGTCTGTACCAAAATGCACATTTTCCACTCAATCGAGATGTCGATTAAATTTTACCACAACCATAAAGTTGATATTCCGAAGATAAAATTAATCCACAACCAAGAGGCAGGAGAAAAAGGTTATTTATGGACAGAGACTAACTAAGTGTTTTCTCAGTTTACCGGAGGGGATCTAATCACCCGGTATCGGACATTACCAATTTTCTCTTAATTATGTGCCCCCTTCAAAAAAAGACAACCAAAAGCGGCCGACTTCAAAGACGGCCTTTTTTGTTTTTATCATCACTTGTCTTTCTCTACCCACTTTTCTCTTTTCTAGGTTTCAAAGTTCCCAAAAAACCGAAAACTGTCCAACTGCAACTCGACCTGAAACCAGGAGAATATCATATCGAACCGGATTTCGTCTTATTTGACGACCAGGATGGACCATGGGCTATTTCAAGGAAATGCACTCATTTGGGCTGCACCGTTCAGTTCCGAGAACAGAAACGGCTTTTCGAATGCCCTTGCCATAGCAGCCGCTTTTCCGATCGTGGTATTGTCATCAATGGTCCGGCAAAGAGAAATTTACCACTGTATAAAGTGGAAAAAACCACCGAACACAATAAGTATCTGATCATCATGTAACTCTTTGTAATCAGATAATAACATATTTATGCCAGCATTGATTAAACAATTCATTTTTGAAAATCGTTGGGGAGAATGGTCTTTGTTGTCTCTCTATATTTCTCTGCTGTCTGGTGTTGTTGTTGGTCTCCAGTATTTACCGGAAGCCCCTCTCTTCTCATCCAGCTCCCAGGAACTACTCATTCCCTATGGCTCTTATTTTCGGTCGCTTCACTTTTACTCAAGCCAATTCTTCTTTCTGTTTTCAATTGTTCATCTGGTTGCTGTCTTTGACAGAAGTGAAGAATATGATCAGATGAGATGGGTCAAGTACATTCTTTCTTTACCAGTCGGACTTCTTCTGCTGTTCACCGGATACGTCCTGCGTGGAGATACTACCGGTTCATCCGCCGGAATAATTGCTGAGAATATTCTACTGAGTATCCCGTTGATTGGTGGAACGTTGAACAGCTTGCTGTTTTCTATATCCGATCATGGGTTATCCCGCGTCTATATCAATCATATAGTCAGCCTGGACTTACTTTGGCTCTTTTTACTTTGGACACATATCAGGAAATATCGGGTAACCATTAGCTCAAATCTTTTTATTACCTTGTTCTTACTCCTGTTTTGCCTGTTTTTTGCTGCACCTCTTGAAGTGAAACAGAATGAGGCTCATATTATCGGCCCATGGTTTTTCGTCGGTTTACAGGAATTACTGAGATATTTACCTATCCTCCTGGCCGGTGTTATTCTGCCCGGTCTGCTTGTCTTTGCCTTGCTCTTTTTAAGAAAAGAATACCGCATCTTTCCCTACCTGCTCCTGTTCATTGTCATCTGGCTCGGTGCATACTCAATATTAACTCTGGTCGGTTTTTATCGTTCATAGGGGCAAAATCTCGAAAAACAAAGGCCCCTCATCCAACAGGATGAAGGGCCTCAAATGAATCTTAAAAAAAATGAACCGACATACAGTGCAGTTCATTCACTATATGCTTTTTTATCCTACATCATCAACGAGGATTTCCTGATCCTCATCTTCTCCTTCTTCACTCACCTCATCATCAAAGAAGAACGACTCATCTTCTTCGTCATCTGAGTCATCATCAACAACAGGTCCCTCAAAAGCGTCATAGGTTGGGGTAGCAGCGACTTGAATATCCCCACCATTCTGCACATCAAGGATAGTCTGTTGCCAAAGCAGGACTTTTGATGTTTCAGTCAACAAACTGTTTTGGGCCTGTTCCGGAGTCAAAGATGTTTGCAGTACATATTCGAGTTTATCAGCAATTGACTGGAGCAGGGAGTATCCACTTGACCGTGCACTTCGGCGTCCCTGGGTCATTTGCTGAATAACCGTTGTCAACAAGGAAAGTAGTTCTCGTTCTACCGGGTTATTGCGCAGCTTCTGTGTGAGATGACGGGTTTCAGTCAAGAGTTCCCTCGCAGTACTGTCTGTCATTTCTATTCCAGCAGAGGTGATACTATTTTGTAATTTCTCAAGTGCTTGAGAGGAGCCATTCAAATATTGAGCCGGCATCTCATCGGATAGACCTCCAGGAGGAGAAACAGCAACATTTTCGACAGTTTGATCTTCTTCATCAAAGAGATCAAACTCAATCTGCGAATCATCATCCTGGGTGAGCGCTTCAGGGATCAGGCTATCACTCTCTTCCTGTCCCGGTACTGAGAAATCGATATCATCAAACGATACGGTATCCTCTTCAATATCATCAAAAAACAGAAAGTCCTCATCATCTGAACCATCTTCAACTTTTCCTGCGAATTCCAGGTTATCACCCATCTCATCGCCAATTTCTTTAAAAACCACATCACCGTCGTATTGCCAGTCATCATCAACGGCCTCAAAAATTACAGTTTCATCGATTACCGGACTCAGTTCGGTCTCTTCCAGATGGATTATCTCTTCTATCTCTCCAATCTCTTCCTCTACCTGGTCGATGTCTTCCGAAATCAGCTTTGCATCTTCCATGAAAAGATCATGATACGGTTTCTCAACCTCCTCATCTATCAGATCGGGCTCCTGCTCTACGTCAATGGAGAGTTGGTTTTCTTGGGTCTCTTCATCAATTGAATCGGAAAAAAACGAGTCGAGTTCTTCTTTTGTTTCATCGAATGACTCGCTGACTTTTCCATCTCCTTGGCTTTCCAGCAGAATGTGCTTATCACCAACTGATTCAGAATCATCTTCATTCATTTCATCAGAGAAAAACTCGTTCAGCCGGTTTTTAATGTCTTCACCTTTATCATCTACCTGTGAGGTATTGATGATATCTTCCTCACTAAAACCTGTTTTTCCTTCGTTGCCAGGTAGCGCAGGGGCAAGTTCTCCGTCGACCATAGGTAAGGGAGGCTCATCAGACTCATCATCAGCCTCAGTCTCTACTTCAACACCTTTTAGTGCTATTTCGACATTGGAATCACTCTCATCCACATCTTGTAAGCGTTCCAAAGTCAGTTCATTTATTTTTTCCGGCTGGGCACTATCTTCAGGCTGCAAGTCTTGGACTATTTCAACCCTGGGTTCATCATCCAATGATGATAAGGCAGGGGCTAAACCATCTCCATCCATGGGAAGTGGTGGTTCATCAGATTCATCATCAGCAGGGCTCTCTACATGTACCCCTTGTAATGCTGTTTTTGAGTCGATGGTAACCGTTGTATTTTCTTCAGTCTCGGAATCGAAGAAATTTTGTAGTTTTGCATCGATTTCGGTCATTAACTGATCTTCCTGCTCTTCAGGATCGACAGTACTGCTGTCACCTTGAGGAACAAATTCATCTTCCTGGCTGAAAAAGTCATCCAAACCCGAAGTAAATTCTTCGTTTTGTTCTATCTCTTGCCCATCCACATCATGAGTCTCGTTGTCCTCATAGGCACTGGAAAGGGCAGGAGCCGGCTCAACCTCGTTATCCTCTTCTTCATCCCTTTCATCCTGACGAATGGCTTCCTGCTCTTCCTCGATCTTATCGGCCGAATCAGGGATAGTCTCTGCAATAATCTTCTTGAATTCATTGAATTTTTCCGCTTCGGAAAGCAGTATTTTCTTCTCTTGTTCACCGGTTAATCCTTCAAGGACTACTTTTTCCATCCCATCAAAAAAGGAACGTAAAAGAGTAAAAGCACCGGCGTGGGCATTGCTTCTTTTTAGATTGATATAGGCTCCAAGTGCCCCTATACCCTGCAGAAAAATACGTTTTGCTTTTGAGTTCTGAAAAGCCCTCTCAAGCGAATGAACCTCATCGGCCAATTGGTTAAGCTCTTTATCGGTAATTTCCCAGTCGATGCCTAAAACAGCCGCTTTCAATCCGCGTAGAATCTTTGCATCACCACCAATAACAGTAGATTCAACGACAATGTCCTGCTCTGAATCACCATCGAGGATATCGACTGTTTCAACAACCTCATCAGGCTCATGCACCTGTTCAGGGATAGGCTTTTCATCAACGAGCCCCATTGACTCTTCGATAGATTGTTGTTTTTCGTCATGAAAAATCTGGCTTTTCAAAAATTCAAATTTTTTCACATCTTCTAGAAGAATCCGTTTTTTCTCCTCATAGTCCATCGATTCAGAGGTAACGATTTTTTCCAGATCGCGATAAAAAGTCAAGAGTAGCTTGATAGCATTCGGGTTGGCATTAGCTTTTTCTTTATAAATATATTTAGCTATCTTATCGAGACCTTGTATATAGACCTGTTTGACTTTGTCTTCAGCCCATATACTCTTGAGATTGCTCAATTCATCAATAAACTGCTCGAGAATATCATCTGTGATTTCCCAATCAATAGATAAAACCAGAGATTTTAACTGCGATATTGGTGAGTCCTCATTACCGACATACTCGAAGAGATCGACTGCATCTATTCCCTGAGAGGTTTCAAAGTCTTCCGTATCGGTTGTCAGATCAACGTCATACTGCTCTTCTACTAGTTGTTCAGCCATTCTTCATCTCTAACGTAGTTTTTTCTGGATAGAAACAACCGTTGAAGAAATAATCTGCTTCAACGTAGCTGCAACATTATAACCGGTAATTGCGCTAGCCTCAAAAAAAGGCACTTTTAACTTGGAATTCAGGTCTTTCTCTAGAAGGGATGTCGGAAGAATGGGAATACCATGCTCTTCCAGGTCAATTTTATTGTACTGCATGACAAGGGGAATATCAAAAATACTCTCCTTGTAAGATTGAAGGTTTTCGTGAAGCTGATTGAGTGAACGAATATTCTTTCTTCGCTGCTTTTCCATGGCATCAGCAACGAAAACAATACCGTCAACACCCTTTAAAACCAGTTTTCTTGTTGCATTGTACTTAACCTGTCCAGGTACAGTATACAACTGGATCTTAATATCATATCCCTTGATTTGCCCCATATCAAAAGGAAGAAAATCAAAAAAAAGTGTACGATCGCCATGGGTTTTGAGGCTCACCATCTCAGAGACAATCTGTTTTTTATATTTCCTGTTAATATACTCCAGGTTTGTAGTTTTACCGCAACGGCCCGGCCCATAATAGACAATCTGATTACCAATAAAGCTCAGCAATAAATTTTTTCATTGGGTGCTCACTCTG
>CAZMFP010000037.1:0-39206 GCA_964565605.1 uncultured Desulfocapsaceae bacterium | reverse complement strand
AGAGTGAGCACCCAATGAAAAAATTTATTGCTGAGCTTTATTGGTAATCAGAATTATTTATATTTAGCATTAGTGTTTATAATTATACAAAGATTTTAAAAGCTGATAGGCTTTACCTGACCAAGTATAGAAGAAAAACTAGTGACAATAAAAAAAATATTTGGTAAAATTCTATAAAAACCAAGTACTACAAAGTGGTGAGACGGTTGTTTGGCAGGATGAGCGAGGTGCTTTTTGGGTCGTTCGCTCGTCATGTGTATCAATAATAATAGAAAAAAAGATTTAGAAAACCCAAAAGAGAAAGAGAAGGTATTATGGAAGACCAGAAAAAACAGAAGATTTTACTTGAAAAACACAAGGACATTGCTCGAATTGATCAGGAGTCCAAAAGAACTCATGGTTGGTATGTTCGTGTCAGATTTAAAGGCAAGACATATTCCAAGTTCTTTTCGGATAAAAAATGCGGCGGGCGTTATTCCAGCCTGTTATCCGCAATTTCCTGGCGAGACAAAACAGAGAAAAAGCTTGGGAAAGTAAGGACAAACAAGCATATTGTCACTGTTTCTAATTCTATTACCGGTGTTGTCGGCGTGCGATTGAACGAAAAGCTCAATCGTTATGAAGTGAGCTGGGTAACTGAACATGGAAAGCAGGGAAAAACCTCTGTGTCTATTCGTAAGCATGGTAAAAGGGAAGCTTTTAAAAGGGCGTGTGCAATTCGTCAGAAGAAGGAATCGGCTCGTCTGGCCAGTTCCGTCTAGCTCCCCACTTATCCCTTTATAAATGCAGGACTGAAAAAGGTTATGCAGACACTATAGATGTGTCCGCATAACCTTTTTTTATTGCCCAGCACCTGTTGTATCTCCCACGGCTTACCACGTCTAATCAACAATGCGGTTAATTTCCATGCCCTTAGGGTCGGATAGTTATTGAATCATTTATCAGGAAAGTCGGAACTGTTCTGCTGATCAATATTTGAGGCTTTCGATACATCTGTGAATCCAGCTTGTTGTTGTATGACACCTCGATATATTCCTGCATGAAGGAAGAGAGCCTGTTCTTAGTACAACGTTTTTGTCATTAGGATTATTTGTAAGTATTCACACATATTTGATCAACTAAATGAAAAAAACCAATTGACTTTTCTCTAATAAAAGTGTTTCTTAATTTGTTTTGGATTTAAGCGAACAGGCTCCGGTCTGTCTAAGTTAAGCAAAAGGATAAAAAAATGTATGCGATAGTACGTACTGGTGGAAAACAGTATCAGGTTGCCGGAGGAGATAACCTTCGCGTGGAGAAACTCGAAGGCAATGTCGGTGATACTGTTGAGCTTGATGATGTTTTGATGGTTGTTGACGGTGAAGAGGTTCAAATTGGCCGTCCTGTTGTTGAAAATGCTAAAGTCATTGCAGAAATCAAAGAGCAGGGAAGAGATAAGAAAGTTATTGTTTTCAAGAAAAAACGAAGAAAGGGCTACAAGCTGAAGAAAGGTCATAGACAGCATTATACAGCCCTGGAAATCAAGGAAATTTCAGTTTAATTGAAAATTCTTATATCTTGATAGAGAGAATACTCGTTTAGGGAGCAACAAAAATGGCACATAAAAAGGCAGGCGGTAGTTCTAAGAACGGCCGTGACAGTAATGGACAAAGAAGAGGTGTAAAGCGTTTTGGCGGCCAGGAAGTCAAGGCCGGTAATATACTTGTACGACAGCTCGGTACCAAAATCCATCCCGGCACAAACGTGGGCTGCGGAAGAGATTATACTCTCTTTGCAAAAGTTGATGGGGTTGTCACCTACGAAGATTTTGGTCATAAGAAAAAGAGGGTGTCAGTTTACCCGGCCGGCTGATCACTTTTGTTAAAAGGTTAGCCGTTTTACTCTCTTAAAACGTTTTAGCAGCTAAAAACTCGATCTTGATGTGACAACCGTTTCTAAATGGTCTTCACATCAAGATCGAGTTTTTTTTTGGAAATTAGAACACCACATATCAGATAACGTCTTAACGAAATATTCATAATGTCCCTGGTTATTGCGTTTGATATTCGGAAATGGAAAAGGTAACGAATGGCTTTTGTTGATGAAGCAAAATTTCATGTGAAAGCCGGTGACGGCGGCAATGGTTGTGTCAGCTTTCGAAGAGAAAAGTATGTCCCTAAGGGCGGGCCCAACGGAGGCGATGGGGGCAAAGGGGGGAGTGTCATCATTCGCGCCAGTGACTCACTCCACTCACTCATTGACTTTAGATATCGTTCTCATTTTAAAGCAGAGAAAGGTCAGCACGGAATGGGAAAAGACAGGCATGGGCGGAGTGGTAAGGACTGTGTGATGCTTGTACCGGTTGGTTCTGTCATTCGAGACAGTGAAACCGGTGAGCTGTTGGCCGATCTTGTCTTGCCGGGTGACAGCTGTGTGGCAGCAAAAGGAGGCTCTGGAGGACTTGGTAACAAGCACTTTGCTTCCGGTTCAAACAGGACGCCTCGCTTTGCTACAAATGGAAGGGAGGGGGAAGAGAAGTGGCTGAAGATTGAGTTAAAGCTGATAGCGGATATCGGACTTGTCGGTCTACCAAACGCCGGGAAATCGACACTGCTTTCAAAGTTATCAGCGGCAAACCCGAAAATTGCAGCTTATCCTTTTACAACTCTTGAACCTCAGCTGGGTGTCTTGCATTTAAAATTTCAGGATCCGTGTATAATTGCCGATATCCCCGGTTTGGTCGAAGGGGCGCATCTTGGAACCGGTTTGGGTATTACCTTTTTAAAACATATCGAAAGAACACGTATTCTTTTGCACATTATCGATACATCAAGTGAGGATGTGGAAAAAGATTATGATGTACTTCATCATGAATTGGTTTCATATCAGGAAGAACTGGCAGATAAAATTTGTATTCTTGTCTTGAATAAATGCGATCTTGTCGATAATGAGACAGTTGAAGAATTAAAGAGTTTCTTTTCCAGTCGTGGAATTGAAGCAATACCTATTTCTGCTAAGAATGGTGATGGACTTGAGGCGTTAAAAGAACGGCTTGCAGAAATCATGGAGCAGGGCGATCTAAGCAAGAGTTAATGAACTCCATAAGCAAGGTAATTGTTTGATTTTCCAATCGCTTCATGCTTGCAGAGTTGATTGGAATACTGTAACTGTATTGTCTGGTTGTACGAACCCATAGCCACTTATTTTCTCGATTAACGGTACTTGATATGGCCTTTCAGATGAGCAGAGATGATGGATTATATTTCCGTCAGACCCTTTTTGATAAGGCAAAAAGAGTTGTTGTAAAAGTTGGTTCTGCTGTTTTGACTGATGGAGCAGGGATCAACCTCGAAGTTGTAGATAATCTTTGTCGTCAACTCTCATTTCTGCACAATACTGGCAGAGAGGTCATATTAGTATCCTCTGGAGCGGTTGCTGCAGGGAAAAAGAGATTATCTCTCCCGGATGGTGCCACAGTTGGTCTGAAAGAAAAGCAGGCTCTGGCAGCAATTGGTCAATCTCGTCTTATGCAGATATATGATAAAACGTTCAGTCAATACGATAAGAAGATTGGCCAGATCCTCCTTACCCATTCAGATTTATCTAACAGAGATCGTTATCTCAATGTGAGAAACACCATATTTACCCTTTTTAAGTTCGGTGTTATCCCTATTGTGAATGAAAATGACACTGTTTCGGTAGAAGAGTTGCGTTTTGGTGATAACGATACCTTGGGGGCCTATATTGCCAACCTGATTGAAGCGGATATGTTTATCTGTTTGACAGATGTTGTCGGACTGTACAGTTCAAATCCTAAAACGGATCCGACTGCAAGACCAATTTACACTGTCACTGAAATTACTCCAGAAGTCGAGGCAATGGTCAGCAATGTGAAAAGTGCTCTTGGTACAGGTGGTATGCTCTCTAAACTCAAAGCGGCTAAGATGATAGCGGCTGGTGGCGGAAGTTCATTTATCGGTCCAGGTCGTGAAAAAAACATCTTGGAACTCCTGTTTAGCGGTGAAATGATAGGGACATTTTTTCTACCGAAAAAAGAACGGATAAACAGCAGGAAACAGTGGATAGCCAATGTACTCAGGCCAAAGGGCACTCTTGTAATCGATAAAGGCGCCGAACTGGCTATGAAGAAGCATGGCAGAAGTTTGCTGCCGGTTGGTGTCGTCGAGGTGATAGGTTCTTTCGGTGTGGGTGATTCGGTACAAATTGTCAATGAGAAGAAGGAAAGAATTGCCGTGGGACTGGTGAATTATTCCTCTGGTGATCTGGTAAAGATTAAAGGGGTTGTATCTGAAGCAATAGAGTCGAAATTGGGTTTTAAGGACAGTGATGAAATAATTCATAGAGACAACTGTGTTTTTTGAGGTACACAAAGGAAAAATAGCAAAAAGGAAAAGCAATGAGTTCAAACGATCAACTGGAAATAGATATTAAAGAAATGGCCCAAAAGGCAAGAGCTGCCTCTCGTTCACTGGTGTCGCTTTCATCAGAGAAGAAAAATAACGTCTTGCTTCGTATGGCAGAGGGATTAAAAGAGCAGACCCGGTTTATCCAGGATGAAAATGAAAAAGATCTTGAGAATGGTCGTAATAAAGGTCTTTCTGCTGCCATGCTCGATCGCCTCGAACTTTCTGACAATGTAATCGATTCAATGATTCAGGGAATAGAAGAGGTGGTAGCCTTGCTTGATCCGGTTGGTGAGGTTGAGCAGATGATCAAGCGGCCCAATGGTCTTATGGTTGGCAGGATGAGAATTCCACTTGGAGTCATCGGTATGATCTATGAGTCGAGACCCAATGTAACCGTAGATGCTGCTGTTTTGTGCCTGAAAGCCGGCAATAGTGTGGTTCTGCGAGGTGGTTCCGAGGCTATTCATTCAAATATGGCACTTGCTCAAGTTCTTCAAGATGCACTTGTTTCCGAATCACTTGATCCGAACTGTATCCAGGTCATTAATAAGACAGATCGAGAAGCGGTAAACCATATGCTTAATCAGGAAGAGTCTATCGATTTAATCATTCCCCGAGGGGGTGAAGGTTTGATTCGTTTTGTGGCAAACAACTCGAAAATTCCAGTGTTAAAACATTATAAGGGTGTCTGTAATATCTATGTTGACAGTGCAGCGGATTTTGACAAGGCTACACCTATTATCATGAACTCCAAGACTCAGCGGCCCGGTGTTTGTAATGCCCTTGAAGGTCTGCTGATTCATTCTGATGTTGCCAAATCCTATTTGCCTGTAATTGCCGGGGAACTGCAGCAAAAGGGTGTAGAACTTCGCGGTTGCGAGCGAAGTTGTCGAATAGTTGATACCATTAAACCGGCCGAACAAAGTGATTGGGGCACTGAGTTTCTCGATCTTGTTCTGTGTGTCAAAGTTGTTGATGAAATGGATGAAGCCCGACAATACATCGAACAGTATGGATCACAACACACAGAGGCAATTATTACCGAAAACTACAGCCGTGCTCAGCAATTCATCGCTGAAATTGATGCTTCTGCAGTTATGGTTAATGCCTCAACAAGATTTAATGACGGAGGACAACTTGGCCTTGGTACCGAAATTGGTATTTCAACGACCAAGCTTCACGCATATGGACCCATGGGGCTGAAGGAACTGACCACCAGAAAATTTGTTGTTTATGGCGATGGCCAGGTTAGAAGCTAAAGACCGGGTCGGCTTGCTCGGTGGTACATTTGATCCGATTCATAATGGTCATTTACAGGTAGCGGATATTGCTGCCGAGCAGCTCTCCCTGTGCCGGGTTGTATTCATTCCGGCAGCTGTTCCTCCTCACAAACCTGATCAGGTCATCACCCCCTTTCCCTATCGTGCCGAGATGATCAGGCTGGCTCTTGACGGGGAAAGAAACAGAACACTGTCACTTGTCGAACAGTCGTTGCCTAAGCCTTCTTATACCATCGATACAGTTACCGAATTACAGTCGAAAGATCGAGAGATTGATTATTTCTACATTATCGGTCTTGATGCCTTTCTGGAGATTAATACCTGGAAGTCCCATGAAGAGCTTCTTCAACGTATTCATTTTATTGTTGTTACACGAGCAGGTTTTCACAAGGACTCGATGAAAAGATATCTCACTGAATTGGGTTACAAACGAGATGACAACAGTTACTTTCATGCTGATTCATTCAAGCGAATCTTTTTCATTGAGAAAGGGGTCGTTGATGTTTCTTCCTCTTCGATTCGAAAACATGTTAAGGAAAAAAAATCGATTGAGAGATTGACCCCCGCCTCTGTTGGTGAATATATCCGTAAACATAAACTTTACTCTCAAAAAGAGTATTGAATACACTGTATTATTATGTGAACTTTCCAGACTGTTTCATATTCCTGAGATGTTGATGCTGTTTGTTCGCACATCTGTGTTTGTTGGTATATAAAATTTTTGCATTTTTGATACATTTCTTGGTAAGATCCAAAATGCTTGATGTAACTCCTATAACTCTCCTTTTACCATAAGTTGTTGTATGGGAACCGATTCAGCTCAATCACAAATAGAGACAATACGAATTCTGCTCGTTGATGATTCTGTACCTTTTCGTCGATTATTCAGGGATATCGTCGCTGATGACAAAGATATTGAAATTGTTGACGAGGCTGGTAACGGTATTGAGGCTTTGGAAAAGATTCTGAAACACAAGCCAAACGTGATTGTGATGGACCTGGAAATGCCGTTGATGGATGGCTTGACCGCACTGCAGCATCTGATGATTCATGTACCGACTCCGACAATCATCGTTTCCGGGCTGACTGAAGAAGGCACTGCCAGAGCCTTTGATTCTCTTAAAAACGGCGCTGTCGATTTTGTTTATAAGGGTTCTTTTTTAGAAAACAACTCGATTATCACCAATCGAGATCGGGTTATCCAAAAAATCAAACAGGCCAATAAAGTTACGGTTTCACCGATGGAGCCGGCAGGTCCAAAGGATCAGAATTTTCTTAAAACCATAGGCAGACAAAACAGTGTTGGCTTTTGTGAGGAGTGCGGTCACAGGATCAAAGTCGATTCTTATTCGCAAAATCACCATGATAAAATAGTATGTCCAAACTGTGGAGAGACAAGCGATTTAGGTATTGGACAAAAATATCGAAGGGTGAATTTTATTGTTACCCTTGGAGCAGGAAAGGGAACCTATCCCAATATTCTTAAAATCATTCCTCAAATTAATCCGGCCATAAATGGCTCTATTATTCTATCCATGTATGAAGACCGGGACCATATTCACCACTTTACCCGCTATCTCGATTCAATATCTCTTATGAGTGTGGTTGAGTATAAAGAGGGAATTTCACTTTCAAGTGGTACCTGTTATGTGGCATCAGTATCAGATAATATCGCCATGTCATCCCATTTGACTGAATATACGCTACGCCCATCGGATTGTCCTGTTTCAGAAGAATTCTCCCACATTGATCTGTTTATGAAGTCTGTGTCTGAGGTTTTTAAAACCAGGGTTATGGGTATTGTTATTTCAGGTTCTGAGTTGGATGGTGCCGCCGGACTTGATATTATCAGGAAAAATGGAGGTACTGTCTGTCTGCTGGCCCCTGAAAGGTGTCTGTATCAGGAAATGGCGAAGCATATCGTTAAGAAGATAGATGCGGATTTGGTGGATGACGAAAAACAATTATCTCAAAAAATAGAAAATGCATTTAAAGATGCTGGACGATCTATTGTTACAGCTTGACCAGGTTACTGAATATGCCCAGTATTGAAAAACGTAAACACAAACGTCTTGCTTTCAATCTCAAAACTGAAATCTGCAGAGTTGCTGATATTGAGAAAGAAGACGGTAAATATGTTGACTCTACATGTCGCGACATTTCAGATGGTGGATTATCTTTCTACTCATCTGAAGAGTATAAAAGGGGAGATATTGTTCGTTCCAAGGTTATTCTGCCTGAATCGAGATGGCGAACTGAGGGAGAAGAAAAAACTGATACAATTCTCTTTCTGGCTAAAGTCATCTACTCCAGATTCATTCCAACCAATGAGTGCACTCTGACAGGTATTGAGTTTTTAAATATCTATCAGCAGGATTATGATATTCTCTGCTCGTATCTTGTTGAGGTCATGGCTGAAAAAACGAGTTTTGGAGTTACTTCCCCTTCGCTCTGTCTGTCGAAAAAAAGCTCTGTGAAACAGATCAATTGATATTAGCCCGGATTTCTCACGAACAGTTTGTATGAAAACAGCCGTCAGCTGTTGTCGTAAATAACCTCTAAAAAACAATATGTTATCGAGTTGCGCTCAAACTATTCATGAGAAAATCGGGTTAGCTGATGTAAGCCAAACACTCTAAATATTCATACATTCCAATAGAAAATGCTCTGGGAAGAAACCGTCCCCCTGATGAAGCAGGGATACCATAGAGATCTGTTAATAAAGGCATACGAAGATCCAAAAAACCCAAGAAAAGTATTTCCTCCCAGGGAGACGGTCTTTAACTCCATGCGCCTGACATCCCTTGAACAGCTGCGGGTTGTTATAATCGGTCAGGATCCCTATTTTAACGAGCATCCAAAACTTGGGCCGGAAGCTCATGGTCTCTGCTTTTCTGTCAAGGAGGGAATTCCTCACCCTCCATCGTTGAGAAATATTTTCAAAGAGATAAACAAATCTGTTTATGATGGCAGGCAAATGGAAATGTCCTCAGATCTTACAAGGTGGGCTACCCAGGGAGTACTGCTGCTCAATGCCAGCCTGACTGTGATCGCAGGTCACCCCAATTCCCATGCGAATCTTGGCTGGCATAAGCTGACCGACAATATTATAGAAACAATCAATAAAGAAAAAGAGCACGTGGTTTTCATGCTTTGGGGAGCCTTTGCCCAGAAAAAAGGCCAGTTGATTGACAGGTTGAAGCATATGGTACTTCAGACCTCCCACCCATCGCCCTTGTCGGCCAATAGAGGATTTTTGGGTTCTGGGATTTTTGTCAAATGCAACGACTATTTAATTGAGCATAAACTCAAACCCATTACGTGGTAATGGAAAGTGATACTTTTTGGTGCCCTCAGGAGGAGATGAGGGTTCTGATAATATCTTTCTTACCGATAATACCAACCAATTTTTCATCCTGAAGAACCGGCAGTGTGTGTACGAGCTTTTCCGACATAATGGTGGCTATCTCATCCAATGGAGTTTCTTCAGTTACGGTAATCAGGCTATCTGAGCAGATGTCTTTGACGTGATAACCGGCAATCTTTTTCATTTCGTTTTCCATTTTATCGGGATTTTCAAGATAAAAAACAGAATCGAGAATAGTAACAACCGTTGGGATATGGACCTTTTTTGTCTGGTCGATAAGGTCGTTTTCCGTTACCACACTGATAAGTTTTCCATCCTCATCAACCACGGGTGCACCGCTGATTTGATGAAATGAAAAGAGCTGGGCCAACTCTTTAACGGTCGTTTCAGGTGTTACAGTGACGACATTCTGGGTCATGATATCTTTGGCTGTTTTCATCTCTTCACCTCACTGTAGATATGGTTTCATGGTAACTGGAAGTAGATTAGCCAGTTCGCTTGCCGTAAAACCGATTCCAAGATCATTATAAAGAACATCACCTGTTTTACCATGGAGATAGACACCAGCGCCGCTGGACTCCAGGCTACCGCTTCCCTGGCATATAAGAGAGGCAATGATGCCACTTAACACATCGCCCATTCCACCGGTCGCCATGCCAGGATTGCCGGTGGTATTGATCATGATTTTGCCGTCATTGGAAGCGATAATTGTGCCGGCTCCTTTAAGAACAATGATCACTTCCTGATTGAATTTGTCGAAAAGAGAACACGCTTCTTTCACGGCCTGTAAGCGATTATCCTGGATTTCTTTTGGGGTTTTGCCGATCAAGCGCCCTAATTCACCAGGATGTGGGGTGAATATTCGTGCTCCGGCAGGTTCCGACAACTGTTTCAGGTGAGTGGCTAAAATGGTGATGGCATCGGCATCAATCACCATAGGTAATTTAACTGTGTGATAAAGATAGACCAGTAGCTCCGCTGTTTCAGAGCGGGTGCCGACTCCTGGTCCGATTAAGACACATTTTTTGTTTTTAAGTAAGCCAATGATATTTTGTTTATCAAGAGCGGATAGAAAAGTCTTAGAGTGGGGAAGAACCTGGGTCATAGCTTCAACAAGTGTGGTTTCGTAAATCGTGTTGAGGCTGCTTGGGACACCGAGTGTTATAAGACCACAGCCGGATCTTAAAGCCCCTTTGGTGCTGAGAATTGCGGCTCCTGTTTTTCCCTGTGAACCGGCTAGAATCAGAAGATGGCCATGATCTCCCTTATGCGCCCCTTTACGACGAGACAATTTGGAAAGCCATCGTTGAATGGAATCTTCTGTTAAGAGATCAGTAGGTATTTTCGCTTTAGAGATGGCCTCTGGAGGGATGCCGATATCGATTACATGCAACTTTCCGGTAAGATCGGAGCTGCCATGGAGAACCTGACCAGGCTTGGGGCATCCGTAGGTGGCAGTATGGTCGGCAATGATCACTTTATTATAGATTGAACCACGGTCCGCATCCATACCGGAAGGGATGTCAGCAGCAATCACCGGAACATTATGGGCAAAACTTGCGCGATTGATTAAATCGATTACTTCAGCAAAATGGCCAACAATATTTCGTTTCAATCCTGTACCGAAGATGGCATCGATGATCACATAACAGGGTTTGCCCCTTGACTCGATCTGCTTATAGAGTATGGGAATTGTTTCAACTCTGGTTGCTGTGTTAATGATATGATAGGGAAGACGAAGATTTTTGATGATAGTGAAGTTGGTTGCAGCATCGCCTGTCAGGGCGTCGGGATCTACCAGGAAGAAAAATATTGGCTCACAGCCACGTTGATGTAAATGCCGCCCAATGACCAATCCATCTCCGCCGTTGTTTCCAGGACCAACCAGAATGACTGCAAAGGTGCCTCCAGCAGGACCAAGTTCATCTTCAATTATGCGGACAGTTCCCAGACCGGCATTTTCCATAAGGACTATACCGGGAATACCAAAATCGTTAATTGCACTCAAATCAAGAGCCTGCATTTCAGATGATTTGGGTAGTTTCATTCAAATCTCCGCTTGAAAATACTATTTTGAGGCTTGGCAGCAGTAGTTGAGATGTTTTTCGGGGTGAAAGAGAATAGTTTTAATAGATACAGAAAAGTCATGTCTATGACAGAGTTTTAAGATAGGAAATAATTGAATTTACGGTTTTTTGGGTGTCACTGTCAGGTTGCTCTACAACACCAAGAAAGTAATTTCCAAGAGTAAACACGAGAAAGCTGCTCTCCTTATTTCGTTCAACACACAGGTGAGTGGAGCGACCGCTATCCAAAATACTCTCGAGATTTTTAAAGTGGGTACCGCTCATTATGATGGCTGAAGAAAATTCAATGGCATTGGGAGCATTTGAGCAAACAATATGCCCATCATTTTGAACCAGCATAAAATGGTACACACCCGGGACATCTTTTAATTTGTTAAAATCATTTGCTGAAGCCATAATCCATTCCGGTTAAATTATAGTACCTTATTGATCGCATTCTGAAATGCGCTGCTTTCATCTCCTGCACCGATTTCATTTACCAGTTTTTCTATAAGAAGAGGTAAACGTTCATGGGTGGGATTGGCCTCTTTGGCCCAGGATGACAGAGCGTCCTCAAAAAGGACATTGGCCACAGGTCCAACCTGGCGAGCAAGCTCCTGTTTGATTTTATTTAAAGGGTCGGCGAGGTGAGACTCAGGATGAAGGAGTTCTTCAGGATTTAATTTTGCCCTGTCATTGGCGTCATTTTGTTGTTCTGGGGAGGAGCTGTTTTCGTTGAGATTATTTAAAGCCATCTGCACCGTTATTCTAGTCATGCCGGAAGCAATATCTTTTCCGCAAAAAACAATCAGATAATTATTGTCACCAAATTGTCCACCGATTAAGGTCATTTTGACATAATTAAAGCGAATACAGCTGATATCCTTGAAATGCATGGACATCATGAAATGGACTTTGGAAAAGGCTTTTCCAACCTGCTGTTTTTGGAGATTGTTGGTTGCCCGTGTTTCACGGCTGTGGAGAACACCATCGTTGTCATTGTAAATAAATGCGCCGTATATTTCCGGCAGACTATTTACAAGATTGACGAGAATATCTTGATAAGCCATACTCTTCCTTGGATTAATTGTTGAAGTATTCCTTTAAAAGATACCACATTTGTCATGTTGAAGAAAAGAAAGAAAACATGTTTTTGTCGTTATTTCATTAACCTGAGTTATGCAAGTCAATAGTATTAGGCTTTTAAAGAGCAGTGTTACGCTCCCTGTTGATGTCTGTTGGCTTTTTCAGGTTAAATAAACAATAGAGTTTTTACTCTTGGGTAAATTATGAAGGTTATTGTTTTTCAACAATTTGGTTCAGCGGAAAAAAAGATTGAAGGGATAGATAAATATGGTCAAAATATTGAGTCAATAGAAATTGTCTCGATCAATGTTCAGCTGCCGGAGTTGGTCGATGAACCGGAAAATTATATTGATCAATCTTTTCAGTGCGACCTTGTACTCAATTATCTTAAACACCCTGATTTGTCTCACTTTCTCCAAAATCTCTGTGAGAAAAAGAAAATTCCTGTCGTATCTGCAGGAAAAAAGGGCGCAGGTTTTACTCCATTCACCTGTTGCGGACTTGGGAAGAATGATCAGCTTGGCGAATATGGGGTCCAATTCGGCATGCCTGAATATAGCGTTCGGCTGGAAGACGGTAAAATTGCCGACATAAAGGTGACTCGAGGAGCACCTTGCGGCGCGACCTGGGACGGTTTGCGGGAATTGGTCGGCCTTACCGTTGAGGAGGCATTAACAACGCTACCAAGACAAGTCCAATATTTCTGTGTGGCTGATCCTTCCGGCTTTGATCCGGTAACAGGAAAAAGCCAGGTTCATTATGCAGGCCATGTTCATTCAGCAGCACTTAAAAAAGCTCTGACAGATCTGAAGTAAGATCCCGAGCAGCAGCTCTGAAAGAGGGTATAGAGCAAGTGCAGGGACAGATGTTGTCATCCCAAAAGCAGTGCATCTAGACCGAAGGCCAGGTGGACAAATTGGCAACATTTCTTGTCTGCCAGAGCTTCATGGATAACAGGAGCTAGTTATTCTTTTTTTCCTTTGCCTCGTACTTGTCTTTGAGGCTTTTACAGAATTTGCAGGGTTGAAAACCGGCTTTGGCAGCTATCTCAGTATTCTTAAATGTCATAGTGCAGTATTTACAGGTGTAAAACTCACATTCCGGGAAGTGATACACCCTGCTGTAGGCGTTTGCTCGAATGACACCGGCCTGGAGGAAGCGTGGTGTAACTTTTGAAATGATAGGCTTGACTGTTTTTGCCTTTTGGGTGGAGTGTCCGATAAGTTTATAAATATATTTAACAGAAGAGAGCAGATAGCGATCGTAAAAATGTTGTAATCTGACTTTAACCTGATCGGGCAGCAGTGGCTGCTCATGGGTCATTCTGTGAAGACAGTAGAGAGTTATTATTAGAAACAGGCAGTTGGGAATCCACATGACTATCTCTACCGGCATCACTCCATTTTCTGCAGCGGCCTGGCTCAGGGAAAACACGACGTAATAGAGCATAAAAAAGAATAGACCAACAGGAACACCGATTGCCCGCTTCCCCGGGCCGCCAAGTAATCCCAACGGCAGACCAAGCAGGCTTAGGATCAGGCAACCAACCGGAAGAACAAGTCTTTTTTCATAATGAATGAGCATTTTTCTGCCCGCTTTAGTATCCCTTCCAAGTTCTGACGCTTTTTCCTGGAGTTGAGACATGGTCATCATTTTTGAGGTCAGGGTGTTGATGTCTTTTCCATCAATCAGAGATGGTGGCTGCAAAGGAATATTGATTCGATAGCGGTCGAATTCAACAATCTGTGCATCTTTCACTCCCGATTGATGCAGGCTGCCGTTAAAAAGAATGATGGTTACCATCATGTTCTTAATATCCGATATCATCTTTCCTGTGGTAGCCATTGTAATAGTGGGAATTTCCTGGCCCCTCATATCAGATACCCAAACATTTTTCAGCTCTTTGGATTCATCATCCGCATTCTCTACATAAACGACCAGATCACCTAAAGCTTCGGTAAACTGTTGCTCCTGAATACCGTGATCAATTTTTTCTTTTGCCAGCCTGAACATCAGCTGTTTCATGGCAATTTCACTTGCAGGAATGAGTTTGGTTGAGAAAAAGCCTGTTAAAAGAGCGATGATAGTTGAGACGATAACAACAGATGGGACGGTTTGATACAGGCTGGTACCAGATGACTTAAGTGCAAGGATTTCTGTATCACTTGTCAGTCTGGTGAAGCCAATAATGACTCCCATCATGGCTGACATGGGCAGTGAGTAGAGAAAGATATTAGGGAAAATATAGGAAAAAAGCCTGATGAAATCTTGAAAGCCAATCCCCAACTCCAGTACGACATTTAAAAGAGGAACCAGCTTGACCAGAAAAAAGACCGAATTCATGATGACAAAACTGGCAAAGAATGGAGCCAGCATCTCAGTCGCAAGATAACTGTTCAACAGAAGAGGGATGCGAAATTGTCTGGTCATGAATCTATGGATGAGTTACTCATTAATATGTTTTTAGCTCAACTCTTAATCATTGGGGAAATCACAAATATTGACATACACACTACTATTTTGGAATGAAACAATATCTCATATGATTAATTAAATCTTCTCCGATTATCAATGATTCTCAGTCTGACATGAGGTGTTGTCAAGGCTGGGAATAATAGATAATACAGAAATTTTGTAAATCTAAATCAGAATTTCGAATCAATAATCGGTTCCTGAATAGTCACATCAATCCAGTTCTGGTCCCACCATTCAACAGGTGTTACAAAAATACCATTTACAAGCATAGAAAAATGGAGATGATCGCCGCCGGCCATTCCGGATGTGCCGGTCATGCCAAGAACAAATCCCTTTTCGATGATATCGTCAACAGCGACATTGATCTGGCTGAGATGGGCGTAAAGGCTAAATAGTCCCATGCCATGATCAAGAATGACAGTATTGCCGTAAATACCAAGATAATCGGTAAAGACAACTTTGCCTGTGCCCGCAGCTTTTACACCACTGCGTCTTGTCGAAGCGATATCCACTCCTAAATGAACCTGCTTGTCGATGGCCTTATTTTTATAATAGTAGGTTCTATGATCAGCATATCCAGCTTTTGAACTGCCGGCCATCCTTAAAAAACGATCTTTCCATAAACGTTTTGAGCTGCTTTTACTGCAGATCTCTTTAATTTTCTTATTGTTCATGGTTCGGACCGAATTGTTTGTGTACAAATATTTATCAACCGGTTGGCCTTTCATCTCAGGGTAGTGATGTTCAAATTCGGGAAGCTTTCTCTGGAGAAAACTATTGTTGATATTGATTCTATCTCTTTTTTGTTTCGCTCGTTTGAGTCGTGTAGAAAATGGGATAATGGTTTGGTTACCAGCCTTATCTAAAGCAATGATATGAGGATTCTGGAGGGATTTGGTTGAATAGGGAATGGCAAAAAGCGCATTGAAAACATCTTCTCTACCATCCTCTATGGAATAACCGGGATGAAAGTCTTTTCCGATCATAACGCCATGTTTCACTGTGTCGGGAGAAATCCTGTAGATAATGAAGCCTGAACCACCGTTTTCAATATAGCGTTCGCTGTGAATAATATTTACCTTTGGCGGCTTGGTATCGATAATAACTTTTTGAATCAGGCGGGTGGTGTTGCCGGTAAAAAAATGAAAAAGTGAAAAATCAGTTGCTTCGATAATCAGCTCAGCTTCACCATCTTTAAATCCTTTCTTTTTTATTCCTTTTTCATAGGAGATTGTTTTGGATTGTGGCCCGCATTGAATCCAATAGCTCTGTCTGGGAAAGTCGATGCTAAAGAGTGATTTTTTCTTTTCTCCCTGTACAAGCGTTATGCTGATTTTTTTCAGCCCGCGCTTCTTGTCTGTGGCGGTCAGCTTAATAGGGGTTTTAGGACCAAAGAAGGTGATAGACTTATCGAGTGTAATTTGTGGCTTTTCGCTTTCAAAGAAGATAAATCCACAAACAGCGCTGATGACTACTAAAATGATAATAAGCAGTAATAAGAGAGTGGACGAGCCCTTTTTCTTTTTATTTTTCTCAAGTTCCATTTCGACTGGCCGTATATTCTATGAGGTTAATTGACTGGAGGTTGACTGTAACTGGCAAGCATTTATAGCCTGATAAAAAATTGTTGAAGGTATTCATCTAAATAGCAAATTGGTGATAAAGGACTTTGGTCATAACTGAAAACAATCCACAGCCTATCGAGGACGTTTGGCAGTAACCACCAATGGCCTTGCTATTCTTCCAATTTGAAGGGGTCATCCTACTATGATGTTGATCACCCATAAAGCTCTGCCGAACACAAAAGTTGTCAATTTGTTCGCCTGGCTTTCGATCTAGGATTACTCCGGGATGTAACAGGAATAATGCATGTTGTAGACATGGATTAATTTACATCTTATCGGGAGACCGATCATGCCAAAGAATCTCATATTTTTCAATATGTAATTCTTTTTTAGGCATGATCAAAAGCCGCTTGTCAATATCTTTCTCAAATTGGATGACAAGTGACTCTTCTTCTTTCAACATCAATTCAGCAAGCCTGGGATTGACAAGAATGGTGATGGTGTTGCCTCTGCTTTTTTCGATGTTGCGGCTGATTTTCCTGAAAATCTCAAAACAGACAGTTCGCCTCGATTTCAAGATGCCTTCACCGGCACAGTAGAAACACGGTTCGCACATCATCTGCAAAAGGTTTTCACAGGACCGCTTTCTGGTCATCTGTACAAGGCCAAATTCTGTCAGTTTAAGGATGTTAATACGCGATTTATCGTTTTTGATTGCCTCTAAAAAGGCGTTAAATAACTCTTCTCTCTGAGTTTCATCGTCCATATCGATGAAGTCTATGATAATAATACCACCTATATTACGCAGGCGGAGCTGATATGCAATTTCTTTGACTGCTTCAATATTGGTTTTAAAGATTGTGTCGTTTAGATCGTTTTTGCCGACAAAACGTCCTGTGTTGACATCGATTACAGTTAAGGCTTCGGTTGATTCGATAACAATATACCCACCTGAACGAAGCCATACTTTCTTTTCCAGTGCCCGGTTGATGTCAACTTCTATACCGTGGGCCTCAAAAAGAGGAGTTTTCCCATCGTAACAGCTGATCCTGTCGTGGAGTTGTGGGGCGAAAGTTTTGACAAAACGGACCAGTTTTTTATATCCATCCTGGTCATCAATGATCAGTTTGGTTACATCATGGGTAAATAAATCTCGTATGGAACGAAGGGTGATATCCAAGTCTTCATGGACAAGAGAAGGTACTGCTGCTTTGGCACTGAGGTCTTTTATCTCGTCCCATAAAAGCATGAGAAACTCCATATCAGCTTCAAGCTCGTCGGAGTCTGCATGCTCAGCTACTGTTCTGACTATAAAACCGGTTCCGGCAGGGCGTAGCTCCTCAATCTTATCTTTTAATCGTTGGCGGATTTCTTCATCCTTGATTTTTCTTGAAATACCTATATGTTCGGTGAGCGGCATAAAGACGAGGTAGCGACAAGGAAGCGTGATGTGGCAAGTCAGGCGAGCGCCTTTGGTGCCAATTGGGTCTTTTCCGACCTGAACTAAAATGTCCTGCCCCTCTTTAATTAAATCCTCTATATTGATTTTATCTCGACTGTCTTGGATCTCTTCAGGTGTTGGTGAGGAGAAATTGAATTCACCACAGTTCTGATTACGTTTCTCTGATGTGAGTTTGGCCAATTCAGCAGGGCCGGAATGAACATCATCAACATACAGGAACCCGGTACGTTCCAGGCCAATATCGACAAATGCCGCTTGCATTCCCGGTAGAACTCTTACAATTCTACCTTTATAAATATTTCCCACAAGACCCTTGTCGGAGGGTCGTTGAAGATGAAATTCGACCAGGTGACCGTTTTCGACAAGGGCAATGCGGTCTTCAAAGCTCCTTGAATTTATCAGGATTTCAGTTGTCATGTTTATGAAAAAAGATTGTTGAATACAATAATTGCTTTTGATAATCCTTAACGATACAATATTTGTCCCTTAAAAAATAGAGCAAATAGAGAAATATTTGCCATTAAGCTCAAAAAATGAACCCAAAAATATCCGTAATCATACCGACCTATAACCGCAAATTCTGTATTGAAAGGGCTGTTTTGTCAGTTATTCAACAGACGCGAAAATGTGATGAGCTGATCATTGTTGATGATGGTTCAACCGATGGTACAAAAAACGTTGTTGATCGAATTGCTCACCACTGTTCGACAGAAATAAAATACATTGCTCAACCAAATAGTGGACCAGCTGCCGCACGAAATACAGGGATACGATTGGCAAAGAGTGAGCTGATAGCCTTTCTCGATTCAGATGACCATTGGCAGAAAACAAAGCTTGCCAGACAGTGTGCTGTTATGGAAAACAATCCTCAATACCTTGTATCTCATACGAAAGAGAGATGGATGAGGGCAGGCAAACATCTCAATCAGAAGAAAATCCATATTCCCCGTTCAGGCAATATTTTTGATCACTGTCTGTTACTCTGTGCTGTCGGTATGTCCACAGCAATGGTACGAAAAGAACTGTTTGATAAAGTTGGCTTGTTTAACGAAAGTTTTCACTGTTGTGAGGATTATGAATTCTGGCTGCGAGTGAGTTTAAACTATTCGTTTTTACTGGTTGATGAGCCCTTAACGGTGAAAGAAGGTGGAAGAGATGATCAACTTTCCAATCAGTATAGAGTAGGTATGGATAAGTTGAGGATAACAGCGATTATAAATATTCTAGAAAATCATCAATTAACTCCTGAAAATAAAAAGCTGGCAACTGCCGAACTTCAAAAAAAGTGTTTGATTTATGGTAACGGTTGTCTGAAGCACGGCAAAGAAAAAGAAGCACAGGAATATCTCGATCTTGCCAAAAAATATGGCGATCAAATGTGATATCATGGCTTTTGTTTACAGTGAAAAAGCACTGTATATGATGTAGATATGACTGAAAAAAATTTAGAACTGCGTTTTATCAACTAGAAATGTGATTTTAACCAGAAGCAAGGCGAACAAATTGACAGCTCCCTGTGTCATGCTGTGCTTTTAAGGGAATAAGAAAAATTTATAAGAATACATGAAAACTCTACAATCCTGGGCGGACCCATCTCGTTTTATTCAGCAGATACATGTGGAAGAGTCGTGCCTGGATATGGCTTATACCAGGGAAATAATCGAACGTAGCCGGCTTCCCTATACTGTTGTTAAAAGTGATACTTCTCAAATGGTAGCTGGTGACTATCCGGATAATTTAACAGATGGTAAACAACATCTCCTGCTCTGTAAGAATAAAGGACGTTTTTTCAAACCCTGCCCTGCAACAAGAGAATATCGATGTTGTGATTATCAGGTTTTAAACATTGGTATGAATTGCCCAATGGATTGTGTCTATTGTATATTACAGGCCTATCTAAATAATCCCCACCTCTCATTTTTTGTCAATATTGATGATCTGATAGAAGAAATGGAAACGGTCTTCAAAGACAGACCGACTGAGTTTTTTCGAATTGGAACCGGTGAGTTTACAGATTCAATGGCGCTGGACAGGCTGACTTGCCTGTCGAAAACCCTCGTTGAATTTATGGCAACCCGGAAAAGTGCAATACTCGAATTAAAGACAAAGTCAGCTGTTATCGATAACCTGAAAGGTCTTAACCACAACGGTCGTACCGTTTTAGGATGGTCTTTAAACAGCACCCAGATCATGAGAAAAGAGGAAATACGCACAGCCACACTCATGGAAAGACTAGAGGCCGCTGCCCAATGTGCTGAGTGGGGTTACCTGCTGGCTTTTCATTTTGATCCGATTATAGATCATCCAGGGTGGCGGGATGGCTATCGGGAAACAATTAATCAGCTCTTTCAGGTTGTCCCCGCCGACTCCATCGTCTATATCTCTATGGGTGGTTTCAGGTATCTTCCCAAGTTAAAACATATCGGTTCAAAACGTTTTCCTGGTTCAAATATATTTTACCAGGAATTTATTGAGGGTCTGGACGGTAAATCCAGGTATTTCAGGCCGCGAAGAGTAGAGTTATATCAATATCTCTACAGCCTGTTAAAAAAGAAGGTGTCGGACAACTGCTGTGTTTATTTCTGTATGGAATCAGATGAAATATGGCAGCAGGTAATGGGTTTTCAACCGGGAGAGAAGGGTGGCTTGCCGCAGATGCTTGATAATGCCGTTAACAGCTCCCTTACCTGAATTGATGAGAGGAAAAAGTTAGAATATTGAAAAGCGGGTGTCTTTCTTGATAAAAAAGGGTATCTTTTGACGATCTGTTTCAGTCGAAATACAAAACTTCCGCATAAACATCTGTTTGTGTCATGAAAGTTTTTTCCCAGAATAATACAACAAAGTAAAATCTCAGGAGAAATTAACTATGGTCAACAAGGCAATTATTATAGGTAACCTGGGTAAGGATCCGGAAGTACGATATACCCAGAGTGGTTCCCAGGTAACAACATTTTCCGTTGCGACAACTGAGAAGTGGAAAGGGCAGGATGGTCAGTTTCAGGAGAATACGGAATGGCATAGAATTGTAACTTTTCAGCGGTTGGCTGAGATCTGTGGTGAGTACCTGCATAAGGGATCAAAGGTTTATATCGAAGGAAGAATTCAGACCAGGAAATGGCAGGACCAGAATGGGAATGATCGGTATACCACTGAGATAGTAGCACGAGAAATGAAGATGCTCTCTCCCAAAGGTGGCGGCGGCGATACCGGTTCCTATGGTGGCGGTGATAGCTATAACCAGGATAACTACTCCGACAATTCATATCCGGAATCAGGCGGAACAACCGGTGAAGATGTTCCTTTTTAAGTAATTTCAGATATATGAAGTGCAGAAAGCCGGCTCAATTGAGCCGGCTTTTTTTATTTTTTTTCATGTCATGTCTTTTTCAGGCTTGAACACTCTAAAAGAGTGATTACTTTCAATTTTAAAGGCGTTTACTATAAACACCTTTTATTACAAAGGGGAAGAATGTCGAGCATCTGATTCTATCGGCTCGGCAAAGAACAGGGAAGAATAAAAGACCTACGCAGCATCATGGATTATTATAAAAGATTAGGAGTATCGAAGAGTTCTACATCGGCTGAAATCAAGAAGGCTTATAGAAAGCTGGCATTGAAATATCACCCGGACAAGAATGCCGGTGATAAAGAAGCTGAGAAGAAGTTTAAAGAGATCAGTGAAGCGTATGCGGTGCTCTCCGATCCTGAGAAAAAGAAGCAGTATGATACATTTGGTTCGACCAATTTTCATCAGCGCTATTCACAAGAAGATATATTCGCCAATTTCGATATAAACGATATCCTCAAGCAATTCGGTTTTGGTGGCGTATCAGGTGGTCAGTCAGCCCAATTTCGCACCTCAAATATGGGTGGCATGGGTGGAATGGGTGGTGGTGGCGCTTCCTTTTTCGGCTCTATGTTTAATCAGCAGCCTGGTGGTATGGGGGGCTGTTCCGGTGGAGGTTGCGGACAGCAGCAGGTTAAAGGACCTGATATGTCCTATCAACTCGGTGTGACTCTTGATGAAGTCATGAGTGGAGCGAAGAAAACCATTTCCATACGAAAGAACGGGGCTGCCCAGAATGTCAGTGTGACAATTCCGAAAGGAATAGAAAAAGGAAAAAGGTTACGACTGAAAGGAAAAGGGGGAGCAGCTCCCAATGGTGGTATGCCGGGGGATTTGTATCTTAAAGTGGATATAGAGCCCCATGAACTATTCACAAGAGATGGCGATGACCTGATAACCGAACAGCTGATTCCTTATTCCGATGCCATACTCGGAACATCAGTGCAGGTTGAGACGCTGGAAGGGAAAAAATTCGCGGTCAAAGTTCCAGCCGGCATCCAGACAGATTCTAAACTGAGAATTCCTGGCCACGGTCTGCCAGCTGGTCCCCACGGCAAGAGGGGAGACATTTATGTTCGTATCGGTATTCAGGTTCCAACTGAGCTCAGTGAAGAACAGAAGGAACTTGTCAATTCGCTGAGAGAAATCGGCTTGTAAATCCATTATCAGGCTGCAGATCGTCACTTAAGTGAAAACCTGCAGCCCGTAAAAGAGTATCGCTTATCAATAGTTGGAGTCTGCGTAGGCGAGCCAGCCGCCGGCAGCGACCAGTTTTCCGTCATATGGATTCAGGTCAAATGAAAAGGTGTACGTGTCCTGGGCCGAATCATCAGATCTGGCAGTAAGGCTGGATGAGTCAAGATCCACACTGATCTCAATATTTCCTGTCATCCCCATCAACTGATCAATATCCTTCTTTGGCAATTCCACAGCCAGAATTCCGCAGTTGAACATGTTCTGCCTGAAAATCCTGGCAAACGACTCACCAATAATCAAATTGATATCGTTAACCTCAAAGGCCCATACAGCATGTTCCCGTGAAGAGCCGCAGCCGAAATTCGAGCGAGTGATAACCGCTTTTGCCTCCTGCATCTCACTAGAGTTATTATCAAACGCTGTTCCGTCTAAAAGCAGATCTTCGAGCAGGTGCGGTTTCAAAGCACTCTTGGTGATTTCGGTCAGATATTTTGCCGGAATGATTTCGTCTGTATTAATATCGCTTCTGTCCAGGCGAATAGCCGGACCGCCGAAAGTTTTCATGGTCATACTCTCTACTGGTTAAGAAAAGGTCGTGGGTCACTGATTTTCCCGGTAACAGCGGCAGCAGCAGCGGAATATGGGCTCATCAGGTGAACCATGCCGCCTTTGCCCATACGACCGTTGAAGTTACGATTGGTAGTTGAGGCACATACCTCACCCTCTGCCAGTACCCCGGAACTCATACCCAGACAAGCACCGCATGTTGGATTGAGTACGCAAAAACCGGCATCCATAAATATCTTTATAATTCCTTCCTCAAGGGCCTGGTTGTAGATTGCTGGGGTTGCCGGGGTAACGATCCCGCGGACACCTTCTGCCAGCTTTTTACCGTTGAGGATTTCAGCAGCATCACGAAGATCTTCGATACGGCCATTTGTGCAGGAGCCGATATAGATCTGGTCTACACTTTTTTCGCTCATTTCACCTATGTTTTTGACACAATCCGGTTTGAACTGGTCGGTGACTTGAGGTTCTAAATCGGAAATATCGATAACCAGAACTTCGTCATAATTGGCGTCAGGGTCAGAATGAAGCGTTTTAAACTGTTCAACAGCGTCATCTATGGTCGTGTACTCGTCTGAAATAAAGGGCCACAGATACTCGGCTGTAACCCTGTCCGGAAAACAGATGCCGGAAGTCGCACCAGCCTCAACCGCCATATTGCACAGGGTCATTCTGGCAGCCATAGACATGGAATCAACCACTTCTCCGCCAAACTCAATAATCTTATCGGTGGCGCCGTTTACCGTTAACTGTTTAATGACAGCAAGAATGACATCTTTGGCTGTTACACCTTTTGCCAAAGAGCCGTTGATAGTAATCCTGAGTGTCTTGGGTGCTCGGAAAGTGCAGACACCTTTTAAGATACCGACTTCAAGATCAGTTGTGCCAACCCCTGCGGCAAAGGCACCGAAAGCGCCATGGGTACAGGTGTGGGAATCACCCATGATGACAGTGTATCCGGGCCTGATGAATCCTTTTTCCGGGAAGAGGGCATGGCAAACACCATTGGCTCCCACATCGAAAAAATCCTTGATATTATGTCGTCTGGCCCAGTCGCGCATGATTTTCCCCTGCATGGCCGTTTTGGAATCCTTGGCAGGCGTAACATGGTCAATGACAGCTTTGATCTTTGTCGGATCAAAAACCCGATCCAGCCCTTTTTCCATTAAATCTTTAATGGCAATAGGTGTGGTAATCTCATGGCACATGACCACATCGATATCAAGCACCATATTTTCAGGTGTCGGGGTGTCGCGCAAATGGGATTCGAATATTTTTTCAGCAATTGTTTTTCCCATGATTCAACTCGTTATTTGAATTATTGTTGCTATGGAATATGGTATCCTTTCTGAAGGACCTGATAATATACATAAAAAGCATTATTGTCGCTATGGATAATTATCTCTGATTACCAATGATTCTCAGCCTGGACGATAAAAGAGGTGATGTCAGTTTGACTGGCGTATTTCAAGGATCGCAGGTTATGGTTTAAGTGTGTGTTTAAGTTAAGAAAACTTTAAAAAACATATACTGTCATCTATAAAGGAGTGATCCTTGACCGCAGGCTAGCCAGACAAATTGACAACACCTCGTGTTAGGCTGAGCATTCTTGCTAATCAGATAATTGTTTGTTGCTCTAAAGTAAAAGGTGAAACATGAAACAGATGACCAGGTTATTTTTCTCTCTATTTTCTGCAATATTCTTTGTTTTGATGACTGTTCAAACAGGGTTCGCCTCACATGGAATCTCCATTGACGGAATGTTGAAATATTCAAAAGACTTTTCTCATTTTTCCTATGTGTCTCCAAACGCAAAAAAAGGTGGCCAACTCATCCTTCACGATCTTGGCAGCTTCGATAAGCTGAATCCTTTCACCTTAAAAGGGTTGTCTCCCCTTGGCCTTGATATGTTTATTTTCGAAACATTAGCTGTTGCCAGTCTTGATGAACCGTTTGCCGAATATGGCTTGATAGCAAAAGCTATTGAGCTTGCCGAAGATAAAATGTCGGTGACCTTTACTCTGGATGAGCGGGCACGTTTTTCTGATGGGTCACCCATTACTGTTGAGGATGTGAAATATTCACTTGAGGTTTTCAAAAGCGATAAGGTGCATCCATCATATCCCTATTACTATCAGGATATTGAAGATGTTGAAATTATAGATAAACATCGGGTCAAATTTAACTTTAAACGACCTAATCGTGAACTGCATATGATATGCGGCCAGCTTTCGATTTTGCAGAAGGCTTTTTATGAAAAACATGGTTTTGATAAAGAGAGCAATACACTTTTTCCCATCGGCTCAGGTCCTTACGTAATAGATCAGGTGGATCCCGGAAAATCTATAACCTACAAACGCAATAAAAAATATTGGGCAGTAGATCATCCGACCCGGAAGCACATGTTCAATTACGATAAAATTGTGGTCAACTATTATAAGGATCAGATTGTCTCGGTTGAAGCCTTAAAGGCTGGAGAATTTGATTTCATGCTGATCAATATTGCCAAGCAGTGGGCCAGGGATTTAAAAGGTAAACAGTTTGATCAAGGTAAGATTGATAAAAAAATCTTTCCCCATAAAAACAATGCCGGTATGCAGGGCTTTGTACTCAATACCCGAAAAGAGATATTCAAAGATCCCAGGGTACGCCAGGCATTAGGCTTGGCCCTTGATTTTGAATGGACCAATAAGTCACTTTTTTTTAATCAATATAGCCGCTCAGATTCCTATTTTTCCAACTCCCATCTGGCAGCAACCGGTTTACCTGAAGGCCTTGAGCTGTCGTATCTGGAAGAGCTTCGTGATAAAGTGCCTCCGCAGGTTTTTACCACTCCTTTAACTCCACCAACAACCAAGCAGAAAGGAGGGTTGCGAACCAACCTGAGAAAGGCGAAAAAACTGCTGAAAGAAGCCGGCTGGATTGTGAAAAACGGTAAGTTGGTTAATTCACAGGGTAAAGAGTTTCAATTTGAAATTATGTTGGTATCGCCCTCTTTTGAGCGGGTGATGGCACCCTATGCAGCCAATCTTAAAAAACTTGGTATGCGTGTTGATTATCGGACCATAGATGCAGCGCTGTATACTGATCGACTGCAGAAATATGAATTTGATATGACGGTAACCGTGTACGGCCAATCTCAATCTCCGGGAAATGAACAGAGAAATTTCTGGCATTCCACCTCGGCTGATCAAAAAGGAACAAGAAACCTGGCAGGAATCAAGGACCCTGCGGTTGATACACTGGTCGAGAAGATTATTTATGCTCAGACGGAAAAAGAGCTGGTTGCCGCAGCAAAAGCCCTGGATCGGGTTTTGTGGTATGGATATTACGTTGTGCCAAACTGGTATATGGCGGGGCACCGGCTTGTTTACCACACTAAATTCGGCCAACCCGACACATTACCACTCTACTATAATCACTACCAACTGCTGATGACCTGGTGGGATAAACAGCTTGACAATCAGTAGGTTTATAAGGACAAAATTGATCAAATTTCAGACTAACTCCCTATGATAGCGAATTTAGCGACTTTTTTTACTTGACGAATGCTTTTTTCATCTGCTAGGCTGAAAAAGCAAGTTCAGTCGGTATATTGGTCACTTAAATGAAGTTGTCATGGAGGTCGGGGTTATGTCGAATCGAGTGAAAGGTACAGTGAAGTGGTTTAATGCCAGTAAAGGATATGGATTTTTAGAACAACCGGAGAGCGATAAAGATGTCTTTGTGCATTTTTCCGCAATTGAAGGGGATGGTTTTAGAAGTCTGAAAGAAGGTGAACAGGTTGAATTTACAGTAACTGAATCCGAAAAGGGACTGCAGGCGGAGAAGGTTGCAAAAATATAAATAACTCAGCTGTCTTGATGTAAATGACAGATGGTTGAAGAATCTCCTTATAGCGTGACTATAAGGAGATTTTTTTATTTGTGTACAGTATAAATGTATTGTCGATTACTCATTTCGATGCACACGCAAGAGATTTAACCCTGATTTCTCATGAACAGTTGGTGTAAAGAGCAGAAAAAAAGAAACTTGATTACCAATGATTCTCAGCTTTGATGGAAAAAGTGGTGTTGTCAGTTTGGCTGGCGTATTTCAAGGATCACCGATTACTGATTACATGTATCTAAAGGTTGAGAAATATAGAAAAATAGCTGCATTGCCCTCCGCAAGGAGTGATCCTTGACCGAAGGCTAGCCAGATAAATTGACAACACCTCGTGTTAGGCTGAGCTTTATGGTAATCACAAAAAGAAATAACCATCAGTTTTCCAAATGAACATTCAACTACAAACATTAGAGCAGACCAGAAACTTTGGTATCAGCCTTGGCAGGACGGCTCGCCCTGGTGATATTATCTGTCTTTCAGGAGATCTGGGTGCAGGTAAAACCACCCTGACCCAGGCCATCGGTGAGGGGCTTGCTGTTCGAAAAGAGAATTATATAACAAGTCCGACATTTGCAATCATGCAGGACTATGACGGGCGCATTCCACTCTATCATATGGATTTTTACAGACTTTCAGATAGCTCTGAGGTTGAAGATCTCGGTTTTGAAGAGTACTTTTTTGGAAATGGTCTCACTGTTATCGAATGGCCGGACATAGCCCTTGATCTGCTTCCCGAGACAAGACTTTACCTTGAAATTACAATTGTTGATGAAAAAAGCCGTAGGATGAAGTGTGATTTTGGTACGAGTGACTGGCAAAAGCGTCTGCAGGATGTGATACAACAGCTTTCCGTATAAGGCATAAGTAATGAGCTGGATTTCAGGTTGAGTATGCCAAACCTGTATTGAGAAATTGTATGAGATAGCACCCATTTTTCTCTCAGAAAAAGTTCATCGGGATTATTTCATCCATTCTTTTCCATCTACTCTTGGGCGCTTGTTCAAAACAAACCGTTTATGCACCCAAACCTCAAAAGTAGTAGATAACCAGTTCTTTTCTGAAAAAAGCAGAGCCACAAAGAAAGATAGAATTGGAATGGCTCTGTCTGAAATACTTCTCTAAAAAGGCTCACAAGCCTTCCTTTCTTTTAATGAGTTTGCTAGAGTGACGCCCGATTGAGCTTATTAGAGAAACATCTATATTGGAGATGAGATGTCTTTTTTCACTTGGAAAGATAGTTTCAGCGTGGGAATAGTTGAAATTGATGAGCAGCATAAGTTGTTTCTGGACTACCTCAATGAATTTTATATCTATTCCTGCAATAACAAAGTGAAAACAATTGATCCGAAAATGATCAACAAGTTGATTAACTATGCCGAATCTCATTTCAGATATGAAGAGATATTATTAAAGAAAAGAGGTTACCCGGATCTCGCGAGCCATAAGCGGTTTCATGACTATTTCAGGTCCCAACTCACTGAGTTTGAAAAGATGATTGCAGGCTCTACTAAGAACCAATCCAAAACGATCTTTAAATTTTTACGAGACTGGTTTTTAGAGCATATCATGGAAGAGGATAGAAGATATATTTCCTATGTGAGAACAAAGCATTAAATGATATTCTGATTAACCCTAATTCTCAGCAGAGGTAAGAAACTTGCTTTTTGGGTATGTATTAGCAGAAGTCGTTGCGAGGCCGCAGGCCGTGGCAATCTCATCTAACCAATTGAGATTGCTTCGTTTCACTCGCAATGACTGTTTTCATTTCCGTTGAGAAGCTGACTTTCTTTCTAATTTGCTGATAAATATGGGCAATCAGGAAAGATATGTAACCCTTCTGGTAACCTGGTTTTACAATCCTCCCGGCTAAAAACCCTGTTGCTGCATCTCCCAGAATTTCAGCTTTAAAGTCCCCTCAAGAGCCTTTGTTTTCTTAAGGTTTATTTAGAATTGTTTGTGCCGAAAGAAAATGATCGAAGATGGGTTATCTGGGGTTATGACTTTTTGAAAAGAAAATTGAATTTACAAAACCACCACCATGTGGTAACTGGTTGTTTCCTTCTTACTCACAAATACATACGATAAGCAAAGTCGATGCAGAAAAAAACGATTACATTTTCCGATTGTCAAAAACAGTTCACCGTTGACCAGGACAAGGCAATACGACCTGAGGACACCGTTGAACGCTTTCATGAAATGCTGAAAAATCTTGATTTCGAAATATTGAAAGAAGTCAGGCGCATTGATAACGGCAGACTCGATATACCTGTCTACTTCTCAGTCTGTGCTGAAGGGGCCTCAAAGTTAACAGGGACAAAAAAACAGATGGGGAAAGGGTCATCACCAGCGCAGGCAAAAGCTTCAGCCTGCATGGAACTCGGTGAACGATTTTCGTTCTTTTCTTTTAAAAACAATCCCGACAATTTTATTACAGGCGATTACCGTTCCATGCGTGAGGAAGGTTATCCCGTCTTGGATATCGATTATCTTCTCAAATCGGTGCATGATTCGAAAAACAGCACCGATTTCCTTGAGAAATTACTCGAAAACATCCCAATGCAGTGGACTTGGGCAACCAATGTAACCCGCAATGAGGATGTTCTTATTCCATTTTCCTGGTTTTTTGCCATCAATGAGTTCAATGGACCTTCTGCAGGCAACACCTACGAGGAGGCAGCAATTCAGGGAATATGTGAAATTGTAGAAAGACATGTCTGCTCAGTTGTTAACCATCAGGAGATGAAGACTCCGGCTATTGATCCCGATTCGGTCAAAGACCCTGTGGCTAAAGAGCTGATTGAGAAATTTAAAAAACATGATATCGATCTTTATCTCAATGATTTCAGCCTTGATACAGGAATCTGCACAGTGGCAGCTTTGGCCATTGATCGTTCCACCTTTCCGGATCAGAGTGAGATCGTCTACACAGCAGGAACAACTCCGGGAGCGGAAAAAGCCCTCATACGAGCCATAACTGAGGTGGCCCAGCTCGCCGGTGATTTTAATACCGGTTCAAATTATGTCGCTTCCGGTTTGCCAAAGCCTCTGTCCATGGATGAAGTCACTTATCTGACCGAACCAGGTTTGCAGACAACTATCGATGATATGTATGATTTGGCCGATGATAACATTCGGGTTGAAGTAGAGAATTGTATAGAAGCACTAAAAAAGATCGAAATGGATGTGTTCATGATTGATGTTACCCATCCACAGCTCAATATTCCTGCACTGTATACCATCATACCAGGAGCCCATTTCAGGGAGCGATCCATGATCTGTGATGCCGGTTTGTTTGCAGCCAAACTGCTTGTGGAATTGGTTGATGATCCCGGCTTTCTTGAAGAAAAGCTTGCAAGTCTTGAAACTCTTCTGCCCGAAGCCTATTATCTCGACTTCTATCGAGGACGAAACCTCTACAATAGTGGAGAAATAGACAAGGCTATTGGCTATTTTGACAGGGCACTGACAAAAAATCCAGAGGGAGAAGATATCCCTTACATCTATTCGTACAAAAGTCTCTGTCTTAAAGACCTTGGCAGGTTTGATGATGCCATTGATGCTGTGAAGCTGGGGTGCGACCATGATGATGAACGGCCTGACCTTTACAACACCCTTGGTGTCTGTTATTTCAAGAAAGAGCAGTACCAGAAAGCAATCGACTCCTTTAAACGAGCCGTTCACTTGAATCCGGCATCGGCAATGGATTACGCCAACATCGGGGTTAATTATAATCGTCTTGGAGAGAGCGATGAGGCGATTCGCTATTATACACTGGCTCTAACACTTGATCCGACAATCCATTTTGCCAGGGAACAGCTTGATCAGCTTATTGCACAACAAAACTAATCTTGATTACCAATGATTCCCAGCATTGACGGTAAAAGTGATGTTATCAGTTTGGCTTAGCTTGTGGATAATCAGAAAATTAAATGTTGATTGCAGTTCTCCCGTGAGAGTGTCAAAATAGGCTAACCTGATTACCACTAATTCTCAGCAGAGGTAAGAAACTTGCTTTTTGGGCATGTATTAGTAGGAGTCGTTGCGAGGCCGCAGGCCGTGGCAGGTAAGCGTAGACTCCGATCTCAGCTAACAGGTTGAGATTACTTTGTTTCACTCGCAATGGCTGTTTTTCATTTCCGTTGAAAAACTGACTTTCTTTCCAATTTGCTGATTAATAGGGGTATTCAGGTAGGCTATTTTTGGTTAGACAATTTGATCACTAAAAAATGGAACAGGTGGGGGATAGGGAATGGGTCTTCTTCAGATTAACAACAAAATAGTTGCCGCTCTTGATAGCGGGAAGTCAAGATTAGAGCTTTTTGAGGAACTTTCGAAAGCTTCACCTGAGCAGAGTGGTAAATATGCCTATTGCATCAATTCGATTCCCTCCGAAGAGATGCGGAAAAAATATCTTCTTCTCAATGGTTTTCTTATTGTCAGTCTGGCGGGCTATTCCCTGTTGACATTGATTTCCGAATTACCCATAGATTTCTCCAAGCCCACACTTTTCATTTTTGTTAAAATTGTTGTCCCTCTAATTTTTTCATACTTCTCCTTTAAATTTCATGGCGGCCTCTATCGTTTTATTACCCTCTGGTGCGCCATTGATCTGTTTGAAACCATCGCCCTTTTCCAATCCGGATCAACAACCGATGTGTACCGTGTTGCAGTGCTTCTTATCTGCATGGTAGCCAGCTGGTTGATTGCAAGAAATGTCTTTCCCAACCTCACTCTGCTAGGCCCTCGAAAAGATTCATCAGGCCGATATTTTGTTTGATTTGCTTTTTATCTTCAGACTCTTTTAAGCCATATAAAGAAAATCAGAAGGGTATTATGTGTTGAAAACATTACCCAGATAATCCGTGGCAACCTGAGTAAATCGCACTGAGTAGCGCTTTGGAAGAAGCGCCCTGTGTGAGACACATATTCACAGGTGTTGTGGCAATGGGGTAATAATAAAATCAGCCCTTTTCGGGGTAGTGTCCAGATTTATTCGGTAATGTAAGCTCAGGTATTTTAAAGCTTGATCAGTTTCTGATTAAGCAAATATCCCCAATACAACATCACGTTGTCCAATGTAATTGAGCTGATTTAATTTCAGGAGTTAACCCTACCACTAGATCTTCTAACAATTTTATGCTACACTTAATTGTTTGTTAAGAACGTTTGATCCCCCAGTTATTTCACAACAAAAAGAGGGCATCTATATGACAGGGAGTGTTGTGCGGAATCCGCATAACAACTTAATACTTCTCTTTAATTGTTGTTATTACGCTGAAAGATTTATTAATAAACCGGAAAATACGGAACCATTAGTAAGAAAAACGATAAAATAACCAGAAAATAAGGAATCCGTATATAAACAAGTTCGATTCTTTTAAAAAGAAAAAATGATCCTAAAACTTCCAGATAATAGAAGAAAAATAATTGATTACCTTGATACAGTTGATGAGGATACTTTTATCGATGAAATCGTTATCCCATTTTTCAGTTCTCAGGGATATCAGGTTTATAGGATTAACTCGCATGGACCAGGAGAACATGGAAAAGACATCATTTTTTGTAGATATGTTCCTGCATTTTTTGAAAATGAGTTTTTAAGCGTTCAGGCAAAAGCAGAGCAGGTTACCACATCGAATGTTACGAGATGTAGTGATCAGCTAAAGCGGGCACTAAGAACTAAATTTGCCCCTCGGTCCGGAAATGGAGAGCTTACTCCTCATTATGCTGTTTTTATAAACGCTCGAAAACACACAAACGATGCCTATACAGAATTTCCACAACTTGTAGACAGCCCACATGCAAAATTCTAAGCCAAGAAAATGTCTGTGAAATTATATTACAATCAGGAATTGCCCCAAGTCATCTTCTAAAACAATTAAGTACAGAGTCATCTGATATTCAGACTGAAGAGGATAAAATTGTTTACAGAACACTATTAGGTGATAATCCTGCTGAAGTGGACAAGCTCTTAGACCACAAGCTGAAATTTATAAAAGAGGAAATTTCGCTTAAAACTGGGGAACTCCTAATAAATTATATCTACGACAGATGGGAAAAAGACAGATCATGGGTTGGAACCGTAAAGCCTATGAAATGGTTTGACTACTATTTCGATTTTTTTTCGGAAAAACACAGTGAATTCTTATTAACAATATTTGACGAATTACTCTCATCAACACCATCATTTGATGCCCTTCCATACACTCAATCAGTAGTTAGAAAAATTAGACCAGAACTACTAATACCAATCGAAAGTGAATTTATAGGATTTTGTGCTCGTAGATCTATTTCATATCCAAAGGAGCGAATTGAGTATTTGTATCAAAAACTCCAAGAGCTCATAAATTCAAACCTTATCAAAAAGAGTTCTAATAAATCTTTGGCTGAAAAGGTTTTGCTGTTAGATAAATACCATCAAGAAGAAAGATATGAAGACAAGAAAAAAATAGAAGAAGAAATTAATACGATTGTTTATCCAGATGGAAAATAAGAAATAAAACCGAAGAAGGCAATTAAAGGGACGCAAAACCTCAGTGGTTTTTCGAAGTTCATAATCCCGCTTCACGTTTGTTTGTAATTCACAGTAAGTGCCACGCACCATTTGCGCCCCTTATTGCAGCCGTTAACTTGAAAAAGGCACATATTATATGGATCTTACCAACACACTTCTCTTAATCATTGCAATAGGTATTTGGGCCATCTGGTATGAGATTCGATATGGTATTGATAAAAGGCGTGATTGGGATATGTATGCAGAAGAGTGGAAAAAAGAGCAAAAAGAAAGATACAAGAAAAAGTGGGACCATATTAATGAAGAGAGAAAGAGTAAACCTGATACAGGTAAAAGTATTCGGTCACAACTCATTGAAGAAATTGACTCAGATGAGAACATCTAACACGCTATATATTAAATTGAACTTAGAAAAACATCTCATTTCAGCCAATTACGCTGTGCAATAACTAACAAATTATATTGAAAATAATGACCTCGTGGATGATCTAACTCTAACAACATTCCTAGCAGTTTGGGGAGCATTTCTTTCTAGCGTTGCAGTAGGTTGGAACCTGTATCGTGATCTCTTACAAAAGGGAAGACTTAAGGTGTCTTGCTATATTGGAAAGTTAATCGGTGTTTCAAGTGGAATTGACCCCAACGACTACCTTGTTTACAACATTACAAATGTGGGAAAAGAACCTGTTTTGCTAACTCATATTGGTGGTCATCTTAAAAAAACACACTTTTTGCTTACACCTCACAGACCTCTTCCACATATGCTGAAACCAGGTGAATACATATTGGAGTACGCTCATGATTTAAGTGTGTTAGATCAAGATCTAAAAGCCTTAGTTGCAATAGATTCACTTGGCAGAAAATGGAAGGCCCCAAAGATACAGGTGAAGAAATTAAAAAAAGATTTTGCGTCCGGAAAGCTAAAGAATGAAATAAGTAACAGTTAACAATGCAATTCATCTGAAAACAAGAGGCCAGTCGAACAGGGTAGCATCCGTCACGCTCAATAGTAATCGGTGTTTCGAACACCGTTCTACGCACTCTTGTTTCAGCTGATTGCGGTCGATGTGCATAGAAAGACAAATGGATTTAAGGTCAGAATTAGTTGAAATTGCACTGAAATGGCAAAAGCGGTATGGAGTTTCTCCTGCAATCACATCTGCAGTTTCAGAGTATGATGCAGCTTTGATGGTTGGGATGAAGGAAGATGAATATTCAATATACATGCAGGATAAAACTGCAGTAAGTCGTGGTCATGACTTCATCTTCAACAATACAAAATATCAAATAAAAGCCCATCGGCCTAGTGGTAAACCAGGTAGTAAAATTACAAACGCCGGGAAAGCAAGAAACTATGAATGGGATATCCTTATCTGGATTAGATATGATGTGAATTTCAAAATCGAAGAAGCTTGGAGCTGGGATCGTCAATCTTACATCCAGGCATTTGATGATAAAAAAAGAATCTCACCAACAGATATGCGGAAGGGTTTGGAATTAATATAAAATCGCACAACAAGTGTGTTCAGTGGAATGCAAGAGGCCTGTCGAATAGCTTTTCTTTCCGTTCCGCTCAAAGTTCAGAGTAACTTCAATCCGTCAGTGTCACGCAGCCTTACGACCATTGATATAGGTCGTTCTACCTTGAGACCATCACATAAAAATTATTCTCAAAGAGGATATTACAATGGATTTGATAAATATCTTAAATAAAGTGAACCAAATTGAGAAAACATCCTTTTTGAAAATTCTGGATCGATATAGCGAACAAAATAGAGAGAGAAACCCAAGAATTGACAAAATTTTATCGGAAAGTGACAATGTATTAAAAAAGGCAGAAGATTCTAACATTGTTCAATTGTTCAACTTTCTCAGGGATGACTATGTAAAACATCTTGAACACGGAATAAAATTCAGCAATTTTCAAATTGAGTTAATCGTAGAAATTTTCATTCGAGACGGAAACCAAATGATGTCTCGTGATTGGTTCAATAAGTTATACAAAAAATCTATATCTGACCTTAAGAGACACATCAAAAAGATTAATAAAGAACTGAGTGGTGATAAAAGCAACCTGTCAGCAGAAAGGAAAAGGGATTATATTATCTTCAAAAACTGTGTCAAAACAGCATATACCAATGATCTTAAAAATAACCGAGAGCAACGATTATCATGGGAAGAAAGAACAATTCTGCATACCCTTTCAAAAAGTCTTGAATTGTCCAGTGAAGAAGAGAAGGCAATTACCTACTCTGAAATTCCACCCCAGAAGTACAATATAGATGATGTAATAAATGAACTAAAAGAAATTGGAATTGTTTTTTTCAACAGGAAAACCAACACATTATTCATACCAAATGAAATTATTTATCTGCTCAGAAAAATTCTTGGAATTGAATTGCCATATAAGTATCTCCGAAGAATTCTAAAACATCTTAAAAATCCAGAAATAAACTTGATAGCCAGAAAGCATAACATCGAGCGAAAACTATCTAGAAATGAAAAAATAAAAGAAATACTGCACCAAGGTGTTAACGTTAGTTCATTATTGTGCAAAGATTTATTCAAGGATAATGTTACTAAAGGTGACAGAGCAAAACGCATTCAGGAACTAATCACAAAAGATTTAGATATTAAGTTACCTAAATTGGGTAGGTCTCTCGAAGAACGAGTTTTGATACTTCTAGATTACCTGCGAAACCAAGAAAGAGAAGATCCAACATCACTGTCAAAAGACGGATTGGCCAAACTTGTCTCCTTATTACTGGAATTTAAACCAGCTTTAAACAGTACCGTAAAAACAGAATTTGAATTGCAAGAAGATGAAGCTATGCAGGTAGATATTCTTAGTAATTATAGCATTGGTCCAAGAGATATTCTTTATCTGCTTGAAAAGAAAGAATTGATTGAATTTTGCAAGCAAAACTCCATTAATTCACGCGGAAATCATGTGTTAAATATCATCGATAGTTTTCGAAATATTGATGATCTTTATCTCGATAATTATGTGGAAATTGGAAATCGTGATCTCAATGCATTAAAAGATAAAGGAATCATTGTTAAAGAAAGTGAACTTGGTTCACTCTATGAGAAGCTTACAAGAGATATATTTAGGAAATTTGGATTCGATGTAGATGAGAAATTAAGAAAAAGCCTAAATACTGTTCGATCAAAAATGGATATTCTCCTTAATTTGGGTGGAAAAGACGTTATTATTGTCGAGTGCAAAACAATAAAAGACAAAGATTACAATAAATTCACTGCAGTTTCACGCCAACTAAAATCATATGAATCTCTATGTAAAAAGAAAGGTTATCATGTCAACCAGGTTATTATTGTCTCCAACGATTTCACAGAAGATTTTATAGGAGAATGTGAATATGAATATGACATTAGTATTTCATTATTAACTTCACGTGATTTAACAAAAATCGTTGATGGTCTCAAAGAATCACATTTAAAAGAACTACCAGTAAGGCTTATTACCAGAGGTGGCGCTTTAAATGGCGATAGAATTGTAAAAGCATTAAACAGATAATTGCAGAAAATTGGTAGAACAATTGTGTTCAGCGGAACTCAAGAGGTTGTGCGAATAGCGTTTCTTTCCGTTCCGCTCCACGTTTTAAGTTATTTCGAGTCTGTGCCAAGTAATCTCACGTCCACTGACACTGGTAGTTAGCCTTTAGAAACTGAAATCACATGCCAAAATTAAAAATTGAATTAATTAGTGCAATTGTTGAACATGGAAAACATACTCAAGAAGGAGAAACCGTTGATCCAAGCACAAATACGGTGCTATGCAAGGCAGGCGTTGCACTCATAACCACATATATTGAACAATTATCCTTATTAGAAATTGTACGTGACCCTCTGCCTATTTTTGGTGCAGAAGGTGGGATGTGGATTGGTTATCAACTCTCTGAATATGGAAGAGAACTAGCAGAATCGAAAGATGAATTATCCAGAGCTGTTGGAGAATTGATAGGTGGTCCGAGAACTGAAGTTTCTGAAGCAGTTGCATTCTTACAAAAAGAGTGCCTAAAGTCAAAAATAAATGAAGTGTACAGAGATGATTTCTTGAAAACACTTGATGAAATAAGAATCTGTTTCGATGAGGAGTGTTTTATAGCTACCATTGGATTATGTGGCAAAATACTAGAGGTTTGCCTTAAAGAAATTCTCATTCGTAATAATGTTCAATTTGATCCTAACTCCATGGTTGGTGGATTAATTAAAACTATCAAGAACAATATTCCCGAAGAGTATACAGACCCATCACTCAAGAACATTGTAAACATTATCAATACAAGTCGCATTACAGCTGTACATTCCAAAGAACGAATACCAATACCATCACGTGATCAAGCAATAATGGTAATATTTGCAACAAGAGATGTTGTAATGAGAAACCTAAGCTACAAACATACATAGGCTAACAATTTTATTCAGCTGACCGCTACCACATCCGACTATTAGCTGTAGATTCAACATCTTGCTTCGTTCGAGCTTCACAGTAACGCGACGGTGACAGCTGATAATGGTCGATGGCGTCACGCTGCGTGCGACGTCATCGGCCCGAGTTGGGCTTTTTAACATTATAATTCTTGTGGTAATTTGAAATATGCTTGGAAACTTAAAAATGAAAGAACTTGTATCAAAAAAAATTACTGCTTATGGTTTTCGAAAACCAGGCACTGTATGCATTATACATTTACTTAATGATACTCATGGATATTCAAGAAAATATTCTGTACTAGAAATAAAGGCCATTAAACAACTAAGATCAAAAGCTAAATTTATTAATGGTTTTAGAGAATTAAGGGACATCGGTTTTGTTAAAATTCTACATACAAACCAATCAAAACGAATAAAACTTGATAAGCGTCTTTGGGAGAGAGATCCTTCAATTATTAAATTTGAGCACCAGTTGATTTATGAACGTCTCAATAAAAACGCAAGATGGATAAATAAGAAATCATTAATTCGTGAAATTCGTAATAAAGTAGAGGTTAAAACAACTCGGAAACCACCTTATTATGCAGTAGATGTACATTTGAAATTCATATTGTCACAAAATAAATATTCTGAGAACGTGGATGGTCTTATAAGGCTTTCAAAATTTGATGGTACTAATAAAAATATTATCTCAAAGGGTAATAGACAATCAAGCCTACTTGATTTAGATCCACAGGAAAAACTTAACAGTATAGAAAACGATAATATATTAGAAAGTGACGAAATAGATTTCGATCGAGATGTTGATATTTTCGACAATCTAAATCAAGACACAGAGAAACAAAATGTTTCTGTGATTGAGAAAAAAAGTATTGACCAAGACATTTTTGGAAATTCAATCATTGATGATGAACGTGAGGAATCAGAGGATGTTACAACATCCAATACCGATTTAAAAAATACAAACCATTTCAATAACTTTATTCCACAAGATAGCCTATTAGAAGAAATTGCATCTGAATTAAAAAAATATAAGCATTTTAAAATCTCTGAATCTTATTGTGAAGTGTCCTTAGTTTTCAACGGTTTAGAAATTATAATCGAATATGATCCTTTCCGACATGAATTGCTTGTATCTACTAGCTATGACATAAGTACTGATTACTTACTCGCATCATTAAAGATGTTTAGCAAGGCAGAGATGATTGGCCAACTTGCAATTGATAACATTAAAAATGTCGATTATTTAATATTAAAACATAAAACATCTATAATAAAATATAGTTTACAAGAAATTATGTCTAGAATTAAAAGAATCATTTATGAAGCAATACAACTACATAAATTATCGGAATGATAATGAATATTTTTGAAAAAGATATGAGCGAGGCTAAAAAACAACTCAAAAAAGAAAACAGAAAAGGTTTTTGGAAAAAACTATTAACAATAGGCATACTGAATAATGATCGTGAAATCAGTGGTGTCTCATAGTTGACTCCACAATAAAAGTTGTGGAGAAACAGTTAATT
>CAZMFP010000036.1:0-41117 GCA_964565605.1 uncultured Desulfocapsaceae bacterium | reverse complement strand
AAATTGATATAATCTTGTATCAACAGAATTTGGAATAATTATTATCTTATTTTTATCAATTTTATAATGGGTTGCGATATATTCCTGATCTATTGGACTAACAACTATAATCGCATCAGCAAACAAAAAAGCTGCCCATTCAACCAGTTTATGCCACCTTAAATTAATTCCGGAACGACCTTCATCTCGTCTCATCATCTGATCAGTACGAACCCACCCACAACGAACAATTAATTTCTTCTTCCAACGTATTGCTTTGACCAGCCAGCCGACCCAGGCCCCCTGTGATTGGTTGGTCTTCATAATATCGCATTCTCTGAAGGCTCTCCAACAGGCAAAGGGTGCCAACAGGCTGTAAATCAAATTATGATTGACCCATTTTTTTGGGTAAACAGAAAACCTGTGGTCTATTTTTGTTGTAATCTTTCCATGGCCATAAGTCATCAAATCGACTTGCTCTAAACCCGCCTCAAACATGCATTCATAATAACCAAGTTCACGATCAAGCAAGCCATAGTCTTCCCACTTTTCAAGGGTCACCCCCCAAGTGAAAAGAAGCATTAAATGTTTTGCAGTTTTCATACTGTTTTTCCAGTAATCATTTTTCTGGCAATAGCGAGATATCTTCGACTTGGCTGCAGATTCTTCTTAAATTGAGAGAGTAAAAGTCCATCGTAAACACCGACTCTTTTGAGGCAAAAACGATCTGTTGATCGATTATTTTCCCCATGTATAGTCGTAACTGCAGTCTGAATCCCTGCACTTTGTAACAGTTCAACAGCTCGTGAATCAAAATCCCTCTGTCGGCCATTGGGGTAAGCAAAATGAATACATTTCTGACCTGTCAACGATTCTACCCCATTGATTGATTCTATAATTTCATCTCTGAGCATGGTATCATCGCATTGCGATAGAATTGGGTGGGTTTTACTATGCGCTCCAAACTCCACGAGACCTGAAAGTGCCATTTCTTTTATCGAGGCTGGCTCTAAAGGCTGTCGGATAGCAGGAATACTGTAGTCGCCTATTTCTTTTTCAGATAATTCGAATAGCTTTTTTACAAGTACCACTCGCTCACGTTCTTTTTTTTGCTTGAGGATATGTTTAAACTGATTAACAAATTGTTTCTTTTTGGAATTTCCCAATCCATCAGCCAATCCGATTAAATTTCCCGCTTTTTTTCGAATGGATTCATCCCAATTTATCCGAAAGAAGAGATCAATAGAATCGGTCCAGGGCAACTTTTTTTTCAGGATAAAGTCGGTTGTTAAATAGATTGTTGCCGGAACATTATATTTCTGCAGTAATGGATAGGCCCATTTGTAATTTGAAGAAAAACCATCATCAAATGTAAGTACTATTGAATTTGAAGGAAGCTTATATTTGCCTTTAGTAGACAACAGAAACTGTGTCAGCGAAACAGGGCTAAAATTTTTCCTGAGATATTGGAGTTGTTTTTCAAATTCTGAAACAGCAACATGCTTGCCATCATTAAACGGGTCACAATCGTCTGGGCAAAACCCATGATACATCAAAAAGCGAGTAACTCTTGTAAACAGGACTCGATCTATGGACCCAACAATAAAATTTATCATTCTAACAAGTTTTAAAGCAATCAAGCATTCTAATTAATAGATGAATGTAAATTATCTCAGTAACTTCGCATTACTTTTCAATTGATAGTCACACATATTTTAACTGTCTCACAATAGTTGGCTATCAACTCAATGCTTTCTTGGAACAAACCTAAAGGAAATGATGAGAAGCGGCAGATATGAAACCAGTAAAAAAAAGAACGTCCATTGAGGGTAAATTTCCGCGCCTAATGCCAACGGTAACAGCCATAAAATATTGACTGCCATTATCCTTAAAACCACTCTTTTATGGGAGTTAAACTTACTTGATAATGCCTGATATACATGGCTTCGGTGAGCTTCATATATCTTCTCCCCACGAAATAATCTCCGAAGTAAGGTTACTGTTGCATCAGCAAGGAAAACTGCGCCTAAAATTAACCAGCTCCACATATTTATCCCATTTTGAAGTGACGTGACTATAGCCAACACGCAGAATATAAAACCTAAAAAACCGCTGCCACTATCTCCTAGAAATATCTTTGCAGGAGGCCAATTCCAAATTAAAAAGCCAATGGTGGCTGACGTTAGACTGAGAAGTAGAAAAACAAAACCGTGATCACCATTATTGAGCCAGATTATTACTCCGGCACTGCAAGATATAGTAATTGCCTCTACACTCGCTATACCATCAATTCCATCCATAAAATTATATAGATTGGTAGACCAGATAAGAGTAAAGAGCAACAGTGGAATGATCACTATTGCCATCTTCTCATTTCCGACTCCCCAGTAGGTAAACGACAATAGATCCAGATAATAGAGCGCAATGAGTGAAGAAATTATTTGAACAAGTAATCTAATGAGGGGGGATATTGAAAAACAATCATCCAAAAACCCAATAAATGCAATCAATCCCCCTCCAACCAAAATGGCTTTTACAACTTTCCAGTCAAGCGTTCCTTCCAAAGCAAAAAATAGTATTGCCGCACAAAATGTTATGACAATTGCCAGTCCACCTCCCCGGGGAGTTGGAATCACATGTGAACTGCGTACATTAGGTATATCGATGATATTTCGTTTTAGTGCAAATTTACGGAGCCCTCCCGTTAATAAATATGAAAAAAGGAGGACAACACCAAACAGGGACAAATATTTCACGAGACACTCCTTTTGATACCATCTTCCAGCTTGATGGAGGGAGACCAACCAAGAATCTTTCTGGTCTCACTATCATCTACCTGCAGGCTCGAAAGAAGTCTTTTAACTTGATTGCTTTTCCCTAAAATTTTTCCTGCAAAAAGTAAAAGTGACAGAGGAAATCTAAATAACCTGCATGGGGTACCACTATAACCTGCGATTAACGATATCAATTCAGGAGTTGAAACATCGCTGTCTTCTGTGACCAGAAAAATCCGCCCATTTGCTTGAGGGTGTTTAAAGCAGACCTGTATCAATTCGCATAAATTTTCAACATAGACGATACTACGCTTGTTCCTAACCATACCAAAAGGAAGTGGTATGCCGGCCTTAACAAGTTTTATCAGTTTAAGAAAATTCCCCTGGGCACTTCTTCCAAAAACCAAAGGGGGACGGATAACCACAATCTCCATATCTGAATTTTTTGAGAAATCAAAAAGTCCTTTTTCTGCTTCCAGCTTTGATTTACCATAATAATCTACAGGTGCAGGAACATCTTCAGATTTAAAAGGGACCCGAAATGTTTCTTCGCCATTAACTTTTATGCTACTGAGATAAATAAATCTGCTGATACCGCTCTGATCAGCTTGATAGGCTAAGTTGAGAGTTCCATCAATGTTGACTTGTTGAAATTTTTTTAAGCTTTGGCTCGAAGAATCATCATTTAAATGATGGGCAGTCGCCAGATGCACAACGATTTCTGCTCCTTCAAGAGCTAAATTCCAGTCAGTCTTGCCATCTATATTGCCAACAGCTACTGTATTGTTATCCAGTGCTTGATCATCCTTCCTTACACATCGACGAACAAGAAAACCATTGTTTTTAAGTTGTCGACATAAGACTGTCCCGATAAAGCCATTGGCTCCAGTAACCAAAACATGTTTTTTCATATCATTTCTTTTTTCAACGCTCATTTCTTGATCACAAATAACAAGACTTCTTTTCGAGTGATGAAAATACCACTCTCCTATCTGGATGATTTCTTCGCCAACAACAAATCAAACCATTATTACGAGTTAATGGTCGTACAAGAATTTTATTCAGGATGAAAAGAGTCTCACATAAAAAAGCTATCGCTGGTTCCAAATTATCCTGTAGAGGCCATATTATACCACCATAATCACATTAGAAATGATCGGCTTCAATGCTAATGAGAGGACCTAAAAAAAGCAATACTTTACTCTATTTATCCTATGAACCAAACGAAAGCGGAACAATCGATAAAAGATAATATAGACAGATATTGCGCAACCATCACATATTATTGTAGTCCAAAGTCAGTTGGAAACCACTAGCACAGTATTTTTGCTCAACTCATTCAATTGATATGATCAGAACCGAACAGTTAGAGATAGAATTTCAATCTGTTAAAAAATTAGGAAAATTAATGGTGTATGTTTTTTAAAAGAAAAGTACTTTGTTTACTCGCCAATTTAGTGTAGAAATAGCGATTTTTTCACTTCGTCAACTTGCTACCAATTCCAAAGTGCTTCAATCAGAAGTTGTAATCAGGTGGAGAAGACCAGTTTTCCAATTAAATGGTAGAAGAAATAGAAATGTTCTGCAAATCATCGTTAAACAACAATTCCGCCCTCGGTCAAACCCTGTTCATTGTAAATAGTAACCTGTGGATATTCTGCAATAAACATCTTATATCGATCAGCTGAGTATGAATATCAAACACCGGTTAGAATATAGCTTAATGAGAGCTCTCATCTTCCCGCTGAATCTATTGCCTGTTTGGTTGATTCAGCGAATATCCACTGTATTAGGCTGGATTGTTTGGGTAATTTATCCTTTTCGCCTCAATGTGGCTTATTCCAATCTATCAAATGTCTTTCCTGAAAAAACTCATAGTGAGAAACTCAGGCTGCTTCGTAATGTGTATCTTCAATTTGCAAAAACCATCTGCCTGATATTAATACTTCACCGAAAACCGGTTTATAAACTGATTCAAGAAGCTCAAGTAAGCGGTCTAGACATTCTTGACCGGGCGCTTGAAAAAAACAAAGGTGTTATCCTGACGACCTATCATGGCTTCTGGTTTGAGGCCTACTTTGCCTGGTTTAATGCTCATCATCGCCCAACAAGTCTGATTTATCAGGAACAGTCAAACCACTACTCCGATGCCTATTTCCGCAGACAACGAAACCAATATGGCAATTCCCTTGAGCATATTCAGTCCAATGCCGGACTGAAACGGTACCAGCAGGCATTATCGGAAAATAGAATTGTTATCATAAGCCTTGATCAGAACTACAAACATACCGGAAGTGACATTCCTCTTTTTAATAAGAAGTTTAAATGCGCAAAAGGCTCGGCAATTCTTCATCATCGGACAGGTGCTCCGGTTTTGGCAAGTGTATACTATTTAAAGGATAACAGGCTCCATATTGATATTGATGAAATAATCCTGCCATCATTTACAAAAACGGAGAATAAACCTGTTGATGAGGAAACGATTGAGTTCATATCCACTGCTGCTGTTCGCTGGTACGAACCTTATATCAGACAATATCCCGAGCAATGGTTTAGCCTCTTTCACCGCCTCTGGTCAAAAACCGGATACCCAAAGAAAATAGAAAGAAGCATCAGCGAGATTCTTTTTTAACCTGCATTTTCACGAGTCGATGTGGCTGCATATATGCAAAACAATCTAATTCGCCGTAGTTTCCTATAATTATAAGATAAAAAAACAGAATAGATACAGTTGAACTGGCTTGCCTTTGGTGAACTTCTTGTTAAGAGCAGAATATGAAGAAGAATTGTATTTAAATGCAATTAGGCGTGTCATCTGTCTAAGCAAAATGCTCATAAGGAGTTCGACCCAGGCACTGAAATCCAAGGCGGATTCATGCTGTCCGATTCTCAGCCTGAACCCATATCTATTACATCTTCAGAATTCGGGCTAGAACACCCTTGAAATGACAATATAGCTCAATCTTTCACCTGAAAAAAAAGTAATAGAAAGAAGATGTGGAATAAAGGCAGTAAATGGCAATAGAAAAATTGCTTTGTGGTTCAGCTATTGTGGTGTACTTATTACCCGACCAAAAGCCATTTTCTCACAGATAGTTAATTAAAAAATAAACCGACAAGCCAGCAGGCCTGAGTGACAGTATGTCCGACAAAGAAATCCTTAAAAGACTCTATAATATTATTAAGCCATTTCGGTTAAAATTGACCATTGCCATGATTTCCATGTCAATGGTAGCCGGTTTTGTCGCCATTCAGGTTTACCTCATCAAAGATGTGCTCGATAAGGTGTTTATTGAACGCAACACCATGTTCCTTAACCTCCTGCCATTCATTGTCATTCTTGTTTTCCTCTTTAAATCTATCTTTTATTATGTCTATCAGTATCTGCTGGAGGTTGTCGGCCAATCGGTTATCAAAGACTTACGAATTAAAATCTTCCACTCTATCCACAGGCAACCGCTTTCTTTTTTCAGCAAAACCCCGACAGGCACCCTTATATCAAGAGTTATTTCCGATGTAACCCTTATGCAGCAATGCGTATCAAATGCCATTGTCGGTATTTTAAGAGATATCGTCCAACTGGTCATTCTGCTCTGCTACGTCTTTTACCAAAATTGGCAGCTCTCATTATTTTCGTTCATTATTCTTCCCGTTGCCATTTTTCCCATTGTCAAATTTGGTAGACTCTTTCGAAAACTAAGTACAAAAACTCAGGAAGAAACAGCCAATGTTTCAAATATTCTTTACGAAACCATTACCGGAAATCGAATAGTTAAAGCTTTTTCTAGAGAGAGATACGAAGACCATCGTTTTCAAGGACAAATTCAGTCTCTTTTTGATGTGACTATACGGGATGCCCGTTTTCGCTCAATGCAGCATCCCATGATGGAACTGATTGGTGGTATCGCCATTGCTATGATCATCTGGTTTGGTGGGTATGAGGTAATCAATGGAGAGATGACTCCAGGTACTTTTTTCTCTTTAATGACTGCACTCATCGCCGCATACGAACCGGTGAAAGGAATCAGTCGCATTAATTCAACGATTCAACAAGGACTTGCTGCTGCCGCCAGAGTTTTTACTCTCCTTGATGTTGTCCCGGAAATTTCCGATTCGAAAAATGCCAAGACATTACCACCCTTTGAAAAAACCATTTGCTTTGAAGATATCTCGTTTGCCTACAACAAAGATGATACGACTTTAGCCGATATCAACCTTGAGGTCTCGACTGGTGAAGCTCTTGCGATAGTCGGGCCAAGCGGAAGTGGTAAAACGACTCTGACAAACCTCATTCCACGATTCTTAGAAGTTACCTCAGGTCGTTTGCTTATCGATGGTCACGATATTCGTGAGGTAACATTGGACTCGTTACGCTCACAAATCGCCATGGTCACTCAACAGACTATTTTGTTTAACGATACGATCAAACATAATATCGGTTATGGCGACCTTGAAGCCAGTGAACAGGATATTATGAACGCTGCAGATGCTGCCCATGCCCTTAATTTCATACAGGATCTGCCAAACGGTTTTGAGACAATTATCGGTGAAGGCGGATCTCGACTCTCTGGCGGTGAAAGACAAAGGGTCTCCATTGCCAGAGCACTTCTGAAAAATGCTCCTATTCTTATTTTGGATGAGGCAACATCCGCGCTTGATACCGAATCTGAAAGGGAAGTGCAGAAAGCTCTGGAAAACCTTATGAAAAACCGAACAACCTTTGTTATTGCCCACAGATTATCAACAATTAAAAACGCTGATCGGATTATCGTCATCAAAGAAGGACAAATTGTTGAAGAGGGAACCCATGATCAGCTGCTTGCGCTTCATGGGGAATATGAACTTTTATATCGAATGCAGTATGCTTAAGGCCTTCACAGTCTAATTGAAAAGAGTTGAATTATGATGAACAGGAAGGAAAAAGCTTCAGGTTTTCTGGTGAATTGCGGAGTTTTTTGCGCAATCGCAACCTGCTTCTTTATTCCCCTGTCAACTTCTCTCATGGGCTTATTTTCCACTTTAGTCGTTCTATTCTGGGTAATATCCGGCCGAATCTTCAGTATTCATAAACTTCTAGCAGCAAGTCCCGTCTCATGTATGTCTCTGCTGCTTTTTACTTTATTTGTAATTGGCATGCTTTATACTCCTGCCGACCAGGAAACAGCCCTGGAAACGCTTGCCAAATACAGAGAACTTATTTTCATTCCAGCGGTAATCGGACTGATGAAAGGAAATTCTCAAGGGATAAAGACTGCCAGAGAAAGTTATATTGCCGGCTCTATTCTGTTGATGATCATTTCTTTCGGCATGACTTTTTCTCTTATCCCTCTGGAACGATATGGTAATTCCATCCTGTATCATATTACCCACTCGTTTTTTATGGCTTTCTTAGCCTTTAGTTCTCTCCATTTTGCTTTTGATTCAAAGCAATATCGCTATTTCTGGGTGTTTATTTTTATTGGGGCCACACTTAACCTTGCATATGTGACTCCGGGAAGAACCGGAATGATTATTTATGCTCTTTTATTGCTTCTTTTTATCATTCAACGATTTTCCTTTAAAAAGCAATTTGTTGCACTTGTTATCATTTCAGCACTTTTCGTTGGAGCTTTTTATGCCTCAGACAATGTGTCAAAAAGAATGACAATCGCCTGGAATGAGATTGTTTCATACTATGTGCAGGACAAAAAACGTTCCTCTCTGGGCATGAGATTAGAGTGGTATGAGAACAGTATTAAGCTGATGGAGGATAAGCCATTCTTTGGCCATGGAACAGGAAGCTATCAACTTGTTCAAGCTGCAAAAATAGATAAAAAGAAGAAAATCAAGACAGATAACCCCCATAACGAATATTTATTTATAGGAGTTCAGCTCGGTTATGTCGGACTCATAACCTTTATCCTCTTTTTAATTGTTTTATGGCTCAGATCCTATAATCTTTCAGGGAAACAGAAATGGCTGGCACAGGGTGTTATTCTCAGTATGGTGGCAGGATGCATGATGAATTCTTTTCTCTACGACACTCATCAGGGTCACTATTTCGCTCTATTGAGCGGCATTTTCTTCTCCTCCGTTCATGCTCCTCACCCATCATTGACCTTTAAATAACTCATTGAGTTTCATCAACATATAATCCGCATACATCAATATCAATCCTTATTCGATATCATAAAAAGGCGCACCTGAATGACAAAAGAAAAATATTCAATAAGTGAAAGATTGCGCTTGCTCTGCTCGCAGATCTTTGCCGTTGGAATCATTGTATTATTGCTTTTTTCAAAAAACGGTTGGCAAGAGACAATTCCTTTTCTCAATACCATTCTGTTTGTTATTGGTGTTGTTTTTGCCAGTATCGGATCATTGGGACGCCTCTGGTGTTCCCTGTACATTGCCGGCTATAAGACCGACAAACTCATTCAGTTGGGTCCCTATTCAATGTGTAGAAACCCACTTTATTTTTTTAGTTTTATTGGTGCTTTAGGATTAGCGCTGGCCAGTGAGACATTGTTGATTCCGGTTTTATTAGCGATCGGCTTTGCCTTGTACTATCCCAGTGTCATCAAGAGTGAGGAAAACAAGCTTCAAGAAATATTTGGAGAAGAGCTCTTGGATTATAAACAAAAGGTTCCACGGTTTTTCCCAAAGTTATCACTTTTAAATGAGCCACAGGACTATTTAGTCAAACCAATCCTATTTAAAGAACACATGTTTGATGCCATATGGTTTATCTGGTTTCTCGGGGTTGTTGAAATCATCAAAGACCTTCATACATCTGGTATCCTTCCATCTTATTTCACACTTTATTAATTTCAATTTGATGACTCCCAATCAACAGCCAAAACTGACCGTCAAAGTGATGCATCGGGCACTTCGCAGGGGGGTTCCTGCAACGGGTTTTTTGCGACAATTTCCAGACGGGGTTCCTGTCTGGAAAAATTGTCGATTCGATTTTGATCCCGATTGTCAGACATACGACTGGCTTGTTGTTTATCATGATCTTCCAAAGAGTTACGATAGCTTTTTTACCGAAGAAAAATTGCTATGTCCCCGCGAAAAAACGCTACTGGTAACAGGTGAACCTTCAACCATAACAGTATATGGTACTGACTACCTTTCCCAGTTTGGCTATATCCTGACTTTTCAGGAACCCTGGGCCATGAAACATCCCCATTGCATTTTTCATCACCCAGGTCTGTATTGGCATTACGGCCATCCTTTTGACGGGGTAAACCACCTTACCTACGACCAGATCAAGGCAACTCCTCCTCCGGTGAAGACAAAAACAATTTCAACCGTCTGCTCTGAAAGAACGGGTAAAACGACGCTGCATTCAGCAAGAGTTGATTTCACCTGGCGCTTAAAGGATGAGATGGATGAACTTGAGATTTTTGGTCATGGTGTTAACCCGATGAACGACAAAGCTGAAGCACTCGATCCGTATCAATATCACATCGCCGTTGAGAACCATGTCTTTCAGCATCATCTTACTGAAAAGCTTCCTGATGCTTTTCTTGGTTATACCCTGCCCTTTTACCATGGTGCTCCAAATGCATCAGATTATTTTCCCAAAGAGAGCTTTATCCCAATCAATATCAACGATTACGAACGATCTCGAGATATTATTCGTTCAACTCTGGCCAACAATGAATATGAAGACAGGCTTCCATATATAATCGAAGCACGCCGGCGTGTTCTTGAAGAACAGCATCTTTTCGCTATTCTTGATACCCAGATAACTCAAAAGGAAAAAGAGGTCACAACAAGTACTTATGGGGGAGTTATACGCAACCGCTCAACCATGCGTCTGAAAAATCCCATTGCAGGTATCCGCAGTCTATACCAGAAGGCAGCAACCAAACTGTACCACCGTGTCACGGCCTCTCGGCGGCACAAATAACTTTCTGATTACCTATAGTTATCTTCCTGGGCAGACAAATTGGCAATACTTCTATTAGGCTGAGATTTCTTGGCAATCAGATTTATTTTATCAATTGATGATAGTAGAATAAGAGTCATATGTTTTTGCAGCAATCTTTGACCAGTCAAACTTTTTCTCAACCATTATTCTTGATTGCTTTCCAAATGTTGACATATCGCCTGCAAGCAGCAAATTTATTTTTGCTGCCAGGTCCTGGAAATCACCTTTCTCACAGAGATAGCCGTTAACACCATCTTGAATCAACTCTGGAATGCCGCCAACTCTTGTCCCCACCAGTGGAAGACCCGCAGCCATTGCTTCAAGACCGCTTATGGAAGTTGCTTCCATAAGCGATGGAAGGATCGAAAAATCAGCACCGCTATAATAATCAATTATTTCATCATGCTCTTTATTCCCGAGGAAAATTGCTCTATCCCCTTTATGTTTTTTAAATTCCGCTTCAACCCTTTCCCGTTCTGGCCCATCTCCAATAACAAGATAGACAACTGACTGATCGGCAATCAATTTTGTTGCCTGTGCCAGGTAAAAAACCCCGTTTTTATCGACAAGTCTTCGGGTAATAATTCCAAGTTTAGCAGATTCAGCCAACCCAAGTTGCTGACGGATACGACTACGAGTGTTCTCACATTTTTTATACTTGCTCCCATCAACTCCGTTGGAAATAAATTGCTTTTTTGCCGGTATATCAAAAGGAACCTCAAGAAGTTCTTTGCTTGGGGCAAGAAAAAGCTGGGGTTTTCTCAATAGATTCTTGAGAAGCGCCATTCTTCTAAGACCACCTTTCTTTATCCGTTTAAGATAGCCGGAAGTATGGTTCGTATAGACCAATGGGACTTCCTTGATATCATACCATTCCAAAGGCAGCATTCCATGGATATGGATAAGATCCGGCTTAACGGTGACCAATAGCTTTTTGACAAATGACCGAATTTGCAGCCCGTAAACAAAAGCAGCATATTTCAACGAGACCCGGTAAATATCGATACCATCTCTTTTTGACTCGACCGGCTCTCCAGCTTTTCGACGTGTCACTACCGACACCCTGTTTCCTGCCTGAACAAGGGCTCTAGCCAGCTCGTAAACATGAGCCGAAATTCCTCCCGGGATTGGTGGAAAGTCCATTGATATCATTAAAATATTCATCTTATACATATAACTTCGATAATCTGTCTGGTTCTGTAATTAAGCGTTTGGCAAAATTGTATCAGATGAGCAATGATTCTCAGCCTTAACGGTAAAAGAGGTGGTGTCAGTTTGGCTGAGCTTTCTCAATAATCAGTGATCTCTACCTTACTCTTTTTATATAGTATTTTTGCATGAACTAATGCAGCAGATCTCGATAGACTTGCAGTGTTTTTCGACACATCGATTCCAGGGTAAAGTATTTCTTTACACGTTGTTGTCCGGATTTGCCAAACTGGGCTCTCTTCTGCTTATCCAATAATGCAATTTTGATTGTGGTAGCCATTGCTTTTGCATCAAGAGGAGGGACAAACCAGCCGGTTTCGTTATCAAGAACTGTTTCGAGGCTGCCACCATGAGCTGTGGCGATGACAGGTTTACTCATAGCCATGGCCTCAACCGTTGTTCGACCAAAGGCTTCAGGTTCACTGGAGGTTGCAGAAACAACCAGATCAGCTAGCAGAAATGCAGCAGGCATATCAGCACAATGACCGACAAATTTCACCTTTTCGTCCAGATTATATTGGGCGATCCGTTCTTTGAGTTCTTCATAATAACCGGGATTAGATTCGACATCACCAACCAATATGGCCTGGAAATCCATTTCGTTCAACAGACTGAGGCTTTCGAGAAAAACTGTTTGACCCTTTAACCTTGTCAATCTTCCAGGAAGCATAATCACCGGCGACTGCGAAGAAAGTCCCCACTCTTTCCTAAGCTTTGATATACGCCGGTTCTCGATCTTCTCAGAGTCAAAAACCTGGTCATCAACTCCTCTATAAATCAAGGTGACTTTATCTTCGACACCATAATGCTGTTTAATATGTGCTTGTATTCCTTCCGATACAGCAATGACACACATTCCTTTTGTCATAATGGCGCTGTAACTATTAATAGAATAAAAACCATGGAAAGTTGTCACAAGAGCGGGACGGCGATTCTTTGGAATACTATTCCAGGCAACATAGCCGATCCAAGCAGGCATCCTGGAACGCATATGCAGAACATCCACCTGCTCTTCGATCATCAACTGCCTCAACGGCCAAATATACCTTAAAGCGTTGGGGGTCTTCTCTCCTATTTTCCAGCCTATGTGAACTGATCCTTCAGCTTCGAGCTGTTTTACCATCCGGCCGCCTCCGGAAATAACCAAAGATCTATGACCCATTTTGGCAAGGTAACACCCCATCTCCAAGGTGCCTCTTTCAACACCTCCACCTTCCAGTTCCGGAAGAAGCTGAAGAACAGTGAGCTTCTGTTTCAACTTCTTTTTTCTTTTGTCTTCAAGCAGGCTTTCGTATAAAGAAAGGGTCTTTTCACACATAATACATGCAGTAAATGTTTCATTGACCCTTTTCTTACCGATCTCTCCAGCGACCTTAATTTTTTCAGGATCTTGGAGTACTTCACGAAGTGCTTGAGCTAAATCACTACTGTTCTTCGGTTCAACAAGCCAGCCGGTCTCACCATCCCTGACCGTTTCAAGACTTCCTCCGTGCCTGGTTGCAATGACAGGTTTTCCCATTGCCATCGCTTCGATGGCTACCTTACCAAAAGCTTCGGGCTGTGTTGATGAAGCCGAAACTACAACATCAGCTATTAACATGGCAGCAGCCATATCGGAGCAGTGACCGACCAGCTTAACCTTGTCCTGCAAATTATAATTATCGATTTTTTCCTGAAGTCTTTTGGTAAAAGCCGGATTATCTTCTTTATCACCTACTAACAAAGCGAGACAGGAAATATCCTTAACCTGGCTCATTGCTTCAATAAATACATCCTGGCCTTTCCATCTGGTCAGTCGCCCCGGTAACATAATGATTGGTTTGTCTGAATGTGTGATTTTCCATTTTTCCCTCAAACGCAATACCCGCTCCTGTTCCACTTGGTCAGGATCAAAAGTGCGTACATCAAAACCGCCATGAATCATTTCAACCTTATCGGAATGGACCGGGTAATGTTTAAAGATATGATCTCTGATGGTTTCTGAAACGGCGATGACCTTCTCGCCTTTGGTCATGATTGTTGAATAACTGTTGATCGAATAGAAGCCGTGGAAGCTTGTGACCAGGCCAGGCCGTTTTTCTCGCGGTATTGATTTCCAGGCCAGATAGCCTAACCAGGCAGGAAGACGTGATCGAAGATGAACAATATCGACCTGTTCATCAATAAAAAATTTTCTCAATTTACGTCGATATTTTAGACATCGAAGACTTTTCTCTCCAATATGCGGCCAGCAAAGATGTTTTACTCCTCCCTGTTCAAGCTGCTCGACCAGTCGACCCCCACCAGAAATAACGAATGACGTATGTCCCTGTCTGGCAAGATATACCGCAAAATCCAGGGTCTCGCCTTCAACACCACCTTCTTCCATTTCAGGTACGACCTGAACGACAGTTAATTTCTTGGAAACCATATTTTCAGCCTGTGTATGATACATTTTATAAAAGTAATTACCCTTTTTTCAGGCTTTACTTAAAAATCTCTTAATGATCTCTTTCGCACAACGATCTGCTTCATTCAGTGTGCCCCTGGTCGGCCATTTGTTTTTGTCTAAATTCCATGACTCAAATGATACAACGTAGCCCTTCTCAATGAGAAACTCCTCACTCCGTCTAAATTTTGATCTCTTCTGTTTCCATTTCACCGGTAAAAGTCCAACCCGACAATCGGCCGAGAGTGCCTCATAAACCATTGACATCGAATCGGCAGTGACCCAGACATATCTGTTTTGGCTATATTGCTCTTCCAGCCATCCCCGTTTTGTTTCTTTAAATGGAAAAAAGTCGACATGTTGATAGTTGCCGGTAACTGAAAAAACCATTTGCTCAGTATCAGCTGGTGTCCTTGGGGAAGTAGTTACAGTCCATGTCTGAATCGTTGAATCACCAAAAAGATCAAGCAGTTGTTTTCTTAAGGTTTCAGTCTGCCAGGAATGACTCTTCTCATCAATACCACCGATTAAAACAAGTCCTTTCTTCGGGTCATGATGACCTTGGGCAGTCGATATATTCGGAGGCCCGATAGTCTGAAAAACATTTTCTTTTCTTTGCAGACCATCGTGTTGAGGAACAAAACAGAGATCGAACTTATCGAGCAGCAGAGAAGAGGGGGACATACAAGTAACAACAGGTAATCCATATCGTTTTTTCAATGACAGCATAGGGATGTGGGTTCTGGAGCCAGTGCCAATCAGTAAGTCGAACTCTTCTATACAATTTTGCTCTGCTGCGTTCGACAATAAAAAATAACGTAACCAATTCCCTATTTCTTTTGTAATTGAAGCTCTTTGAATGATGAACTCAACAGTTTCAACAGGAAGACGTTTTTGTAGACATCGAAGAATACCCTCGGTCTGTTTTTCATGACCCGGTCTGCCGTCAAAAAATACTCCTATTTTTGTTACTTTTTTGTATTCCTGACTCATCAGCCTCTGTTGGATCTTCTTATCCTTTTAAACTAAAAATATAATCTGATTACAAAAAAAGCTTCGCCAAATACGAAGTCTTATCAATTAAGCACCTAGACTGATATTATCTCAAATTATGAAATGATTATTGCCCTTCAAAAATTTAAAATACTGGTAGTAACTCTCCCAACTGCTATACAGACATACCTTCATAAAATTCCCATAGCAAACCTACATATATACTCTCACCCAGAGGAAAAGTAATCTTCAAAACCTGCAGGTAAGCTATGTTTAGGAGGGATATGATACAGTGGTTGAGCGGGAATGGAAACAAGTATTGTTGCGATCAATTCAGCAAAAAAAGTACCAAGCAAGAATTGTCTCTAGCATAGTAGAGTGAATGAACCAGTTGTCAATTGAAACACTCTTTTACCACAACCATATAGAGCAATATGGATTTTTCAGCCGCTTTTAGATTAAATAAATTGCGTAACTCTTTTTTCAATCCCTCTTAATCGTTTTTGTATCTCCAAATAGAACAGCTTTTTATTGAGGACGATTTTTCCTCATTTGGGAGCTTGCCAATTTCAAGACAATATTATTGGACTTTTTCAATCTTTCAGACATTGCTTTAAATATCTTTTCAGCAATCTCAGGATATTTATTGATTATCTCGAAGATTTTCTCTCCAGGAAAACGTTTAACCACTGTTTTACCCTGGGTTATGACCGAAGCTGAACGAATTTCACCAGTAATTGCGGCAATCTCCCCAAAAAACTCACCGCTATTTTTCAGCTCGGCAATCTTTTTACCATTTTTTATTATGGTCAGGTGCCCTCGTACAAGATTAAAAAAATCGGTGTCTTTGCTGCCCTCTTTAATAATATATTCACCATTCTCATACTCTTCCACATCCGGATTAACAAGGTAGGCCGGAAGGCTTTCTTCATGGACAACGGTCCGGCGGACAGCTTCTTCAACACTTGTAATTCCACGTCGAACCATGTCCAAGGCCGCATCTCGCAATGGTGTCATACCCTCTCTGACAGCAATTTTTCTCAGTTGATCCTCCTCGACCTCAGCACTGATAGCTTTTCGGAGGTCATCGGTAATCTCCATGAGTTCAAAAAAACCGACCCGCCCTTTATAACCCAAGCCATTACAATCAGAACAACCCTGAGGACCGTAAGTGACCAGTGAGTTAATTTCTTCTTTCTTAAAACCTGCAGCTATCAACTCATCATCGGGATATTCAACCCGTTTTTTGCATTTCTGACAGAGCCTTCTTCCAAGTCTTTGCGAGAGAACCATGGTAATTGACGAGGCCAGCATATATGCAGGAACACCAACATCCACCATTCGACTGATGGTTGCGGCACTGTCATTAGTATGAAGGGTTGAAAAGACCAGGTGGCCGGTCATCGCCGCTTTAATGCAGATATCAGCCGTTTCGAGATCACGAATCTCACCGACCATGATGATGTCAGGATCCTGACGTAGAAAAGCTTTAAGAGCTGCGGCAAAAGTCATACCCACATCAGTATTGACATTGACCTGATTAATCCCTTTGAAGTTGAATTCCACCGGGTCTTCGGCGGTGAGAATTTTTATTTCCTCACTGTTGAGAGAATTAAGCGATGAATAGAGGGTTACAGTCTTGCCAGAACCTGTTGGTCCTGTTACGAGCAGAAGTCCCTGTGGACGTGACAAACAACGCTTGAGCATTTCAAATGTGTTCTGGTCAAACCCAAGCTTGGTTAGATCGACGTTCAGTGAGCCTTTGTCAAGAATACGCATGACAACGGACTCTCCAAAGAGTGTGGGGAGTGACGATACACGAAAATCGACCGATCTGTTTTTTCCAAGCCGCATTTTTATACGACCATCCTGGGGCACCCTTCTTTCAGTGATATCGAGACCGGAGAGAATTTTGGCCCTGGCAACCAAAGCGTTTTTAATGGACAATGGCAGATTCATCGACTTATACAAAGTCCCGTCCTTTCGATATCGAACCTGCATGTTTTTTTCATAAGGTTCTATATGAATATCTGATACATTATCCTGAATGGCTTTGATCAGTATACCGTTAAGCAATTTAATAATGGGAGCATCGGAAGCAGCAAATTGATCTATTTCATCCTCGTCTTCCAGGCTCTCAATTTCAAAGTTATCGGCCGCCTCCGCCACAATGGAACCAAAATCATCAACTTCAGTGACAGTAATTTCCCCTACTGTGTCTTCTATGGTTCCGAGATAGGCTTTAGCTTCTTCTTCATTAATGCCATAGTATTTTATATAGGCATCAACAATATCTTTTTCAGTTGAAACACAAACGGATAACTCTTTTCCCAACCTGTCCTGCAGCTCTTCAACCGCCGCAGCATCAGTCGGTTCAGCCATGGTAATCTGCAGAACATTTCCGGCCATCTGCAGAGGGAATGCCATATATTCTTTGGCTATGTCATAAGGCAGCAATTCGATCGCTCCAGATGAAGGCGATTCTTCTTTTATGATTACACCCGGATAATTGTGCTGCCTGCTAAGAAAAGTATAAACAGTTCCGTCGTCGATGTATTCGAGCTTTCGTAAAATGGCGCCAAGGCGTTCACCCGATTTCTTCTGCTCTTTCTTAGCCGTTTCCAGCATAGTCGGGGTGATATACCCCGCTTTACTTAACAGTTCGCCAATCTTTATTTTACCGGCTCCGGAGCGGTCCTTGACCGTCCGCTTGATCGATGTCTTCTTCTTGGCAATGGGTTTTGTGGCCATTTACTGATTTCCTTACTCAGACTGAAACCGAAAAATTGATGAACAGAACACTCACAGAACCGATATAATTCATAGTTCATTAATTGTATCAGTGTATCGTAAGTTTCATTATAACACTATATTTTTGTATAAAAAACCTGCCTAAAAGAATATGTAAATCTATTTCATTATCTTCAACCAGGCCATTTTCCATAATCCTCTGGAACAATACCCCAATAGATATGTCTCATTCTTATGTCTGCAACAGCGACACCTTCAACAATGTATTAATTTGTACACATCCCTCTCTCACCATAAAAAAACTCCGGTCAAGAGAGACAATCTCTTAACCGGAGCTTATTAAAACAATATGCTAATTGTCGTTTAGAACAGACCTGTAACCTTACCAGTATCTGTCTCAACGTCAACACGCCTGAAAGCCGGATTGGAGCTGGTACCAGGCATCAGGCTGATAGTTCCAGCGCATGGGCAGAGGAACTTGGCTCCAGAGTAGATCAGGATGTCCCGAACAGGTAAGCGCCATCCCTTCGGTACACCTTTCTTGGTCGGATCATGACTCAGACTCAGGTGACTCTTAACCATCATAGTGGCATAGTCAGCATACTGAGGATCATTTTCCAGCATTTCCGCCTTGGCATTGGCTTCAGGTGACCAATCGACACCGTCACCACCATACACTTCCTTGGTGATCGCTTCGACACGATCACGAAGCTTCATTTCTAATGGATAGAGGAATTTGAAATCATTTTCTTCATTACAGGCATCAATAACGGCATCAGCAAATTCCAGAGCACCATCTCCACCGAGTTCCCAATGCTTGGATTCGGCGCAGCGAGCGCCGGCAGCCTCGGCAATCTTGCGAACAATATTACATTCTGCGTCGGTATCAGTGTAGAAACGGTTAATACAGACAACAGGGTTGATACCGGCCTTTCGTATTACTTCAATCAGATGGACCATGTTCTCACAGCCCTTCTCGACCAGTTCCAAATTCTCCTTGGTGTATGCGTCATCCATAGGTTTACCGGCTACAACCTGGGGGCCGCCGCCGTGCATCTTCAGAGCACGGATCGTTGCGGTAAGAACAGAAACATGGGGTTTAAGGCCAGAGTAACGGCACTTGACATTCCAAAATTTCTCAAAACCGATATCTGCCGCAAAGCCTGATTCCGTGATATTATAATCAAACAGTTTCAGGGCAACCCGGTCGGCAATGATTGATGACTGACCAACAGCAATGTTGGCAAAAGGACCGGCATGAACCAGACAAGGATTGTATTCTGCGGTACACATCATGGTTGGATTGATGGTGTTACGCATGAAAGCGGCCATGGCATTTCCAACTTCCAGGTCACGACAGGTAACCGGCTTGCCGGTCTTATCAAAAGCCACGGTGATATTGTTGATTCGTTCTTTCAGGTCAGCAAGATCAGTAGCAATGGACAAAATAGCCATCAGCTCGGAACCTACGGCAATACCGAACTTGGACTGCATAGTGAAACCGTCAAAGCGGCCGCCAAGACCGATAACGATATTTCTGAGCGCCTGGGCACAAAAGTCAATGATCCAGCCCATTTCGACTCTGGTAGGATCAATATCGAGCCGTCTCATTCCAGTCAGTCTATTTAACTGCTCATCATTATAGTTCCGTTCATGCTGCATACGGGAGGTCATTGCCACCATGGCCAGGTTATGAGCGTTCATGATGTCATTGATATCACCAGTGAGTCCCAGAGAAAATTCTGTCATGGGAATCAGCAGGGAGTTTCCGCCGCCGGCTGCAGTACCTTTGACGTTCATCGTCGGTCCGCCACTTGGCTGACGCAACGCGCCACCAACATTGACACCTCGCTTGCCCATACCTTCCATCAGGCCACAGGCTGTGGTGGACTTACCTTCTCCTAACGGTGTTGGCGTAATTGCGGTTACCTCGATGTATTTACCATCGGGCTTATCCTTTAACCGATTAATAATCTTTAGAAAATCAAGCTTGGCCAACCTGCCCATGGGCAGTATTTCATCATTCTCCAGCCCAAGTTTATCCCGCCACTCCTCCGGGGTGGGCATGTTTTTTTCAGCAGCCTCAGATATCTGCCAGTCTGCCATTTCCACAGCATTATAAGCCATAATCTTCTCCCTTTTTCTAAAAGTTAATGTAGAATTGCCCCAGAACATAAAAGAGACAATGATTTTAAACCGGTTGAACGGCAAATATTATATTGAATTTGGGACAGTGTGTCAAGAAACACCACTGACTTGCATCCATACAATTCATCTTTTTCGATGCAAATTAACTTATTGAAAACATAAGACAATTTTATTATTTGCTTCGATGGGTGACAGGGAAGACTTTCCGCTTGAACAGTGACCGCAACTAAGCCTTAGAATGTGCTCAGTCAGCTTCATTTTCATCTCCTCAAAAGAGGTTCATTCTTCAGGAGGAGATGAAAACAGAGGGTTAAAAAACAGGATTTTTTTAAAAAAATATGATTATTCCGTCCAGAAAGGCGAAAGTTCTCTTAATAGAGCAATGATTGGAGGCATCTTCTCCAGGATATAATCAACCTCTTCTTCAGTGTTATACATACTCAAAGAAAAGCGAATTGATCCATGAGCTGCTGTAAACGGCACACCCATTGCTCTTAAAACATGTGAAGGTTCAAGAGAGCCGGAAGTACAGGCTGATCCGGAAGAGGCACAGATGTTATGCTCGTTCATATGCAGCAGGATCGCCTCACCTTCAACATATTCAAAGCTGATATTCGAAGTGTTTGGCAAGCGGTCCAACTCATTTCCATTGAGCTTGGCCTTGGGAATGGAACTCAACAGTCCTTTTTCCAGTTTGTCTCGAAGAGCTTTTACCCTGGTATTCTCTTCATCAATTGACTTAGCTGCCAGTTCGCAAGCCACTCCCAGACCGACGATTGAGGCTACATTTTCAGTACCGCCACGCCTGCCGCCTTCCTGGTGACCTCCAGCTAAAAAAGGAACAAAAGGAGTACCTCGGCGAACATATAATACCCCTATTCCCTTTGGAGCATGTAATTTATGCCCCGACATGGAGAGGAAATCAATATCGAGCTCTTTCAAATTAACCGGAATCTTGCCAATTGCCTGAACAGCATCAGTATGAAAGAGTATATTTCTTTCTCTGGCCATTTTGGCCATCTTTTCTATGGGGAAAATAACACCGGTTTCATTATTGGCCCACATGATTGAAACAATAGCGGTATCCTCGGTGAGCGCCTTTTCATATTCATCCAGATTGAGGGTTCCATCAGCTGCTACTTTCAACTTGGTTATTCTGTGTTTGTGGCCAGTAAGTGTATCGAGGTTCTCGCACAAATTTTTAACGGCCGGATGCTCTACCCTGGTGGTGACAACATGCCGTTTTTCCGGAAAAGCCTGAAGGGCTGATAGAATTGCTGTTGAATCGCTCTCTGTACCACAACTGGTAAAGACGATTTCATCCGAATCTGCACCTATTAATGAAGCTACTTTTCCCCTGGCCTCTCTAACATATCGCCCAATCTGACCACCAAAGTTGTGCATTGATGAGGGATTACCGTAACAATTGGATAAAAATGGCATCATGGCCTCAACAACTTCGGGTGCAACCTTGGTTGTTGCATTATTATCCATGTAGATAACGTCTTTTTCGTTACAGTCCATTACTTGGCCTCCTCAACGATGAGCGATTCAAGAACCTGTTCTCGCAGCTTTTTCTCAACATGCTCTTTTAAAGTAGTCTGAGACTTTGAGCAGCTTGTGCATGCACCCCGCAGGGAAACCATCACAAAATCACCATCCACATCAATCAGTTCGATATCACCACCATCTTTACGAAGTGCAGGCCGAACTTCTCTTTCCAGGACTTCTTCGATCTTTTTAATCTTCTGTAAAACAGTCATTTTTGGCTGTTTTGCATCAGGTATAACGAGCTCTGCAAGCCCTTTATCAGCTCGTGCTTCTGCCAATAAATCTCTGAGCTTATCCTCACATTTCCCACAACCGCCACCGGCCTTGGTGAAATTAGTGATCTCTTCCACAGATTTCAGGTCGGATTCTTTGACGGTGCGAATGACCTCTATGTCTGTAACTCCAAAACACTCACAGACAACCTCGCCTTCTGCCATGGGCAGAATCACACCCCTGTAATCGGCAATGGCAGCCTCCAAGGCTTCTCTTCCCATTACAGAACAGTGCATTTTTTCCTTCGGCAAGCCTCCAAGGGCTTCGGCAATATCTTCGTTTGTGATATGTTCGGCATCAGATACCTTCATGCCTTTAACCATTTCTGTCAAAACAGAAGAGGAGGCAATGGCAGAGGCACAGCCAAATGTTTTGAATTTGGCATCAGTAATGATCTCTTCCTGATTAATCTTTAAGGTTAATTTCAGGGCATCACCGCACGCCAGTGAACCGACATCTCCAGTTCCATCAGGGTTCTCGACTTCACCAACATTGAGTGGGTGAAGAAAATGTTGTTGAACTTTATCTGTATATTCCCACATAATACTCTCCAATATCGTATATCCGCTTCAGCCGGCTGACTCAATAATTAATAATTGAAAACTCAACCGACTCTTTGATGTACTCACCGTTCAATGAGCAATTGGCTCATTTTGAGACAAACTAACGCCTGATTGGAAAAAAGCAAGGTTTTTGATAATAATTCTCAACAAAAGCATATACCACTGAAGAAACAGGATATTTTTAAATTACTCCTATCTTTTTCAGCATATTTTTTGCCGTTTCAACCAGCTCTTCTTTACCACTTTCACTTCGTGCCTCGACATAAAAACGTACTTTGGGCTCAGTTCCAGAAGGCCTGATCATCAACCAGGAACCGTCTTCAAATATCATTTTGTATCCATCAATAGTGATCAGCTGTTGTATCCTTTTTTCTGAGTCACCTATTGATATAGAACTTCCAACAGTACATTTTTCCAATGCCGATAAAGCTGAATTCAATTCAGAACCTTTCAGACTTACTTCAATCCCGTCCCTGTCAGGATAAAACGCACCATATGTTTGTTCAATCTCTTTTAAATAGTCACCCAAATTCATATCAAGAGTCAGCATCATATCAAGGGCGAGTACCAAACCGATATAGGCATCTTTCTCTGGAGTATGCCCTATTATTGAAATGCCATCGGACTCTTCAAAGAACACGAGGGCCTTTCCCATCACCGGCTTAAACTCTTTAAAGCCGACTCGGGGCTCAAACAACTCCTCACCAAAACGTTTAGCTAATGCGTTGGCCAGATTTGAAGTGGCAACGGTTTTGGCAATCATCCCTTTTTTCCCTTTCACTTCATGAATGAAATGATAAGCCATGGCCCCAAACTGATTCATACTGATTTCCGTTTCACCGTCAGTAAAACGGATACGGTCGCCGTCAGGATCGATAATTGCCCCAAGCTTTAACCTTTCCTTTTTCTCTGAGAGTTTCTCCACAACAGTTCGCAGGTTTACTGACGAAGGCTCAGGGGCAATACCACCAAAAGTCACATCGGCCTCACCACGCAGATGCAGAAGTCTATTATTGGTACTATCGTTGAAAAGTGATTGGATATGTAGCCTGGATGCTCCATGAACAGAATCGATAACAACAACCATCTCTTCATTTTCATTAAACAGATTTATCACTTGGTTAAAATCGATTCCATGGATCTCTCTATTTTTGCCAACGATATCTTTCCATGAATCAAGTGAGTTAAATGGATGAACCAGTCCATTATTTTCAAGCGAACCGGTTTTTTGAAAAGAAACAAGACTTGAATGGTTCTCTTGTATGATTTTCCGTCCATTTTCAGTTATTCTTGAAGTCAACTCTGCCTGGGCCGGGCCACCATCGGCAGCATTATATTTGAATCCCCCGTACTGCATAGGGTTATGGGAAGGCGTAAGGTTGATTGAAAAAGCAGCCTTCAACTCAAGGAGGGCGGCTGATAATACTCCCGTTGTCGATTCACCAGCATAGTGGACTGTAAAGCCGTTTTCCGTGAGCACATCCACCACAGCCTTGGCCAGTACTTCACCTGCAAAACGATTATCAAAGCCAACAACACATCCTTGTTTCCTGGCTTCTTCCAATGAATCGATTCCCAGCTCATTTTTTAGCTCTTGATCGTTTTCACTATCTATATAGAGTTGGACTATTGCTGCGGTCACAAAAGATACTGAACGGATTGTAAGGTCTTTGCCTAATATGCCCCGCCAGCCAGATGTGCCGAATTTCATCTGATTAACAGGTGGATTCTGATTGGTCAGGATTTCGTCAAGCAGCAATGAATAAACTGTATCGATCTTACTCTGCCATTCTTTGCCCTCTTTTTCTCTTCTGATTACCAGCTCACCAATAAGAGAAAAATAATCACTTTTAGCATGGTTGCCTTCAACTATATACTTGGAAAAAAGCTTGTCGGAAAATTCACTATTGCTCATAACCTACTACCTCCTTGACACTGTTGAAAAAAATCCTCTCCTGTTCATTTACCATATTTAGTATTTAGAAGTCAGGAATTCTTTCTGGTAAAGCAAATTTTCCAGGAAAAGTTGTCAAGGGTTGACGAATTTCTATAAATGATTGTATAGTGGGCTCGAATTTGAGAATTACTACTAATTGTTGGAGTCTTTCGCACTCCATTTCCAATTTTAATTTCAGCGGGAGAAGAAACAATGGCAGCAGGTCACGAGAAAGAACTGATTTTATGGTTTGATGATATCGGAATTGAAGATGTACCAGATGTTGGTGGAAAAAATGCCTCGTTAGGTGAAATGTATCAGCATCTTACCGCAAAAGGTGTTGCAGTCCCCCATGGATTTGCCATCACGGCATATGCGTATCAATACCTGATTAAATCAGCCGGCATAGAAGATGATGTAAAAAACGCCCTGGCAGGTCTTGATACCCATGATCTGAAAAATCTGCAGGAAAGGGGTGAAAAGGTACGAAATATCATTCGTGGTGCGGAGTTCCCCCAGGACCTCAAAGACGCTATCATTGACGCCTACAAGAAGATGGAAGCCAAGTATGGCGAGAACGTCGATGTGGCTGTCCGTTCTTCCGCTACAGCCGAAGATCTTCCCGATGCCTCTTTTGCAGGGCAGCAGGAAACATATCTGAACGTCCGTGGGTATGACGCTATACTCGATTACTGCAGTCAATGTTTTGCCAGTCTGTTCACCAACAGAGCAATTTCATATCGCCACGATAAGGGTTTTGGTCAGTTTGATGTCTATCTTTCCATTGTTGTTCAAAAGATGGCCCGTTCAGACAAGGCTTCCTCCGGTGTTATTTTTTCCATTGATACTGAGTCCGGTTTTCAAGATGCAGTTTTTCTGACTGCTGCCTGGGGCCTTGGTGAAACAGTGGTCCAGGGTGCAGTGAATCCTGATGAATATTACGTTTTTAAACCGACTCTCAAAGAAGGTAAACGTCCAATTGTTTCCAAGCGTGTCGGTTCCAAAATGATCAAGATGATCTATGACAACGACCCAAATACCGAAGAACCGGTCCAAACTATTGATACAACCCCTGAAGAGCAAAACAGTTACGTCTTGAGCGATGATGAAATTCTCAAGCTTTCCGAATGGGCCTGTATCATTGAAGACCATTACGGTAAAGCAATGGACATTGAGTGGGCCAAAGATGGTGATGGTGAAACCACCGGTACAGGCGAATTATTCATCGTCCAGGCAAGACCTGAGACGGTTCATTCCCAGATCGCTGCCGGAACCATGAGGACCTACAAACTCAAAGAACAGGGTAAAGTACTGGTTGAAGGTCTAGCCGTCGGCACCAAAATCGGCCAGGGTGAAGCCAACGTTATTGAAGATGTTGAAGGTATCCACGACTTTATGAAAGGCCAGGTTCTGGTTACAGATATGACCGATCCCGACTGGGAACCGATCATGAAAATTGCCGGTGCCATTGTCACCAATCGCGGTGGACGTACCTGCCATGCTGCTATCATTTCCCGTGAACTTGGAATTCCCTGCGTTATCGGTACAGGGGATGCCTCCCACATCATTAAATCAGGCCAGGACATCACCGTTTCTTCAGCCGAAGGTGAGACCGGTTACATTTATGAAGGACTGCTCGATTTTGAAATCGAAGAAGTGGATCTTGGCGACATGCCGGCAACCAAAACCAAGATTATGATGAACTTGGCCATTCCGGAAAAAGCTTTTGCCGAGTGCCAGATTCCCAACGACGGTGTAGGCCTTGCCCGTGAGGAGTTTATCATCAACTCCCATATCGGTCTGCACCCATTAGCTCTTGTCAATTACGATGAGCTGAAGCAGTCCAGTGATCCGGAAAAACAGCGGATAGTCGAAATTATCGACTCCAAAACCGGTGCCTATACCGATAAAAAACAGTTCTTTATCGACAAGGTCGCCGAAGGTGTCGGTCGTATTGCTGCCGGCTTCTATCCCAACGATGTCATTGTTCGTCTCTCTGATTTCAAAAGTAACGAATACGCAAACTTGGCAGGCGGTACCTTATACGAGCCAGAGGAAGAAAATCCGATGATCGGTTGGCGTGGCGCTTCAAGATATTATGACCCCAAATATCGTCCTGCATTTGAGCTTGAGTGCCAAGGTCTTCAGAAGGCCAGGAATGAAATGGGACTCAGTAACATCAAGCTGATGGTGCCTTTCTGTCGAACCCCTGAAGAAGGTAAAAAAGTTATCGAGGTCATGAAGGACTGTGGCCTTGTTCAAGGTGAAAACGGCCTTGAACTCTATGTAATGTGCGAAGTCCCAAGTAACGTCATTTCAGCAGACGCCTTTGCTGACATCTTTGACGGCTTCTCCATCGGATCAAACGACCTGACTCAGCTGTGCTACGGTCTTGATCGTGACTCTGGACTGATTGCCGGTATTGCCGATGAACGTGATGAAGCTGTTAAAGAAATGATTCGCATGGTCATTAAGACAGCCCAGAGGCGTGGCAAGAAGATCGGTATCTGTGGTCAGGGACCATCCGACTTCCCTGAGTTTGCCACCTTCCTGGTTGAACTGGGTATCGATTCCATGAGTCTGATTCCCGATACGGTTATTAAAACTCGACTTGCCGTTCATGAAAAAGAAAAGGAAATGGGTATTAATCCATAATTCTCCCCATTCTATCAAAACCAACTCAAGGCCCGATCCACAACAAAGGATCGGGCCTTTTTTATTGCCATAATCTTCCGGCACATTCGGTGGACTACATATAAGAACCATGGTATTATCCTTGCTTTCAACTGTTAACCTAAACTCCCCGAACACGATATGAGCAACAAAATTGGTTTTATTGGCGGTGGTCAGATGGGTGAAGCACTGATCAAAGGGATTATTGGCTCCAGTCTTTACTCACCTGAAGACATTCTGGTTGTTGAGCCGAACCAGGAAAGAGCTTCCTACATGACAAACACTTATTCGATCTCCTGTATCAAGCGTCCGGCTGAACTGTGGGCTGATTGTGATACCGTCGTTCTTGCCGTCAAACCCCAGATCATGGCTGCGGCCCTTACAAACTCAAAAGAGTATATTTCGCCCTCTCATTTGATCATTACCGTTGCTGCTGGATTACCGATCTCTTTTTATATAGAGCAGATAGAGCAGCCGAAGTGCAAGATTATCCGTGTTATGCCAAATACTCCGGCGCTCATTATGGAGGGTATGTCCGCTATCAGTAAAGCTGATTCCGTTTCTGAACAAGAGTTGGACAGAGCCGTGAAAATCCTAAATGGTGTCGGCAGCAGTGTCATTCTCGAAGAAAAGTATCTTGATGCTGTAACCGGACTCAGCGGCTCCGGTCCCGCCTACGTTTTTTCCTTCATCGAAGCGATGATCGACGGTGGAGTACAAATGGGCCTGACCAGAGAGACAGCTGAACAATTAACTCTTCAAACTGTACTTGGGTCGGTTAAACTTCTGCAGGAGTCTAAAGAGCACCCTGCCGTTCTCCGTTCAAAAGTGACCTCTCCCGGAGGCACGACAATAGCCGGTCTTCACGTTCTTGAAAAGCAGGGCTTTTCCGGAACCGTTATGGAGGCTATTAAGGCTGCCACCAACCGTTCCATTGAACTTGGAAAAAAATGATCATGACTTCTTCTCCCTCATTTCTGGAACAGACCAGATTCACAATCAGGGTTGCCGGAATCATCACAAAAAAGGGTGATCCTGCCGTTGATCATTTTGCCGAAAAACTGACTAACTGGCTTCAGGCTGAAAATATACAGACCCGTTTGAACCGCATAGAAAAGGACCTTGATATTCTCATCATCCTTGGCGGAGATGGCACCCTTCTCCATGTGGCTGAAAAAGCGGCTTTGAGCTCCATTCCCATTCTAGGCATCAATCTCGGCAACCTCGGTTTTTTAACGGAGCTGGCCCAGCATGAAACCCAGAAGGCTTTGGAAGAAATCCTCAGTGGCCCTGTCACAATTGAAAACAGAATGATGCTCAAAGCCCGGATGGTTAGAGCAGGAGAACCACAGCCATATCGCTTGAGCCTCAATGAAATCGTTATTTCAAAAGATGCTATCGACCGGATAATGAACCTTTCCACCAGTGCGGACAAGACGCATATTACGACCTATAAGGCGGATGGTCTTATCTTCTCCACTCCGACAGGTTCTACTGCCTATAACCTTTCTGCCGGTGGTCCCCTGGTGTATCCGGGATTAAACTCAATTCTGGTTACACCAATCTGCCCATTTATGCTTGGTTCTCGACCTATCCTGCTGCCTGCTGACACTAAACTGGCCAGCCGACTTCTTGAAGAAAATGATGAGGTTTATGCCAAAGTCATTATTGACGGTCAATCGATATGGAAAATGAATAGTGGGGATGCTCTTGAGGTGGAGGCCGCCGACACGACACTCAGGCTTATCGTTTCAAAACAGAAAGATTATTTTTCCATCCTGCGCAATAAACTGCACTGGGGAAACCGTAATAGTTAGCAGCCGGCCTTATGCCGTCAGCTCTTCAATCATTGCTTACAACAGCTGCACTTTACTTCTTTTTAATCCTGTACTTCTTCATTTTATACTGCAGCAGACTCTTGGTAATACCAAGCTTTTCTGCGGCTCTGGCCTGAACATAATCGGTATCTTCAAGTGCCTGGAGCAACATCTTCTCTTCAATTGAGTACAACACATCGTTGAGCCCTACCGAATCAGGAATCATCTGTCTTAAATCGATTTCATTGCTCCAACTCGATTGAGTTGCATCACCTGTGTCTTCCGGCTGAACATCTTCAGGCTCTATACGATTATTGTCACAGAGAATAGCTGCACGCTCTATAGTGTTTTCAAGCTCTCTGATATTGCCGTCCCAGGGCAGTGTAAGTAATAAACGAAGAGCGGTTGTTGATAATTTCAGTTTTTCTTTATTGAGGTTTTCTGCCGCTTTTTTGACAAAATAGTCAGCTATAGCCGGCAAATCATCCATTCTCTCCCGTAAAGGCGGTAGGGCCATATGAATAACATTGAGACGATAGTAAAGATCCTCTAAAAAGTTTCCTTTAGCGACCTCTTCTTTTAAATCTTTTGCTGACGAAGAAATTATCCTGACATTTACTTTAAGCGTCGTCGCCCCTCCCAATCGCTCAAAACTTTGGTCCTGCATTAACTTCAGAAGTTTGGTTTGCAGTTGTAGCGGAACCTGACAGATCTCATCGAGATAGATTGTCCCACCATCTGCCGCTTCAAACCGTCCTTTTCTCATGATATTGGCTCCATCAAAAGCGCCTTTCTCATGACCGAACAGTTCACTCTCAAGCATATTCCCTGTTAGAGCAGCACAGTTTACAGCAATAAAACTATTATCTTTTCGCGGGCTGTTGAGATGAATCGCTTTGGCGACCAGTTCTTTTCCTGTGCCTGACTCACCGGAAATTAAGACAGAGGCGGAAGTTGGCGACACTTTTTCAATCATGTCATAAACCACCAGCATTCTCGGATTTTTGCCAACCATCTCACCGAAACCAACCCTTGAGCGCATTTCTCTACGCAATTGAACATTTTCCCGGATCACAGAGTAGTGTTCGATCGCTTTACTAATGTTCACCAAAAGCTCATCATTTGAAAACGGTTTCGCCAGATAGTTAAAAGCACCAGCCTGCATGGCCATTACAGCCTTTTCGACTTCAGCGTAGGCAGTGATCATGATGACCGGCAGTTCAGGGTATATGGTTTTAGTTGCCTGAAGAAATTCAAGGCCATCCATACCCGGCATTTGCATATCAGTGAGCACAAGATCAAGGTCCGTATTTCGTATTATTTCTAGCCCCTCAGCTCCACCAGGAGCAGTGAACACCTCAAACCCTTCATCTTTCAACAGCTCTGAAAGGACAATCAGATAGTTGGGTTCATCATCAACTATGAGTATAGAATGCATTGTCTATCCCTGTTCTTCAATTAGTAATCTTCTACAGCGTATTTTCAGGCAGTTTAAGCCCAAATATTATACGTAATTATTAATTATCGATTTCATCGAGTCCATCATTTTATCGGCCTGTTTTTGGCTCAAGCCTATGCCGACAGCAGATCTGAACCGACTCCCCCCATGATAATCGCTTCCCCCGGTAAAGATCAAATCATATTGAGATGTTAGCTTACGCAATTTTTTTCTAAACTGTTTTTTCTGAGTTGGATAGAACATCTCCACACCTGCTAGACCAGCCGGAACCAGCGATTCTAACAGTGCAGGGAGCTCTTTTAATGATGGACTGAACTGGACAGGATGAGCAAGGACAGCCACACCTCCAGCCTGCCTGATAAGAGAAATTGCCTCTGTGGCCGAGAACTCACGCCTTGCCACATAACCGCAGGCACCCTTTCTAAGGTATTGCTCGAAGGCCTGGTCAATCGACTTGACAGCTCCGTGTTTGACCAGCAGTGCACCGATATGCGGTCTGCCAGCCTGTCCGTGAGCTGAGATTTTTTGCAATTCTTCAGGAGTTGTTTTAATACCTAAACGGTTCAGCTTTTCAAGAATTTGAACATTCCTCTCATCTCTTGCTTTTTGAATTCTTGCCAAGCCTGATTGAAGCATCTTGTTCTTTTCATCAAGGTAATAGCCCAGAATATGGAGCGGCCTTCGCTGATAGACAACACTGAGCTCCAAACCCGGCACAGCAACAATTCCAGCTCTGCCAGCCGCATCCATGAACTCACCCGTTCCATCCATAGTATCATGATCTGTCAAGGCAACAGTAGTTACACCGCACTTAACAGCCAACTCCACGATCTCACACGGGCTTTTCGACCCATCAGAGAATGTTGAATGTATATGTAGATCAACTGTCATAGTGTTTATTTACTCACCATCTGTAAAAAATTTGAGTAGAATATAAATTCAGATTACGATCAGATAACTGATAGCTGTCGCACTTCTACTAAAAAACCAATGAGAAGGACATGGACAGATATACGATTATTTCATCGATTCATTATAACGGCTGACTATACCTAAATGGCTCTCATTAATAAAGACAGTGTCTTAAAAGATTGTCTGCAGGCCCTTAAAAAAACAGAGATTCAGGGAGGTGTTGAACTGCTTTCCTATAAGCGCAATAGATCTATCGCCATTCTACGGATTGGTAATGACTGTTTTCTGGTTAAGGAAAATGGCTATGTGGTTGAGGAACTGGCAACCTCCATGGCAAAACTTACCAAAATCCTCAAAGTACGAATTAAGCGCGAATTTCCAAGAAGCCGAAAGATACGTCTCTTTCGTTTTTCCTCTGCAGAAGAGCTTGATCGACCTCGGCAGAAAATCTAAACCTTTGCGGTAATGGTGTTCTTGACCCAACCCTATGATGGTACTACTATTCAACTAAATAGATAGAAAACTCAAGTTTGTTATTCCAGAACTTAGTTTAAATCATTAACATAAGAGATCATTTGATTTTGGCTTCTGCCAAATAATGAGTTATTAGTACCAAACCATGTTGATCATAAAATGCAGTGCATGTAAAAAAAAGCTATGGCGATATGATAAGATCGGTCAGGGAGAGGTGCTGCGCTGCCACAAGGACCGAATAAAAAAAATTTACAACCACCAGATGAATGGTCATAAAGTCCAATGTCCCTGTGGCAAGGATATCGGCATTGACAAAGGATCTTTTTATAAAATGATCGCCAAGGCATTCACCTATAAAGGAAGCAAGAGAAACAAATAAAAAAAATGCTTGTCCGTACTGTTGCTTATTTCTATTTCTTTCTGATTCCAGCCTTGACCATTTGTCACACGCTCAGTCACGCAACTGTTCACCCTGTTCCTATGAGCGATATAACCATAGGGGTATATAAACGGCTGGTTCCGTACCTCAGTGGGGAACTCGATAACAGAGGTCTCAAACTTGGTTCACCTGTTTTTATCAGAATATTTAAAGAATCTTCCGAACTTGAACTCTGGCTGAAAAAAGAAAACTCGTTTGTCCTGTTTCAAACCTATCGTGTCTGCGATTACTCCGGCTTTCTTGGCCCAAAGTTACAAGAAGGCGACAAGCAGAGTCCCGAAGGCTTTTATACCATCGGTATTGAGCAATTTAATCCCTGGTCCAACTTCCACCTCTCACTCAACCTCGGTTTCCCCAACGAGTATGATAGAATGCACAACAGAAACGGAAGCGCCCTGATGATCCACGGCCGCTGTTCTTCAGCGGGCTGTTATGCCATGACAGACTCACGAATGGATGAGATTTATACCATAGCTGCCCATGCCATCGGCTCCGGTCAGCAGTTTATTCCTGTTCACATTTTTCCGTTTAGCATGACCTGGAAGAATCTCGCTCGCCATAACAGGTCGGAATGGCTTCATTTCTGGGAAAACCTCAAGGAAGGATACGATTTCTTTTTGGATCACGGTGTTCCGCCATATGTTGGTGTTAAAGAAAAACGGTATGTTTTTTCAACAACACCTGCCACCAATCCGGTAGCAAGTAAAAAGACAATTGAGGAAGTCAAAAAAGCGACTCTTATACGACGGAAAAGACGGGAATTTTTTAAGAAAAAAAAGGTTAATAAGCTCGTAAAACGCTACCCTTATCCTCTCTCATCATCTCGGAAAAAATCAACCTCTGGGCAATCACAAGTAAAGATCGATCAAAGACCAGCTCATGAATGGCAGGATCAAAATTTCAAGTGAAACAATAAAGGTTGAGCGTAACTATCAGTTCGAGTTGAGAAGTTAACGCATTTCTGCCAGCCGCTCTTTGTCAAGAATGGTGATCATCTTTCCCTGTACTTCTATGAGTCCATCCTTGCTCATCTTGGAAAGAATCCTGGACAAGGTTTCAGGAATGGTACCTAAAAGGCTTGCCAACTGCCCTTTTGAAATGCCAAGTTCAATTGTATCACCCTCGCCCTGTTCATCAAGAGAGTAGAGCAGATAGCCGGCCAACCTGGAAGGGACTTCCTTCAAAGAAAGATTTTCGATCTGATTGGCAAAGCGTCGCAAGCGCATGGACAACAGACCAAGCATATTGATAGCAATGGACGGTGTTTTATGGACCAGTTGAACAAACCGATCCCTTGGGAAGAAAAGAAGACTCGATTTTTCCAGAGTTTCGCCATTGGCAGGAAATGGATAACCATGAAAGACGGGGGCTTCGGCGATCATTTCTCCCGGATGACAAATATGGAGAATATATTCTTTGCCACCAGGTGAAATCTTAAAAATCTTCACCTTGCCCGAGACAAGCATGTAAAAGCCCTCTCCCTCGTCCCCTTCAAAAAAAAGCGTTTCCCCTTTTTCAAACTGTTTTTTACTGGTGATCTGTTCTATTTCCGCCAGCTGTTCAGCTGGCAACCCCTCAAAGAGACCACATTGAGCAACAAGTTTCGTACATTCCATAAGCGACACGTATTGAAAAAATAAACGAGTTACATTCGGTTTTGGCTCCACATTCTCTGCCAAGAGAACTTACTCGTCTTCTCTCATTTTTTCAATCTGATGCTAAACGGATAAGGAATAAAACTATCCTGTTATTCCGACCTTATTTAAAAATATATGAGGAAATTAAAAATGCACCGGTGATGGGAATTGAGTATCTCATGAATGAGGTTTATTCGTGTGATAACGCTCACTCAGTAGGCAATGTGATGCAATGCAAATTGATCTGCTGAAGTGGATTGTTTTATTCTGGTTAGAGTTGTCTGGAATTAGAGAAAATTGGGATCAGGCCCTATTGTTTATTTATCTAGCAGACTCATTATTGCTAAATCATAAACCTTCCCCATGCAAATCCCCTGTGTTGAACAGAAGTCTCAGTATAGCCAATTTCTACTACATAATTGATTCGAAGCATTTCGTTCCATGCTGCTGTTGGTCCGACATTATATTCAGCCTGGTCAGAAGAGTTTTTGATCACATCATCCATTACAATGATTGTATTTTCATGAGAAAATAATTTACAGTTTTTCAAATCAGCAATAGCCGTTTGGTAAGCGTGCCCACCATCAATAAATATCAAATCAAATTTGATACCAGAGTGTTGTTTTGCAAAAAATGGAACACTTTTCTCTGATTCACCAAGAATCAATTCATGCCTGTCAGGATAAAAAGAGTCGATATATTCTTTCGCAAACCGCACGTAGGGGTGGTGTCCTATATCAAAACTAGTAACTTCGCTACATCCGTTCTTAAGAAATAATTCACTACTATGCCCTGCATTAAAGCCTATTTCCAAAACAGTTCTAATTTTCTCCATATTAGAAAGATAAATCAGGAAATCCATCTGTTCCGGAACTTGAGCCGAATAACCTTCAATTTCGCCTTTGTAGCCCTTGCTTCTAATATAATCAATCAGGTCCATAGAAATATCATCGTAGTATTTAAGGGTAAGGCGAATTAAGTGACGCTATTGCTGGTTTTAGTTCTGAAGTTATTGAGAGCTTCTTTTTTACATAACATTGGTGATATATGGAAATTTTCCATATATCAGACACTATATATGCGTCGATATTCCACTTATTACTTTTTTGCTCACATTTTACAGTTATTACGATAATAAGGGCTAAAACTTGAAAATGAGTGTTTTGTAAATCGTTTTTCAACACTTTTTTCTTTGTAGCATATAACTGTTGATCAATCCAGTGGTAAGGTTATAGAAGAACTGCAGGCTGCAAAGGAGAGTTAAATTGTGAAATGCAACCAATAAGTCTCTGTTTGCTAACTCTTTTTAGTATAAAATACCAGTGAATTGCTTCTCCGTATTGAATTTTCGTTCCACCCTATCTTGGTTTGTAATATCAGTAGCTGGTTGAGTATTCCAGGAGGAAATATGCTAAAATAGTTTGCATGGATACCAGTAGGAAAATAATTCATATTGATATGGATGCCTTTTATGCCTCTGTTGAACAGCGGGACAGCCCGGAGCTTAAAGGAAAACCGGTGATTGTTGGTGGGGATCCTGGAGGAAGAGGAGTTGTGGCAGCTTGTTCATATGAGGCAAGAAGGTATGGAATTCACTCGGCCATGCCTTGCGGAAAAGCCGTAAAACTCTGTCCTCATGCGGTGTTTATCAGGCCGGATATCTCACGATACAGAGAAGTATCCATCGAGATCATGTCGATCTTCAGACAATATAGCAATCTAGTTGAACCCCTGTCACTTGACGAGGCCTTTTTAGATATTACCCAGAATAAGAAAAATATCATTTCAGCCACCTGGATTGCCGAAATGATATGCAAACAGATACATGAAGAAACCGGACTAACCGCCTCTGCCGGTGTATCTTTTAATAAATTCCTTGCTAAGGTTGCCTCCGATTTAAATAAGCCAAACGGGATCAGTGTGATCACACCCCAGGAGGCGGATCGTTTTATTGCCAGATTGCCTATAGGTAAGTTTTTCGGGGTCGGCAAAGTGACCGAAAAAAAGATGAACAACCTAGGCATTCACACAGGTGGTGATTTAAGGAAATATGATAAGCAGTTACTTATTCATCACTTTGGGAAAGCAGGCTCTCACTTCTACAACATTGTCCGGGGTATTGATGATCGCCAGGTAAAGATATCGAGAAAGAGAAAATCAATCGGTACCGAAACGACTCTACAGCATGATATTTCCGACTTGCGTGAGATAAGAGCCATTCTGGATCGACTGGCGGAGAAAGTTGAACGATCTTTGCTCAATAAAGAGTGCGGCGGTTCAACCCTTACCCTGAAAGTTCGTTATAGTGATTTTACGACAGTTACCAGGTCAATCACCCCTAAAGATCCAATTTTCACCAAAGAAGATATCCAAACCTATATCCCCAGGCTTTTACAATCAACCGATGCCGGTCGGCAGAAAATCAGACTCCTTGGTGTAACCATATCCAAACTCACAAATGAAAAGAAAACGGGACCTTTTCAATTGGAACTTCCTTTCCCTCCTCCTTCTCACACTTGATCTATGGATAGTGAGAAGCTGCGTTCTTTGATTATCTGGTTCTTGCCCGTTGCTATAAGTTTAAGTGTCGTTTTTAGTGTTCACAACCGAAAAAGAAAACAATCTTCTGATCAGAAATTATCAGTTGATCCCCTCTTTACTCTTCTTCTTCCATTGCTTCTCTGGTATTTCAGCCATCCTTTTATTATCGCCTTTTTTGTCTGGCAGGATAAGTCCAGCAAAACTGCAATTCATAGAAGTATACTATTTTTTACCATTCATCTGATGTTATTTTTTCTTTTCTGCCTGCTGCACAAAATCGCCAATATAACAGGGTCTTTTTCAGAGCTTTTCAATTATTGGATCAGAGCCGGGCTTTTCTTCAACCTGACAATGGCAATGATCCAGCTGCTTCCCTGGCCGCCTTCTCTTATGGGATGCTTTTTGTTTGGTAAAAGAACTTTAGCGGGAGGTTACAAAACAGGCTTTATCCTTACATTGCTTGTACTCATACTTATTCCACCTGATGCAGGATTCGGTCGCCTTCTTTTTCCTGTTTATCATTTTGTCATAAACAATCTTATTTAACGTTGTCTCAATCTGAACGCTTTCATCATTCTGCTCTTTTTTGCCACTTTACTTCCAGAACCACAATTACTATTGTTTGAACTACAGACCCAGAACTCTTTTCACTCTTCCACTCTATCTATCGAATCGTTATGGCATCAATAATTTCGGTTATAACCGCTCCCTTTCGCTGGCTAGGAAAAAGTATCACTTTTCTACGCAATCTTATTTTTAATCTGCTGTTTATCGTCATAGCTCTTCTTATTATCGGATCGTTCTTCATCGAAAAGACACCACAGGTGAAGGAGAATAGCGCCCTTGTTCTCGCTATAAATGGCGATGTGGTTGAAGAAAAAGAAAAACTGGAGCCGCTTGAGCACCTTCTTCTCGATCGTCTCGATATTGAAGATCTTCCAACCGAAGTCCTGTTGCAAGACATTTTAGATGTCATCAATCACGCAACCATCGATCCAAAAATCAACTGTCTGGTACTCAAACTCCAAAAGATGGGATCCATAGGTTTAGATCAGCTGCAGGTGATTGATGATGCTCTGAAAAAGTTTAAAAAGAGCGGCAAAAAAATTATCGCCATTGATGATAGATACAAGCAGAAACAGTACTATCTTGCCTCTTCTGCTGACAAAATCTTTCTTAACCAGGCAGGTGCCGTTGAAATAAACGGTTTTGGTCACTACAGACTCTATTTCCGTGAGGCACTTGAAAAACTGCGAATTAATTTCAATGTTTTTAAGGTTGGTGAATATAAATCGGCAATTGAGATTTTTACCCGCGACTCTATGTCCTCAATTGTGCGTCAGCAAAACAGAATTTGGCTCACTTCTTTATGGAACGACTATACCACCAGAATTACAAAAAATCGTTCACTTCCACCAAGAGCTTTAGACTCATACACCAATAATTTTTCTACTCGATTGGCCGTTGAGGATGGTGATCGTGCCAGGTTGGCACTCAATGCCGGTCTAGTGGATGAAATCAAATCACGATCTGAGATTGGCTCCTTTCTTGCTGCCATGACAGCACCAGATGCTATTCGAGGTTTCAGGCAGATTTCCTTTCGAAATTACTTAAAAACAATTGATCGTTCTTACCAGATAGAAGAAACTCCTAAAGATAAGATCGGCATTATTATTGCCAACGGTACAATTTTAAACGGTAAACATTCAGCAGGAAAGATTGGTGGTGATTCACTGGCCAACACCATTGGCAAGGCTAAACGAGATAAATCTATAAAAGCGGTTGTAATTCGTGTTCGTTCAGGCGGCGGCTCGCTGTTTGCTTCTGAAATTATTCGTCAGGAAATACTTTCTTTGAAAAAAAGTGGGAAACCACTGGTTATTTCCATGGGCTCCGTTGCTGCCTCAGGTGGATATATGATTGCTGCTGATGGTGATGAGATCTGGGCCTCCCCTTCAACTATTACCGGCTCAATTGGTATATTTGCAGCCATTCCAACTTTTGAAGACAGCCTGGCAGACTATGGAATTAAAAGCGACGGAATCTCAACAACTGCCATTGCTTCACCCTACAACCTCACACGACCTCTCTCACCACAGGTAAAAGAAGCCATACAACTTTCAATTAATCATGGGTATAACCGTTTTTTAGATATTGTTTCTAAGGGAAGAAATATCGATAGAGGATCCCTTGAACAGATGGCCCAAGGACGGATTTTCACCGGTAAAAAAGCTATTGAATTTGGTTTAATTGACAAACTCGGGACTCTCCAGGATGCTATAGATAGCTGTGCCAAACGTGCCGGGCTAAGCGACTATTCCGCCCAGTATGTTTCAAGGAAGCTATCCATTAAAGAGAAGCTGATGCACCGTTTTTCTGCAACAGTTGCATCAGCAGCAAAGATCTATTCCCCGTTAGGACAGTATATACATTTCGTTTCCAAACAGCTCTTTCCCTTGAAAGAGCAGATCTTCTTCAACGATCCCTATGGAATTTACGCCCACAGTATGATCAATGATTATTGATTCCAGTGGTCTACACAATAATCCAACTGGTCTGACAAAGAGGCTCTATTCTTTTAAAAACAATGTTGCAGGGGAGAAGAACGGCAAAGACAGCTTGGTAGAGAATAGGAGAGCGTTAGTTGATCGTTTCGGGAACGTTATGATAGATAAATTCCGACCATTCCCATGATGAGTCAATGATTTTGAAACCAACATCCATGGAGCCGGTCTGCTTATTCCGCTGGGTCCAACGAGGTTGAAGAAGAACTTTGAAATGTTTGTTATTACCAGAGATAACAGCAACATATTGTTTCTTCTCTGCAGAAAAACTATCCGGAACCTTACTCATTCTCACTCCGGATGATGATACGTTACTCACGACTCCAGCCAAAACCTGCCTGCCATCCGCAATATCTCCGGAAAACCCATCTACTGCAACCCTCTGGTATTTTCGCTTTGATGATGAACGTTGAGGCGTAAGCATTGGCTTCTTTTTCCAGTGTCGTAATTTATAAGAACATCTGTCTGTATTTCATTATACAGGAATTCTCAAAATAATACTTGCACAAAATCTATAACAGACTCTAACATTCTCTACAACCATTTTCTCAACTTTTGCTTTTTTAAAAAATTGATCTGTAAAGCTGTCTTGATAACGGTTTTACCTCTTAATTCTCTTCAAAACATTCAACAAAAGCGTAGAATATTCTTTCAATTAAAACAGGTCAACATCTTCGATTTACTTAATATTTTTTGAGAGACAGATCAGGTACTGTTATTCCTGTCCAGCAAACAACCAACATTTTTGTGTTAGTCGATAATTAGACCTGATCTGGATCGTAAACATGTTTGTTAGCCAGTTTTGATCAATTTTCCTTCAAGGTTGTAACCGATACTTTTTTGGATAAATGTGAATAATAGAGTAAAATGTTTTTATGGAAGAATCAGTCATTTGTAAGAAATCCTTGCATAAATATGTCGAAACCATTTCTTCTAAAAACCCGCTTATGGAGAAAAAAATTCTCATTGCCATTGACGGCTCTATTTACAGCACCCATTCGCTTGAATATATTTCTTCCCTTTTTGCCCACCAGGAAGAGGTCTCATTTCACCTGTTGACCTGTGTTCAATCGGCGTCTCTTATTCCTGAAGCCGCAGACACCAAGAACAGCCTTCTTCCCGAGAACCTGAGTCATCAAAAAAAACTTGGATCGACTAATCTGCGGTTTAAAAAAGCGATCCAGAAGCTCAACAGTTTCGGCATTTCAACTGATCGAATCAGCTCATCCGCAATTTCAGCTGGAACAAATATGGGCGCTTCCATTCAGCATGAAGCTGAAAAGCTCCTGGTAGATTGCATAGTCGTTGGAAGAAGAGGACTTGGAGTAGTTGGTGAAATGTTAATGGGTTCTGTTTCATCCACACTTTTTAAACGTTGTCACTCCATTCCAATCTGGATTATCGATGGAAAAATCTCATCAAAAAACATTCTCGTTCCCCTTGACCGTTCCATTCACTCGTTGATGGCCGTTGACCATCTCTGCCATATTTTTTCAGGTAGAGATGATATTGATTTTTATCTTTTCCATTGCCGTAAGCTGTTTGGTCAATCAAAAACAGTCATTCCTGAAAAATTCACAGACCAGCTTGACTCTGATTACTTTCAACGTTTGGAGAATGAAAAGGAATTTGTCCTGAAAGGACCATCAGGACTCCTTGAAAAGGCGGGTATACATCCGAATAATATTGTTTTATTGCCGGAAACAACCGAGCTTGAAGAAAGCCACTCCATAATCCGCAAAGCATCTCAAGCCAATTGCGGTACAATTGTTATCGGCAGGCGCGGTGTCGGCATGGCCAAAGGACTGTTTGGCGGGGTTTCTGATAGAACCCTTCATAAAACTCAAAATATGGCATTATGGATTGTCGGCTGATGAGTTATCGATGTCATAATAGCTAACCCTTATTTCACTGTTTTGGCAGTTTGCCATAATAGCACCTCAATGGTCGTTCCTCTCCAATCAAGGCGCAGTAGTTGCACATGATGCACTTCGATTCTGTCTGGCTGCCACTTCGAAATTTTTTAATCGGGATAGGGAGAAACCTCACGGCTCCCCCCTCCCACACCACCACCCATA
>CAZMFP010000035.1:0-41289 GCA_964565605.1 uncultured Desulfocapsaceae bacterium | reverse complement strand
CATGTCGAACTCTTCTTGACAAAACCTTCTCATGGAAGCGTAGACTCCGATCTCAGTCGTTATGGCGAGATCGGAGTCTACGCTTACCTGTCACGGCCTGCTGCTTTGCTGCGACTTCTACTCATACATACGAAAAAACCAAGTTTCTAACCTTATGCTGAGAATGAGGGGAACTAAAAAGTGTTATTTATGATATTTCTCGCCCCTCTTAATGGTATAGGCCCTGTATAGTTGTTCGAGCAGGATCAAACGGGTCATATCATGGGTAAAGGTCAGCCGGGACAAGGAGAGAACCAGATCCGATTGTTTAATCACTTCTGCTGAGAGCCCATTGGGCCCGCCAATAAGAAAAGTTATCGTATTTATGCTCTGATGTTCCCACCTGGTGATATAATCTGCCAACCCTTCTGAACTGATCTGTTTTCCACCAGGATCAAGAGCGATGAGATAACTGTTCGGGTGAGCGTTTTTAAGAAGCAGATTTCCTTCCTTCTCTTTAACCAGCTTTTCTTTTAGCTGGCCTTTTATTTTTGACTTAATCAGCTTGATTGTAAGGTTTGTATAGTGACGCAACCGCTTTCGATATTCCTCAATACCGTCTGAGAGAAATGAGTCCTTTGTTTTTCCTAAAAAAAGAAGTTGTATTTTCATTTATCAGCACTGAATAATCTGCTTGTCATTCATCAGCTCTTTAAACAGTTGGCAAAATTCATCATAGGAAATATCCTGGTTAATACCGGGACATGATTCACGGATGGTCTCGAAATTATTCTCATCGCTCAAGATTGACGGATGAAGAGGCCACTGAGCACACCGCCACGGTCGTCCCAGGTGAACGGTACAACCCTCATCGTAAAAGATACAGTGTCCATCCACCACTTTCATCTGGACAACGTTGTTGGTTACCCGCCAGAATTTTTTCTGTACTTCATCTCTTTTCATGCCAAGAGATTCCACCATTCTTTTTTGATCGTTTTCATCCAGAGAAACGGTCGTCTCACCGTGGCAGCAGTAGCCACAACGGGTACATGTAAAAATATCCTCAATCTTTGCCATAAAATTCTCTACAAACAGATCTCAACTACTACGATATAGTCAATGTGAAGCGCCACCAGCCCTGATAGCACATGAGTCTTGGCAGCTGTATATTCACGAAGCGATCCAATACACCGTAGTTGTTATCCATCATTATTTGATCAGTGAATAAGCGTTTACGGTTGAATCGGCTCGTGAAAAATCAGGAGATAGATATACTCTACTTCCCTGTAAAGGTCGAGAAACAGTTCCTGATCATAAATGATTCCAATTAGCCATATAGCCCAACTCCTCTTGATGTGCTGTTATTTGTCCCTCTGACGTTTGGTCAATTATGGCTATCTTAAGGATGACAGTACTGATTTTCTTTAATCTTTCCTTACGCTGGATTACTCACAAGCCACATAATCCATGCTTCTTGAAATTCGTCTTCCTTGCAGTCTACTGGGTCACAATGGTAATCAACCTCTTAACGGCAATGACCTGTTCAAGTTGGAAGAATATCAGGCCATTGGTCGCTATTACGAATTTGTTATTTAGAAGGTAAATGATTGTGATACAATCATACAACAGAGTGATGTATTCAATTCTGATTAACTGAGGGAGAACAGACCATCAATTGCAATCGATTTTTTAAAACAACACCTTTTCACGAGATTAAAGAATCGATAATTTTACTTTTTAGTTATTAATATTATGTCTAAGAATTTCACCAAGGTTCATTACGACTTTGAGTCCCTGCCCTGGCTGACAAGTCCGAGAAAACAACTGGAGCTGCAAGGTGTCGCCCTGGGTTTAATCAATATCCCGGCCAATGAAGGATACACCTTTACCCACACCCACCGGAAGCAGGAAGAGGTCTATATCGTTATCTCAGGCAGCGGCTCAATCCAGATCAATGATGATATCATTGAACTGGTTTCGGGCGATATTATAAGAGTTGCACCCGAAGCCCGCAGGGCACTGAAGGCGGACGAAGCCGGCCTTTTCATTATCTGCTCAGGCGCTGTTCCTATGGGCTATCCCAACAACCCAAATGCCAGATATCTGATAGATGATGGTATGCCGGATTATGATGATATTCCACCGTGGTATACAGGGAACAAGGAGGTTCTTGAAAGAAACATCAGATTGAAAGAAAGAATGAACAAAGGAAGAACGCAGAAGAAGGACCCTGAGAAAACTAGTCAACCAAAAGGCTCGTCAGAAAAAGATTAGACCGTGCAGGTGGAATCGGCTTCAGGCATTTCCGACAACATCCCCATAGATGGAGATATCAATACCATACTTCAAAGCTGCCAATTGCCATTTCTCGTCATTATCCACATCAAAGATAATTCGATCATCGGCTGGGATAGTCAACCAACCTTCATCAAGTAACTCGTGCTCCAATTGCCCCGGACCCCAGCCGGCATAACCAAGAATAAACAGATACTTGTCCGGACCTTTTGATATGGAAATATCTTCAAGAACTTTTGTCTCTCTGGAAAGATAAACCGTCTCGGAAATATCGAGCTGATACTGAGCTTTGTAACCAGGACCGTAGAGAATAAAAGCGGATTCTGCCTCAACCGGACCACCGATGTGAACAGGAGGCAGATCACCAAGGGGAACGGGCAGGTTTGCTCCCTGTAATATCTGATCCATTGTGAACAGTTGGCTGACTTTATTTATAGCCACACCCATGGTTCCTTCTTCATTGTGGGCACAGATATAAATCACCTGTTCAGAAAAACGGGGATCCGGCATTTTATTGGTGGAAACAAGAAAAGAACCGGTGAGATTATCAATAACTGATGCGATGTCGCGTCCCATTCATTTCCCCTTTAAATCAGATAGCTTGCCCAAAACCAACCAACTGTTGATTTTAATTTCATTGTATCAAAGCGTATCTGTTTCAGTCAAGAAATGGGAGAAAGAAAGATAAATAAACCTGAATACCAACAGCTCTTATGATGGGTGATAAAAGAGCTATTGTCTCTATGATCTTCGTATCTCAAAAATCATAGATTATGACTCAATTCAGTTGCCTGTTAAAAAATACTGAAAACATGGCACAGTTATAAAAAACATAGATCCTTGACCATGAGCAGGTGAACAAATTGACAACACGTATAGTGGGCTTGGTTTGCTGCTAATGCTTTGCCTTTACCATACGATTATCAGTACTATTTTTCCAAAATATCTGCTATGATTTCAAACAAGAAGACTTGTTTGATTACCAGCCTCAACTTTCCGCAAATAAACGATATGGAAGACCAATTCGATTTAATCATAAACAGTGACCATTACGACCCTTTCCAGGTACTGGGCGTTCATTTTGATGACCAGGAACAGAAAATTGCCGTCATCCGAACCTATCAGCCCCACGCCTCAGAAGTCGAGTTGCTCATTGAATCAAAGCGGCTGAAGATGGACAAGGTCAGGCAAGAAGGCCTTTTTGAAATCAAGCTCAACCGAGCAGATTTCAACGATCACCATTTTGATCCCTATCATTACCAGTTTCATATTTCCTACTTTACCGGACTGTCCCAGACCATCAACGATCCCTATCGCTTTCTGCCCCAACTTGATGCCCAGGACCAGTATCTATTTAACTTTGGGACAAATTACGAACTGTACAGACATATGGGAGCCCATCCCATAGAATTGAACCATATTCAGGGAACTATATTCAGGGTCTGGGCACCCTCAGCCAGACGAATTTCCATCATTGGAGATTTCAATGGCTGGGATGGGCGCATCCACCCCATGCGTTCTCTTGGCAGTTCCGGTATATGGGAGCTTTTTCTTCCTGGTATCGGAGAGGGTAATCTCTACAAATTTGAGATCAAGACCAACGATGGTCATGTTGTTAAAAAAAGTGATCCATTTCAGTTTTATGGAGAAATCCGACCTAAAACCGGCTCTGTGGTTCGAAATCTCGACCATTACGAGTGGCAGGATGATGAGTGGCAACAGCAGAAAAATACAAATTCATCCTACAATAAACCGACAGCCATTTACGAAGTTCATCCCGGTTCATGGAAACGGGACCCGAATGATCCATCCCGATTTCTCACCTATAAGGAACTGGCTGATCAGCTTATTCCCTATGTCAAAGAGATGGGCTTTACCCACGTTGAGCTGATGCCGGTCATGGAGCATCCCCTGGATGAATCCTGGGGCTATCAAGTCACCGGTCCCTTCTCCATCAGCAGCCGCTACGGAATCCCTGAAGACTTCATGTATTTTGTCGACCAGTGCCACCAAAATGGAATTGGTGTCATTCTTGATTGGGTGCCGGCCCATTTTCCCAAAGACGAACATAGCCTTGGTCGCTTTGATGGCACCGCCCTTTTTGAACATGAAGACTCCCGTCTCGGCGCCCATCCTGAATGGGGAACTTTCATCTACAATTACGGCCGCAAAGAAGTATCAAACTACCTGATTGCTAATGCCCTTTTCTGGATTGATAAATACCATATCGACGGCTTGAGAGTCGATGCCGTTGCTTCCATGCTGTATCTCGATTACTCACGAAATGAGGGGGAATGGATACCAAACTGTTATGGTGGCCGGGAAAACCTTGAAGCCATCGATTTTATCCGTCATATGAACGCTATTGTCTATGACAGATTCCCCAAAACCATGATGATTGCCGAAGAATCAACCTCGTTCTATGGGGTCTCAAAGCCCACTGATATGGGTGGACTCGGGTTCGGCTACAAATGGAACATGGGCTGGATGAATGACATCCTCACCTATTTTGCCAAAGATCCACTGTACAGGAAATATCACCATAATGGCCTGACATTTTCCATTATGTATTGCTTTTCCGAGAATTTCATTTTACCGCTGTCACACGATGAAGTGGTCCATGGCAAAGGTTCCCTTATTGACAAAATGCCTGGAGATATTTGGCAGCAGTTTGCCAACCTCAGGTTACTGCTGCTGGGAATGTGGTGCCATCCCGGTAAAAAACTTCTTTTTATGGGTTGTGAATTCGGCCAATGGTCCGAATGGGACTGCAAAAAAAGTCTCGACTGGCATCTGCTGGAAGCAGATGATAAACATGGCCAATTAGCCGAATTTGTCTCTGAAATGAACCGTTTTTATCAGGATAATCCTGCTCTCTGGGAAGTTGATTTCCACTTTAGCGGTTTTCAGTGGCTTGATTTTGAAGACAAGAACAATTCCATTATCTCTTTTGTCCGATATGCAGCAAATAGAGACGATCATGTCGTCTGTGTCTTTAATTTTACTCCTCAGACCTTTTACGACTATACCATCGGGCTTCCCTCATCAAAAACCTATCAGGAGGTTTTCTGTTCTGACAGTGATCGTTTTGGTGGTTCAGGTGTCAGTCATGAGGGGAGGGAATATATCCCTATCCATAGACCATATGCCCAGGGAGAATTTCATACATCAATTACAATCCCTCCCCTGGCCGGTGTTATTCTAAAACCCAAGTTGTAATAATAGGTTATTGTCTGTTTGCCGAGCTCCTTAAATTACGAGGGAAACCATGTCCAATTCTGTTCCTCCATCTATTGCCGGAAATAAACTAAAAAAGGCCATTGCCACTTTCTCTGAAATCTGCCAGGACCATCCTGAAAAGAAACGGATAGAAATTTTACGTGAAGTCGAGTTCCGTTTCGACCTCTCTCCCAAAGAGTGTGAGTTTTTAGATAAACATTTCTGCGAAGACAAAAAGGAATAGTCTCACTCACCATGGATGGTTATCAGCAGCTTATCAGTACTCTGACATTGCTCCTGGGAGCTTCCTGGGCATCGGGCATCAATCTGTATGCCACCATTTCCATGCTTGGTATTCTGGGACTCACCGGCAATATCGCTCTGCCCGATCAGCTGCTTGTTCTTCAGAACCCAATTGTGATCGGTGCCGGTGTTGTCATGTATGTTATTGAGTTTTTTGTCGACAAGACCCCTGGAGTCGATACCGGCTGGGATACGCTCCACACGTTCATCCGCATTCCTGCAGGTGTTGTCCTGGCCGCAGGAGCCGTGGGCGATGTCAACGAAGCCATGGTTGTTGCCGCAGGAATTTTAGGTGGGGCTGTTTCGGCAACCAGCCATAGTGTTAAAGCAGGCTCCCGGGCCTTGATTAACACTTCACCGGAACCTGTAACCAACTGGACTGCATCGATTGTTGAGGATATTTCAGTAATTGGTGGGATCTGGGCCGCTCTGCACTATCCGCTTGTTTTTCTCGCTCTGTTTCTTCTCTTCATACTCCTCTCAATCTGGCTGCTTCCCAAAATCGTTCGAGGTCTTCGACTGGTTTTCTCCAAACTCAAAGCTCTGTTCGCTAAAGAAAAAGCATGACCATTTCAGATCAACCCCATTATTGATACTGCTGCAATTCGGCAATCCGCCAAAATGAAGTGGTTACCCGGCAACCATATTTCAACAAACGCCTATTTATTGAAATGATGTTGAAATAGCTTATTCCAGAAGAGATTTTCAAGCCATAACCTGTAATTGTATACAGGCATGGGAGATGAAAGCAAAACGTCCATCTGCGGATGACTATCTTTAATCAGATGGCAGAAGGCGACACAGGCAGCCTGACAGTAACAGTTGTTCCTGTGCCTTTCTCACTTTCAAATTCAACGGTACCGCCATGTTCCTCGACTATTTTTGCAGACATGGCCAGACCCAGCCCTGTGCCGTCAGGCTTGGTAGTGAAATAGGGATCAAACACCTTGGAGAGACTTTTTTCATCCAGACCACAACCGCTATCTTCCACCCGGCAAATGACTTCACCGTTGGAGGAATAGGTGATGATCCGTAATATGCCACCCTCCTCCATTGCCTGAATAGAGTTGAGAAACAGATTGAGAAAGACCTGATTTAATTTATCCTGGTCGGCTAAAACTTGGAAAACGTCATCTTCCAGATTAGCGTCAATTTTAACACCAATTTCTTCTGCATCAATATGGATAAGGGAGATGGCTTTACCGATGATGGCATTGAGATCGACCATTTCCTTTCGTAGCTGGCCTGGTCTTGCATAGTCCAGCAATTCCCCGATTGACCGATTCAACCTCTCCACTTCGGCAACCATGATATCTGCTGTATCTCTATCATTGCTCGATTCACTGAATTTCGACTTGAGCAACAGGGCCAGACCTTTAATGGAACTCAGTGGATTTCTTAACTCATGGGCTACACCGGCGGCCATTTTACCAAGAGCGGCCAGTCGTTCTGAGCGGCGCAATTCTTCTTCAAGTTCAATTACCTGGCTCAAATCCTGAATAAGCAGCATATTTCCGGCAAATCGACCTTCGCTGTCAACGACGGATATACCGATCAACTGTAAGGTCCTGGTCCTGTTCTTGTGATCGATAAGAACCGTTTTTTTCTCTATTGGTTCTGTATTAATCTTTTCTCTTTCACTCAAAACATCAACAAGTTCACGGGGCAGCACAAAAGCGGGAGTGGAACCGGCAATCTCCTCCTCTTTCACCCCAAGTATATCTTCGGCAACGGTATTACAGAGGCGGATATCCCCCCTGTTGTCCGTTGCTATGAGGCCGACCGGAAGAGAGGTAATCAGCATATCTGTAAAAGCACGGATAGTCCGCAACCTGGTCTGCGAACCTTTCAGCCCCTGGAGGGTGAGAAGCGATAACCAGCCGCCGACTCCAACAAGCAGAAGTACCAGAGAAAGTGAGATGATCTGCAGCCTCTGTCGCCTCATCACATTATTGAACTGGTTCAAATTTAACTCAACAAGAACGGCCATTCGCTGTGAATTAATTTGGCGGGCAATTTTCTGCCACTGCTGCATCTGAATATGCCCCTGACGCATCCGTTCATGTATGCTTGGTGGAAATTGGTTGGGTCTTGGTTTTCTTGGAAAAAAACCACCCACACCAAAAGTGGGAAAGAGTGAGGCTACCTGAAAAGTCGTAATATCCGACACGGATTGGGAAGCAAACCGATACTGGCCATTGATAGCCAGCATCCGGTCCCTTTCAAGACCCGTCAGAAATGTGACCGTCCCGCGATCGATACGTTTTCCTATTTGACGAGCAACAGAACTCGCCAGAATCGTTCCCTCCGCGTCAACTAAGGCGATCATATTGACCCCCGGGTGCTCGGAAGTATGCTCCATCACCTGCTGGATATGATCTACCCAGCCTATCTGCGTAATTGGAAAATTGTTCAGCGTAGAACGAAAGGATGCCCTGGACCCGGAAACAATAAAACGGATAATTGTAATTCCCTTCTGGACAAGCCCTTCTGTCATCAGCTGTTTTTCACGGCGATAATTGTTTACCGCAAAAACCGTGATAATAAGCGTCAGCAAGGCGCAGGCCGCAGCCAGAACCCAGGGTGAAACCTTTGCCAGACGTTGTTTTTTCATACGCTCAAGTCAACAGGGAAGTGTAATTTTCGGCTTGGTTATTGGTGAAACAACAATAAGGATTATATACGTTTTTTGTCAATCCGGCACCAAACTCTCTGAGGAGATATACAAATACAACGTCCACCTGTCAATGATACCAAAAACCACATTGCAAGGTTTTTAAGATCCTTTATTACGAGATTTTCTTTTCAATCGCTTTTGATGAGCAGCCACGACATAGAGCAATGTAATGAAGCTGGACAAATCGTTTTTCTGTGATCACCACTGAAACTCAGTTTGTAAATTTTGCAGTTGCCTGCGATCCAGCTATGGCACAAGATTCAGGTGCTTATTGACAAACAGGTAAGCGCAGACTCCAATCCACAAGCGAAGAATGAGCAAGGACGTTTGGCAGTAAGCGCCTGAATCCTAAAGGTAAATCAACAGACTGTTAACAATTTTTGTTGCTCTCGTTCTGTTAAAATCAGACTTGCAGTTGGTCTATATAGAGTATTCCATTGAGGTGATCAATTTCGTGTTCTATTAATCCAGCGTATCTCCCTTTTGCTGTTAGTGTTCGCTCTGAGTTGTCCAACCCTAAATATTTCACAGTGATGGTTTCGGATCGACTGATTATTTTTGAATCGTAACCGGGCAGAGAGAGACACTGTTCCTTATTTGAGTAAATTCCCTCTTTGGTGATTATTTCAGGATTAATCATCACCGTTAATCTTCCATGTACTCCGCAGGCAATAATTCTTTTGGAATACCCTATCTGGGGAGCTGACAACCCCTTATGAATTGATGATTTTGTCAAAAAATCAATGGTTGTCCTGTATCTCAGAGTAGCGGATAATATTTTTGTTAATTCGATGATTTCTTCATTTATCACATCAACGGGTTTAGAGACAGTGTGAAGAACAGTAGAAGGATGCAGAACAATTTCCGCAACCTGGTGCTTGGCTCTTGTTCTTTTAAGGAGAAACCAGGAACTCCAGGATGCTATCAGCGCTCCAAAGAAATATGCCAAAAATTTCCGTCTGGTAAACACGATATGATCTTCACCAAAAGTTTACAGTTGTTCATGCTTCACTTTTACTCAATTGTTATAATGACATATCTTTCTTCAAATTTCTCTTATACTTTGCTGATCATCAAAGAATCTCAACCTGGAAGATAAAAGAGGTGTTGTCAGTTTGGTGTAAGTATTTCAAGAATCACGGGTTACTGTTTAAATATGGATCGAGGTAAAGATATCTTTTAAAATCTATGCACTGCCTTCCATAAAGGAATGATTCTTGACCGCAAGCTAGCCAGACAAATTGACAACACCTCGCCTTAGGCTGAGCTTTTTTGGTAGTCAGATATACTTTTACTTTCTAAATAACAAATTCGTGATACAGGCAATGGGTCGTTACTGACAAACAGGTAAGCGCAGACTCCGATCCACAGCGCAGCGAAGAGGTGTGACAGTAACGATTAATGGTCTGCTATTTTTCAACTTGAACAGGTCGCCCTGTTAAGATGGTGATGACCAATGATTCTCAAGCTAGACGATTAGTGTCGATGGAACCGGAAATCAAAAAACCGCTCTAGCACATGACAAACCAACAAGAGGTCATCAGTGTAGAGCGGTTTTATTGTTGCGTTTAGATGATTGGAAAGAAATTATTTCTTCTCTTTCCCGGTCATCTCATCAACTTTTTTGCCGGCAGCATCTGCTGCCTCTTTTGATTTTTCTACAGCTGTATCAGCTACTTCCTTAGTTTTATCCGCCACATCAGAGGCCATTTCTTTGGTTTTATCTGCCACATCAGAGGCCACTTCCTTTGTCTTATCTGCGACCTCGGCAGCAACTTCTTTGCCTTTATCTACAACTTCACCGGCAACCTCTTTTGTTTTTTCAACTGTGGTATTGGCAACTTCTTTTGTTTTATCAGCAAGATCCCCGGCAACTTCTTTGGTCTTCTCAACTGTTGCAGAAGCTGCTTCTTTGGTTTTTTCGGCTACATCTTCAGCGCTTTTCTTGACGGTATCACCGAGTTCTTTCATCTTCTGGCTTACGGTATCTTTTGTTTTTTCGGCAGCTTTTTTAGTCTCTTCACCGGAGCAACCGAAACTGAAAACTAAAAATAATCCCATTATGAGTACAGTAAGTTTTTTCAACATGTTTATTCTCCTTTTTGAATTATTTACATCTACGAACTGGTTTTCTATTCTATTGCCCTTTTGACCATCTCCTGATCAAAATGTAAATATGCCCAAAGAAACGTTACCAACTCTTTACTCATCATACTACTCTTTGAGTATGATTTTCAGTGCTCCTTCTTCAACGGTAATCGACTCAACACCGGAAGAGAAACTCTTCCAGAATCCCTCGTCACCACCATATTCTTTCACCAGATCAATGTTTTTAATACCTCCAAGCCAGCTGTTGGGCATGGGTACACCCATCAGGCTGATTCCTTTGAGCTTAACAACCGGCCTGCCCTGACGGAAAGCGAGTTCCGCCCCACCTCTTACCCGAAGGGTCTTACCACCAAGTAGCGGAAAATCGGGATCGACAGGAACCAGCAATTTGAAGCTGACCAGGTCTTTACCAAAATCAATTGCCAGTTTTTCCGCCATATCGGTATTTTTATGAACAAGCGCATTGATCTCCCTTTCAGTGAACTCAATATCACGTGAGGCACCCTTTTCACTGTATTGAACAGGTTTCAGTCGACCATCGCTTCCTATTTCATCCTTCCCTGGAGCTTTGCCCCGATCAAACTTCATATCTGAGGTAGGCCCAGGCTTGTTGGATTGTGGGGTCTTAACACCAAAACCACCAAAGTGATCAAGTTTTTGTTCCAGCCGTTGCTCCTCTTTACTGCTGAGAACAACCGGCTTAAATGGTGACGGGAAAAGATAGTATTTCAACACAAGAACAGTTGCCAGAACAGCAATCAGCATTGATGCCGCAACAATACCAACAACCTGTTTGCCGGAAAATCCTTTCTTCTCAACTTTCTCTGTCATATCCAGCTTCTTCTCCATATCAAACCCTCAGTTTGTGGTATTCTTTTTCTATGGTTGCCGTACCTATCCATCAACCCAGTTCTTTTTTCTTTTTACGGCTATATTTTGCTGCTTCCAGCCCGGCAATGCAGCCCTCACCAACCGCCTTGGCCATCTGGTAGGGGTGGCCGACGATATCTCCAGCAGCGTAAACTCCTTCCACACTTGTTTCCATCAGATTATTGACCTGAATGTAAGTCATCGTATCCAGATCAAGTTGTACACCTATCTCCAGTGCCAGTTCCATGGCTCCCTTAGCACCCAGCTCAATAAAAACACCATCCAGATTCAACTCCTGTCCGTCTTTTAAGACAACAGAGCTGACCGCATTTTCACCACTGATTTCTTTAACCCAGCTTCCTTCTAAAAACTCAACATCAGAAGCCAGGAGTCTGTTTTTCAAATCTTCGGACACATTAAGTTCTTCTGAAATGAGATAGACTTTCGAGGCATAGCCGAGCAGAGTGAGGGCGCCATCAATGGCGGCACTGGCATTACCGACAACGGCAACGGTTGCATTCCTGTAAAAATTCGCATCACAGTCAACACAATAGGACACACCACGCCCTAAAAGTTCTTTTTCACCCGGTACTTTCAATTTCTTTCTCGATGTTCCCGTAGCGATAATAATGGAAAAGCAGTTAACAACAACACCACCTTCAAGTTCCACCTGAAAAACACCGTCTCCGGCTTGAATCTTCAATACATCATCTTCTCGGTGTTCAACACCAAACTTGCGAATCTGGTCAAGGCCGGCTTCTAGAAGATCCTTGCCCGACTGGACACCACTGACACAGGCGTAGTTTTCAACATGAGCCGAATAGAGCGCTGAACGCTCTATCCTGCCAAGCATCAACACGCTTATTTTTTTTCGCACAGAATGGATTGCTGCCTGAATGCCGGCAGGCCCTGAACCGATAATAACCACATCATAGTTTTCTTCTTTCATACCTTACCCTGTGTCCTCTATTCAATATCCTACTCTCAGTTTCGACAGTCATTGCCGAGTTTTTACGGAGTTATTATTTAGTTAAAATTGTCTATTTTTCCTCAAAAGGAAACTAAAGAATTGGGAAGATTGCTGTAAAAGCCGATGAAAAACTCGATTTTATTTTGCAATCCTTGTGACTTTATAGTTGAGTTAGCTAAAATTTTTGCCCTTGGAACAAATGTGCCACCACTTATGTTAAAGATCTACATGGCATAATAATCACGCCAACCTGTTGAGTCAATTCATCCAATGAACTTCAAACGAATAGTTATAACAGGTGTCGGTCTCGCCGCGCCAAATGCAGATAATCTCTCTGACTACCGTCACAAGTTGCTGAACGGTATCAGTGAAATTACAGAAATTGACCTGCGTTATTTCGGCAAGGCTCCTGCTGGACTGTGCCGTTTTAACGAAACAAAATATAGAAAGAAAAAAGAGAACAAACGCGGAACCAGAGCGGGATGTATCGGTGTGTACTGTGCCAATGAGGCGCTTGTGGATGCTGGTCTTAAGCGGGACAGCTATGATCCTGACCGAACAGGAGTCTATATTGGCCTGACCGAACATGGAACAGTTGAAACAGAAAACGAAGTCTATAACCTGAGTAATTTTGATTATAACGTTGACTATTGGACCCATCACCACAACCCGAGAACAGTCCTGAACAACCCGGCTGGTGAGATCACCATGAATCTTGGAATCACCGGACCCCATTATTCCATTGGCGCCGCCTGCGCTGCCGGCAATGCTTCATTGATTCAGGGCGTTCAAATGCTTCAACTCGGTGAAGTCGACATGGCCCTGGCCGGTGGAATTTCTGAATCAACCGGCTCTTTTGGTATTTTTGCAAGTTTTAAAGCCCAAGGGGCTCTTGGGTATGATCCAGATCCACGCTGTGCCTGCAAACCTTTCGATCAAAAAAGAAACGGTATTGTGGTTTCTGAAGGTGGTTGCGTATATGTCCTTGAAGACCTTGAACATGCTCTTGCAAGAAATGCCAAGATTTATGGAGAAATCATCGGTTATTCGATGAATTCGGATGCCCGGGATTTTGTTTTACCTTTTGCTCCAAGGCAGGCAGAATGTATGCAGCAGGCCCTGAAACGCGCCGACCTCCAACCTGAAGAAATAGACATTATCAACACTCATGCAACCGGTACCAAGCAAGGCGACATTGAAGAGTGCAAGGCCATTTCAGATGTTTTTAAAAACGCGCCAACCACTTATATAAACAACACAAAATCGATTATCGGTCATGCCATGGGAGCCGCCGGTGTTCTTGAGCTTGCAGGCAACCTGCCGTCTTTTGAGGACGGACTTGTCCACCCCACCATCAATCTCACCGATCTTGATCCGCAATGCGATCTGCCTAACCTGGTGATCAACGATCCCGTCCAACCTGAAAAGGTTGAAACTCTACTCAACAACTCTTTCGGCATGGTGGGTGTTAATTCTGTTGTAATTGTTAAAAAGTTGACTGAATAAAAAAACCAAAACTGTTTTCATATCTTTTTTAGAAAAATCGCTTAAAAAGAAAACTCGAATATGGTATAGAGGAAGATTCACAATCTGAATAGAAAGCACTTTTGCTGCTCAATCACTATAGCAGCTTTTTCGATAGAGTATATATGAGTTAGTTTTGGAGATATAGATGACAAGAGAAAACATCAAAGACATTATTCTGGAAATTATAGCCGATATTGATGAAGACGCTGAATTTGAAGCGTTGAAAGCCGACGAACCGCTCAGAGATCAGCTTGACCTGGACTCCATGGACTTTCTTGATATCGTAATGGAACTACGTAAACGATATCAGTTACAGATTCCTGAAGACGACTACCCCGAGCTTGCTACCCTCAACAGCTGTGTCAATTACCTCGAGCCGAAACTGCAAGTCGCATGATTAGGTGAAGGTCCCTCTGCTTATTATCGGCGGTGGCCTCTCAGGCCTGGCCGCTGCAATTCGTTTTGCCCGCTTTGAGCCTGGTGTTGTCCTGCTTGAGCAACATAATCGAGTTGGCGGCCTCAACTCCTATTACTACCGTAACAAAATCCTCCTAGAAACCGGGCTGCATGCTGTAACCAACTATGCGCCCGCAGACCGTAAAAATGCTCCGCTCAACCGGCTGCTAAGGCAGCTTAAGTTCAAACGAAAACAGTTTATCACCCATGAGCAGGTTGGCTCCGAGATCCATTTCGAGGGCAAGCAACAGCTTAGGTTTTCAAATGATTTCGATTTATTAAGGGGGGAAATCAGCAATAAATTCCCTCGAAGCCTTTCAGGTTTTGATAAACTTGTAAAAACCGTTCAATCATATGATGCATATGGGAAAAACCCATATAAATCGACCAAAAAGATTCTAGCAGACCTTTTAGAAGATGAGTTGCTGTGCGATATGATCCTCTGCCCTTTGATGTTCTATGGTTCCAGTGTAGAGGATGATATGGATTTCAGCCAGTTTGTCACTATGTTTCGAGCCGTTTTTTTAGAAGGGTTTTTCAGACCGGAAGGGACCATAAAAGACTTTCTTGATCTTCTACAGTCCCAACTGAAGCTATTTGGCGGTCAGGTTCGTTTAGGTGCACGTGTCAAACGAATCCTGCATAAAAACAAGATCGCCTCCGGGGTTGAGCTGACAACCGGCGAGGTAATTGAGTGTGACCAAATGCTCTCTACTATCGGCCTTGACGAGACTTTTGAACTGCTGGGAAAGAAACGTAATGCAGAAGAGAAAAAACGGCTGAGTTTCATGGAATCAATCTTTATTTTTCAGCCGGAAGCCGGTGATCGTCTTCCCGATGATAAAACTATTATTTTTTATAACACCAATGAGCGGTTTCATTATCGCTCTCCAGACAACAATCTTACAGATCTTCATTCCGGGGTCATCTGTTTTCCCGGTAATTTTCATGGAATCGATTTGAATCGTAATCCTGAACTGCGCACGACTCATCTTGCCAGTTTCGATGGCTGGAAAAGTCTTTATGCTGATAAGGATTCATATGAAAAACAGAAGAAATTCATCACTCACAATTCAAAAAAGCAGGTTGAAAAAATTATTGGAAATTTAGGCTCAGCTATTATATATGAAAACTCGTTCACACCTGTCACCATTGAACGGTTCACCGTGAAAAAACGTGGGGCTGTTTACGGCAATCCTGATAAAGTAAAAGATGGTGATATCGGCTACAAAAACCTCTTTATCGCTGGTACGGACCAAGGCTTTCTAGGCATTATCGGCTCCATGCTCAGTGGTATTTCCATTACAAACCAACATATCTTGCCTTCCATTTAAACCTTAATTCCATTCTTTATTTCTTGTAATCATCAACAAATCCGCCAATATTAACCAAATCCCATCTCATTTATGTCTACACATTTTGACACTCTCAACGATTATTATGATGTTATCGTTATCGGCTCAGGGCTAGGCGGATTGACGGCAGCCAATAGGCTTGCCAATTGCGGCCACAGCATACTGCTTCTTGAACATCACCATAAGCTGGGAGGTCTGGCCACCTGGTTCAAACGAAAAGGCCATATATTTGATATCTCTTTACACGGTTTCCCTTTCGGCATGGTCAAAACATGTAAAAAATACTGGAACCGTGAAATCATGGAATCCATTGTCCAGTTAAAAAACATTGTCTTTGATAACCCGCAGTTCAGTCTGAAAACCACTTTTGACCGTAAGGATTTCACCTCACTTCTGATCAACCATTTCAAAATCAACCCCTCTGTCATTGATGACTTTTACCAGACTGTCTCATCCATGAATTTCTACGATGATCAGTCAATGACTACCAGGGAACTGTTTAACAAGTTTTTTCCGGGCCGCTCCGATGTTCATCGATTGCTCATGGAGCCTATCACCTATGCAAACGGTTCCACTCTTGATGATCCTGCCATCACCTATGGCATTGTCTTTTCAAACTTTATGAACAAAGGGGTGTTCACCTTCCAGGGCGGCACTGACAGATTGATTCATATGATGAGACTGGAGTTGGAGAAAAACGGCGTCACAATCTGTACCAAAGCAAAAGTTGAGAAAATCATCATCGAAAAAGGGCAAGCAAAAGGTGTCCTTGTTAATGGCAAAACAGTTTCAGCCGGTAGCGTCGTTTCAAATTCCGGTATTACCAACACCATTTACAACCTCACCGGTCGCGAGAGCTTTTCTGATGAATACCTTGAAAAGGCTGATAAAATCCGGGTAAATAATTCAAGCTGCCAGGTCTACATCGGTATAAAAGAGGATTGTGTTATCGATGATATTGGTGATCTTCTTTTCACTTCCACGGCCGAAGAATTTGACTCAGAAGAATTGCTTGATCTCCATACCAAGTCTAAAACATTCTCACTTTATTACCCCAAAACGAGACCTGGCCATGACAGGTACACCATTGTTGCCTCGATGAACAGTCGCTTCAGTGATTGGGCCGGGATGGATGAGAAGACCTATGAAGAAGAAAAAGAAAAGCTGATCAGTCGTACTCTAATCGATCTTGAAAGATATTTACCCGGAGTAGAAGAGAAGATTAACTGGTTGGAAGCCGCCACGCCATCAACATTCAATCGGTATACTCTGCATACCAATGGGACATCTTTTGGTACAAAATTCGAAGGTCTCGATGTTTCACGAACGATCTTCCACGAGATTGATGGCCTGTTCCATGTGGGTTCAGTTGGTATTATTATGTCCGGCTGGCTTGGGGCGATGAACTATGGAGTGATTGTCGCAAATGATGTCGATGGGTTTTTAAGAAGCTGACAAACATCCCGAAATCATCTAAACTCTATGCGGATCGATTGTCACACCAAAGCTCAACAAACAGTTGTGTTAAGCAGATTCAATCCCTGAAGCTTTGTATATTGTACTGATTGTACATACTCATACTGAGTACTGTTAGGATCAGTTCAAGATTTAACTCACAATTTTCTTTATTTTACTATTTACTATTATGGATGATCTTAAAGGACAGATAGCCGTTGTTACCGGAGCCACACGAGGAATTGGAAAAGGAATCAGCCAACTCCTCCTTGAGCATGGAGCAACTTTAATAGGCATTTATGGCGCAAACAAGGAAGCTGCCGATGAATGTATGAAAGACTGGGACGAATATTCTGATAGAGTTCACCTCTATCCATGTGATGTTTCCGACTCTGAACAGGTAGAGCGCTTCTATGATATAATAGAAGAGAAATTTGATTCGATTCAGATTCTTGTCAATAATGCTGGTATACGCCGTGATGCTCTTCTTGCTCTGATGGCCGATGATGACTGGCAACGCGTTATCGATATCAACCTCAGCGGCACCTTTAACATGAGCAGACGTGCAGTAAAGCTTATGCTGAAAAACCGCTATGGACGGATTGTCAATATCACCTCACCCATGGCCCGTCTTGGCTTTGCCGGTCAGTCGAATTATGCGGCCTCAAAAGCCGGCCAGATCGGTATGTCGGTCAGTCTTGCCAAGGAATGCGCCCGAAAAAAAATCACCGTCAATTGCGTGTCTCCCGGCTTTATCTCCACTGAACTACTCGATGATCTGACCGACGCTCAATTAAAGGGCTACAAAAGTATGATTCCCATGCGCCGATTTGGTACCATAAAAGAAGTTGCCGAAGCTGTTCTTTTTCTGGCTTCTGCCAAGGCTTCCTATATCACCGGTTCGGTACTTGAAGTAAACGGCGGCATTTAACCCAGGCCTAAGAGCTCTTGGTTTTTGATTGCAGAGTCCAGTAATTTTTAATACCTGATCACAAAGACTCTCAGACAGAAGACCAAAAGAGCTGCTGTCAGTTTGACTGGCTATTCTGAATAATCATATCTTGATATGTCAAAGTCTTTCAGGCAGAACAATTATTTTCACCATTCATTCAGGCATACTCGATGGTAAACGATAAAAATAATATACAAGAGCTCATTCCTCACAGGGCTCCTTTCCTCTGGGTAGAGTCCATTTTGGAGCAAGGTGATGGCTACATTATTACGTCACAAACCTTCCAAGAAGATCTGGAACTGTTCAAAGGCCATTATCCGAATAACCCAATAGTACCAGGTGTGCTGCTCTGCGAATCTGTCTTTCAAAGCGGTGCCCTTTTGATCTCATCGATACTGAATCAAGAAGCAAGTCCTAACATGATTCCAGTCTTGTCAAGAATTACAAAAGGCCGTTTTAAACGCCAGGTTTTCCCAGGTAATACCATTACTATCCGGGTTGAACTTCTGGAGAAAATGGCATCTGCCTGGTTTTTAAAAGGAGTTGTCAGAGTAAACAATAAAATTGCCGTTCAGGTCGAATTTTCATGCACTCTTGTTCAAAATGAAAAATAACCCGCTTTGAAATAACCACAGTCGTTTCGAGGAACCAAAAAAAGTCGGTTTTTGAAAATTCTTTCAATGGATTACTCGTATCCTCGCTGCAACATTACTAGCCGGACAGCCAGACCCAGCGTCTGATTTGCCTGGGAAATCACATGAGAACATGTTAATATTTACCTCAAACACATGTTAAAACAGGTGTTTGAGGGATGATCAGCAAATAGTAAAAATTTAATCAAACAATTGCTTCATCATGTTGACCTTTTATCTATACGTAGTATTATGGCACAACATATTGGAGATTCTTCCAATTTCAATCTTCTCGATTCAACGGTAGTTTTCCAAGAGCATTAATTAAAGGTAAGCAGAGTGCAGTTATCCATCACTGATATGATACTCCATGCCGGACCGGTCGGTCAGGCAGTTATGTTGATACTTCTTATATTTTCGCTGATTTCATGGGCTATCATTTTTATGAAATTTCGCCTCTTTCGAAAAATAAAGAAAGATACCGAAGAGTTCCTTGAAACCTTCTGGTCATCTGCCAATCTCAGCGAAGCATTAGAAATCACTGAAGAGTACCCCTATAGCCCGGAGGCCACCGTCTTTACAGCGGGATTTGGTGAACTGCAGAAAATTAATAAACTGAGAAGTCGGGCGGAGGAGGCCGGTATCCCGAAACCACTGGGAGCCCAACTGGCTGCCATGGACAACCTGAAACGTGCCATCAGAAAGGCTGAGTCCCAGGAAGTATCCCATATGACCCGACTGCTTCCTTTCCTGGCGACAACCGGCAGTGCAGCTCCCTTTATTGGGTTGTTTGGAACTGTTTGGGGCATTATGGTTTCTTTCCATGACATCGGCATGAGAGGCTCCGCTTCACTTGCTGTTGTTGCTCCCGGGATTTCCGAAGCTCTTGTTGCTACAGCTGCCGGTCTTGCAGCAGCTATTCCGGCTGTTATCTTTTTTAACTACTATTCGAATGTGGTCGCTGAAGTCGATAATGACATCCAGAACTTTTCAACCGATTTTCTTAACCTCGTGGAACGCGACCTGATTTGCAGATAATGAAAAACAATATGCTCTACATTGGTGATGAAATATGGCATTAGGAGGCATGGATGATGTTCGGGGGAATACTCGCAAAGGACTAGTCTCCGAAATCAACGTCACTCCGTTAGTTGATGTTATGCTTGTCCTGCTGATTATCTTCATGGTGACGGCTCCCATGATGACTCAAGGATTGGATGTCGATCTGCCGGAGACTACAGCAAAGTCTCTGCGACAAAAAGAAAAACCATTTATTGTCTCTGTTGATAAAAACGGCAAGATCCATTTCGGTAACGTCGAAGTCACCCAACCCTTGCTATTGCAGCAACTGAAAGGCTTTAGCGTCGAAGAGAAAAAGAACAAACCCATTTTTCTCAAAGCGGATAAAAGTGTGCCATATGGTATTGTAGTAAAGACAATGGCAACCATTAAAAATGCCGGTTTTGATAAACTGGGGATGATAACGAAACCTGAAGAAAATAGAAAATAGTAGTGTCCGATTACCACCCAATGTCACCTCCGTTACACCGAAATGAGTGGAAATGGCCAATGAATCTGGCCATCGGATTCCATATCCTGGTTTTTCTTTCGGCTATTTATCTTCCTAAAATCCTCAAACCATCGATTAAATATCCTGAGATTTACTCGGTCAAGCTGGTGAATATTGCCGAATCGCAGCCTGAAAGCATGCCTGCTGCTCCCAAGGTAAAACAGCCTGAAATAGTTGAGCCGGAAGTCAAGGAAATCAAAATCAAACCTGTTGAAATAGATAAACCGCCTGTGGTTGTTAAACCCAAGCCGAGGCTAAAGCCTAGAAAGAAAGCTATCTCAATAAAACCACTGAAGAGACAAAAACGTAAAAAGAAGATTAAAAAAATAGTAAAAGCTCCACCCCCTGATAGAACTATTGAAAGAGAATTAAAAAAAGCCAGGGAGCTTGAAAAACAGGCCGAACGGGAAGCACAACTGGCAGCCCAACAGGTCGAGAAAATTAAACGGCAGATTAAGAAATCCAACCAGGCAAACCGAGGAAGTCAGGCAAATATCAGCAACCTCTTGGAGAGCAGATATCAGGCCCAGATTTTCTCAAAGTTACAGCAATACTGGTCACTACCTGACCACAAAGCCTGGGACCCAAATCTATCTGCTCTTGTGGTCATTACCATACAAATTGACGGTCAGGTAACAAATCGTTATTTTGAAAAAAAATCGGGTGACCGCTACTTTGATCAATTTGTCATCAGCACCCTGGAAAAAGCCGGAAACATGCCGCCGATTCCTCCTGCTTTGAAACGACGCAACTATAAAATTGGTTTACGTTTTAAACCTGAATCCATCCAATAACACTATTAGCTACTAAAAAAGTTATCAGGCCATATAATGAAACAGCACTCCAAACTTTCCTTAACAGTCTACTGCCTACTTTTTCTGGTTTTCACTTTTCCTGCTACCCTCTTAGCAAGAGATGTTCCCATCCTGGATATTACTTCTCCAGAAACCAGAAAGATCCGCTTCGCCGTTCCTCATTTCAAAAATCATAGCGGTTCGCAATCATTACAACTCGGCAAAGATCTGAGTGACATCTTGGCAAAAAGCCTGAAATTTCATGGGATCATCTCAATCATTCCCGTTTCTCAATATGGCGGCTCTCAATCGGCCGACTGGAAAAGACTTGGGGCCGATTATGCAGTACTCGGTCAATACACATCGGCCAAAAACGATCTGATCCTTGAACTGAGGCTTTTAGAAGTTGTCAGTGACAACATAATTCTTGGCAAGAAATATAAAGGTGGCAAAAAACAGAAACAAGACATGCTTTACCGTTTCTGTGATACAGTCATTCAGGAATTGACAGGCCATGAAGGAATAGCCCAAACCCAGATCGCTTTTGTTTCCAATCAGAGTGGTGCTAAAGAGGCTCACCTGACCGATATTCTCGGAATTCAAAACAGGCAGGTTACCAGACATAGAAATCTGATTGTCTCTCCACGATTCACTCCCGACTCAACCCATCTCAGCTACACCTCCTATCATTCCGGGAACCAGAATCTCTACATAACAGATTTGCGTCAATCCAAGGTGACCCGTGCCATTTCCAGAAGGAAAGGTATGAATCTGGCTCCTGCTTGGGCACCGGATGGAAAAAGTATGATCATTACCCTGTCAAAAGACGGTAATCCTGATCTGTATCTTCTTCATCGTGACGGCCGCGTTATCTCACGGCTTACCAAGAGCAGCGGTATTAATGTCTCACCAACCTGGTCACCTGACGGCTCCAGAATTGCTTTTGTTTCAGACAGATCCGGCAAACCGCAGCTCTACACCATGGATATCAAAACGAAGAATATCCAACGAATCACCTTTAGAGGATCAGAAAATGCCGAACCATCCTGGTCACCCACCGAAAACCTGATAGCCTACTCCAGCTTGAGAGGCGGTGTGTACCAGATCTGCACCATCGCTCCAATGCCAGGTGCGAAATCGACCCAGGTAACTCGAGACCTGAGTCACCATGAATCTCCTGCCTGGTCTCCTGACGGCAACCAGATCATTTTCTCTAAAAGAGACGGTAGGAGAAACAGGATATATGCTATTATGAAAAACGGTTCCTATCAGCGTGCTCTCTTCCGCTTTCAAGGAAGTCATACCTACCCGCGCTGGTCAAGAAAGTACTAAGATATATTTGAACGTGAAATTGCCATGAAAAAATCGACCCATTCTTACATCAGTTTAGTTTTTATTTTTGCTCTCTCTCCTTTCCTCATGCAGTGTGCTTCACATGAGGAGATCAAGAGTATGCGCTATCAACTTCGAGTTGTTTCCAACAAAGTTGACAACATGAAAGCGAGCACCTTTTCCAACATTCAGAAAAGGCAGGCGTCATCTTCAAGTGAACTTGACCGGATTCGAAGTGATATTCTTCAACTCAGCGGTCGCATTGAAGAACTTTCCCACCAGAACAGAGTTATTCAGGAAAGGCAAAAAGAACATGATGCAACACTGGGGACACTTGGTACAAAGTTCCGGCAGCAGGAAGAAGAAGCCGAAGCTATCAAATATGCTCGTATAAAAGATGCCGAGAAAAAAGCAAGAGAGGCAAAGCTTGCCGCTGAACGAGCAAAGGCTTTACGTGTAAAGGCGGAAAAAAACGCTTCCCGTTCTCGAAAATATTCAGGAAGAGTCGAGACAATTCGTGCTAAAGGAAAAAATAAAGTCATCAAATATACAGCACCCCTCACATCTGCTGCTAAGAAAAAATCCTCCAAGCCTGTCGTCTCTTCGACACCCACAGCAGCTACTGTGAAAAGTTCAGGGAATCTTTTCCAACAGGGTAAACGGGCTTATAACAAAGGCCAGTATCAGAAATCCAATACTCTTTTTGAACAGTTCATCAACCAGAACAAATCGTCTCCATCCATTGCAGAGGCAAGGCTTTTGATGGGTGAATCACTTTACAAACTGAAGCGTTATAACCAGGCGATCATGCAGTACCAGAAAATTATCACCAACCATCCCCGCGAACCCCAGGCACCAACGGCTCTGTTTAAGCAGGGAAGCTCTTTTGAGAAGATCTCCGATTTTGACACGGCAAAAATGATCTACAAAAAGCTCATTGGTACCTACTCGTCGTCACCGGAGGCAACCAAGGCCAGAGAACGAATTAAAAATCTCTAGATCAAGTGACCAAACCGTGAAAATCCGGCTGGATAATCTCCTTGTCCGTCGACAGTTGAGCGACACACTATCGGCAGCTGAGCGACTCATCAGGGCCGGTAAAGTTCTGGTTAACGATGTGCTTGTCGATAAACCAGGGACGCAGGTCCAGGATAGCTGCTCTCTCAGGATCAAGGATCAGCGACGTTTTGTGTCGCGAGGTGGTCTAAAACTACTGGAAGCCCTGCAATCATTTCAACTCGATCCAGCCGGAATGATCTGTGCGGATATAGGGGTGTCCACCGGTGGTTTCACCGACTGCCTGCTTCAGAATGGCGCGTCTTCAGTTTATGCTGTCGATGTCGGCTACGGCCAGATAGACTGGAAACTGAGACAAGATCCACGTGTTATTCTCATTGAGCGGTTCAATGCCAGAAATATTACCACAAAGCAGATCCCGGAGAAGATACACCTTGCAGTTATTGATGTATCTTTTATCTCACTGACAAAAATTATTCCTCACTTGCTTCCTTTTTTTGATCAAACAGTTCAGATCATTGCTCTTATTAAACCCCAATTTGAGCTGCCAAAAGATAAAATTGGTAAAGGCGGTATCGTCAAAGACCCTGTTTCTCAACAGGAAGCCGTTGATACCATCATAGAATGTGGCAAATCATTAGGCCTTCAAAACAGAGGTGTTGTCACCTCTCCAATTCTCGGAGCAAAGGGAAATCGAGAGTACCTTATTTATCTCTCCACATCTACTTGAGCTTTCCTGATCAGCTTCTTTTAATTTAGCTTAACCAGCATTTCTCACGAGTCGAGGCGGCTACATATGCGTGAAACGATCCAATGGGCTCTAGTATATTGTGTTCATAGGATCAATGATAAAGCAGATGCAATCGGTTCGGCTCATCTTTGGTGGTCTTTTTATCAATAGCAGAATCTAAAGAAGAAAATGATTTATAGGGGACATAGGCGTGTTATCTGTTTGAAGCAAAAAGTTTATGAGAAATTCGGATTAACTCTTTACTGTGAAACCATAATCAAGGGGATCGTTGGGATCGTGGACAAACTGGTGAATTCCGGTCATAAAAGCACTCCCGGTAATGATGGGCTCAACCGCCTCGATTTCACCAACTTCAATGGTGCGGATCAATCTTCCTTTAAACCTGCTGCCAATAACACTCTCGACAACAACGTCTACATCAAGATCAAGTTCATTTTTTCCATGGAGTACCGCCATAGTTGCTGAGACCCCAGTACCACATGGGCTGCGGTCAAACTGTCCATTACCAAAAACAACAAGACTCCGACTGTGTAGAGAAGGTGTATCAATTTTCTGATAGAATTCTGTCAGCAGCACCTTATCCATATGGGAGTGGAGCGGGTGGCTCACACTCACCATTTCATTTACTTTATCTCTAATAGTCAGCCCTAAGGGAATGAGGTTTTCTAAACTATCTCGGTTAATTGAAAGACCAAGTGAGTTCACATCTACCATGGCAAAAAAGTTACCACCAAAACCAATGTCGCAGGAAATAGTACCAATATTGGGCAGTTCAATTTCAACCTGCCGGGCAAATAGAAATGATGGCACATTAATAAAAGAAACTTCTACAACTCGACTGTCTTTAACTTTTGCATGACTGGTAACCTGCCCCACAGGAGTATCGAAAATGATACTGGTTTCGCCATCTTCTGCAGGGTGCATGCCGGTTTCAATCAATACCGTGGTCACGCCCACAACACCGTGACCACACATATCGAGATAACCGCCGTTATCGAGGAATAGAAGACCAAAATCTCCATTGTCGATACAGGGAGGAGTAAGAACAACTCCAAACATGTCACTGTGTCCCCGGGGTTCCTGCATTAACAGTGTTCTGAAATGATCCAGTTCCCTGACAAAATAGTGCTTCTTCTCTGCCATGCTCTTTCCTGGAATGGAAGGCAGACCGCTTCGGACGACTCGTACAGGCTCTCCACCGGTATGAGCATCAACAGTTCCGATAATGTTGTCGAAACTAGCCATTATTCATATCCTTACCCTGATTCATTGATATTGAGAAATGGATAAAAAACAATCCGGTTAAAAGAATTAATAAACAGCCGACTGTTTGTATAAATGTAAGAGTTTCTCCATAAATAAAATATCCGGCCAGGGCCGCTACAACCGGTTCGATATAAGAGATTGTCGCGTATTCATGCCCCTGAAGATACCGAAGCGACACAACCAGCAAAGACAGAGCAACATACCCTTGAAAAAAACCAATGCCAAGGAGCCACCAAATATCCCCCTGCTTCATTTGAATATCACCCACTCCAACAAACACCAACATGGTCAGAGAACCAAAAAGAAACTGATAAAAAACACGACCGGTACCTGTTGTTTCAGAAGATATTAAACGGTTCAAGAGAATATAAACGGCATAACAGATTGCGGATCCAAGACCGAACAACCTGCCAAGATTATTTGCACCTGAAAAAGAGAAATGAAAATCAAGTAGACAAAGAGAACCAAAAAATGAAACAAGAATACAGACAACTTTGGGTAAGGTGATTTGTTCCCGCAGAATACAAAAACCAAGAAGGGATGCTATCAAAGGAGCAAGGTAGAGCAGAAAACCGCTCTGAGCAAGAGTGATGAGCCTGATGGCCTTGGTATAACTGAGAATTCCAAGGGCAAGAACTATTCCGCTCAGCACAAGAGGCCATGTCAGCTGAACTTTCAGCCGGTGCCAGCGGCCAGACAGAATAAGATGAAGAGTTAGAAACAGTAAACCAAGTACAAAACGAAACAGAGCAATAACTGTTTCATCAACAGAGACCAAACGAACAAACGGCCCATAACATCCCATTAGAACAAGTGAGATGAGAGCAGCGCCAAATCCGAGAAGTTTTAAATTGATCTTCTTTTCCATTGGCTCATGGGGTCTGGTGCCCTGTAAATTAATTACACTATCTGCTGTTAATCGTCCTTAACCTCTTTTATGGTCTTTAACAGTTCAGTGGAATCGTTTTTAAATTGACTATCGGTATCGTAAATTGATACAGCCTTCTTGAAATTATCGGCAGCCAGCTTCAAACGCCCTTTATACAGATTATATTTGCCCAGGTAATAGTGAGAATTGCCGCGCTTTTTCTGCAGAGAACTAAGCCGACCCAACTCAAAATAGACCTTGGGATAATCAGGCAGCTCAGCTTTCACCAGACTGAAATAGTGTTTAGCTTCATCAAACTGCTTGCGGGCTAGGTGGATTTTGGCAAGATAGAAGCTCGCCAACATATTGTTCCGGTCAGCCAGTCGGGCCCTTTCCATAAGCTGAATGGCCTCTGTGTCATTTCCAGACTCATATGCAATCACACCCTTGTCTGCCAGGAGTATTGCTTTATCCGGAAAGAAACCGATCACTTCATCTATGAGTTTTCTGCTGTTTGCATGATTGTTTTCAATTCGTTCCAGCTGAGACATTCCATATTTTGCCATCATAACTTCAAAACGTGAAGCCCTTGTATCACTGAGTTTTAATACCAGGTAGTTTCTGAATTTTTCACTGTCTTTAGCAAGTGACATTACTCGATATTTCATTCTCAAGAAGTTAAACTGATCCGAGTCATTCCCATTTTTAAGAATATCCCTGTCACGGAGTAAAAGCGATTGGACATAATCAAGACGCGCCTCCGGGTTTGGATGGGTCAGCAGATATTGAGGAATTGTTTTCCCCATTCGATACCTGGTGATACGCCGCATGGTTTTCAGCATCGACTCCATTTTTTCCGGGTTTCTTCCCATTTTTTTCAGCCACTCATAAGCCATCCTGTCGGCCTCTTCTTCATGTTGCCGACTGAAGTGGAGCTGAAAGGATTTTCCAGCAGCAATGGAACCTACAAACAGAGCCTGGCTGGCAGCTCCACCACCAACAGCAAGAGCAGCCAGAGCAAGCCCAATTGTTGCCAGCCCGACAGAAGTGTTCTTCTTGAGCTGTGAGGCAATATGCCGGGAAGTGGCATGAGCTACCTCATGGGCGAGAACGGAAACAAGTTCGTCTTCATCCTCTGTAGACTCGATTAATCCGCTATTGAAAAATATCAGGCCGGAGGGCGCCGCAAAGGCATTGAATTCATCTGAATTGACAATAAAAAACCGGTAGTTGAAATAACGGCCATCGGCAACAGCAAGAACTTCATCACCAAGCCCCTTGAAATACAGCTGGATATCCGGCTCATCAATAAGCTTTACGACCTTACGAACTTTATACAGCAGCTCCAGGCCGGCCTTTCGCTCTTCTCCAATCGACAAACCATAGACCGGACTCAACAGGATTGTCTGACAGAAAGCTGTTAAACAGAGTACTGCCACTGCTCTTCTGAATATGCCTAACATGTTTTTGCATGCCGGTTTTTCCTTTGCATGAAAAAAAATAAAAAAATAGTTCATAACGTTTGAATCCAATTGACTAGTCTTTTCATACCGTCCCGGGTTGAGACTAGAGGGGAATATTGCAGATCATTTTGAGCCGCTTGAATGGAAAAATAGTGAGATCTGCCTAATTGCTCGGCCAGAAAGCGGGTCATGGGCGGCTCGCTCTTTCTTTGTAACACAGTATACACAAATTCTAAAAAAGCTCCTATCCGGTAGGCAGCTGATAAAGAAACTGATCTGTTCACCGATTTGATTTTCAGAACATTAAACAGTTCATTGATCCAATCCCATAGATTTACCGGCTCGCCTTGACTGATAAAGTACGGTTTACCACTGCAAGACCCGGTTTCTTCCAGGTTGTCAGCAGCCAGAAGATGAGCGTGAGCAACATTGTCTATATAGGAAATATCCACCATATTTGTGCCGGAACCGACTATTTTCAAACTACCGCTTCGACCCCGTTCCAAAAGGCGGGGAATAAGATGCGGATCACCAGGTCCCCAGACAAGATGAGGCCTGATAGCACAGGTAAGCAGGTTGTTATTATTTGCCTGCAGAACAATCTTTTCCGCCATCATTTTCGATTTGGCATAGTGGCAGAGAAAACGACCAGGATAAGGGAGCGACTCATTATCTCCTTCGATATCATTTCCATCAAAAACCACAGAAGGAGTTGAGGTATATATAAGGCGTTTTACACCTGTCTCTCTGCAGGCGGAAAGAACATTTTGGCTGCCGGCAACATTGATGGAATAATAATCATCCCAGCTTCCCCAGATGCCAGCCAGTGCCGCCACATGAAAAACCGTATCAACTCCCTGCATTGCGGAGGTGACGCTTTTCTTCTCTCTGATATCTCCCTGTATACAGACGACCCCCTTCTCTTCAAGGTTTGGATAACGGTTACGCCCCAGGACAACACAGGAGACAGATCGGTCCAAAAGCTGTTCAACAATGGCTTTGCCGACAAAACCACCACCACCGGTAACAAGTGCTTTTTTCATAACTATTCAGCCAGTTGTTTTTCCGCCCACACAGCCAGATTCTCCCGAATAATTTTGGCGTTATGCCGGCCATCAACCGGGAAATCTTCGTAAACAAGAAAATTATTAATCTTATGAGTCAATTCATTGGCGGCTGCCAGCTCTCTTACTTCACCCAGCAGACGTTTATGATCAATGCCCTTTTGCTTTTCCGGTTCCACAATTATGACCGGTTTTTTAAAACCTGAATTCTCAGGATCAGCAATCCCTACCAGCGCTGACCTGTAAACTTGCAGATGCTCATTGGTGATTGCTTCACAGCAGATTGGAAAAAGAATGGTGTCGCATGTTTCTACTCTATGACTCTTTCGGCCGCAGAACCAGAGTCGTCCAACTTCATCGATATAACCGGTATCCCCCATACGGTGATAGAAGCCGGGTCCTGCCTTTATTTTTGCAAGATCATCCTCCCCGGGAAGATGATCGTAACCGGAGGTTACAACATCCCCTTTCACGATAATTTCGCCGATTTCACCTATACCCAAACAGGTGACCTCATCAATGGATGGTATTGGCCCATCTGATATGGGTATCACTTTCACATCGATATCAGGCAGTACTCTGCCAACACAAATCCCCTTCCCCTGCCTTGTTTGCGGCCATGTCTGCCGAACAATTTCCCGACCACTCATCGAGACTATGGGCAGACTTTCTGTTGCCCCATATGGAGTATGGAGTTCCGCATCTTTCGGTACAATGGATTCAACCTGTTCCACCAGCCAGCCTGGAACGGGAGCCCCGGCGATAAGAACGAGTCGCAGAGGATCAAGCGTCATCTTTTCCCTTTCACAATGAGCTGCGACTACTCTCCAGAGTGCCGGGGATCCGAAAGAGTAACTCACTTCATACCTGCTGATCGCTTCAACAAATAAACGAGGATCGACTTTTGCCGGTTTTGTCGAATCCATATCAGGTATAACTACCTTAGCTCCTAGAGCGGTTGAAAAAAGGCCGAAAAGTGGAAAGGCAGGTAGATCAACATCTCCATGAGATATCCCGTAATAATCACGAATCAGTCGGAGCTGCGCTAAAAAAGTTGAATGGTGATAGAGAACCCCTTTGGGAATACCGGTTGAACCACTGGTGAAAATGATGGCAGCAAGATCATCCTTCTTAGCAGAGCTTCCACTCTTTTTTGCTGGATATTTTCCCGCGAGTTTGCGAATATCCGAGCCAAAGAGACCAAAGGTAAAACCACAGCAGAATGTCTGTTTCACCGTTTTAAAAGTGCTCGAGAACAACCTTCTGAACAGAACAGCTTTAGGAATACCGATAAAGGCATCGGGGCTGACATGTTTTATGCATTTCTTGAGATTATCAAGTCCCATGCCGGGGTCGATAAGAATAATAACAACCCCAAGTTTAAACAGGGAAAAACAGAGGACATAGAAATCAATGGAAGGTGTGACCATGAGCATAACACGGTCCCCGGAACGCAGTCCCCTGCTCTTGAAAAAGGAAACATAACTGGCCGCCGCCTCATTCATCTCACCAAAGGTAGCACTCTTTCCGGTTGCCGCCTCAATTACCGCTACACTACCTTTCTGCTGTCTGGCAATGGCGGTGAAAACCTCGCCTATGTTTTGATGCTGGGTGTGAGAAACCTTCATTTTACCCAAATCCTAGAAGAAAATTAATTTTCTGATTACCCGGAAAGCTCAACCGAACACGAGGTGTTGTCAATCTATCTGGCCAGCCTTCGGTCAAGGATCACTCCAGAGGATGATGGCACATCTTTTTTTAAAACAATTCTTTGCCTTGATACACATCTTAAGCATAACCCGCGCTCCTTAAAATATGCCAGCCAAACTGACAGACCAGCTACCTGAATCCGTGATCATCCACTAGCACTGCATCTTTAAGGTTGAAAAAGTATATTCCAATAATTTTATGATATATCCGGGTGATATTAAATAAAACAACATTCTTGGTGACGGATTCAGGAACTAATGAAATTGACGGTTACACCCCATCAAAAAAACTCCTGGCCAGCAGCTTAATTTCCGGCCATCCATCCTCAAGGACATAGTGACCACAATCTTTTAGATAATGGAAGTCCGCTTCCGGAAAACGGCTACGCCATTGATTATAGTAAAAATCATTGAAACAGAAATCCTTTGCTCCCCAGATGACCATCATCGGAATTTTTCTCTTTCTGATAGACTCAAGGCCTTTTTCAACTCCAATCAAGGTAGAATATGACGGATGAGTTGAAGCAAGAGGAATATCACGGACAAAACCATGTATGGCCACTCTGTTTTTCCAGGAATTATATGGAGCTAAATAGGCCCTTTTAACATCACCCGGCAGTGGTTTTTTAACAGCCATAAACGTTGCCGGCCAACTAAATCCATTAAACCCTTTAACCAGCAGACTGCCAAGATAGGGATAGGTGCAGATTCTAATTCTAAAAGGGATCTTTGTTGATCGAAAAGCAGCCGTATTGAACAGTAAAATTTTTTCAATACGCTGTGGATGATTGCCCCCATTGCCAAGGCCAATCGGCCCTCCCCAGTCATGAACAACAAGAGAGTAACTGTCGATTTTTAAATGGCTCAACAGCTTGTTGAGATTGGAGATGTGATTTTTCAAAGAATAATTATAACGCTGCGGCTTGTCGGATAAACCACAGCCCATATGATCTGGAACAATAACACGATGCGACTTAGAGAGCAGCGTAACTAGCTTACGATAGTAATAGGACCATGTCGGATTCCCATGGACCATCACAATTACCTTTCCCCTTCCCTCATCAAGATAGTGGAGTCGATTGGTGTCTATGGTCAGGTAGTGATTATTAAAGGGATAGTCGTGATACAAGAGTATAACTCAGCTAAAGGCAGCAAAAATTGAAATTCCATTCAGCACAAAGACCAAACGTGCTCATCGAACAGTGAACAGCAATGACGAATCACACCGAATATTTTCGGATTCTGGTATATGCAAGACCAGTTGTGATACAAGGAAAATACTCAACAGAGAAGTTCTGTCAAGCTCAATGCAACATAGCACCTTCTACTGGTTAAATTGATGGAAATATGAGTCAAGCATCAACATCCTAACCCTTTATTCTTTCAAGAAATTTATCCAAAAAAAGATTGCATTTGGATCAGCGATGTGCTATCAACCATTCAATTGCGTGTAACATCCTGTTTGTAAATAAAATATCTGATCTCATTTGTGTTTCTTTGTCGAAATATAAATATATCGTTGGCATTTTTTCGCAGGCGGGCTTTTTGTAAGGTGCATTTAGTGCATTTTTTACTGCCCGGGTAACCGGGGAGGAAAATGTGTAGCAAGACCTAAATAAGCAGTATGATGCTCTGGCCAAACCTGCTGTTTCTGTTGCTTATTTACAACTGCTATACAGTCAAGTAATGATTCAAGTGGTTGAATCACGATTTTACGGTTCTATAGAAAGGAACTGGGTACAAAAGGAGTGCAACAATGGCAGAAGGAACAGTGAAGTGGTTTAATGATGCGAAAGGTTTTGGTTTTATTGAACAGGAGGGTGGAAATGACGTTTTCGTTCATTATTCCGCAATTCAGGGAGACGGATTCAAATCTCTTGATGAAGGTGCACGAGTCACCTTTGAGATCGTAGATGGCCCCAAAGGACCTTCTGCTGAGAACGTTCAAAAGCTGTAGACGATTTTTTAACTCGTTTTTTAAGGACTCCACAAAGCTGTGGGGTCCTTTTTTTTTGTCAAAATCGGCACGATGAGTGAGCTTTAGCACAATATTTTAAGTCAATTTAATCTTCTGAAAGACTATTCACTATAATCAGGTGATAAAATCGATTATAGTGACAGTTTTTCAAACCGTATTGCTTCAGACTGAGAACAGATAAGAAAATGGCCTTTCAAGACGAACAGTTGCTTATATTCGATGGTGGTTGCGGCACTACTCTACAATCAATGAATCTCCCCGCCTCTTTCTGGAAGGGAGTCGATGGTTGTAATGAGTATTTAAACCTCTCTTCACCCGAGACCATCGTCAAACTCCATACCCTGTTTCTGGAAGCGGGTGCGATGGTAATTGAAACCAACACCTTTGGTGCAACCTCCATTGTACTTGCCGAGTATGGTTTAGAAGATAAAGTAAGGGAAATCAACGAAGCTGCTGTTGCTAATGCCAGAGAAGCAATACAAACTTTAGACAAGAGTACAACTCCACGCTATATTGCCGGCTCCGTCGGTCCGACTACAAAGCTTCCTGTTCTTGGGCATATAGAGCCGCAAGCGTTGAGCCAGGCCATTAAAGAGCAGGTCGATATCCTTATTGACTGTGGTGTTGATGCTCTGATTGTTGAAACCTGTCAGGACCTGCTGCAAGTTAAAACATCACTCATTGCCTGTTTTGAACTGCTTGAAGAGAAAAAAGCGGACATTCCTGTGCTCTGCTCAGTCACATTTGAGCCGACCGGCACCATGCTGACCGGCACCGACATCGGCAGTGTCTGTGCGACAATAGCACCTTTTCCCGTTTTTTCGCTTGGGCTCAACTGTGCTACGGGCCCGGAAGACATGGTCAGCCATATCCATTACCTCAGCAGTCACTGGAAAGGTCGTATTTCCTGTATACCAAATCAGGGAATGCCCGTTGTACTCGATGGCAACACTTCATATCCGATGACTCCGGAAGAATTCAGTCAACATATGCTGAAATTCATAACTGAACAAAACGTCTCTGTTGTCGGTGGATGTTGTGGAACGTCTCCCGATCATATTCGGGCACTGAGCCGTGCTGTCTCAGGAGTTATTCCCGGAAAACAGATTTAAATACCCGGACTATTTTCAGTCACAGACGCAGAATTATGACAAAGATAACAAGTCTCTATCAGGCCGTTGATATCAGGCAGCAGATTCCGCCATTGATTATTGGTGAGAGAAGCAATCCGACTGGTTCTAAAAAGTTCCGTGAGCTTCTGCTTGCCGATAATTTTGATGGTTGCCTGCAGGTCGGTATGGAACAGGAGCGTCAAGGTGCCCATGTAATTGATTTGAGCAGCGGCTGGGCCGGACGTAATGAAAAGGAAGATCTGGTACGTCTTGTACGCCTCTATTCGACCAACGTGAAAGCCCCGCTGATGCTGGACTCCACCTCTCCTGATGTCTTGGAAGCTGCCCTTTCTTTTTATCCCGGTCGTCCTATTATTAATTCCATCAATCTTGAAGACGGTGGTAAAACATTGGATAAAATATGCCGCCTGGTCAAGAAGTACGGTACCTGTGTGACCGCTCTGACCATTGATGAAGATGGCATGGCCATGACCTGTGATAAAAAAATAGAGATCGCTAAACGGATATATGATCTGGTTACCAACCGGTATGCTATTCCTGCTCACGACCTGCTCTTTGACCCCTTAACTTTTACGGTTGGCTCCGGAGATGAGAACTTGCGTGATGCTGCTGTTCAGACACTTGAAGCCATTCGAAGAATTAAAAGTGAACTTGAAGGTTGCCATACAGTTCTTGGTCTCTCCAACATTTCTTTTGGACTCCCCCACCCGGCCAGAAAAGCATTGAACGCTGTTTTTCTTCATGAGGCTGTTGAATATGGGCTTGATAGTGTCATTATCGACCCGACCAACTGTATACCCCTGGAACAGGTCGATGAAGAAACACGAGAGCTTTGTATAAACCTGCTATACGACAGACAGGAAGGTGAAGAAACACCCTTAATGCAGTTCATCAATCACTTTGACGCCATCGGTTCAGTGGAAGAAACAGAAGATGAGAAACAGCTTGAACCTGAACTTGAGCTCCATCAGAAAGTACTGATGGGGAACAAAAACGATCTGGCTGATTGTATCACCATGCTGCTGGAGAAGTATCGACCGGTTGAAATTATTAACCAGGTTCTTATTCCGGCCATGGGCAGAGTTGGCGAAATGTTTGGTTCCGGTGAGATGCTGCTGCCGTTTGTTCTGCAATCAGCAGAAGTTATGCGAAAAGCTGTTGAGCTGCTCGAACCCCACATGGATACAGCAGAGAAAAGCGACGCTCCAACAGTTTTGCTGGCAACCGTTCAGGGAGATGTTCATGACATCGGTAAAAATCTTGTCAACATCATCCTATCCAACAATGGTTATGAAGTGATCGATATCGGCATCAAAGCGGAAGCCGAGACTATTATCCATGCCGCTAAAGAGCATCAGGCCGATATAATCTGTTTAAGTGGTCTGCTGGTTAAATCGGCCATCATTATGGCCGATAGTATGCCCATCTATAAACAGGCAGGCCTGACTCAACCGGTCCTGCTTGGTGGAGCCGCCTTAACCGCAAAATTTGTTGCTCAAGATTGCGTCCCCCAGTACGACAGCCCTGTCGTCTATTGTAAAGACGCTTTTGATGGACTCCGAGCTATCCAGGATTTTGAGGCTGGAAAACTGCAATCGACTGAGTGGAAGGATCATTTGGGCAAAACAAGGAAGAAAGAGAAGAGTATTGATATTCAGACTCTGGAGAATGTTCCGAAACCTCCATTTTTCGGTATCCGTCACCTCCAGGTTGAACCGGACGACTTTCTTGACACCATGAAACTTGGCACCCTTTTTAGAGGACGATGGGGCTATAGAAAAGGGTCGATGAGCGATGAAGAGTATGAACAACTCCTGGAAACAACTGTTCGACCGGAACTACAAGCCATACAGCAGCAGGTACTCAACGAAAACCTTTTTGAGCCGCAAGTCCTTTATGGCTGGTTTCCATGTACCCGCAACCAGGAGTCACTGATTGTTGAACATGATGGAAAGAACTACACATTTCCCATGCCCAGGCAGAATTCATCCCCCAACCAGAGTCTGGTTGACTACTTCAGAGATGAAAAAAAAGGTGGAGATATCATCGGCTTTTTTCTGGTCACTATGGGGCCAAAAATCAGTGAAGCCACTGACAGCCTATATAAAAATGATAACTATCACCAATACCTCCTCTTGCACGGATACGGAGTACAGGCAGCAGAGACTCTAGCCTCATATTGCCACACCAAAATGAGAGATGAAATCGGTATCAGCAGCGGTCAACGGTATAGCTTCGGATATTCCGCCTGTCCCGACCTTGACTTGCAGCAGACCCTTTTTGCCCTACTGGGTGCAGACACGATCGGCGTCACTCTGACACCATCAATGCAGATGGTGCCCGAGCAATCTGTCTCCGCTATGGTGGTCCACCATCCACAGGCAAGTTATTTCACTCTCACCTGATGTTCACGCCCAAAAGTACTGAATTAGTAGAATAATCGAGCTATTTCCCAAGAGAAGATCGTTTCCAATTTTTTACAAGCTCAATCAGTACACGTACTCCGACTCCAGAGGGACCTTTGGGAATATATGATTTCTCAGTGAAGTTCCAGGCAGTTCCAGCAATATCGAGATGGGCCCAAGGTGTTTCATCGACAAATTTTTCAAGATAGGCCGCAGCGGTAATTGTTCCTCCGGACCTTCCTCCTATATTCTTAACATCTGCTACATCTGATTTAAGCTGTCGGCTGTAATCTGCGTTCAATGGTAATCTCCATAGCGGCTCACCACTCTCTTTTCCCGCGGCAATGAGTCGTTCAACAAGTTTATCATTGTTTGACAACAGTCCGGTATGATGATGCCCTAAACCGATGATCACAGCACCGGTGAGTGTTGCCAGATCGACTATACAATCCGGCTTGTACTTTTTTACTCCATAGGCTAGAGCATCTGCCAATATCAGCCTCCCCTCTGCATCGGTATTGATAATTTCAGAGTTAAGGCCGTTATAATGACGGATGATATCTCCCGGCTTGAGCGCTGAACCGGAAACCATATTCTCCGTTGCCGGTATAATACCGACAATCCGATGCGCAGGTTTTACTTCCCCAACAGCTTTCATGAGAGACAATACAGCAGCACCGCCACACATATCATATTTCATATCTTCCATACCAGCTGCCGGTTTCATCGACACACCACCTGAATCAAAGGTCAATCCTTTGCCGACAAAAAGCAGCGTCTGTGCATTCTTTCTGGATGGTCGATAATCGATAATAACCATTTTCGGTGGAAGTGAAGAGCCCTGGTTAACACCGAGAATACCGCCCATACCAAGGCGCACCATATCCTTTTTGCCAAGAATGCGGCACTTCATCCCATACTGTTTGGCAATACGACGACCTTCAACTCCAAACGAGTTGGGAGTCCAGCTATTAGCCGGCTCATTGGCCATATCTCTTGCTCTAGCGGAACTATTTGCCATGATCTGAGCTTCTTTCATCCCATTTTTAACAGCGGCTTGTGATGATTTTGTGTTCAATAGAAGCTCTTTAATACCGCCATATGGTTTATCATCTTCTTTTGTCTTTTTATATTTAGAGAATCTGTAGTCTCTGAGCAAAATCCCTTCAGTGAGGGCCGTTGCAACCTGCCGAGGAGAAAGTCCCTTGATTGCCGGAAGAACAACCATCAGTTTTGCCGCCTTGCATTTCTCCGCTTCCTGGGCAATTTCACCACCAGCAACTCGTGAATGTTCTTTCATGGATTGAGGACTGGTTTCACTATTCATATCACCCAGCCCAATTATCAAAACCCGTTTAGCCTGAAGCTTGTCTGATAGCTCGGTTAATTCTGGATAAAAAAGAAGTCTTTGGCTTTTTCTTCCACTGAAATCACCAAATTTATGAGCTTTTTCAATGTAGTTTTTGACTACCGTATCGCATTTGGGAGCCCCCTTTTTAGGCTGGGCTACGCAGTAAATGAGCAAATCGACATTGAAAGTCTCGGGACTCTTTCCTGTAACCTGCAAACGTGTTTTTTCCATTTGTTCTCCAAATCATTGTTTTATTGCGATGACTGATTATTATATGGGTCACTTACTACACTAATACGTGATAAGTTAACAAGAAGTTTTCATACTAACAGTTGAGAAATGATGTTGTTATTGATTTAAACCAAACTTTAAAAAAAATGTGCCCACAATCGAAGTTCGACAAGACTGTTAACAGTTTTTAATTTACTCTAGTATTTAAGTACTAATTGCTAAGCTGGGTCACAGACAACCGCAAAATTTACAAATTAAGTTTCAGCGGTAATCATAAAAAGAACTTGATTACCAATGATTCTCAACCTTGACGGTAAAAGAGGTGTTGTCAGTTTGGCTGGCGTATTTCAAGGATCACCGGTTATTTTAAAAATGCATCTAACGGTTGAGAAATATTGGCAAATATCTATTTGTTCTCCGTAAGAAATGATCCTTGACCGAAGGCTAGCCAGACAAATTGACATCACCTCGTGTCAGGCTGAGCTTTATGAGTAATCAGAAAAAAGATTAATTCGATACCTGGAGGTTTAATCCCTTGAACACACTGATTGTTTCCGTTGGGCTGGCCATATTGATTTCCGGGCTCTGCTCCGTTTTCGAGGCAGTCCTTTATTCAATTTCTTCCAGCCAGATCGAAATGATGAAGAAAAAAGGACATTCATCTGCCCATTTACTCCAGAAGCTTCGCTCCGATATTGATGAACCTATTACCGCTATCCTGACACTCAATACAATTGCCCATACTGTTGGAGCTGCGGTTGCCGGTGCTGCTGCTGCCGTTCTTTTCGGTGATAGCAATCTTATCTGGTTTTCTATTATCTTTACCTTGGCCATTCTTCTTTTCTCGGAAATTCTTCCCAAAACAGGCGGGGTTACCTATGCAGTTAAATTGGCTCCCTATATTGCTCACCCACTACGCTGGCTGGTCATTATTTTAAAACCAATTATCTGGCTCTGTCGTTCGGTCACAAGCCTTGTTCCATCAAAGGGAGAAAAAGACATAATTTCAGCCTCTGAACTGCAAACCATCGCCTCACTCTCAAGACAATCAGGTCAGATTGAACATGATCAGGAAACAGTCATTAAAAATATTCTAGAACTCACTTCTCGAATTGTCCGGGAAGCGATGACACCCAGAACAGTTGTCTTCTCTTTGGATGAAAAACTGACTGTTGCCGATGCCATGCAACAGGCAACGACCCTGTCTGCACATAGTCGTGTTCCGGTTTATGATAAAGACCCGAATAATGTAACCGGTATTATTATGCGAAAAGATGTTTTTCTAGCAGCTGCCAACAATCGCAAAAAGACTCCTCTCGCCAACCTGAAAAAGCCGGCACACTATGTACCGGAAACGGCCCATTTAAACCATGTTCTGATCGATTTTTTCGAGCGCCGCCAGCATCTTTTCGTGGTTGTTGATGAGTATGGTGCCGTAACCGGCATTATATCCATGGAAGATGTTCTTGAAGAGATTGTCGGCCAGGAAATAGTCGATGAATCCGACAGGGCTCATGATATGAGAAAATTGGCAAGAGACCAGCATATTGGCACGACAAACGGCCAGGACAATCCCCATTCATAAAACACATTTGACAAAAGTCGCTTCTAAACAATCCCATGAAGAAACAACAGCTTATTAAAATAATTATTGTTTGTATTCTGCTTCTACTGAGCTTTTATGCCAGTCAATACAAAGACAAACAGACACCCCAGATACCCCGGACACCACAGACAAAACAGGTTGAGAAAAAAGATGGCATCGTTTCAGCCTTTTTATCAAAGACAAGCGATATCCAGGTCAAAGGCAAGGGAACTGTAGTTAAGCTCCTTGCTGATGATCTCAAGGGCTCGAAACATCAGAAATTTCTTGTTCGATATAACCAGGAACAAACCCTGCTGATCTCACACAACATCGATCTGGCTCCTCGAATCAACACTCTCAAGGTAGGTGATACCATCGAATTTTATGGGGAATACGTCTATAACAAGAAAGGCGGAATCATTCACTGGACACATCATGATCCAGGCGGTAGACACCCGGACGGTTGGCTGCGTCACAAGAATAAACTCTATCAGTAGGTTATCTGCGAATTTCAGATGAGTTCTTTGTGAGTAAATCTTGAATAATGGTGTGACTGATGTGGCGGACCAGGGAGAATATTATCCATCTTTAACGGTAAAAGTCCTGGTTGCCACCTCTTTATCATTGAGATAGACGATTATTTTCCAGTCACCATACACTTTGCCACTGAATTCGTTACCGGTAAACATCCTGGTAAAGGCTCCATTTCGGATAAGTTCGAGCCAGAAATAAATTCCATACGATTGAATATCCTTTTTTAACTCTAAATCCCGACTCAATCTTTTATTCAACTTCCCCTGTGGGGAAATCCAATGGGTCGAAATGTTGTGACTACCGGCCTTCAAGGGATTAAAAACCAGATAAATGTAGACCTTTTCAAAGGGATGAAAACTCGTTTTTTTCTTAACAAATGGCAGTTGATGGTACAAAGAGGCCTGTAACCACTCATCATCGTTTTTCCCGGTACTCTTTTTTCTCTTAAGAGTATCTGTTGATGTTTTTGCTGCACGTTGCTGATCTGTTTTCTTCCGCTCTTCAATCACCAGTGCCTGAATACGTATCTGCTGCTGACCGCCTTCAGAGCGGAAACGGCTCTCTATGAAGAGATACCTCACTGTCAGCAAAATCGCCAAAACAAGGATTATTGCACTATTCCATTTTATTGCATTCATTCAAGAAATATCTTCAGCTTATATTGAACTACAGGAATTGGGAGCTGTACCTGTTTGAACTAAATTGTTATAGTTTCATTCCTTTCTGGACTTCTTTACCAATATCATCTATTGTCTGGAACATGAATATTCGGCTCCCTTTATTTAGCTTTGCTATCCTGGTTATTGCTTTGAGTATTCCAGGTATTCCATCGGCCCAGGACAAGGCCAAAACACCCCTGCTAAGAGCACAGATGAATGCCGGATCCAACCATGTCAACCGACCCAATCCATTCAACAAGCTCGTCAATCTCCGATTTTTGGCAATAACCAATAAGTTTGTTCCAGCAGATCAAGACCTTGATAGACCATTTCAAGAGAGTAACCAGTCGGGAGATCTCTTATCTGCCGCCTTTGTCCTCCTGAAAAACAACCCAGACAATACTTTACTGCATTATCTGGGCTCAGCATATCTACAACTGGATCAATCCCTGTCTTCAGTTGCTTCACACTATTCCCCATCACACATTAATCATATGATGCTGAATCGTTTGAAATCTCTTTATAATTCAAATGAATATAACTTCTTAACATTCAGTGGTCTGCAGATCAGTATGAAGTGGAAATAGCCCGCATTTCTCCCGAATCGAGTCTACACCATATGCTTGCGATGATCCAATAAGCTATCATTTCCATACTTATTGAATCAGTGACAAAACAGATACGGTCCAATCGAATCATCTTTGTGAACATGGTGCCTACAACAGAATATAAACAACCGACCCCAGAGGGGCCGGTATTGATTAACCCCTGAAAGGGGAT
>CAZMFP010000034.1:0-43235 GCA_964565605.1 uncultured Desulfocapsaceae bacterium | reverse complement strand
AACATACTGTTTCTCCACAACTTCTTATGTGGAGCTAAACTATGAGACAGCACTGCATCAAAACAAACAAATCACATATACTTTTCATTGAGTCAGAAAATCTTTTTTTGGAAATACCCAACCCAAATATCACCATGACAAAATACTCAAATAATCCAAATATTCGATTACCTGACAAGCATAACAATAGAAATCTGCTTAACTTTCTTTTGTACAAAAACCCTGACTTAGTCAAAAGCAATTAGCAGATCATATAATTCGGTACTACATATGTTGTGCACCCCTATTTTCTAACTTTTTGATTTAAACTACTTAACAACCTGTCGGAGGATCAAATCCTCAAACCTCCCACACTCAACACCTTAAAATATCAAGTATATAAAGAAACAAACTATGACTTTCTCAAAAAAAGATCTTTATAAAATCGATTTAAAAACATTAATACAATTAATGTTCCTCATTTTCTTAATATGGATTTTATCCGGATTATTACTTTATAATATTAAAGACAGAGGAACTTTCGGTGATATGTTTGGAGCAGTAAATTCTCTATTTTCCGGATTAGCATTCATCGGTGTAATATTTGCGGTATTATTACAAAAAAAAGAACTTGAGCTTCAAAGGAAAGAACTCAACTTAACAAGAGAAGAAATAAAAGGACAAAAAGAACAACTTAAAGCGCAAAACGAAACATTTCAGCTTCAAAATTTTGAGAATACCTTCTTCCAATTGATAAGACTTCATAACAATATCGTCAATGATCTAGATACCGGATCATCATCTAAACCAATTAGAGGAAGAGATTGTTTCGAGCATTGCTACAATAGAATATTAAAAACCATTTTCAGTAGGCAAAAGAAAGTATCTTCTGTTACAAACAAACATGTACTTGACGAATCATACCGTAGATTCTTCATTAAAACACAACAGGAATTTGGGCATTATTTTAGAAATATTTATTCAATTATGAAATTTATAGATAATAGTAATATTGAAAACAAGAAACACTATTTTGACATTTTAAAATCACTTCTATCAACTTATGAGTCTACAATCTTATTCTATCACTCATTATCTATCTATATGCCATCAGAATTTAAAAAATTGTTTCAGAAATATTCAATCATCGATTTTGTTGATACTACAAAATTACTTGACAAAGATCACATAGACTTATTTTTGGATAAATATACTTAAATTTTAAAATAATTTATCAACCTGGTGCTTCGCATGTTGTGCACCCCGCTTTTCTGTATTAACAATTTCAAATACTTATCAACCTATCGGAGGTTCAAATCCTCTCGTCCCGACCATAATTAAAGAGGGAATACGGAGCTTATCTGTATTCCCTCTTTTTATTTGATTGTGCAATCGTTGTACTCCTTGATATATCATAAGCACTTTTATAATCTAAGACCTTAAAATCAAAGCCACCTACAACACAAAGCTATGATTATTTCGTGCCTGATATTTGATCAACTTACGACACTTGACGCAATTGGTCCCGTAACAGTCCTGGCTAGAATACCAAATACTGAAGTTCATTTTGTTGGATTAAAAAAAGGAGCAATTCGCTCTGTTGAAAGTAAACTCGGCTTAATTGTTGATTATGATCTTAAAAGTGCTCCTGCAAGTGATATTCTCTTGGTTCCAGGCGGGCCTGGAGTCCATGCTCTACTTGACAATAATTCCATACTGTCGTGGATACAAGAGAGACACCAAACTGCCAAATGGGTTGCTTCCGTGTGTACAGGATCATTGCTGTTAGGAGCTGCTGGAATTTTAAAGGGATGTAGAGCTACGACCCACTGGAATGCTTTAAGAGACTTAGAGCAATACGGCGCAGAACCTGTATCTGAGAGAATTGTGATAGAGGATAATATAATCACTGGTGCAGGAGTATCAGCTGGGATCGATATGGCGCTTATGTTGGTCTCATTAATGATGGGTGAGGAAATCGCACGCGCCATACAATTGAAAATTGAATACGATCCTGCGCCGCCATTCAACGGAGGATCTCCTTCCAAGGAGTCATCAAAAGTCATTGCATTGGCCCGGGGAGGTTTGAAATTAAAGACCTAACCAGGTCATTTCATCTGACGACTCAGTCTGCACCTCTTTTATCTACTACTGATATATATAAACAGTGAAGAGCCAATTTTTCAGAGGTTCAAGATGATTTACCGAATCTTAATTTTACTTATACTATTAATTGGTACGTCAGGATGCTATTTTCCTTATGACCCTGAAAACTCAGATGAATATGATAAGTACTGGATAGATAAAGAAAAAAATGGGCAGTTAGAGATTAAAGATCCACTTAAAAACGAAGAGGCATATCAAGTTTCCCCAGGCACTTAAATTGCGCAGAGAAACTTGATTACCAATGATTCTCAGCCTTGACGATTAAAGAGGTGTTGTCTGATTGGCTGAGCTTTCTGGGTAATCAGATAGAGAAAAGAAATGTTTCGTTTAAATTATAATTATAAACTGATCAAAGATTTTGCCACGGAATTCGATGGTCACAAGGAGATAAACATTGAAAGAAAAAGAATCAGACAAACAGTTTTGGACCAGAGCGGATAAATTCATTAACCTTGCTAATGAACTCAGCCAGGAGGCTACACCTGGTGAAGTCAGTACCGCCCTTTTATATGCAGCAGCTCGCTTCAATGCGTTTATAGCTGCAGCAACAGCGAAAAACATCGATGAGTTAAAAGATAACAAGGAAGAAGCGGTTAGATATTTTTCTCATCAATACTATGAAATGTTTGTTGAGAATATCGAAGATTGGATAGAAAATTACGAGGAGCACATTAAGAAATAGTGGCTCAAAAAAGGTGTATTAACATGTATAACCAAACTTTAACAACACTGGGTGTTACTGAAGTTATACGCTTTGGCCATGATACGTAGAGCAAGAGCCCAAAACAAAGCACAAATCACCCTGGTTGAGCCGTCAATACTGTTGCGAAGAGAGAAAAAGTAATCCCAAGACCTGAAAATCGATGACTGCTATTCTTAAATGTTATTGTTGGTTTCATGAAAAATGTCGTAAACCTGGGCCTATATGCGTACATCCAAATTTATCTACCACCTGTTCTTTATCTAACGACGATTAAATGAATTTTCATCACAAGGAAGTATCACTATTTCTCATCTAATCTTTCGCACTCTTCTTTTATTTACTTTAGCGGCATGCCTCTTTCTATTTCGCCATATTCTAGCTGAAGCACCATTAAGACTCTACGCGGTTTACTCTTCAGATGAATGCAAAAGTGAACATTTTGCAGGAAATTCCCCAATAGCACTATCGATTAGAACGCATATCCAAAAAGAATGTTCCACCTCCCAGGATGACAAAGTGGGGTTCCATCTAAAAGATTTCACCCCATTTGAGTGGAATAAAGTTGTTGTTATTACACCTTATACCATGAAGCTCGATGTCGTTAATAAGGTAGGTCTTGATGGTTCCGTATTGGCATGCTCAAGAAATGATCTCTCAGACGAATGGACCCAACTCATTTTTCAGTTAGATGGGAAAATCGTTTCATATTTTGATATTAGCAGCTACCTGCTTTCTCAAATGGAACAAAAAGAGTACATGATTGAAGATGCAAGATTATCTGTGTCATGTTTGGGAGCAGGACTACCCATCAATAGTGAGAATGAGTAAATTATCATTTGTATAATTGGCTGTTTATGAGCTTTGGCTCTCTTCAGTCAATTCACTTACTATTGAGCCGAGCAACATTGAGAAAACATCTGTGCAGGACCAATCTGAAATCATCCTCACACCTTGATTTCATATTCCCCGGTCCTATATTCTCATAAGGCGCCACTCAATATTAAGCTTATCTTTCGCTTTTCAAAACCATTCAATAAGGATATCCCCATGAAAAAGATACTGCTTGTCACAACTTTTATTGTTATCTCGTCCCTCACCCTTTCCTGTACCCAGGACACCCAGCAGAAAATTATCCGCAAAAAAATCGAATATTTTGATGGTGACTTTAAGGTGACCTTTGTCTCCGGCGGCCAGCATATCAAACAATGGACAGTTAAAAATGGAAAGATCACTACAATGCCGCAAAAAGGATACTATTTTTTCTGGGCAAGAAATGATCAAGGAAAGAAATTTTATGTGCAGAGTCCAATTGCCAGGACCTATATTGAAGAGATTAAGTAGCGCAACAGTACGACCAAAGGTGAAATAAAAGTACTTTGTGTGGATATCCATGGTTTGAGGTCTTTTAAAAAACTTATCCGATCACCCCTAATTCTCGGCATAGGTAAGAAACTTGTTTTTGGGTACGTATTAGTAGAAGTCGTTGCAAAGCCACAGTCCGTTGCAGGTAAGCGCAGACTCCGATCTCACCTAATCTATTGAGATTGCTTCGTTTCACTCGCAACGACCCTATTTGATTTCCGTTAACAAGTTGACTCCCTATCTAATTTGCTGAATATCAGGGGTAATCAGACAACCTTATTTTCGTCCTTCTAAATAACAAATTCGTGATATAGGCAATTGGACGTTAATGACAAACAGCTAAGCGCAGACTCCGATCCACAGCGTAGCCAGGATGTTTGGCAGTAACGTCCAATGACCTGTTATTTATTCAACTTGAACAGGTTCCCCTGTTGAGATGCTGATGACTAACGATTCTCATCCTGAACGATAAAAGAAGTGTTGTCAGGCTGGACTTTGCTGGTAATCAGATTTTTCTTTGTATGTGATTGCCGTATGTTAGCTTTTGTATAAGAAATATTTCTTTTCGTTTTCTTCTTGCGTATTAGACGCAATTTGGCCATAATTATTTAGGACACATTGAAGAAATTGCTCTTTCTAAGGATTTCTTAGAAATGAGGATTTTCGTTAAAATCGAGCTGTGAGAAAAAATCAGCCACAACAATAGAGTTGATTTTCAAAGAGTATACGTTTTCTCACAGCGAAGAGTTCAGACAGGTACGCGAAGACTCCGAATGATTATTTTTCAAGGTGGCCTTTAAGCATCTTCTATCATCTATATGTAATCGGTCGTCTTAAAACAACAACCAACACACTCTTGATGAAAACCGACACCACTCAGCCAACAGACACGAAATCATCCTCACAATCCCGTTACCTCTCAACTATCAAGGAAGCGGACCGGCTCTCCGGTGAGCTGCTCCAGCTTGAAAACAGGCTCAATTCCAATATTCCGACCACCCTCTGGATTACTGATCTTCACGGCGAAGGAGACCGCTTTAAATCGATCCTGCGGGGACGGTTCGGCCTGCTTTTTCAAACTTGCCGGGAGGCACTGCCCAAAACATTCAGTGATGAGAAAATCCAATACCTGACACGGGTTGTCAGAAAGAGCAGCTACATTGAAGATTCTGAAATTTCCATGGACAGGCAGGATGTAGTCTTTTGCCTCATCCAGGTTTTAAAATACAAACTGACCAATATCCAATATCAGAGGGAAGATATCTTTCTGCCTGAATTTCGTGATATCATCAACAGGCTGCTCTCAGGCAACCCTGTTCCCAACACTGTATTTGAAGAAGAAGTTGTCTGTGAGCGGCTGATCAGCCATCTGTCCCACTCCATTCGACTGGTCATACTCGATCGCATACAAGTACTGGGTGATGTGTTTGACCGTGGGCCCCAACCGGATAAAATCATCCGAATTCTTGCCTCCCCGGCCTATCGGGATATCGTCGATTACGTCTTTGGCAATCACGACATTCTCTGGATGGGTGCAGCTGCTGGTAATCGCTCACTCATTGCTGAAGCGATCCGCATCAGCAGTCGATATGACCACTTTGAGCTTATGGAGCGGATGAAGTTTGACTGGTCAAAACTGATCGATTTTGCCGAAAAAACGTATCCGGACGAAAAGATTGCCGGCAAATTTAAGGCAAAGACAGCCCGAGGCCGGGCCATGGAAAAGGCTCTTGCCATTATTCAGTTCAAGCTTGAAGAAGAAACTATCAGAAACCATCCGGAATATGGTATGGAATCACGTTTATGGCTTGAGCGACTGGCGAAGATGCTTTCAAGCGGTGACACCGATGGGCTCAACGATACCCATTTTCCAACCATTGACCTGGACAACCCAACCCAACTGACAGATAAAGAGCAGGAGGTCATAGATGATCTGGTTGCTCAGTTCCAGACCAACAGGAAATTCAAACGGATTCTCGGCTACTTTTTTGAGCAGGGAGAAACCTATAATATCCACAACAATTCCCTGTCGATCCATGCCCTGGTTCCATCCACTGAAGATGGCGAATTTGAACCGTTTCTCGGCCAAAAAGGAAGGAAGTTACTCGATTATATCCAGCAGACTGTCAAGCGGGTTGGAGAAAACTATCTCAAAGGCATCGAGCAGCTTGAAGAGGATCAGGCTCTGTTTTTCTATCTCTGGTGCGGCCCAAAGTCGCCGTTTTTCGGCAAACATGCCATGAAGACCTTTGAGCGCTACTTTCTGCTCGACAAAGAGACCCACAAAGAAAAAACCCTTTACTGGAACCAGAATCTTAAAACAGAGGCCTTTAAAGATAAACTCAAAGACGAGTTTGGGGTGAAACGGGTGATTTTCGGCCATACACCGGTTGATTACATGAAGGGTAAACAGATGGCCAGCGAAGACGGGGTTGCCATTAATGTTGACGGTGGTTTTGCTGCGGCATATTATCACCGGGGACACGCCCTTGTTCATACGCCCTATCAGCTGTACGGTATTATTTTACCAACCCCGGAAGAGATAGAAGAGGCTGCAAAGAAACTGGAATCTGCCCCCCTTGATATTGAACTGATTGATGAGTTCAGGCTGCCTATGAAAATTCGTGATACCGTTGAAGCTGTTTCTCTGATGGAAAAACGTCAGGAGCTGGTTGACGAAATTCGTGAGTTACACGGCAAACTATAGACATTATCCGGTAATATCTATGACACAATCCTTTATGAACATTAACTACGGCATGGAGATCGTCAGAGCGACGGAAATCGCCGCGCTGACAGCTGCCAGGTACCAGGGACTGGGTAACCGTTATGACATTCTCAATCAAGCTCGTCGTGCTATCACCAAGACCTTAAAACGGCTGATGATTGATGGAAAGCTGGTGAATGATCGCTTTGCCGGAAGAGATGATATTATCCAGATCCCTCAAGACCTTGGCCAGGGTGGACCCAAAATGGATCTGATGGCTGTGGCTCTTGAAGGACATAATGCTGCAGCTCATGGACTGCACAACGCGACTTCCTATATCGTCATCGGTGAAGAGGGGTCCATTCGACCTGTACCGAATATCAACATGTACAAAATGGTTGTCGGCAAACGGACTGGTGAAGTGATCGACATCAACAAACCGCCCACAATCAATATCAAACGAGTGGCACGGGCACTTGGCAAATATACCGAAAATGTTACCGTCTGTGTTCTCAATCGCCATAAACATCAATCGTTAATCGATGAAGTGAGAAGCTGCGGGGCCAGAATTAAATTGCTTGAGGAAGGTGAGATTTCAGGCGCGCTGGCAGCTATCATCGGTGAGAAAGCTGACATTTATATCGGTCAGGGCTTTGCCCCGGAAGGTGTTCTCATGGCTGCTGCGATCCGCTGCCTCGGCGGCTATTTTGAAGGCAAAATAAGCTGCGATACTGAGCAGGAACGCCAGGAGGCTCTCAAGTTTAACATGGCGGACAGTGACAAGGTTTATACGGTCCAGGAGCTTGTATCGTCCAAAAAGATCTCGATTGCGGCAACGGGGATTACCGATGGTGAGTTTTTAGATGGGGTCCGATTCACCCCCGATGGCGCCATCACCTCATCCTTTGTAGCCAGAGCCGAAACGTATACCTATCGAGAAATTGAAACCACCCACTTTTTCGACTACAAGCCCGTTTTCTAATTTCTCCAGCCTCTGTCACCAGCTCAATGAACCCATCCTATTCTGCAATAACCTCAAAATGTTTTGTCAATGTCCCCTGGTACGAATTAAAAGAGAAGTATCTGGATTTCGTTATTAAAGAACGGGTTCAACCTGAAATAGGCCTTGAGGGAAATTGTCTCTACGAGGAATCTTCTGAAGAATTCCAAAGGATTGCCGATATACTGCAAAAGAACAATCTCCCCTGTACCATACATGCACCTTTTTTTGATCTTGCCCCGGGGGCTCTTGATCCAATCATTCTTGAGAAAAGCCGAGATAAGCTTCGTCTTGCCTTTAAACTGCTTGAAGTTTTCCAGCCACGCTCCATCGTCTGCCATCTTCAGTTCGAATCATCAAAGCATGAATTTAAATTTGATCAATGGTTCAAAACCGCTGTTGCCACCTGGTCTGAGCTTGTTGCTATCGCAGCTGATCTGAAGATTCCGGTCATGCTGGAAAACACATATGAAAACGAACCAAAGGCCCACAAAGAAATCCTTTCCCACCTGGATTCGCCATACTGCCGTTTTTGCCTGGATGTGGGACATCTAATGGCCTTTGCCAAGTCTGAATGGCAACAATGGCTGCCTGAACTCACACCATGGCTGGGACAGCTTCATCTCCATGACAACCTGGGAGATATCGATGCTCATCTTGCTCCTGGCCGAGGCAACTTTAATTTTCGCTCGCTGTTTACTTACCTTGAGCAAAACGATCTTCATCCGATTATTACCCTGGAACCGCATAGCGAAGAAGATATGTACATGTCTTTTTCCTATCTGGCCGAAACCGGTCTACTACAGGGGATTCATCAACCTGTTTGATTCACCCATTTTTCATCCCCCACTTGTCTGATGCATTTGAAAAATGAATATGGTAAAAGTGAGGGTGTGTTAAACTCCAAGCTCATTGCGTGATGCTCGAATAACCACTGCTAGACCGAACCATGCATTAAATGCCATAACACGCTGGTATCATATGATTATTCAATGTATGACATATTGGTCGACAGCCTATTTCAAAAAACAGGTCAACCCCTCAACATTCCATGGAGAATAACTGTGGTTCATAAAACAATTTGTATCAAACTCGCTCTCTGTTTCCTCTTACTGGCCGGTTGCGCCCCCATGACCGAGAACGCCATCAAGCAAAAGGGGTGGACTGCTCTATCATCAAAGCAGATTTTCGAACTGGTTGCCGATAACTCCCTGCATCTTCATTCATCCGGCTTCGACGGCAAACTGTTTATGAAAAAAGATGGTCGACTTGCCGCCAAAGATTATTCAAATAACAAAGATTCGGGCCACTGGGATGTCAATAAGGAAGACCGGTTATGCCTTAAATTCAGGGCATGGAATTTTGGAGATATTAAGTGCTACTCGGTCTATGCCAAGGAAGGGTCAAGCTCATACCGACTAACAACCGCTAATGGGGCAATCCATTATACTGCCCGGGTCATCGGCGGTGATGCGGCCAGACTTGGCAACCGACTCAAACCATCAAATGAAAACCAATATCTTCGTAAGGAATTGGCCGGAGAAACCGATTCAGCAGAAACTGTCCGTTCCTCCTCTTCAACAACTACAAGTTATAAAAGACAGCGCTATGCTCCCCCGAAAGAGGAACTTGAGCAGACTGTTAAGAATCTTGCAAAAAATTGTCCTGGTTGTAATCTTGCCGGAGCTGACTTGACCAAGGCTTCACTTATTGGCGCCCAACTTGAGGGAGCAAAACTAAAAGGTGCTGACCTCACAAGGGCCAATTTGCGACGAGCAAAACTGAGAGGAGCCAACCTCTCAGGAGCTTTGCTGATCAACACAAATCTCCCCGGTGCCGACCTGCGAGACTGTGACCTGCATGGAGCCAATCTCTCTGGCGCCAACCTCATCCGTGCCGACCTGACAGGAGCTGATACTGCCGGGGCAATCTTTACGGGCGCACTCCTTGAAGGTGTAAAGGGTTATCAGGAGAAACCATGAGCGCCGGTTTTGTCCATCTTCATGTTCATACCCAGTACAGCCTGCTCGATGGTGCTATCCGTATTCCAGACCTTCTGAACAAGTGCCAACAGCTGGAGATGGATGCTGTTGCCATCACCGACCATGGCGCCATGTTCGGTGCGCTGGATTTCTACCTGAAGGCAAAAAAGGCCGGTATTAAACCGATTATAGGCTGTGAGTTTTATATAGCTCCGACCCATCGAACGATACGTAAGCAGGTGCTTGGCACTAACGCTTTTCATATCGTCCTGCTGGCAATGAATTACACAGGCTATAAGAACCTGATGAAATTGGCTTCCACAGCCCAGTTTGAAGGTTTTTACTATAAGCCTCGTATCGACATGGAACTGCTGACCGAACACAACGAAGGTCTCATTGCCTTAACCGCCTGTCTTCATGGTCAGATCCCCTGGTTCATTAAACAAAACGATATGGCCGCTGCCGAACAGAAGGCCATAGAGTACATGGATATTTTCGGTGATCGTCTCTATTTCGAGTTGCAGGAAAACGGCATTCCTGAGCAGAAGATTGTCAACCAGGGCCTTGTTCAACTTGGTGAGAAACTGGGAATAAAAACTGTTGCCACCAACGATTGCCACTATCTGAACCAGAATGAGTCACATGCCCATGAAGTGCTGCTCTGCATTCAGACTCAGAAAACCATTAATGACCCAAACCGTTTCCGCTTTTCTGCTGATGAGTTCTTTTTAAAATCACCTGATTTAATGAAAGAAATCTTCAAAGACTATCCCGAGGCTATTGAGACAAGCGTTGAGATAGCAAAGAGATGTAACCTGGAAATAGAGCTGGGCAACTACTATTTCCCCATCTTCCCTGTTCCCGAGTCCGAAACGCTGGAATCCCTCTTTGCCAAAGCCTGCAGAGAAGGACTATCTGAGCGCTTTGAAGCCATGCGCGCTGCCGGAACATTCAGTGTTGAAAAAGAAAAGCAGTACAAAGATCGGCTGGAAATGGAGATTGGCGTCATTATCGAAATGGGCTTTTCCGGTTATTTTCTTATTGTTGCCGACTTTATCAACTGGGCTCACGAACAACATATTCCGGTCGGTCCCGGGCGCGGTTCCGGTGCCGGAAGCCTTGCTGCCTTCAGCATGCGGATTACCAATATTGATCCCATCCCTTACGGGCTGATCTTCGAACGTTTTCTCAATATCGAGCGCAAATCCATGCCCGATTTTGATATCGATTTCTGTCAGGATCGCCGGGGTGAAGTGATCGAGTATGTCCGAGATAAATATGGCGGGGCCGAGCATGTCGCTCAGATCATTACCTATGGCACTATGAAGGCGCGAGGTGTTATCCGTGATGTTGGCCGAGCACTTGATATTCCTTTTGCCGATGTTGACAAGATAGCCAAGCTGGTTCCCGAGCAGTTAGGTATGACCCTGCAGAAAGCTCTCAAAGATGAACCAAGGCTCCAGGACCAGGCGGATAAAGATCCCAAGATAGATGAACTGCTGCGAGTCTCAAAAACCTTAGAAGGTCTGGCCCGACATACCTCAACCCATGCAGCCGGTGTTGTCATTTCCCCGGAACCGCTGGTGGAATACCTTCCCACCTTCAAAGGATCAAATGATGAGACCATCACCCAGTATGACATGAAACATACTGAGATGACTGGGCTTATTAAATTTGACTTTCTTGGCTTAAAAACCCTCACGGTCATTGACAAGGCCATAAAGCACATCAAGTCCGACATCGGTATTGAGCTGGATATCAATACCCTTCCAATGGATGATATTAAAACATTCAAGCTGCTTTGCACTGGTGATGCCCTTGGTGTTTTCCAGCTTGAATCCAGTGGTATGCGGGAGCTGCTGGTTAAGATGGCTCCTGAACAGTTCAGTGACCTGATTGCCCTGGTTGCTCTTTATCGTCCCGGCCCTCTAGATTCCGGCATGGTGGATACCTTTGTCAACACCAAACATGGTCGAATGACGGCCAGCTATCCACTGCCCCAGATCAAGTCGGTACTGGAAGAGACCTACGGTGTCATTGTCTACCAGGAACAGGTAATGAAAATTGCCAACATCCTGGCCAGCTACTCCCTCGGCGATGCTGATATTCTCCGCCGGGCTATGGGTAAGAAACAACCCGAAGTCATGGAGAAAGAAAAAGAAAAATTCATGGCCGGGGCCCGGAAAAACAAAATAGACGAGACCAAGGCTGAAACTATTTTCGATCTGATGGCCAAGTTTGCCGGCTACGGTTTCAACAAGTCACACTCAGCGGCTTACGCCCTGATTGCCTATCAGACCGCATTTTTAAAGGCCCATTACCCGGCCCAGTTCATGACCGCCCTTCTCTCCTGTGATATGTCCAACACGGATAAAGTTGTAATCTATATCAATGAGTGTCGGGAACATGATATCCAGGTGCTGCCGCCCGATATTAACGAATCCATGAAGGATTTCACCGTCATCGACGACCAGATCCGGTTTGGTCTGGCTGCTGTAAAAAATGTGGGCGACTCAGCAATTGATTCGATAATTGAAGAGAGGGACCAGGATGGTCCATACAGCTCTCTTTCCGATTTCTGTAACCGGATCGATTCCCGGAGGGTCAACTCACGGGTAATCGAAAGCCTGATCAAATCAGGCTCTTTTGATTCCCTTGGCCATAAACGCTCCCAGCTCATGGCTGTTGTTGATATCGCTATAGAGCAGGCGAAAGCCGTACAGCGAGATAAAGCTTCAGGCCAGATGTCCCTTTTTGGAGTTGCTCCTGAAAGCAGTGAGAGAGAAGTGAACAGTATCAGCCTGCCTGACGTTGGTGAGTGGGAAGAGAGAAAGAAGCTCTTTTTTGAAAAGGAGACCGTTGGTTTTTATATCACCGGTCACCCTTTAGACGATTCTATTGATGAGATTCGTACCGTGACCGATTGCAACATTAAAGATTTACATGAGTGCGGTGAGGGACAGGTTGTTCGCATCGGCGGTCTTTTCAGGTCCCACCGTATACTCAAATCAAGAAACGGTGTGATGGCCTTCGCTGTTTTAGAGGACCTGCTTGATGCGGTTGAAATCGTTATTTTCCCGGAAACATATTCCGCCTGTTCATCACTTCTCGAATCAACAGAGCCGATCATCATCCAGGGCTCCATTCAGAAAGATGAAAGGGGTGTTAAGATCATTGGTGAGAGTGTTGATCTTTTAAGCGATGCAAGACAAAAATATACCGAATCGATAAAAATCAGGCTTAATTCTGATAAAGTCAGCAGAAAACGACTGGCAAGCGTTAAAAAACTCTTTTATCAGTTCCACGGAGAATGTCCCGTGCTGGTTACCATGCACTTTACGGGAAAAGGAGAGGTCGATATCGATATTCCCAAAGAGGTCACCTTGAGACCATGCCGTGAACTCAGTGACCGGATTAAAGAGATTCTTGGCTATCAGGCACTTACTTTCCAGAAAAAACCGATTATCGCTAAACCCCGAAAGAAATGGGCCAACAACCGATAGCTTCTTTCCCTGGATCAGCATAAAGCCTTATCCAAATGAATCATTGTTATATGTTGTGATCCAAAGTGACGATTCCGATCGTTCTTTTCACATCCATTACCGAATCGTACTACAGCAACCCCAAAGTCTCTTTGATTGCTTTGCCCAGCTGAACAAGAGAATAGGGTTTTTTCACAAAGATAGACGCACCAAGTTCCTGCACCTTGACCACTTCATCGTTGATGGAAAAACCGGAAACCACGATAGCCTTCTGCCCGGGATTCTCAGCAATTATTTTCTCATAGGTCTGTCTGCCGTTGATTCCCGGTTCCATAATCATATCGAGCACCACAAGATCAACCGAATGCTCTCGTAAATATTCAATTGCCTCCTCACCAGAAGAAACCGCTACAGCATCATATTGAATCAATCTCAGTAGATTAACAGCTACATCCCTCTGCAGCAGCTCATCGTCTACCACGAGTATTTTCTCATTATTTCCATACAATTCCAGAATGTCTGATTCTTCCGGTTTTGCCATGGAAACCGTTTCTTTTGTAGACGGAAAATAGAGCCGAAATGTCGTCCCGGACCTATCCGACTCGACCTGAATCCCCCCCCGGTGTTGCTGAACACTGTTCCAGACAACCGCAAGCCCTAATCCGGAACCGCTTTTTCCCATCTTTTTTCTGGTGTAAAACGGTTCAAAAATATGGTCTATATCCTCACTGCTGATTCCACTTCCGGTATCTGTAACTCCTAAAACAACATATTCACCCTCTGATATCTGCAGCTCCTGCGCAGGTAAACCGGATACGTTCTGATTCCTACAGGAAACAATTACTTTTCCACCATCATCTATCGCCTCATACCCATTGAGTATGAGATTCAACAGACATTTTTTGATGTGCAGCGGTGAACAGTACATGTTCGCCAGATCCGGATCCATCTCTAAGACAAGTTCTACGTTGCTATGATCATGCTGTATTTTTTGACATTCAGGCGTATGGATAAAATCTTCAACCAGATTTTTAACATTGGTAACTTCCATGGCTGTTGGGGCATCACGGGCAATGGTCAAAAGATTATCAACCACATCAGCAGCACGTTTCCCGGAGTCCCGAATAATAGTCATCGGTTCATGCAGCTCGCTCTCTGCCGGCAACTGCCGCAGCAGCAACTCCGGGTAGCTGACAATACCGGAGAGGATATTATTCAGATCGTGTGCTACTCCGCCTGCCATCAAGCCGATGGTTTTCATTTTCATGTCCTGCTGCAATTTCTCCTGCAACAGCTTCTGTTTACCCTGAGCTTCTTTCCGTTGTTTTACCTCCTGGCTGATACGCTCATGTTCCCGTGTTAACAGTCTGGTGGCCTTTTGTTCTTTTTCGATGGTCTGTTTTAACCTCTCAACCAGGGTGGCAATGGCAATGGCAATAACGGAATTCAATAGCAGGAAATTTATAGAAAGAATGAACCAGCCAAGAGTTTCATCTACACTGATTGGATCCCAGCTAACCCTGCCCAAATTGATTAAGATCCCTACCACAACAAGGGTAAAACTGTTGAGCAGAAGGGCCCAACAGGCAGCGGAAAAACCAAAAAGAACTGATGCGACAACGGAAAAACAGAAGAGCCACATCAGAGCGTAAATTGGATTGACATTGAGCAGCAATGTGAGTGCTATTCCATAAATGATCAGCAGGAGGGCATAAGCACGAACTTTAAAGGAGCACTGTTTTGAAAACAGGAAGTAGAGACAGGCCGTATAACTTGCGACATTGACAACCGCAATCCAGATCTTCCCCGAATCAATGGCCACCCAAACACTGGGAATACAGGCAACCAGTCCGGCAGTTACAAAGACAACATAGATTGCCAGCACAATGCGTCGTCGCCAGTATTCAAGCCCTTTTTCAATGATTCCCTTGCCGCCTCTATTTGAGGCGATTATGTCAAGGAATTCGAGAAGAAATTGTTCAAGCCTAATAAAAACCATCAATCTTCCAGGTTGATACTTGAGTGATGACACATCACCAGGGTGTGGAAAAAACAGTAAACAGCCTGTCTTTTACAGAGTAAACAGACCTGCCTCTATATATCAGTATACTGAATATTACAGAGCAGACTGTTTCATCAGGAAAACGGGTAGCACCACTATTACGCCAGCTGATGGAAAATCGGCACTCTTCTTTTCAAATAATTAATGCCAATATATTGATAATTTGTATCAGCCTCAACCGGATTGATCAACTTAAAAATGGAGTAAATGGCATAAAAAAAAGCCTCTTACCTATCCGAAACAAAGCCCACAATCGGGACAGGTCATTGTGGTTGGTGTAAATTGATGACCACAGGCGGGGCAGGTTGTTTTCTTGGCACTATTGTCATAAACAACCTGGGTATTTGATAGATCATGGCTCTCCAGGGAAGTTGATCGCTGAAAATCGTGAGCCAGAACTGCCAGAGCCTCCTGGCCGTCCTGGAGCCTGACCTGGAGGAAAAAGTTCGAACCGCAACAACCTTTACCGCAGTTATCATCTTCACTCACCAGCAACGATGGAATACTCTCATCTTTTAAAAGAGCGCGAAGCTGCTTCATATCCTGGAGTGAGCCGCTACGTAGAGTTACCAGCTCGTCTTCAGAGGATATTTCCATTGAGCGGCCAGCCTTTTTTTGAACAGTGCCATTGAGTATTTTTATAAACATCGCCCCTGCAATCAACTGAACATCACAGGAAGCACAATTGTCAAAATCAGCCCGATATTCATCTTTGCATTCGGGACAATATTTCAATTTCGGGTCAATATCAAACATGGTTGGAGTCTTTTTGTTAATTGTGGTTTTATAAAATAAAGCGGCTCAGATCCTGATCTTCGACAATGCCGGAGAGCTGTTTCCGCACATATTCAGCAGTAACAATAAACTCTCCACCATCCCGTTCCGAGGCATCAAAAGAGAGTTCATCGAGCACCCTTTCCATAATGGTATGCAGACGTCTTGCTCCAATCTCTTCTGTTTTCTCATTAACCTCTACACCAATAGAGCTGATCTCCTCTATTGCCTCATCATCAAATTGCAAATCAATTCCTTCAGTCTTCATAAGAGCTATATACTGCTTCACCAGCGCATTTTCCGGCTCGGTCAGAATCCGAATAAATTCTTTTTTTCCAAGAGAATTCAGCTCAACACGAATGGGAAAACGTCCCTGCAGTTCGGGAATCAAATCTGAGGGTTTGGCAAAATGAAAAGCACCGCTGGCGATAAATAAAATATGATCCGTCTGTACCATACCATATTTGGTGGTTACGGTTGCCCCTTCAACGATGGGCAGCAAATCTCTCTGAACACCTTCACGGGAGACCTCAGGGCCATGGGAACCAGACGAACCGCCGCGTGAGGCAATCTTATCTATCTCATCGAGAAAGATAATGCCTGTTTCCTGGGTTCGTTTTAAAGCATCTTTGACCACTTTGTCCATATCGACCAGGCTTTCCATTTCTTCTTTGGTCAATGCTTCCAGGGCATCCGGTACTTTAAGTTTTCTATTCTGCTTCTTCTTTGAAAATATCTTTGAAAAGGCATCCTGAAGATTGGATTGCATCTCCTCCATTCCCGATGTTGACATCACTTCAACCATGGGCATGGATTGAGACTCCTCTAAAGAGAGTTCAATTTCCCTCTTATCCAGCTTCCCGTCCCGGAGCATCTGCCTGAACTTCTCCCGGGTAGATTCCCCTTTCTCATTTTGTTCCGCCGGCAGAGTGACATTATCCATGGTGGTAACAAAGTCGGTCTGAGAGGAAGAATAATCTGTGGTCGACTGGCTTGGAGGCAGTAAAATATCGAGAATTCTGTCTTCGGCATTGGCTTCAGCAAACCCCCTGATCCTCTCCTTCTCCTCTTTCTTAACCATATTGATCGCCAACTCTACCAGGTCACGGATCATCGACTCCACATCTCTGCCCACATAACCGACCTCAGTAAATTTGGACGCCTCCACCTTTAAAAAGGGAGAGTTGGCAAGCAGGGCAAGACGTCTGGCAATTTCCGTTTTTCCCACCCCGGTAGGACCGATCATAATTATATTTTTAGGGGCAATCTCTTCTCTTAATGGTGATTCGACCTGACGACGACGCCAGCGATTTCTAAGAGCAATGGCCACTGATCGCTTGGCCTCACTCTGGCCAACGATATATTTATCAAGTTTTCTTACCGTTTCTTGAGGTGTATCGGATTCAATACTCATATTTTTTCTAAAACAATTGAATGATTCGTATAAACACAGATAGAGGCCGCAATTTCCAATGATTTTCGGCAAATTGTTTCGGCGTCCAGATCGCTGTTTTCAACCAGTGCCAGTGCTGCCGCCTGGGCGTATGGCCCGCCGGAACCAATGGCAAGAACATTATTATCGGATTCAATGACATCTCCTGTCCCGGTCAGCAGAAGAGAGTGTTCACTGTCAACGGCAATGAGCATTGCCTCCAGCCGTCTCAGGAACTTATCCATGCGCCAGTCCTTCGCAAGCTCCACCGAAGAACGCATCAAGTTCCCCTTATACTGTTCAAGCTTTTGCTCCAGACGATCAAAGAGCGTGAAGGCATCTGCTGTAGCTCCGGCAAATCCGGTAATAACCTTTCCATGATGGAGGCGGCGTACCTTTCTAGCCTCATGCTTCATCACTGTATTTCCCAGTGAAACCTGGCCGTCACCACCAACCACGACTTCGCCTTTGTGACGCACCGTCAATATTGTTGTTGCTCGAACTTTCATTATATCCTTTTTTTGGACCTATTCTCTTTTAGTTATCTGATTACCCAGAAATCTCAGCCTAACACAAGGTGTTGTCAATTTGTCTGGCTAGCCTTCGGTCAAGGATCACTACTTTATGGATGGAAGTAAATATCCTTATAAACATTTCTTCACATTGGTGCACATTTAAGCCAGACCTGTGATCCTTGAAATACGCCAGCCAAACAGACAACACCTCTTAAATCGCCAAGGCTGAGAATGATTGGTAATCAAGTTTAGTTATGCATCATCCTTTTTTGGTTTTCGTGTACCGGCCATTGGATGAGCCTTATCATATACTTCTGTCAAATGATCAAGGGTTACATGGGTGTAGCGCTGGGTCGTCGACAGGCTGGCATGACCGAGCAGCTCCTGAACCGACCTGAGGTCCGCCCCCATTTCCAGCAAATGAGTTGCAAAAGAATGTCTGAGCGCGTGGGGTGTCACTGCCTGGGCAATCCCAGCCCGCTCACCATATCCTTTCACCATCCGCTCAACACTTCTGGTTGAGAGTCTACCGCCGCGACCGTTTAAAAACATGGCCTCTTTCTCAACTTTTCTCCCACGTTCCGCTCTTGCGACAATAAGAGCTTCACGCTGCGGCAGCCAGGCCATAACGGCTTCTCTTGCGGGACGACCAACAGGAACCAGTCGTTCCTTGTCTCCTTTGCCCCTCACCCTAAGCATTTCACTCTCAAAATCAAGGTCTTCCAAGTTCCTTGAAACAAGTTCCGCCACCCTCATTCCGGTGGAATAGAGCAACTCCATAATCGCCTTATCTCGAGCCATGAAGGAATCCTGTTCAGCAGGAGTCTCAAGGAGCAGAAAAACCTCATCGACAGTCAAAAAAACAGGAATTGTCTGCGACACTTTAGGGCCTCGTATACCCTCCAGAGGATCCTTTCCAATGACTTCCTTTCGTTGGAGATATTTAAAAAATGACCTCAGGGCAGAGAGCTTGCGGGCAATGGATGAACTGTTATTACGGCCATGCAACGACACAATAAATTGCCGTATATGCGATTGGCTGATCGCGGCTGGAGTACAATCCTGGTCAAGACCATCAATGAACTCAAAGAGATCTCGCTTATATCCATCGATGGTGTGAGAGGAATATCCTTTTTCCGTCTCAAGCCAATTTGTGAATTGTTTGATTGCGTTTTTCATACGTGCATATTTGAATTAACTCTTTGGAATACCTTTTTATATGTATCATCCGGCACCAGATAGTCGAATGATTCCTTGCATGATACGGTTGAGTTGAATATATTCCAAAATTTGTAATTTACGCCAAATATACCTGGCCAGGCAAGAATAAACTGGTCACGGATTGATACTCACGGATTCAGAACCATGCCAAAAAGGACATTTGAATCAGCTTTAGCTCGCCTTGAACAGATCACCGAAGAAATGGAAGCTGGTGATCTTAGCCTGGATGAGAGTTTAAAGAAATTTGATGAAGGGATTAAGCTCACGAAGTTCTGCAACGAAAAATTATCCGATGCACGGGCAAAAGTTGAATTGCTGATCGATAAAGACGGCAAGCTGGAAACCGAGCCTTTTGATGGAATAGAAAGTGACGATTAAAGACTATCTTGCAAAGCGCAAAGCTCTTGTAGAAATCGCACTTGAACAATATATGCTGACAGCCCAGGGGCCGTTTCGTCATCATATAGAATCAATGCGTTATTCCCTCTTTGTTGGCGGCAAACGAATTCGCCCAATTCTATGCCTGGCGGCAGGTGAGGCTGTAAACAGCAGTAAAGAAACGCGGAAGAACCTCCTGCCCATCTGCTGTTGTCTTGAATTTATCCATACTTACTCCCTGATCCATGATGATCTCCCAGCCATGGATGACGATACCATAAGAAGAGGGAAACCAACAAACCATGTAATATATGGAGAAGCAGAAGCAATTCTAGCAGGAGACGGACTTCATACCCTGGCCTTTGAGTTGATTTCAGACTCCGATAACGGATCGCTTTCAGCTGAAAATCGTTTAAAAATCCTAAATATTATTGCAAAGTCTTCCGGACCGCTTGGGATGGTTGGCGGCCAGGCCCTGGATATTGACAATGAGAACAAGGACGTCTCCTTTGAGACGCTGAAAACGATCCACTCAGCTAAAACAGGTGCTCTTATTACTGCTGCCGTTCATATTGGTGGAATTGGTGCAGGAGCAGATAAAAAACAGATTAAATCACTCATAGAATACGGTAATCGGATTGGTCTTGCTTTTCAAATTGTCGATGATCTGTTAAATGTAACGGCTACAACTGAACAACTTGGTAAATCAGCCGGCAGCGATGCCGAGCAGGGGAAAGCAACCTATCCCGGTTTTTTCGGTATAGACCAAACAAAACAAAAAGCTCAGGAAGCTGTGGAAGAGGCCAAAAAGGCTCTTGTTGACTTCGGCCCGGATGCCGAACCGCTGCGTGATCTGGCTGATTATATTGTTGAAAGAACCCACTGAAGCACATTAGTTTTATTTTCATTTTTCATAACATTCCAGAACCATCTGAACCATGCTGACAACAGATACAGGCCATGCAATGGAAAAACAATCGGCTACATTAAAAGACATTCGTTCACCTCAAGATATCAGGCATCTGTCTATCCCGGAGCTTGAACAAATAGCCAATGAAATTCGAGACACCATCATCCAGACAGTTTCTAAAACCGGCGGCCATCTTGCTCCCGGCCTTGGCGTAGTCGAGCTGACCCTGGCTCTTCACTATGTGTTTAATACTCCAAAAGACAAACTTATCTGGGATGTTGGTCACCAGAGCTACGCCCATAAACTCCTCACCGGAAGACAGGATAGTTTCCCAACTCTGAGACAATATAAGGGAATGAGTGGTTTTCCTAAGGTTGATGAGTCGGAATATGATTCTTTTGAGACTGGTCATGCCTCAACTTCCATTTCGGCTGCTCTCGGTATTGCGCTCGGAAAGGAACTGAAAGAAGATAACAACAAAGCCATTGCTGTTATTGGTGACGGTTCCATGACAGGCGGTCTCGCCTTTGAAGCGCTCAACCATGCCGGTCATATCGATAAAAATCTCATTGTGATACTCAACGATAATGAGATGTCGATTTCGCCCAATGTAGGGGCTATGTCCTCTTTTTTAAGCCGTAAACTCACCGGAAAAACGATCCGCAGTATTAAGGACCACATTGAAGACAAACTGTCCTCGTTGTCCCAGGTAGGTGAAAACATCCTCTCTGTTTTAAAGCGCAGTGAAGAATCGATCAAAGCCTTCTTTACTCCCGGCATGCTGTTTGAGGCTTTAAAATTTTCCTATATTGGCCCAATACCCGGTCATCAACTCGAAGACCTGATCGAAACTTTAAAAAATGTACGGGACAACAACAGTGGTCCGGTTTTAATCCACGTCATTACAAAAAAAGGAAAAGGCTATAAGCCCGCCGAAGAGAATCCAGGCGCCTATCACGGTCTCGGACCATTTGATATCGAAACAGGCCTGGCAAAACCATCAAAGGGTCCGATTAGCTATACCGAGGTCTTTGGTAAGACCATGGTAACCCTGGCAGAAGAAGATAAGCGGATTGCCGCTATCACGGCAGCCATGCCCGCCGGCACAGGGTTGACTGATTTCATGTCAAAATTCCCTGAAAGATGTTTTGATGTTGGTATTGCAGAAGCTCATGCGGTCACCTTTGCGGCAGGGCTTGCCACGGAAGGTATTAAACCGGTGGTTGCAATTTACTCCACCTTCCTTCAGCGTTCACTGGACCAGATTATCCACGATGTCTGCATCCCCAGCTTGCCCGTTACCTTTTCTCTTGACCGTGGCGGTGTTGTCGGCGACGATGGTCCCACCCATCATGGAGTTTTTGATCTTTCTTACTTGCGCTTTATTCCCAATATGATCTGCATGGCACCCAAAGATGAAAATGAACTTCAACACATGCTCTTCACCGCGGTAAATCACAACAGTCCGGTAGCCGTTCGCTATCCAAGAGGTGCCGGAGAGGATATCACCCTTGATTTTGACTTGAAAGAACTCCCCATCGGTCGTGGCGAACTGCTGCGAGGAGGGAAAGATCTCTTGCTCCTGCCTGTGGGCAACCGGGTTTATCCTGCTTTGGAAGCGGCAGAAGGGTTAATAAAAGTTGGAATTGATGCTGCGGTGATCAACCCCCGATTCATCAAACCACTCGATGATGATCTCCTCTGTCAATGGATATCCCAGACCGGAAGAGTTCTTACCGTAGAGGATAATGCGCGCCATGGTGGTTTCGGCTCCGCCGTTCTTGAACTGATAACCAAGCGCAGACTTGACTCGATCAAGACCTGCCTGCTTGGCTATCCTGATACATTTATTGAACATGGACCGCAAGCAACCCTATGGAAAAATGGTCATATCGATTCTCCAGCCATTATCGCCGCAGCAATCAAACTGATGGGTCGCTAGGAATTATCTCTACCTGTAAGTACACCTAAAAGCGCTATTTGGTTGCATCCATGCACAGTAAATCTTTGCCTGTTTTTTCCCTGAAGTGAGGTATGAGTGCATCAGCCTTATTACCGCAAAATGATCAGGGTCGTGCATCTATCTGCAAGCACTGTCCCTCGCAATAGTAAAATTCTGTGCGAGGAACAGTAATCGTTTAGCGACCTGACACCCGGTTCATTTAATCTCGGTTGCGGATTGTTGACAGGGAGTTTGGATGATGCATCTCCTCCTCCATCTCAACGGTATGACAGACCGCACAATTTTGATCGGCAGCAATGGGATACGGGTTCTTCTGATACTGTAACGGCTGCAGAGCGCCTTTTTCCTTACCGTAGGCATGTGATGCCGGATAGATCGAATGTGGTGAACCGTGACAGGAGAGACAGAGGATCACCTCTTCTTCTCCCTTGCGATTGTGAAATAATCCATTCTCATCGTCGGTCCAGCTATTAAAACCATCATCGCTTTCCGGTGGTTCAAATTCCTCGTGGCAGTTAAGACAATCCGGTTCCATCACCCATGGCTTGCGTGGCATAATATCACTCTGCTCAACGTCTCCCAACCCGGCAAGTTTAGCCAACAGGCCATCAGCACGGCCTTTACCGGCAGCGGATTCTTCCTTCAACAGGCTGACCGCATGATCAACAATGGAGCCATGACAGTTCGAGCAATCCAACTCAATGCTTTTATGAATACCGTCAAAACTTCTTGTAACCCCGTTATCCGCCGACGAATGACAGAGATTACAACTCTCCTGGCCATCCAGGCCATGGAGGTGGGTTGCATGAAAGCCATGGATTGCGGCTGAGAGGTTTAACACTTCCATACCACCTTTTGTTCCACGAGAAATATCTCCATGGCAGGATGAACAGACAATTGTTTTTCCTTTATTAAATAGAGTTAAAAGACCAGTCTTACTGTGTTTGTCATGCATCTTAAGGATATTGGCACCCGTCTCACGGGACAGACCTGTGACCCCATCCTGCTGCCAATCACCACCATGACAGTTTCGGCAACCAGCCTCGGTCGAGACACCAATCTTCAGCTTTGTCTGGGCAACAGTCTCACCTTCAACCTGAGCTGTTATTGTGGCAATAATATAGGGTTTGAATTTCCCATTATTTAAAGGGATTGACGCAAGCACGGCCTGAAAATAACCGTCCTGGGCCGAGAACTCACCCTGTTCAGTTTTGGTACCAATCTCAAATGTGTATGTCAGACCTGTTTCTTCCTCTACCAGTTCCGGTGTTTCTCCGCGCCTGAATAACTGGGCCCGAAGAGTTGGCGGCCCAAAAGAGAAGTCGATACCCGAAACCTGAGGATTTGACGATAATGCCATGCCTAAAGTAGTTGATGCTAAAAGGATATATTCACTCTCATCCGCATCAAAGTTTTCTATTTCAACTTCTTCTGCTGCCAGTTTGATCATTTTCTGTACATTACGACCGGTCATGGTAGTCGTCAGAAAATCAGCTAAAACCGATGCATCTTCTTCATTTCCCGGGAAGGGAGGCATGTAGGGATTACTGACCCCCATGGACAAGAGAAACCCTTTCATACCAGCCGGTGTGAACAGTGACGTCCGGGGGAGAATATCGTTCAACAGACCACCCTCAGAATGGCAATGGAGGCAGAGCAGATTAAAAAGTTCTCTTCCTGCCGCCTGTCTGTTTTCAGGTGTCACCTCACGATTTTTCACCCATCTGGCAGTTTTCAGGAGACCCTTCTGCTGATACATCGGCAGATCTTTCTTCAGGATTGTATTGGAATACATATAATCATAGATGATATACGGGCGGCGTCCTCCTTCTCGGATAAACTCAAAGCAACCCATATAAAGAAAACCGATAATCAACAGAATCCAGCCAACAGGCTTTCTGACGGCCTGGGGTCGAAAGAAGGCCATGACCAGGCCACCGATGAACAGAAGCGGCGAAGCATAGGCAAAACCTATCAGGTATCGCTTCAGTTCCGGCATATAGGTGAATATCATCTGCTGCTGTTCGGGGGGCAGTGCCGCCTTATACCACCAGGCTGAACAGATGAGCAGCACAAGCGGGATAATAAGCCAGAGACCGCAATAACGGACCATGGTATGTCGAAGCTTCTCATCCTTTATATTGACACTGGTCAGAAAACCGAACAGACCCGCAATAAGCAGAGCCATAAAGGTTCTGAAAAAGAGCGCCGGCCAGAAACTCGGATTGAAGAAACCGGACCAGAAATTATGATTTTCCAGCCATGTTCCCGGGGTCAGCATAAAATCAATCACACCGTTGATAACAAACAGTGACAGCCAGGCATTAATAAAGTAGAGCCAGCCGAGGATCAGGTGGTTTCGGGAACTGATTTTATTGAAGGTATAGTAGTACAGCAGCAGTGCCAGGATCTCACAGAAGAAAAAGACCCATTCAATAGCCCATCCAAACACAAAAGTATGAATAAGCGATGATGTGGCCGCCGGGTTCAAAAGAGCAATGGTGAACCAGATTCCCACTCCGGTCATCCCGCCAAAAACCATGGTTAACAGCAGAAAGAATTTCGTGTGTTTTTTTACATAATCAACAATTGCGCTGTTTTTTTCGCGCAATCCTTTCATCTCTACCAGCACCAGAAAGAGCCCCCCGCCAACGGCGAAGTGGGAAACAAACACGTGGACAACGGCAATAAAGGCAATCAGAAACCCCCCGCCAAAAAAATCAAGCTGCCAGACAGGATAATTCATGAACGCACCTCCTTATCCCGAACAACTAATCGTATCATGTACCAGGCCATCCAGAGACCGAATACAAATACAAGCAGAAAGACGATGAATGGGGAATATTGCGGAACCACTTCAACCGTGCTTACCGAGAACCAGGGGGACAGGGCCGCTACCCGGGCAACCTCCCTGGTAAAGAGCATAAAAACAATGGTCGCCAGCAGTGTCCAGGCTGTCGGTCTCACCTTTTCTCTCCACCCTAAAAAGACAACCACCAGAGCCAGCAGCATAGAGGGTGTCAATCCACTGATGAACAGGATGCCAAGATCCCCTGTCATTGGTCTTGAATGTTTGGGCATTGAGAGAAAATACCAGAAACCGATGATGATATTAATAAGAGTTGAGACAGTAAACCACTTCATTGCAGGAGCTACATGTTGCCCTTTCTCCGTCTCTCCTTTCCTGAGACAAAAATCGTAATACAGAGCCAGAACAAGAGCACCCACAGAAATGGAGGCGAAAACGACATGAAGGTAGCGGGGAATCAAGGTTGGATCACTTAAATTCATAAGGAGACCTTCCGGATTGCTGAAATACTCAGACCAACCGTCAATTCGGACCATAAAAGACATGTTCACCGACTGGATGAAGCCGATAAACAGCAGAATAAAGGCTATCAACCCACTGAAGACAACTCTGTATGAACCAAGCCGATCAAATCGCATGTCATAAATATAGGCACCATAATACCCAATAAGCAGCATGATAAAAATGGATAAGGACCAGACAGCCATGAGGACCTGGGTCGCATACATTATGTGACCATAGAGCACCTGCAGAAAAAGCAGTGGAGCAATACCGATATTGACCGTGAAAGCTATCAGGATCGGCAATTTGGAGCCAATCAACCTGTTTTGGTCTTCAAACCTTTTGCCCTTGAAATGATTGACAAAAGCAATAATCGCGAAACCAAGCATACAGTTCATCACCAATAAGTGAATCAGGCCCGTGAATGATAAGAGAATTTGAAACCAGCCCCAGGGGACCTGTAGTGGATCCGGTGTGGGAATCAGTTGTGCACCTGTCATTTTTCCTCCTACTGCAATTTCAACGAGTTGACTGTCTCATCAACTCGATTACTCAAAACTTCCATCAGGTTGAGATAAATGGATGAGTCAGCGTTCCTGAACCACCTCGACCGCAGATCCATAACTACATGATATTACTAGCCTATATATCAACAACTTGAATCTAAAGAACTCCAGCTATTTTAGCCAACACTTAAAAGAAAAGCCATCTGTTTTGTATTGATAATGCATTCAATCTCAAACGATGCGCAATAAAAAGGACCATTGTCAAATTTTTATTAAAAAATCAACCGAGATGTCAGAAATATATCAGAACATAACTGTATACTAGCCTGACACTTTTCGGAATCAAACAATATCCGAAGTAAAATCAAATTCTAAAGGAGAAACAAAATGGGTCCAAAAACGATTGTATCAATGATTACATTAGTCTTGACAATGCTGTTCTTTCTTGCTTCCGGTCCATACGCAATGGGAAAAACAAAAAAGACATCAAACAGCAGCACAAAGGAATCCGCCTATAACCTGACACAAAAAATCGATATTAATACTGCCGATATCGACGCTCTTATTCAGGTAAAAGGCATCGGGGAGAAAACCGCCCAATCCATTATCGATTATCGAAAAAAGAATGGACCGTTTAAGAGTGTTGAAGACTTAATGAACATAAAAGGAATTGGTGAAAAGAAACTCAAAAAACTAAAAAAACAACTGATTGTCTCCTGATTCATGTTGATGAGACAATGAAAACAACCTTCTTGATCAAGGTGTAGATTCAATTTATCTACAAAAAAACCTGGTTACCAATGATTCTCAGCCATAACGGTAAAAGAGGTGTTGCCTGTTTGGCTGGCGTATTTAAAGGATTACAAATTCTTGCTGAACTGTGTTGAAAGATAAAGAAAAGTTGAAAAATAGATGTATTGACCTCAATTAGAAGTGACCCTTGACCGAAGGCTAGCCAGACAAATTGGCAGCACCTCGTGTTAGGCTGAGCTTTCCTGGTAATCAGAAAGAAATAAGAGATGGTTGTTTTCATGAATCAAAGCATGATCCCCTCCCCCGTACTCTCCCCATCCCTCCACAGCCGGAAACGGGCAATCCATCCTCAACCGTTTCCGGCTGCTTCTTGGTCCAGCTACCATTGAAAACCGAATTTCCCAACCCCAATATTGTCACAAGATTCTTGAAATGGTAACTTGCATAGTTTGTTACGCACAAAAACAAACAGATTTTGATACTTATCAGCCATAACAAAACAGATGAACAACAAAAGAAATAAACAGATCAACCAACATATTCAGAACGATCCATTTGCCCGTTTTCTTGGAGCTGAAGTTGAAATTGTCGGACCGGGACACAGCCGTGCAAAACTAACGGTCAGTGAAGAAATGGTCAACTTTCATGGCATGACCCATGGAGGGATCATCTTTTCTTTAGGTGATATCGCTTTTGCCGCTGCCAGCAATTCCAGAGGTCAGATGGCGGTTGCCCTCAATGTTGCCATCAACTTCCTTAAAGCGACTCAACCTGGCGATCAGCTTATCGCTGAAGCCATCGAACAAAGTCAATCGGGACCAACTGCCCTGTACGACATCAGTGTGAAAAATAGTCGAACAGGTGAGTTAGTGGCTTCCAGCCAGGATCTGGTTTACAGGAAGAAAGAGTGGTTTGTTCCCAAAGATAGCACCAATGAAGAATAGTAATGATCATTTCTGGGATATTGCCAGGAGATTTCTCAAACGACCCCACATTACAAGGAGGTTTGATGGGATTTCCCTGTCTGAGAGCTGATGGTATTTTCATGGCAACAGCGGACCATCGCACAGGTGATCTGATTGTCAAACTGCCGAAAAAGCGAGTCCAAAACCTGCTTCAGGAAGGTATCGGACAACCCTTCGCTTCTGCCGGGCTACAGAATGGGTACTCGTGCAACGCAGGGACAAACACTTATGGGAAGAACTATTGGAAGAAGCAGAGGTTTTTGCAATGGAAGATCGTTAGCTTTTCAGTTAACAATCACCTCTAACCCGGATTTCGCATGAACAGTTTAAGCGCAACTCGATAACATGTTGATTGCGCCAGGTTATTTTTAATCACAGTTGACGGCTGGTTGCTTACAAACTGTTCACCAAAGGCGAGCCGATACGACCACATCTGCTTTGTCACTGATCCAATAAGCATAGGAAACTATAGCTCATTGGATCGTTTCGCGCATATGCAGCCGCCTCGACTCGTGAGAAACCCAGGCTAACAGTCAACATGACTCCGGGTGATAGGCTGCCCCTTGGAGCCTTCCTGTGGATTTCCTTTTCTTGCCGGATGTTCTATACCGAATAGTAATCTTTATACCATTCTACAAATTTTCCAACACCGTACTCTAAAGAGGTGTCGGGTTTGTAGTTAAAATCCTTTACCAGGTCATCTACATTGGCATAGGTTGCCGGAACATCACCGGGCTGCATGGGCATGTAGTTTTTCTCGGCCTTCTTGCCAAGACTCTCTTCGAGCACCTCAATATAGTGCATCAGCTTTTCTTTATTGTTATTGCCGATATTGTATACCCTGTACGGACAATAGGAGGTGGCCGGATCAGGCGCATCTCCGGACCAGTTCGGGTTACCTTGAGGTACTTTATGGATCACCCTGTAAACCCCTTCAACGATATCATCAATATAGGTAAAATCCCTCTCCATATTACCGTTGTTAAAAACATTAATCGGTTTATCTTCCAGAATGGCCTTGGTAAAGAGAAACAGCGCCATGTCCGGACGTCCCCAGGGGCCATAGACCGTGAAAAACCTGAGCCCTGTCGTCGGCAAATTAAACAGATGGCTATAGGTGTGGGCCATCAATTCATTTGCCTTTTTAGAAGCTGCATAGAGTGAGACCGGATGGTCAATATTATCATGAACTGTGAATGGCATTTTTGTATTGGCACCATACACAGAGCTTGACGAAGCATAGACAAAGTGTTTCACACCTGAATGCCTGCAGCCTTCAAGCAGATTGACAAATCCAACCAGGTTGGTATCCACATATGAATGCGGGTTAATCAGGGAGTAGCGAACCCCAGCCTGAGCAGCCAGATTCACGACAGCATCAAAGGAATAATCCGAAAACAACTTTTCCATCTGAGCACGGTCGGAAAGCTCTGCGTTCACATGGGTGAAGTTGTCACCTTCAGCCAAACTCGCCATTCGATCCCGTTTTAGTTGTGGATCGTAGTAATCATTGAGGTTGTCCAGGCCAACAACCTGGCTGCCTCCGTCTATTATTTTTTTTGCCAGGTGGGCGCCGATAAAACCGGCTGCGCCGGTCACCAGAATTTTTTTCATTGTTGTATCCGCTCTGCTCTTTGTTCAGGTTGTATTCAAAAAAACAACGAGAAAAAAGACACCTTTTTTCTCGTTGCATAGATCCGGTTGTTCAAGGCTACCGGTTAATCGTCCCAATCGCCCTCAGGCCCCTTATCAACATCAAGAGTTTGAGCCCGCTCAATTATCTTCTCAGTTGTCCAGTCATCGGGATCTTCAATACGGTCAGCCTTGGGGCCAAGATCATGTGAACCAGCTTCAATCAGCATCTCACGCCCTATTGCTCCAGTGCCCTCAGCATTAAACACATTGACAAACATATTATAAGCAAAGTCCTCAACCCGCTTACACATTCTCTCACGAACCTCCCGCGACTGACCCAGGAGTTTATTCTCAAATGGGAGATTCAGCTTCTTATAATTGCCGCCCTTCCACCCCTGGCTGTCGGCAAATACTGTCATTTCCTTCCACATCTCCTCACTCATCCCCTCACCGGCAACCTTTTTAAAATTACCGTCTGAATCAAGGATTGCATTGCCATAATCGTTCACTTCCACACCCCATGAGACCATCTGCAGAGCAGTGGCCACATTGGCCTTGGTTGTATGTGTGCGTGAGGCTATATCTCGCAGCCTGTCGGAATTATTCCCTGAGGTTCCATGCTGTGCACCGGAGACCCTGTAGGGCTCCAAGGCTTTATGAATTTCCGCTGTCAGATCAACCTGTATTCCCTGGTCACTTGCTTCAATTCCGTGGGTTGAACCATTATTTAAGGCAATCCAGTCGGCGGATATCCCGTGAGCATTGAGTCCTTTAATGAGAAACGAAGCATCATCAACGGTTGAAAGCCCCTGGTTGCCCTTGATTTCCCCAACTTCTGTTTCAAGACCTGCCCAGTCGGGCACAAACTCATTCAACTCCAGGTTGGCGAGTAAATTTTTATCATCAGCCATATGAGAGGCATCTATGGCGATTGAAGTCACTCCGGCATCAAACAGTGAAGGAATTTCTATTTTCGCGGGACCAACATCTTCAGGACTCTTTATTCCATAATGGTCTGCATGAATAGCGACTGGAACGGTAATTCCCAATTCGTTACAAACAGCATCGACCTGGCGGGCAATATTCCAAAAATTAACGGCACAATAGGCATTGGCTCCGCCTTCTGAACGGGCAATCTCAATAAGTAATGCCGCATCAGCTCGCTGGGCTGCCTGGAGTACACCGCGAATCACAAAACTTGAGCGACCATTCGCCGCCATAGTCATAGCATTCTTTTTCGCTATCATTGCCCTGTCAATAACCTTACCGGAAACGATCAGGGCCTTGGAGTTTGGAAATAGCTTTGTAATATTAGGCGGCCGTCCTGCTGACAGAGCCTGTTCAAACTCAGTATTTGTACTCATGTAGAATCTCCATAAGCTGTTAGCATCCACTCAGGAACAGTTTGAGACGAGCAGACACAGGTTTATTTTTCTATCATTATTTTCGATACACCAGTGAATAAATGTAACGTACAACCCACTTTTTGAAAAGATAATTAGTTGCTGCTATCGGCTTCTTCATCATAACCGACAAACGTTTTTTTACCGAACAGCCAGACAGAAATCAAGCTCAGTTCGTAGAGAACCATCATAGGCACTCCCATCATCATCTGGTTCACAATATCAGGAGTCGGTGTCAAAATTGCTGCAATGATAAAAATAATGAGTATTGCATACTTCCTGTTCCGATTTAAAAAAGGAACATCGACAATTCCCATTTTTGCAAGAAAGACCATGACAATCGGCATTTCAAAAACGACCCCGAAAGCGATCAGCAGTCTCAACGCTAAAGAGAAATATTCGCTTACCGATGGAAGTGAAGTGAGAAAATCATTTGAATAGCCAACCAGAAACTTAAATGCAGGGGGGAAAACAATGAAGTAACCAAACATAGCCCCACCGACAAAACAGATGGTTGACAGAATGGTAAAAGGAATGATAATCCGCTTTTCATGCCGGTATAAGCCAGGAGCAATAAAGATCCAGGCCTGATAAAAAATGACAGGACTACCCAGCATAACCCCGCAGACAAGGGCAAGTTTTAGATAAAAAAAAACCCTTCCTGGTAAGCGCTGAAAATCAGTGACGAATTTTCCGGCATAACCTCTAGAAGAGGCTTGAAAAAGTAATGGGAGATCGTATCAATAACAAGATAGGAAAGGACAAAACCTACAGCCACTGCTGCAAAAGATCTGATGAGGCAACTCCTTAGATCCCGTAAATGTTCTGTAAGTGCCTGGTCGGCAAATTGTTCATCACCACTCATACGCTTTTCTGCCCTTCTTTTTCGATTATAAATAACTCTTTTTAAACCGGGACACGTTACTCTATTCCGCTCTGGGCATCAACTATAAATCATTCAAAGAAACTGCACAAATTGATTCTTTCATCCTTGAAATACACCGGCCATGTGGACAATGTTTCTTTTGTTGTCCAACCTGAGAATCATTTATTCTCAGCTAATTTTTTGTCAGTTAAGACGTTTTCCTGTACCATACCAGTAATGATGGTTACAAGATAAGATAATAAGATAAATGATAGTATTACTTGATTACCAATGATTTTCAGCCTTGATGGTAAAAGAGGTGTTGTCAGTTTGACTGGCGTATTTCAAGGATCACAGATTATTGTTGAAATGTATCTAACGGTAAAGAAATAATAAAGAATATCTATATTGTTCTCAGCAAGGAGTGATCCTTGACCGAAGGCTAGCCAGACAAATTGACAACAGCTCGTGTTAGGCTGAGTTTTATGGGTAATCAGATAGTATTATGAAATAACCCCTAATATTCAGCAATTAGAAAGAGAGTCAGCTTATCAGCGGAAATCAAACACAGTCGTTGCAACTGAAAGATAACAACCTCAATTGGTCAGGTGAGGTTAGAGTCTAGGCTTACCTGTCACGGCCTGCAGCTTTGCCGCGACTTCTTTCAATACAGAAAAAAATTCTTACCTGCGCTGAGAATCAGGGGAAATCAATGAGTATTAAGATCATCTCTTGGCCCCCACCAATAAAAGGTGTCCGAATTGACAACACCTTCATTTTTTCAGGTTGAAATAATGACCCTGGTTAAGAATTTAAAAGATATCTAGAAGAATCTGCCATGCCCTGGTTCGTATATATTGTTCGCTGCAGTGATTACACCTTGTACACAGGGGTTACAACCGATCTTCAAAGACGGATCGACGAGCACAACAGCGGCCATAAAAAAGGTGCCAAATATACTCGCCCCAGACGTCCGGTTACCCTTGTCTATAGTGAAGAACTCGGCTCACGCTCAGAGGCTTGTCGCCGGGAATATCAGATCAAGCAAATGGCTGTCGGGAAAAAAGAACAACTCATTGGCTGTGGAGAATGCAAATAAAGCCCACCTTAATAATTCACTTTTGAACCTGTCTGCCAAGCCAACCTGTCAGCTTGTATGCCATATTGAAAAGAAAATGCTCACAGATATTGAATATGCTGATTTCAAGCACCGGGAAGTGCATTTAAAATATTTCTCAATAGCAAATCCGTGATAAAGGTGATTTGTCGTTATTCTTTCACCTTGAACCACTCATCCTGTTGAGATGCTGATTACCAAGAAAGCTCAGCATTGTTAAGCAGATTTTATTGACTGTACATCCCACTCGAACATGGTTGCAAAGGTTCAGAAATATCTCATTTTTCAAAGGATATTCAAACTAATCACAGCTCTTTATTGATAAAAGTCGCTCCGATATTGTACAGTATAGAAGCTGGTTACCATATTCATGCTTTCTACTGAAAAAAACGATTTGTAAGAAGAGGCATTTTCGCCAACTCTTTAACGACGTGAAGGTGAAATTTTTCAGCATGATGTGGGAATTGACCACTATTTTGTTAGTACAGTTAAACGATAACCACTGACAAAATCATTTTCAAAACCACGAAAATGAAGCTGAACAGGAAAACAGTATACCCTTAATAATATATCAGAAATCCCAACACGAGTTACCCGGCTATTAATTACTATGACATCGATTCTTGTTGTTGATGACGAACAATCCATGCGGGATTTTTTAAATATCCTGCTGAAAAAGGAGGGCTACAGTGTCCGGACAGCGAAAAATGCCGATCTGGCGCTTGAGATACTTGCACAACAACAGTTTCAACTTGTGATCAGCGATATTCGAATGCCTGGCAGATCCGGGCTTGACCTGCTCAATGATATTAAAGAGAGTAATCCTGAGTTGCCTGTTGTCATGATCACGGCTTTCGCTTCACCTGATGATGCGGTAACTGCAATGAAAAATGGTGCTTTTGACTATATCTCCAAACCATTCAATGTTGATGAGATCAAATCTGTTATTCTATCAGCGACCAAGAAACAAGCTCAATCAGTAACAACCACACCGGTTGTTGAAACAGAAAAATTTCCTGAAATAATCGGTAAAAGTGCTGAAATCAGGAAAATTTTCGACATGATCAACCGAGTTGCCCCCACCCATGCAAATGTTCTTATTTACGGGGAATCAGGAACAGGTAAAGAGCTGGTCGCAAAAGCCATTCATAACCACTCAAGTGTTGCCGGCCAGGAGTTTGTCCCCATTACCTGTTCCGCCATCCCTGAAGAGTTAATGGAAAGTGAGTTGTTTGGTCATGTAAAAGGGTCGTTTACCGGTGCATTCCAGGACAAAGAAGGACTCTTCAGCCAGGCGGATAACGGCACCGCCTTTCTCGATGAAATTGGCGAGCTGTCACCCATCATTCAGACGAAACTGCTGCGTGTTCTTCAAGAAAGAGAAATCAAGCCTGTGGGCGGTACAAGAATTATCCCGATTAATGTCCGGATCATTGCAGCAACAAACAAGATTCTCGAAGAAGAAATTACTGCCGGCCGATTTCGGGAAGACCTTTTTTTTCGCCTCGCTGTAGTTCCCATCCGAATTCCACCATTGAGGGAAAGGAAAAGTGACATTCCTTTGCTGATCAATCATTTCCTCAAGAAATATGCTAAACTTCTCGGTAAAGATATTAATGAAATGTCTTCATACGGCATGGAAGTATTGATGAACTATGATTTCCCCGGAAACGTCAGAGAACTCGAAAACATCATTGAGCGGGGTGTAGCCCTGGAAAGCTCCAACATCATCCTCCCGGAAAATCTGACACTTTCATCACACTATAAAAAGAGAAACAACTCAGTAAAACAACCCCTCTTTCAGGCTGCCGCCGATGAAGAAGAGCTTTTTGAATTGGGTCTTGAAAAAGTACTTACAAACCTGGAAAAAAGAATCATCTCCTTTGCCCTTGAAAAAAGCAGTAACTCTAAAATGAAAGCGGCAGAACTCCTGAAAATCAGCTTCAGATCTTTTCGGTATAAGGTAAAAAAATATGACATAAGGTAACGTTGTGGATTTCATCAAGTCGTTATTTAGAAAACCGGACAGAAACACTGATATTGACAAGCTGTTGAGCCATCAGTTGCTCTGGATGATGTTGTTCAGACTTGTGTTGTACACTTCCGTGCTCGGCATCAGCTATTTCTTCAGAAGCGAACGCTACACCCTTATTCTGCTCCCCACCACACTCTCTGTCTTATTTTTGTTTATCGTCTATATTGCCACGTTCAGTTCCGCCTATTTCCTGATAACACAGAAACTGAATCTCCGGGTTTTCGGTGTCGTCCAATATCTGTTTGACACATTTTTTGCCTCAATACTTGTTTATTACACCGGTGCTTCACAATCGATCTTCTCATCGGTCTACTTTTTTCCGATCATAGCCGGTGGCCTGCTTCTGCCAAACAGAGGTGGATTGATAGCGGCAGCGGCTGCTACAATCCAATATGGGCTGACTCTCTTTCTTGAATACTCGGCCATCTATCCGACATTTCTCACCGATTACCGCTTTGTCCCAGACCAGAATGCGATTGCAATTTTAAATCGATTCTCAGTCATGGGTCTCACCTTCTTTTTCGCTGCTCTGCTTAGCAGTCTCTTTGCCGGCAGATTGCAACGAACGGAAACCGCCCTGTCCAACACCATGAAAAGTTACGACAGGCTCTCATTGCGGTACAAGGATATCTTTGACAATATCGCCACAGGCATCATTACAATTAATCGCGAAAAAGTGATTACTTCGGCTAATAATGCCACGACACTGATCACCGGTTACCCGGTTGATGTACTGATTGGCTCGAACTTCTCTGTCTTTCTGCCCAACTTTGACCTGGAAACAGCTAATACCAGGCTGGCAGCAAATCTAGTGCGAAAAGATGGGGAAAAAGTAAGAATCGGCTACTCCAGCACCTTGCTCAACCATCCAAATGACCAGATTGTCCAGGATAATGAACCTCTCATGTTCACCGATGACTATCAGATTGTCACTATCCAGGACATCAGTGAAGTTGAACGGATGGAAAAACAGATGCGGCAAACGGAAAAACTCGCTGCCATTGGCCGAATGAGTGCATCAATCGCCCATGATTTCAGAAACCCACTAACCGCCATATCCGGTTCGGCTCAGCTTCTGGCACGGGAGTTCTCGATGAACAACAATCGAGACAACACCGACATCGAACTTGTCAATATTATAAACAGAGAGTCAAATCGTCTCAACCGTACGATCAGTGATTTCCTCCGTTTTTCCCGGCCTGAAAACGTGGTTAACAGCTGGTTCTCGATAGGATCCTGTCTTGACGAGGTTATGCAGGTTTTTTATGCCGATCCGGAATGGCCGCTTACTTGTGTTATCAACCGCAAATTTGACGATAATATTTACATCTGGGCAGACCAGCGCCAGATATTCACTGTCTTAACCCAACTCATTCAGAATGGTATAGCCATGTGTCCGGAAGGTATGGAGATTATCGATATCGAAGCCCTGGAGACGGTTAACCAATTCGGTCAGCCGGAGATCATCATAAAAATAGGTGACAACGGGCCCGGAATCGACAAAAAAGACAGAGAAAAAGTTTTTGAACCTTTTTATACGACCCGCCCGGAAGGTACAGGACTCGGTCTGGCTATCGTAAAACAGATGATTGAAGAGCATAGTGGTAGGATTCAGATAAAGAAATCGTCACTGGGAGGAGCCATGTTTATTATTCACCTTCCTCTTCCCACGACCAAATAAATCAGTACTACAGGCCCGACTCAAATCGGTCAGTTGCCGCTTTGAGTTGATAAATGAGGTTGATATATGACTGTTCTGCGATTCATCTTACCTGTTTTTTTTCTTCTTCTAACCGTTTCACCCTGTTACTCCTTTGACGCCGACGCTATCATCCGCAAGGTTGAAGACAATCTTAACGGCAAAACCCTGTTTATGAAGCTGACCATGATCGTTAAGACCAAACGAGTCGAGCGGAAAATGAAAATGGAAAGCTACTCTATCGGTAAAGAAAGGAGTTTTATAAAAATAACCTATCCGGGTAAAGATAAAGGTATCACCTTCCTTAAACTTGATAACTCCATGTGGCAATACGTGCCACGCATCGAAAAGATCATAAAAATTCCCGCTTCAATGATGCTGCAAAGCTGGATGGGCAGCGATTTTTCCAATGATGATATTGTACGGGAAAGTTCAATCAGTGATGATTACATCGTGACTCTTCAAGGCGAAACGGAGAGCGACTTTGAAGTGCTGCTCATTCCTCGAGAAGAGGCGGCAGTTGTCTGGGGGAAAATAGTTATGTTTATCTCCAAAACCTTATGGCTGCCGACAAAAGCTCAATATTTTGATGAGGACAATCTGCTGGTACGCTCACTCTATTACCAGGAAATGAAAAAGTTCGGCAACCGCCATTATCCTAGCCGCTGGGTCATGAACCCGGAGACAGAAGACAAAGCAGGCCACCAGACTATGGTACTCATTGAGGACGCTGTTTTTGACCGTGAGATAAGCAACTCCTATTTCACAAAGCGTGCCCTTAAGCGCTACTCCAGATAAACAGAGCCACCGCGCACCAAGTGAGTGGTTTTTATTGATAGCATAATTCTCTCACCTCAAAGAGGCGACCCTGTCCATCAATTTATGATGCTTTTTTTAAAAATTGCGCTCAAAAACATATCCGCCCATAAAAAAAGAAGTATCGTCACAGCCCTGCTGACAACTGTTACCACCGGCCTCCTTGTTTTCTCAACCGCCTGGATGGATGGATCCCATAACGAAATGATAAAAAGCGCTGTTGAAATCTATCCCGGTTACCTGCAAATCACGCAGAAAGATTTCAGGAAAACACCCTCTTTCGACAATCTCATTTTCAATGCCGATCAGGTCCGCTCTTCTTTGCAGGAAACCAGAGGAATCGATACCTTTGGCCAGCGCTTTGAATCCTTTGTTCTCTACTCATCGGGAACACGGGCTGTGGGCGGACTCTTCACCGCAATTGAGCCACTGGCAGAAAAGAAACTCTCACGTTTATATGCATCGCTTCAGAAAGGAGAGTATCTTGCTGATACCGACACGAATGTTGTCTATATGGGGGTCGAGCTCGCTAAAAAACTGGGTGTTGATGTTGGTGAGGAGCTTTCATTTATCGGTACAGGAGCCGATTATTCATTTGCCGCTGACAACATCAAAATAAAAGGACTGTTCCAGACCGGTCTCTTTGATTTTGATGGAAGCGCCGCTTTTGTCAATAAGAGTTATTTTCACCAGGTTATGGGTGGAGAAAACAGTGCGACACATTTTATCGTTCTCCCTAAGAACAAAGAAAAAGTGGAAGTGCTTGCAGATCATATTGGCAACAAACTTGGCCCTGAATACAACTCTGAAAGCTGGCTGACAACCATGTCGGCCCTGGTTCAGGCGATGAAGATCGATTCGATTTTTGGTTACATTACCCTGGGGATTATCTTTATTGTCATCTTTTTTGTCATTATGATCTACACGCTTCTGGCTGTCTATGCCAGAATCAGGGAAATCGGTATATTACGGGCCATAGGCACAACTCCCTCCCAGATACTTCAGTTGCTGGTGACAGAAAGCGCCATCATCAGTCTGTTTTCAGTCATCTTAGGGGGACTGATCGGCGGAATTCTCGCCTATTATTTTTTCATCAACCCGATCACTTTTTCAGGTTACGAGGAACAATTCAAACAGTATGGATTAGCATCAACGGCTATGCCCACCGACTTCTCACCACTCAACATTATCCGAGACTCGGTTATCATGTTTCTACTCTCAGTAGGTTCCACCCTCTACCCCATTGTTAAAGTCATCCGTTACCATCCCATTGAGGCGATCAACCATGTTTAAATTGATCTTCAAAATGGCCTGGTCATCGTTGAACAGAAGACGAATACGCTCTTTCATGGTAATGCTGATGATCTGTGCAAGTCTTTGGGGATTAATTCTTATGGAGGGAATTTACGACGGCATGATCGAACAGATGATCGGCAATGCCATACGTAGCGACTGCGGCCATATCACCTTGTTTTCCAAAGGATACCGCCTTGATAAGGAGATCACAAAACTCATTCCGAAGGCTACGTTAATAGAGAATAAACTGCTAAATGATCAACGGGTTAAAGGTGTCAACCCAAGGATTTTGCAGGACGGGTTAGTGGCAACAGCCCACTACTCAAAAAATTGTATGATTGTCGGTGTCTCACTCGACAGTGAACGTCAAAACAGCAAGCTTGATACATACCTGGTTAAGGGCAGCTTCGATTTCGGCAAGAAATCCAAAGGCGCGATCATCGGCTCAAAACTTGCTAAAAAACTCAAAGTTACCATCGGCAAAAAGCTCATTATATCCGCCCAGGATGTTAACAATGAAGTCTCATCTATCGCTTTGAAAGTAACCGGCATCCTGCGGACAAATAACATGTGGCTTGATGAAGTAGCCGTCTTTATTCACACAGAGAAGGCAGCTGGCATGTTGAGAATAGAAGATGGGGTGACACAGCTTTCTATTCTGCTTCATTCAGAAGAGGATATCCAAGCGTTACAGGATGAGTTAAAAAAGGAACTTTCCTCTCTGGATGTATTCCGTTGGGATGAAATGTATCCGGCACTTCTACAGAGCCGGGTAATGATGACAGGGTTTAATCTGGTTACCAATCTCATTGTTTTTTGTGTTGCGGGTCTTGGTATTTTTGGCGTTATGCTGGTTTCCGTTATGGAACGGCTTCGGGAATTCGGTATTCTACTGGCCGTTGGGACCGGTTTCAGACAAATATGGTTGATGGTGGCCATCGAGTCATTTTTCCTAGGCTTCATCGGTTTTTTAAGTGGAAGCCTGCTCGGAGGAATTACACTCTACTATTTTCAGGAAAAAGGGCTTGATCTGACCATATTCAGTGAAGGTCTTGAAGCATTTGGCATGGACTCCATTTTCTATGGGGTTATTAAGCCGGAGTACTTCTTATATAGTTTTGGCGCCGTCATCATGGCCACTCTGGTTTCCATCATCATACCGCTTCGTATTCTCAAAAAATCGAGACCCATTGAAGCGATACAAAGGGCGTAATCTCGTATTTGGATTGAGGAGAGTGAAATGGGTTCTTTTCTGGAAGTCAACAAAGTAAAAAAAGTCTTTAACCCTGGTGAGGACATCGAAGTTATCGGTCTGCATGACATCACCCTGTACATAGACGAAGGTGAGTTTGTCGTCATTTCAGGCCCATCCGGCAGCGGAAAAACGACACTGCTCAACATCATCGGTGGTCTTGATGCACCAACATCGGGATCAGTTGCTTTGGAAGAACACGTTATTACCGGATTATCTGAAAAAAAGCTCTCTGCACTCAGACGTGATCATATCGGTTTTGTTTTCCAGGCCTACAACTTGATACCTGTTCTTACTGCCAGAGACAATATCGAATATGTGATGCGGCTGCAGGGAAAATCACAGGACCAATGCAGGGAGAGGACCGAAGAAATTGCCACCAAACTCGGTATCATGGAATATCTGGAGAAACTGCCCAATCATTTGAGCGGCGGTCAACAGCAACGGGTTGCCGTTGCACGTGCGGTTGCACCTAAGCCTCAACTGATCCTGGCTGATGAACCGACGGCTAACCTCGACTCTAAAAGCGCTGAGAACCTCATGGATATGATGCAGCAGCTCAACGAGGATGAGGGTATCACCATCATCTTTTCCTCACACGACCCTCTGGTCATTGGCAAGGCAAGACATTCTATTGTCCTGCGGGACGGTCGCATCTACAATGAGCATGAAACCCTGGACAGGTAAGAGTATGCGAGCTTTTCCCTGTTTCTTTGTCATCTTCCCCTTCATCATTTTTGTAATCATCCCCTCCTCGAGCCTTGGCTTTGATTTCGATGTCAATCTTGAAAATACCAACATATTCTCCACAAACGAAAATAACGATATTTCTGATTTCAATCGAATACGACTGTCCGGCCAAATAGAGAGCGAAAAGATCGATGGGTTTGCCATAACTGTTATGATTGATAACCGCACAGACTATTCTGAAACAGAAGATTTATTTGAAAATGAACTTGTTCTCCATCGTGCTACCGTGGAATACGGCACAGACACTTATCTGCTGATCGCTGGAAGGCAAAGGATACCCTTTGGTGTTGGCAGAGTCTGGAACCCCATTGATGCTTTTAATCCCATTGATGCAACTTCCATCGAAACGAATGAAAGAGAAGGCGTTGACAGTTTTCGTTTGGAATATGCTCTCTCTGATCTTTCAAACCTTGATGTTACTTTTGCAAGTGAGAAGATAGCCGCAAGATTGAAAGGCTTTTTTGGTGTTACCGACATTGCTCTGGTTACCGTTTTCGATGATGATCAGGAGCGGATCATCATCGGCTGGGAACTTGAAGGTGAATTGGCGGATAGCGGTCTCGATTTAAGAAGTGAGGGCGGTCTGTTTTACGATCAAACAACCGAGGAATATCATACTTCTTTTATTGTTGGAGGCGAGTATGGTTTCTCAAACTCCCTCAGTCTACTGGCAGAATATCATTATAGTGATGAAGAGAACCTCGATCAGTTGGGATTGACCCTTGGTTATCAGTTCTCTACCCTTCTTAGCCTCAACCTTTTGACCATAGTAGATCTCAATGATAATTCATCACTCTTCTCACCGACACTGACCTACAGCCTCAGTGATGAAATGACCCTTTCAGGTGGCTTTTTTCTCTATAATGGCGGTGTGGGCGATTATTTCGGTGAAGGTGAAGAGTTGTTCTTCCTTCGGTGGTTTGTCCATTTTTAAGGGTGAAAAACGGGTGGTTTTCCCCCTGTAGCAGTGTCTGACGATTGCACAAGAGTACTGCTACGAGTATCTTTGTATTTCCAAAATCAATCTATACAGATAAACACGTTATCAAGAAGCCTATTATGAGATCATCTCTAATTTTATTTTTGGTTGTTTTGCTCAGCGGTTGTGTGACAACAAAACAGCCAACCTCGATGGTACAGAAACAACCTGTTAATCACCCTGAATTTGAAGGAACCTGGACAGGAACCGGCTCTCAGGACAGTACCACGTTCTGGTCAATTAAAATCACCATCGGCCCCAAAGGATATTTTATCGACTACCCCTCGGCAAACTGTGGCGGAAAACTGATTCCTTTACACAAAAGCAGCAAAAGGATGGAATTCAGAGAAAGCCTTACTTATGGCAAAACAAAATGTATCAATCATGGTCGTACGGTCCTTTTGAAAACCGGTAATGACCAGGCCCAGTTCCAGTGGTATTATACCAATGGAAAAAAAGGAGCCAGGGGAACGGTTAACCGCCAGGTAAACTCTTCTCAAAAGAAATAATTGAACAACCAATGAAACAACAGTGAATAACATTCGAAAATGCGTTGAAATATGAGCTTGCTCTCAGATGTTCAGTTTCAATATTGGCCAGGAGAATCATTGGAATTTACCGCCTCAGTGGATTGATAAAGAAACAATTAAGTACACACTTACCCGGATAGTGGGAAATGTCCCTTGAGGTACTGTAAACAACACTGAATAGTGAGGTTTTTATTTGGTTGACACCGATCATGAAAACAGCAGCAGTAAAGAAGTAGACCTGGTTGCACCCTGCGGTATGAACTGTCGCCTCTGCTGGGGCTTTATCCGGGAGAAAAACAGGTGCCCCGGTTGCCGAATAGAAACCTCTAAAACCACCAAAAAATCAAAGTATCGCACAACCTGTAAAATCAAAAAGTGTAAACAGATCGTTCAAGGAAAACATGACTACTGTTCATCTGAATGTGAACAATTCCCCTGCGCTCGGTTGAAGCAGCTGGATAAACGATACCGCACCAAATATGGGATGAGCATGATAGACAATTTACACATGATTCATTCGTCTGGGATAGATCGTTTCATCCAGCGAGAGAAGAAGAAATGGAGTTGCCCCAAATGTGCAAATATGATTTGCGTCCATAAACCTCAATGCCTCTTTTGCAATTACAACTGGCTCAAATAAACTACCCCGCCGCAAGCGGACGGGGTATTGAGTCAAAACAACGTTAGC
>CAZMFP010000033.1:0-43627 GCA_964565605.1 uncultured Desulfocapsaceae bacterium | reverse complement strand
CATTGAAAAGGAGCCCAGGGGAAAAGCCATCATCCAGGGACCGTAATCGTCTTTACTAAATTTTTCCCGTTTTGCCTGACTAGACACCTTCGGGTCGATTTTTCCTTGGTTTTGCACCAAGAGGACCTCGTTGTCCTCACCTTCATCACCTGGCCCCGGTAGTGGTGTAGCCTGTTCATATTTAATGACCTGATTCAGCTGAACTTCTCTTTTCCTCTTTACAGGATCCGGTTGCTGCTGAATTGGTTGTTTTTCTACCGTTGCAACTATTTTATCTTCAGGCACCGCTTTGGGCTTTATACTCTGTACGACTTTTGGTTGAGATGAAGCTATTTCTTCCACTGCTTCATTTTCCTGATCGATTTGAGCGACCTGTAAGGTTGTAATCTCTTTGGGCTGTTCATCCTGGCTTTTCTCCTGCTCACCTTCTCCAGCATTTGTCTCATGAGCAGTTCTTTGATCGGGTTCATCAGGAGGCTGGCTCATCTCTTGAGATTCTGTTGCGCCATCGCTGCCGGTCAATCGTATTTCTTCATGGGCATCCTGTAATAATCGCATATTACTCTCTTGCGTCTGCTCATTTTCTTCCAGCTGTGAGATAACCCGATCATCAATAGTCACTGGCTGAATATTCAAATCGGTAACCGTTTTCTCATTGAGCTCTTCCTGTTTCTGATCTGCAAGGACCTGTTGGTTCTCACTGCTGTCAGCGACCTGTTGATCGGCTGTTTCCGGCAGAGCTGCTGTAGATCTTTCTGTCTCTTGCTCCGTCACCTGATTCTCGGTCTGGGTACTCTGAGCTTGAACGTTGTTTGTCTCTTCTTCTACTGCTGCAGGGCTTTCCGCCTCTGCTTCCGCAACCTGATTCTCGGTCTGGGTACTCTCAGCTTGACTCTTGTCTGTCTCTTCTTCTACTGCTGCAGAACTTTCTACCTCTGCTTCCGCAACCTGATTCTCGGCCAGGGTACTCTGGGCTTGAACGTTGTCTGACTCTTCTTCTATTGCTGCAGAGCTTTCTACCTCTGCTTCCGCAACCTGAATCCCGGTCTGGGTGCTTTGAGCTTGAATATTGTCTGTCTTTTCTTCCACTGCTTCAGCAAGCTGACTGTCATCCTCTTTATTCTGATCAGGCGATGTATCAGCGGTTGTCTCTGTCTTCTCAAGCGTTTCCTTGGGTGGTTCGAGTTGCCGTGATTGGCTAGGCGGTTCCACAACATCGCTTTCAGAAGCTTGCGTTTGAGGATTTAACGTACCGGCAACCTCCTGGTTTTTCTGCTTCTTACCGTCTATTTCAACATCAGGGGTTGCTTCCATGCCAGCCGAAACCTCAGGTTGAGAGACAGTATCAGGCTGCTCCAGAGATTCTGAATCATCCTGTGAGATACGTTCTGATGATTCGGCCAAATCCATTTTTTTCTTTTTCCCTTCTTTGGGCAGAATCAATTTCGGCTGGCTGAGGGAGTCATCTTCCTGCACACCGGTGGTACCGGAGTCGGTATCCACCATCGTCCCAGCCAGTTGCCTGGAAGGTTGTTTGTCATCCCCCTGTAGCTCCCTGTCTGTTTCATTTTTCAGCTGCTCAGTATAGGCGATGGCCTCTTGCAGTCGTTTTTCAACAGCCTGATGCTCCTCATAAACAGTAAATTTTCCTTTTATACTTCTGGAAAAATAATTGGAAAAGACAACCTGAAGGATCTCATATTCGCCCAATTCTGCTAAAGCAGGAACGAGGAATTTCGTCTCAATTATCCACTGTCCATTTTTCCGACGAACCCGGTTCTTCTCCAATAAAGCAACCTGGTCACCTTTATAACTCAGCGTTTTTCTCTCTGTCACCTTGATAGCATCACTGTCAATACCTTTGAGTTCATAGATAACAGATACCTTCACCGTCTGGTTTGGAGCCACGATATTCGGCTGGATATCTATTGAGATAAACTTCAAAGCGTCCTTTCCAGGACGAGAGTGGCTGTTAGTAACAGCAACTATACAGAGGAAGAACAGGACGAAAGCAATTTGTGATATTCTCAGACGGATCATTGTATTATTTATGAATGAAATCGTAACAGCTTTTCGGTTTGGGCTGATTAGTTACTGAGTCCTTTTAAGAAATTATTATTGATACAAGGTACACGATAATAGAAAAATCTGAATACCCCTATTGTTTAGTACATTGGAAAGAAAGACAGCTTATCAATAGAAATCAAATAAAGTCGTTGCGAGTCAAACGAAGCAGGTAAGCGTAGACTCCGATCTCATACTGTTTGGTGTGATTGGAGTCTACGCTTACCTGCCACACCCTGCGGCCTCGCAATGTCTTCTTCGAGTATATACCAGAAAACCAAGTTTCTTCCTTCTACAGAGAATCATTAGTAATCAGATATTACTATGTTTTGAGATAATAGAAAAATATTGCTGCGTACCGTTTCCCAATATACTTACTGGCCACCCTGATAGATATTCAATATCACTGAACCATTTATCTTTCATAATATGTTTTAACACATCTTTCAATCTGTCAAAATTTACAGTACTCTCTTACCGTTATATAGTGCCTGATGAACTGGCGTGATTCTCTATTATTGGTGAAAATTAATACAGTGAAGAAAAACATTTCACAACTCTCTTCAACCGTCAAACGGTGCAGGATGATCCATACAAAACCTGTCCAAAATGTGCTCCAGCACAGTGCCGGACTGATATCAATTATTCGACCTCGTTTGTCTGTCTTGTGTTTTACGGTTTTTATAACAACCTTCATCCTTTCCGGTTGCCAAAACAGTCAACAGGACACGCCCCAAAACGAACAGAAAGGCGTTGAACAGCAGAAGGCAACCTCAAAAAAACCGGGTTGCGCCGGATGTCACGACATGAAGCTTGATAAACATCATCTTCTTGGTTGTGCAAGTTGCCACAGAGGAAACGACAAGAGCAGTGACAAGGACATCGCCCATCGTTCGCTGATCAGTCAGCCGGCCCATCCGGACCACATGAAAGAAAGCTGTGGAGAATGCCATCTCAAGCAAGTGGACGATATCACTCATTCTCTCCACATGACTCTTGATAACAGTGTGAACATGGTACGGCGAATGCTTGGCGCCAAAACCGATTTGGACAGCCTGGTAGATATACCTGTTCCCCAGGAAATCTCCACTGTTGTCGATCTGGGAGATGACCTGCTGCGCCGGAGATGTCTTCGTTGTCACCTCTATTCTAAGGGAGACAGCTACGCCAAAACAGAGCATGCCACCGGTTGCGGCAGCTGCCATCTCAGCTTTGGCAAGAAGAAACAGGATCACTCTTTTCTCAAGCTGCCTTCAGACGACATCTGCCTTCGTTGTCACTACGGCAACAGGGTAGGTTTCGATTACCATGGCCGCTTTGAACAGGATCTGGGGAATGAGTACCAGACTCCGCATAATGAAAATGGTGATCAAGCACCACCTTTCGGCATACAGTACCATCAACTGGCTACGGATGTCCATTTTCAAAAGGGACTGATCTGCATCGACTGTCACCCCGGCTCTTCACTCATGACTGCAAAAAGTTATCATAATACGGTAACCTGCCGGTCTTGTCATGATAAAGAACTCATCAACCTGGAACAACGCAAGGAAATATACAAAGAGGAAGATAACTATTTTTTTCGCTCACAAAACAGCACCACCCCACATCCTCTTCCCCTGATGACCGACCCGGCCCATCTTCAATACGAAGACAAGGTCGCTTGCCAGGCCTGCCACGCTCAATGGAGCTTTATTGACCAGCCAGTTCACCTGTTTCGCAGTGATGTTGATGAATATGATACATTTCATCATATAACCAATCAGGGCAGTTCCGAGGTCAGTAATATTCTTTTAACCAGCTTGGACTTTGACAAGGACGATCCCGAACCGAGCATGTCTGACAAAATTACCGGTGAAAAACGTTTGGGACTCTGGTACAAAGGATTTGGGACCAGACGATGGGAATCTGTCATCCTTGGACGTGATCAACAGAATAGAGTGCAGGTTATGCGGCCCATGCTCGACCTTCATCTAACCTGGGTTGATGAAGATGAGCACATACGGTTTGATTCGGTGTCCGGAACATCAGGAAAAGCCGGACTCGTCCCATACATACCGCATACAACAGGAAAAGCCGGGCTGTTTTATGAAGAGAGACTTCAATCTTTTTTCCGATCGGAAAACAAGAACAGTGCATCTGTTCAACCTTCAGAGCCTGATGACGGCAGGTAAAACCGTTTCTGTACCATTTCTCTGTTTTTTCCTCCTGTTTATGATGGTTAGTTGCTTTTCTTCGCTGAGCGCATACGGTCTGAAAAAAAGTTGGGCTGCCAGTAAACCCACACAGCGACCCTATATCATCAACAATCGAACCTATTACCCCATCCCAACCTCCAGGGGATATGTGGAGAGGGGTGTCGCCTCATGGTATGGCTCTTATTTCCATGGCCGCAAAACTTCCAACGGTGAAATCTATAATATGCACAAGCAGACAGCGGCCCATAAAATCTTACCGATGAATACAGTGGTACTGGTTAGAAACCTTGAGAATGGTCGCAAGACAGTTGTGCGGATAAATGACCGAGGCCCTTTCATCGATGGTCGAATTATTGATTTGAGTTACAGCGCTGCCCGGGAGATCGGTCTTGTGCAACATGGAACAGCCAGAGTGAAAGTAACCGCCCTTATGCAGGACACACCAGGCAGGGAGAATGTTAAAAAGGGAAATGTTCCGGATTTCTATCGGGGCAGTTTTTTTGTCCAGATCGGCTCGTTTATCAGCAAAGTGAACGCGAGAAATCTACAACGAAAGTTCCATGGATCAGGGCATAAAACAGTAATTCAGAAATACTACACCCAGGACGCTCTCTACTACCGGGTGCAGGTCTGGGTCGGCAATGATCTCCATAAAGCCCGCAGTGCAAGACAAAAACTTATCAACAGCGGATATAAGAATGCTTTTGTGATCGCTCACTAACAGTTTTTTGATGTACTGGTGAGCCGAGCAGTGAACATAGCATTATACGTTATTTATCTGCCTCTAGAGCCCTCACCTTCCCAATGAGTTCTCTGAGCTTTTTGTGATCCTTCTCACCGGGTGCTTTCTCGACCCCGGAATTAATATCAATACCATACGGCCCGACTGCTTTAACTGCCTGGACAACATTCTCAGGACTCAAACCGCCGGCCAGGACAATCGGACGCCGTAAATAGAGCTTTTCTATAAGCTGCCAATCAAAACTCTCTCCTGTTCCTCCAGCGACTCCCTTTTTATAGGTATCCAGCAGATAACCGTTAACCACGTCTTCATAGGTGGAAAAATCATCAGCAACACTCTTTGGACCAACTCGAAATGCTTTGACGATAAAACAGCCACACTGTTTTGCCAGCTCGCTACAATATTGGGGGCTTTCTTCTCCATGGAGTTGCACATGGCTCAAACGGCACAAGCGGACAAGCTCAACAACTTCATTGATAGGTCGATCGACAAAAACCCCGACAGTACTGATAAAAGGAGGCAGCAATCCGGTAATATAGCGAACCGTATCCGGCTCTACATTTCTTGGGCTTTTTTCAAAAAATATAAAACCAAGGGAATCTACTCCGGCTTCTACTGCAGCCATGGCATCTTCCTGGTTGGTCGTGCCACACATTTTTATCCGGATTCGTGCCATTTTCTTTTATTCACCTAAATCGGTTATCAATTACCAATACTAAGCGACTTCAACATATCGCTGTTGGCACCGGCCCGCATCAGCGTTTCACCGATCAATGCCGCGCAGATATTTTCCTCACGAAGCCGCTGCATATCCTCTTTTGTTTTTAATCCAGACTCACTGACAACAGGGATGGACTCTGGAATACGTTTTTTCAGACGAAACGTTGTATTGATATCCATGGAAAAATCTTTGAGGTTTCGATTATTAATACCGATCAGCTCACTTTCTGCCTCAAGTGCCAGGTCAAGCTCTTCCTCGTTATGCACTTCTGTTAAAACATCCATGCCCTGTTCTTTGGCCATTTGAGAAAAATCCCGAAGCTGAACCGCATCAAGAATAGCTGCAATCAGAAGAATACAGTCGGCTCCATGGAGCCTCGCTTCCTCTATCTGGATTTCGTCAATAATGAAATCTTTGCGAAGAACCGGCAGGCTGACAGCCTCTCTTACCTGAAGAAGATAGAGCAGGCTGCCCTGAAAAAAATCAACATCAGTTAAAACCGAAAGAGCCTGCGCCCCCTGCTCCTGATAGTTGAGGGCAATGGCAACCGGATCAAAATCCGGGTCGATAACTCCCTTTGAAGGAGATGCCTTTTTCGCTTCAGCGATGATGGCAACTCCGGGCCACTCAAGCAGAGCCTTGATAAACCCTCTTGGTGACTCAATCTCTTTTTCTTTGAACTCAGCTGGAAAATGGATACCGCCATTTTTTAAGGCTTGAACTTCTTCCTTCTTTCGCTGAACTATAGTGTCAAGAATCATCTTAAAATAGGATAATTAAATTAGGTTCGTACCTCTTATTGGAATAACGACAATAAGAACAACTGATCCATCAAGAGGCAGGTTACTGCTTCAGCCCCTTAGAAAATGATACAAGCTGGTCGAGTTTCTCAAGGGCCTTGCCTGAATCGATAAGCTCAGCGGCTTTCTTAACACCATCACCAATAGTTTCAACAAGACCGGCTGCAAGCAGTGCACCACCGCTGTTGAACAGGACCATATCTCTTTTGGGACCTTGTTCACCCGCTAAAACAGCTCGCATCTGAGAGGCCGACTCTTCTGCGTCTTTACCGCCTTTTAACTGATCAAGAGTCGAGCGGTTTAAGCCGACATCTTCAGGGCTGATCTCATAGGTTGTTACTTCACCGTTATTGTATTCTGAAACCCTGGACATGCCTGTAACCGTCAACTCATCGAGGTTGCCTTCACCATGAACCACCAGGGCCCGTTTTGACCCAAGCTTACCAAGTACATTGGCAAGAGGTTCGGTCAACTCAGGGGAGAATACCCCCAAGAGCTGAACATTGGCACCTGCCGGATTGGTTAATGGCCCCAGTATATTAAAGATGGTTCGAATACCGATCTGCTGGCGAGGACCAATGGCATATTTCATCGCCCCATGCAGCATGGGAGCAAAAAGAAAACCGATCCCAACTTCCTGTACACATCGGCCGACCTGCTCAGGAGGCAGATCAAGCACAACGCCTGCGGCTTCAAGGACATCGGCGCTGCCGCAATGACTCGATATCGACCTGTTACCATGTTTGGCAACCGTTACTCCGGCCGCAGCAACCACAAATGCCGAAGTAGTCGATACATTAAAGGTCCCGGAACCATCACCACCTGTTCCACAGGTATCGGCAACAATACCGCCTGCCGCAGTATCAACACCGCTGTCGATGGTGGTGGCCTTTTGCCGCATAACCCGAACGGCTCCGGTTATCTCATCGACCGTTTCTCCTTTCATTCTAAGGGCTGTGATAAATGAACCGATCTGGGCATCTGATGCCTCTCCGGACATGATCTCATTCATAACCGCCACCATCTCATCTTCAGAGAGGTGCGCCTTCTCAACAACTTTTGAAATTGCTTCTTTGATACTCATACAGTCTCCATCAGTTAGTTGTTCTGTGCCTTTTTCAGGATTTCAGGATATTCGGGGCTCATAAATGTTCGCAGCAGCATTATACCTTCAGGGGTCATGATCGATTCAGGATGAAACTGGACACCCTCCACCGCCAGGTTTTTATGCCTGAGCCCCATCAATTCACCTTCATCAGTTCTAGCGGTTATTTCCAGGCAATCCGGAAGACTCTTTTCCTCGACGATCAGGGAATGATACCGCATCCCTTCGAAAGGGTTCTTAAGGCCGGTAAAGACACCTTTGTTATCATGGCTGATGGGACTTGTTTTGCCATGCATTATCCGTTTTGCCCTTATTGTCCTGCCGCCAAAGGCTTCCCCAATAGACTGATGTCCAAGACAGACACCAAGAATCGGAATCTTACCGCTGAAATACTTAATCGCCTCAATAGAAATTCCGGCCTGTGGCGGGTCACACGGGCCCGGGGAAATGAGAAGACGGTCCGGATCAAGTGCTTCTATCTCTTTTAAAGTGACCTTATCATTGCGAAACACCCGGATATCCGCCTGAACACCATCCTTGAGGCTGTTATCCCCAATAGTCTGGACAATGTTATAGGTAAAGGAGTCGTAGTTATCGATTAAAACAAGCATGTTCCAATACACCTGGTTGTTATAGGGCCAACAGCCCTTTAAATAGTCCTGTATAGATAAATAATTTCAATTAACAAAAGATCAAACGACCAGTGTCAGCAGACGTACGTTTGCGAACCACTGTACACCAGATTTATAAAGTCTTTTGTATTTCCTTTTGAACTTTTTTGATCTTGTCAGACCAATAATCTATGGTTTCTGATTTTCCCATATCCTTTGGGCCAATCTTACTTGACTCTGTTGCTACTATACTCTGGTATTGCTCAAGACGATTACTTAGATATTGTAAATATTCCGTTTTGTCTCTGGGTACATATCCGAACCCGCTACACCCACAAGTATGAAAGCAATGACCGACATGATACATACCTTCAATTCTCTTCCAGGCCTTAACAGCATTTTTTTTAGGAGCTTTAAAGTCTAAACCCAAATCGGCCATTTCGTTTCCGCAATCTGGACATGTGGAAATATCATTCAAATACATCTCCTTCAATGTACTCAATGATGTTTCGAATTTTTGCTCTAACTGTTTAACAACGTTTGGATTATTTTGTTTAATACTGAGTTTTTTATATGCTTCAAATTTATTCTTTTGTTTTAAATAGTCCTCTATTGGTGTTTTTTTGAAAGACTTCCTGCAGTTGAAGCATGCAAAATGAGGTTTGTATGTTTTATTTCCATATCGACACATGAATCACTCACCTCATACATATACCTGTGTATTTTCCACCTGATCTATACCAAGAGATACTATTCTCAATATCCATCATTCAGATTGCTTGATTTCCTATCTCAATATTCTCCAGTAAACAGTCATAGGTGCTGTATATTTGCTCAATTACACCCGGCCGCTATAGTAGACCTATGCGTCCGGGTATAATTGGGCAAAGATGCAGTGCCTATGACTGTTTACATCAAAAGCTGAACCTATGCGCTCGTGGGCGATCGTGCAAATAACCAGTACTCACGATCATTTAACTAAAAGCCTTTTTCGGCTAATTGCACTGCCCTCCTAAGCGCCCTGGACTTATTAACCGTCTCTTCGTACTCCATCTCGGGGACAGAATCAAAGACAATACCGGCCCCTGCCTGTACCCAGAGATCATCACCCCGCATAACAAAGGTTCGAATGGTTATACAGAAGTCCATATTTCCTGAAAATCCAAAATAACCGACTGCCCCAGCATAGGCGCCACGCCTCTCTGGTTCCAACTCGTCAATGATCTCCATAGCCCTGATCTTGGGAGCCCCGGATACCGTACCTGCTGGAAAACATGCTGAAACCACATCAAACTGGTCTTTGCCCTCTTGAATCATGCCATGGACACCGGAAACGATATGCATGACATGACTGTAACGTTCAACCACCAAAAGGTCCCGAACCTCAACCGTTCCATGTCTGGCAACACGACCAACATCATTACGCCCGAGATCGACCAGCATAAGGTGCTCAGCCCTTTCCTTGGGATCAGCCAGCAACTCTTTTTCAAGGGCCAGATCCTCTTCCTGGGTCTTACCTCTCTTTCTTGTACCGGCAATGGGTCTGAGCTCAATTACTTCTCCTTCTTTTCGAACCAATATCTCGGGAGAGGAGCCGATCTGAACGATATCTCCCAATTGGAGAAAAAAGAGGTACGGACTGGGATTAATATGCCTGAGAGCCCGGTAGAGCGCAAGCGGTGTCAGCTCTGTTTTAGTGTGGAAACGCTGGGAAAGAACAACCTGGATAATATCACCTGCCTTGATATATTCTCTTGCCCGTTCAACCATTTCATAAAACTGTTTTTCTTCAACATTGGAAGTAAACTCATGTTTTGTTGTGGTACCTTTTACATCCTGGTTAAGAGAAGGCGGAACAGGTCCTGACAATTTGCTTACAACTTGATCAATTCTGTCAATTGCATCCCGGTGGAGTTTTTCAAAGTTGTCATCTGTTGCCGTATCAACCCAGCAGACAATGGTGACCTGCTGACGGAAGCTGTCATGGACAAGAACGATGCGGGGAACCATAAAAGAAGAGTCAGCCATATCGTTTCGTTCTTGAGAGTCCGGCAACTCTTCCATGAACCTGACCATATCATAACCGAGGAAACCGACGGCCCCACCGCAGAATCTTGGCAAATTATCATCCTCATAGGCATTCAACTCTTCAATTAACGCTTTTAGAGCCTGTAGAGGATCGGTATCAATCTGTTGTTTTTTGGTTGTATCACCAAGCTTTTCGATAATTTCAATCTTGCTGTCTTTGGAGCTGAAAGTGACAATGGGATCAAAACCGATAAATGAATAACGACCCCATTTTTCTCCTCCTTCCATACTTTCAAAGAGAAAAACGTGTTTGTGGGCCGCAACTTTTGCAAAAAGAGTGAGCGGCGTATCTAAATCGGCGATGATTTTGCGGTAAACCGGAACAAGCCTGGAATGGCCGGCCTGCTCTTTAAAGGTTTTCAGGTCTGGAAGGGTCTGGTGAGACATAGCCTGGTCTATTTTTTTAATCATTCAGGATTGGTGAAGCACCATCCTTATTCCCTTGGGAAGCTGCCCCAAGACTAAAAAAGGCCATGGAACGCTTACGCTCCATGGCCTTATATAACTCATCAACCTGTTACAATCCTCTCGGATACAGACAGGTTTGTGTCGAACTATGCAGATTCAATAGCATTCACACGTTTGGTCAAACGTGAGATATTCCTTGATGCTGTCTTTCTATGAATTGTTCCTTTTGAAGCGGTTTTGGCGATAACGGATATTGCCTGCTGCAGATTCTCTTTTGCCTCATCTTGAGAACCGGCTTCAATTGCTGTATTGACCTTTTTAATCGCGTTCTTCATTCGCGTTTTGTTCATCCGATTTCGCATCCGGCGTACCTTTGACTGGCGATTTCGTTTTTCAGCGGATTTATGATTGGCCACGAATTCCTTCCTCCTTGTCTACTCTCATATATGGCATCGACCGTTTAAACTGTCCATGCTTGTATCGTCTATTTATATTGCCCGGCGAATAATTGCCTGAACTCTAAAACTTGAAGAGTTTAATTCACAACACCACATTAGTCAACAAGAATAGTTGGTTCCACTCGAATTATTGACACTTCCCCAGATATGATTCTTCAATAGCAATTTTTCCGGTTCATCTGGAGTATGCGTACTTTTTACAACTTGAATACAGATGCTCAGGAAGCAGTGTTCCAAGGGAGTACATTCTCACCCCACTCATTTGAGTCTTTGTAAGAAGTGAAAGACAAAGCAATCTAGGCGATGGGAGTCTATCGCTTACCTGCCACCCCCTTTGTCCATGTGACAACCGGACAGACTTTCCGTCATCGCGAAGGAGCGAAGCGACAGCGGCGATCTCTACAGCACGAGTGAATAATGGAGGTCGTTTTTATAGAAAAGTACGCTTTAATTGGCAGAACCATTTTTTCAGGTGGCCATATGAACAATCAATCACTGCCAAACCGTTGCAGGGCTGATATTCCATATCGACGCTGAATAAACCTGTTTTCCTTTTCCAGGGTGTAGCGATCCAAATAGATCTCTTTACTGTCATCAGTAAAGGTCAGATGATGAAATTGACCATTGGGCTGTTGTAAAGCAGAGGCAACATCTTCGATTGTACGAATTTCCCTGTCATTGACCGACCGAATAATCATATTTGAAAAATCGGTATAACCGATCATTGCCCTTGTCGGCAGTACGTGGCTTAAAAACACTAATCTATGGTCCGGCTTGAGCAATTCCCACTGGTTGAGATAATAATGAACCAGGTTCTCCGGAGCTTTGGCCATCCATTGCGGACCCCACTCATGAAGATATTGCCTGCTCAGCTCAGTAACCACAAGACCGCCTAAAATCATATATTTCGGAGGAGTACCCTCCAAATATGTCGGTACAGGAGAATCAATCAGACGCGACGCACGCAGCTTCGCTTTCACACTCTTTTTCTCTCCATCACGTAGAAACTCAAGCACAACCCATTCGCCATCATATTTTATGGTGGATATATAATGACTGACAGTTATCAGACCAAAATTCTCATCTTCATACTTGCCGAACTTATTAACCGACAGACCATCAATTGAAAGAAGGACATCACCCTCCTCAAGCCCTGCAACTGCTGCCGGACTTCCCGGACGCACTCGATAAATAAAGATGCCGCCCTTCTCCTGTTTCAGCTGTAAATAGTCTCGCAACTGATTGTCATCAAGAGAAGAAAAATCAATGCCAAGAGAGGGTAATCCTTTGTAGGTCCCACCTGACAGGTCGGTTATAAAATGCTGAATTACCGGCAGGGAAATTGTTTTCAAGGTTTCCGATGTCTGGAGATATCTCATACCAAAGCCGCACAGTTCACCATCTTTAAAAACCGGTATTGATGAATCATCCGCTGCCATCGGCAGATTCGCCTTGATACGTGTAAGCATCAGTTTCGCTTTATACGGATACCCTCCCACATCAATTTCTGAAACAGCCCCCTCCAATTGTTCATATTTTCCATCTTTTCCACTCAACAGGAGTTTTACCCTGTCTCTGACAACCAGTTTCTTTCTGATAGATATACCGTTTATGCCATCCACAATAGAGGCATCTCCTGCCCGCAGAAGAGCCAGATTAGCCTTATAGTCGACCTGAACGACCTTAGCCGGGCTTTTTAAACCACCGTTTTCCTTCTCAAGTTCAATATAGGTGGAATCAGCTATCAATTGAGCTGTAACTAAAATAAGCCCATCGTCAACAACAACACCAAGCCCTTCCCGGTTATCACCCCTTTTTGTATCCCAGGGCCTCAGAAAAGAATATGCCTGCGAACTGACCTTCACCTTGACAACAGAGCTTTTTATATCAACTTCTTTTGAAGCTGATGAGGGCGCCGCTTGCTCAAGTTTCAGGTTTGAATCGGCACAACCGCTCAGGAGAATCAGTGCTATGACAACTATGATCCCAATAGTGTTACGCATCATTTTTTCTCCTCACCCAGGTAAGACATACTGCCGATCTGGTATTTCTTTTTTATTCGGTTTTCAGCTGCCTTCAAACCCGCCTGTTTAATAACAATCGGTCTGCCGCCGTTGACCAGCTCAATGACATGAAACTCTGTTTTCTTTTTCAAAGCCTCCGCCATATCAGCAAGCGTTCGAATTTTATGACCGTTGACCGTATCGATAATCTTAAATCTCATTTCTTTTAATCCGGAGTTAATCGAATCCATGAGCACACGTGTTAAAACAACAATCTCCGGACGTTCCAGGAACAGATCTTTGTTGATAAAATCTTTATAGTAATGGAGAATTTCAGGTGTTCGCATTTTATGCGCAGTGAGCAGATTCCGGTTCAGCGTTTGAAAGACAAGTCCGCCAAAAATGAGATAGTTTGGCTTTTTATCATATTTCCAAGCGTAAATTTTCAAATGATCGGCACCGGTGAGAGTCAGGGTTACCTTTTTTTCCTCTCCATTTCGAATTATCCCCAAGTCGACCGTGTCTCCGTGGAACTTTCTTTCGACAACCTCTTCCATCTTGACCTGTTCTCTGCCAATCAATATAGATCCTTTGCTCGAAATGGGATATCCATCAATTGTCATCAAAATATCCCCTTTCTCCAACACACCCTGAGCAGAACCTGAACTGATGATTCTCGAGACAAGATACCCCCTGTTATCATCTTTTAATTTCAGATAGCTGCGATAATCAGGGTTGAGCAGGTTCATTGTACTGATAAGCAATTCAACATACCCGTCATAATGTCCATCTTGAGTATCCTGTAAAAACCGCTGAATAACAGGTGTTGGGATTATATAGCCCACATTCTGCGCACGGCTGTTATTGTAACTCTGGAAGGCAACCCCTATCACATTCCCGTCCTGGATAACCGGCCCACCACTGTTTCCAGGATTTATGGCAGCGTCAATCTGAATAGCCAGATGAGAATCGATACCCGAATGGCTGTAGAGAACAAATTCTATCCTGGAAACCACCCCCCTGGTAATTGATAATCTCTCACCACCGATGGGGTAGCCGATGGCTGAAACCGTCGAATGGAGCTTGGGGATGTCATCAAATTGAAGAGGAGGGCTGTCCTTAAAAAAACCCTTATCTTCCGGCACAATGATGGCCAAATCACAGTCATGACCGATATGGGCAATGGTTGCCGGGTATTGTCTCGGGTCATTCTCACGTTCAAGGAGAATCAACCTGGCATTGGAAACAACATGGGCATTGGTCATGATTCGATTCCCATCGATAACAAAACCGGTACCGACACCACGGGAGATTTTTCCGGACTTCCACGGGGCTGCATAGTCTGGAGTCTGAGTTGTGGTGTTGATTCGGACAAGGCTTCTTCTGATTTTTTCGATATCAAACTCAGCCATTGCCCAGGCTGCCTGAAAAAACAAAACAAAAACCAAAAGGATTATCGTTCCCTTTCTATTCATACGTTTCTCATATTTAGTTAAATCTGATTACCCCTAATTCTCAGCAGAGGTAAGAAACTTGCTTATTGGGCATGTATTAGCAGGAGTCGTTGCAAGGCCGCAGGCCGTGGCAGATAGTTGAATGTAATTCGGCTTTTGCAAACACTTGCCACAACAGGCAAATTATTCTTTGCCGCTCAAATGCTCATAACAGACTCATCAGCCATATACAAGGATAATCCAACTAAGATAAACTCTCTGCTGGCAGCTTTTCTTGCAAAAGGCCTCTTTTGACTGTTTCTCATTATCCATGCTAGAATCACGTTGAAAACAAACTGAATCGTAATCCGGTATGGAAAAGAAGATAAAACTCATCTCCGGTGGTCAAACAGGTGTTGATCGGGCAGCATTGGATATCGGCCTGAAATTCAACCTGGTGATTGGCGGCTGGTGTCCAGAAGGAAGAATGGCCGAAGATGGATCTATTCCATCTTTTTACCCGCTTACTGAACTGCCCAGCGGCGATTACAACGCCAGAACTCGTAAAAATGTCCTGGACAGTGACGGTACACTCATTATTTTTTTCGACTCCCTCGCTGGAGGAACCGAGTTGACATACCACTTCTGCCTTGAGTTCGAAAAACCGTACCTACTCATCAACGCTGAACGAGAAGCTGTCCCCCAGGCAGCAGAAACTCTTAAGACATTTATCCAGAATCAAAATATCTCAACCCTCAATGTGGCAGGCCCCCGGGCAAGTGAGGCTGAAAACGGGTATCGGTATACAATCAGGGTTCTTTCACATCTGTTGGAGGATACTCGATAAGATGAGACAATTACTCACAATCCTCATAACTTCACTCACTGTTCTTCTCTCTTCTTTCCCTGCCTGTTCTTCTGATACCTCTCAGCCCACAATAATCGTCAGCCGATTCATTGAAGCGGTTCAGAAGAATGATATTGACTCAATTCATAAATATGGAGAACTCCAATCCATTCAGAACCAACCACGGCACAGTTACACCCTGATTCAGCTACAAAAGATACTTACTCCAATCAATTTAGCTGAAATTCGCTACAGCAAACCGGTTTTTAACACAGGGAAAAAAACCTGGCTGCTAAGAACTGTGGGAACTATCCGCCTGGATTTTGAATTAAAACGAAAACGTCAGCCACACAACAAGGAAGAGGGATTGATCATTATTGCGATTCACCCGTAAACAACATGACTGCCATGAAAACTCAGCAGTGAACACTCAACACCTAGTCATCACTCCAACCTGCCAAGGTAGTTAAATGTCGGCAATTTTGGATGTTTTGCCCTGCCAGCAAGAATATCGGCCAAGCGAATCAGCTCTTTTTTTCCGGTATTCATATTACTCAGATCAATTACCGCATAATCGAGTCCCAGCTTTTTCAATTCCGGCAGATACGGCAGGAGTGAAAATGGACGCCTGGAAAAAGTCTGGGTAAAACCGGCCATTTTTTTAATGACAAACTCTTCATTTTTAGGACTAGTCAGTTGTCGTTCATATTGAAAATGTTTAGGTGCCAATCTCGCTGTGAAGAGTGGCGGGGTTCCATAAACACACAATCCGAGTTTGCAGCTTTTTCCTCGGCTGTCACCAGCAGCCTGGATCACTTTTTCGAGGCAGCCCCTGTCAAGCTCGATGGATAGCTGAGTCGCCTCCAACCCTCCTCTTGCCGCCCAATCTATTGCCAGGTGGTTCATCAGATTTAAGGTGTAATCACCGTTGAGATGAACACGGCTGTTTTGAAAAAGATCTATCTGGGAAATATGGCCGATCTGGAAGTTGACATATCCCGATCGTATCAATGATTTCAGCGAACGTCTGAGTCGACGTTGCTCATTTTCCAGCAGAATAGGAGGAAGAGACCAGATGATATTTCGAATTGATTTACCGTAATACTGTTTGAGCCGTCCAGCAGCAGAAACATTTTGCTGATTTATCTGTAAAATATACCGATCAGCCTTAATTGGTAATTTGTATAGAAGTGGGGCTGCCGAGTCCAGTCTCAACCAGAGTTCAAGTGATGAGCGCTGAGGTTGTTTCTGTTTGCGGACAAAATTCTTGCCTCCACGCTGTTTCGTAGTTGCTCTGTGCTCCTTCGGCCTCACATTATCCAGCACCTGCCGGGAAACATACTCGTTTTTCCTCGACTGTTCTGAACGGATATTGGCCATTTTCTTTTTTGCAGCCCTCAACGCATTTTCATGATCTGGCTCAACACGACCTGAGACAACATCCACCTTGAAGAGTTCTACTTTACCAGAAACAGAACTTGGAAAGTTATCAGGCAGTAAGATCTCAACCTGTTTTCCACTTTGAGCTGATTCTATCTGTTTTTTGCCGCTATAAAGTCTCTTTGCTCGAAACGATAGCCGTTCACCATCTTGCTCAAAATGGCAGCGAAGCCTGTCTCCTTGATCTAACCTGCTTTTGCAGAACAGACTTGCCAGCAGTTTATTATCAACTCGTTTTATCTTCCGCAACCGTCCCAGGTGTATCCCCATATTTCCAGAATGAAACGGTGTTATTGCCTGGAGGGGTTGAGGCGTTTGGAAAAATCCCTTGGAGACTTTCCTGCTCATGGCTTCATCAATGAGTCTGCTTCCAGTTTTAAGGGCCTTATCTATGCCTCTTTCATCAGCATCGATCATGAGCCTGTAGGCTTTCACAACACTGGAAACATAGTGGGCAGTGCGTAATCTTCCCTCTATTTTCAAAGAAGCAATACCTATGTTTTTTAATCTTGGAACAGCCTCAAGTCCGGACAGGTCATTCATGGAAAACAGGTAACCACCACCCGATGCTTGTCTTTTTGGCTTTCGCCCGCCGGATTTATACCCTTTTTTCTTCCGAGCTGTTTTTTTTCTAACACTCTCCTTCCCTCCCCAGGCGTACCGTCTTCGACAAGGCTGCACACATCGTCCCCGGAGCCCACTTTTTCCTCCAAGAAATGAGGAAAAAAGACAAAAGCCGGAATAGGAGAAGCACATGGCTCCATGTATAAAGACTTCAAGTTCACTATCGGTCGATTTGGCAATCGATTCTATCTCGTCAAGGGTCAACTCCCTTGCCAGAACGACACGTTCGCAACCCATGGCACCAAAGAGTTCGACACAGTCCCTATTGTGGGCGCCCATTAGTGTTGAACCATGTAGTGGGAGTGAAGGAAAATGTTTGCTGACAATGTTGATTAACCCTAAATCCTGGATGATCAACCCATCGGGTTCGAGTGCTTCAAGAATAGAAAGTGTTTTTATTAATCCGCGAAGATCCTTCTGCCGTATCAGACTGTTCGCGGCAAGATAGAGTTTTTTATTTTTCTGCCGACAGATTGCCAGCATGGCTCCGATCTCATCGAAACGAAGATCACGGGAAAGTGACCTGGCATTGATGTCTGGAGCCCCCACATATACGGCATCGGCTCCAGCGTCAATGGCAGCATTAAATGTCTCAAATGTGCCGACTGGCGCAAGAAGCTCCATGGTTATTAGGTTCTATAAAGTGGAAAAGGTATACAGCCTATGATCTCTCAGGCTGTACAGGAGTTTTTTTGAACAACTTCGATTGACATTACAGGACACCAGGCATGACACTTCATAACCGACTATTCCTCAACAACAACCTGGTCCCGTTCATCTCTTTCAGTAAGCAGTACCTGGATATTATCATCACCGACCATGACGGTATCCATGCCAACATAATCCGGTCTTATCGGTAGTTCTCTTCCATCCCGCTCAACCAATATGGCCAGTTGAACAGAGCGCGGTCTGCCATAATCCATCAATGCATCCAAAGCGGAACGGATAGTCCTGCCGGTGAAGAAAACATCATCCACCAGAATGAGATGTTTTTCCTCAACTTCAAATGGAATATCGGTTGTCCGGACAACCGGACTCTGCATGATAATTGACCAATCGTCGCGGTAGAGATTAATATCAAGTGAACCGTAAGGGACTTCTATTCCAGTTCTCTCACGAATAATACGACGAATCCGCTGAGCAAGAAAAACACCGCAGGTGTGAATGCCAACAACAGCGAGCTGGTTGGCATTTTTATTTTTCTCAAGTATCTGTGAAACGATATCCTCAAGGGCAGCTGCAATCTGCTGCCCATTAAGAATCACTTTTTTTTCTCTGCCCATTAGCTAACCCGATCCCAGAAAAAATCGACTCCTTTCTCATCAACCAGGTTGATTGCTTTGGGAAAGGCTTCACATTCAGCATCAAAGACTTTTGATGCAATTTCACTGATGGAATCATCAAAACCCAGATCCACACACATCTGACAGATAATCGGTCCATCATCGTACAGTTCATTGGCAAAATGGACCGTGCAGCCACTGACAGTGCAACCACGAGCTTTGACAGCGCTGTGCACACGATTACCGTAAAATCCGTCACCGCCAAAAGAGGGCAACAGGGCCGGATGAATATTGATTACCCGTTTTGCCAGGTTCTCAGGAGGAGAATACAATTTAAGATAGCCGGCAAGGCAGATAACATCGACATCATAGTCCTTCAATATCTCATTGATGGCTTTATTGCCAACAGCATGAAAGGCGGGATAACCATATCTTCTTGCCTTCTCAAGCCCTAGCGCATCCGCCACATTTGAGATAACGACCTGAACTTCACCGTTTAAGGTGCCAGCTTCAATCCTCTCATGGAAATTATCTAATGTTCTTCCGCTACCGGACAGCAGCACTGCCATTTTCAGCATGGTTACTCTCCCTTGAAATACTCATTGTTCTCCACATCGACTTTTTCCAGCCAATTTGAAATCTTCGTATCATAATCTGATGTCAGAGCAAACACTTTTACCATCAGCTTAAACCGGGTTTTCAATGTTGTGTTACCAGTTTCTTTTATCTCGGCCAGAACTTGCGGGTAATCTGCAGGATCGACAATAACCGTGACATCATTAAAATTTTTGGCTGCAGCCCGCAGCATAGTGGGGCCACCTATATCAATATTTTCGATGGCATCTCCCAAGGAGCAGTTGGGATCAGCAACGGTTTTTTCAAAAGCATAGAGGTTGACCGCAATCAGATCTATATTTTTAAGGCCATGTTCAGCACACTGTTGCTGGTGTTTCTCATTCTCACGCTGGTTTAGAATACCTCCATGAACAAGCGGATGAAGAGTCTTTACCCGGCCATCGAGCATCTCTGGAAATCCCGTGAATTCAGAGACATCCATCACATCAATACCGGCCTCCCTGATCTTGGCAGCTGTACCGCCTGTTGAAAGAATCTCCACTCCGAGATTTTCAAGTTCCTTGGCAAAGCCCTCTATTCCCGATTTGTCGGTTAAGCTGATAATCGCTCTTGTGATCTTTTTCATTTCTTGCTCCTTTTCTCCACTCTATTCCAGCAATATTTTTTCTATTACCAGTCAGTAATTTTAATAAAAATCAATCTCTTCTTGTGAAGTTTTTGATTTTTCTCCTGTCACGTTTAGATGGCCGCTTTCCGGGAGGCTTATAACCACTGTGAACCGCTCTTCTCAGTTCTCTAGCTTCGGTTCGTGCCTGAATTGATTCTTCGGACTCCTGGTAGAGTAACTGTGCCTCCACTGCAGGACGCCGATACTTGGAAACCGCCAAAACAGTTACGATAAACTCTACAAATCCTTTAGTTATTTGAAGGCAGTCGCCAATGTTAATAATTCTGGCCGCTTTTACACGCTGTCCATTAACATGAACCTTTCCACCATTAACGGCTTTGGCTGCCAGAGAACGGGTTTTAAAAAACCTAGCAGCCCATAACCATTTATCTATGCGTACCTTTTTTTCCATTGCAATTAAAAGACAAATTCCTGCCTGGAAATCCAATCCACAGGGGTCCAGACCGGGAAAGAAACTACAGAAGATACACCGATTGAAAAAGAAATGCCCGAAAAAAGATAGTTTTCAAAACAGCCAGGCACGACAAACCAACATGGTGGTTATTGCTGTTAAAATAGAACAGATCATCTGAGACTCATTTTTATATCTGGAAAACATTATTGTACAACCGTTGAAAAAAGAGTATGTAGTAGTGTTTTTAAAATTTTTCTTATGTTTATCCACTGATCAAGGAACTGTCATGCGTATTAAAGAGCTCCTGGAGAGCCATTCAACTACATTTAGCTTTGAGTTTTTTCCACCGAAGGGAGATGCAGCAACCGAGAGGCTATTTGCAACTATCAACAACCTGATCCCTCTAAACCCTTCTTACGTGAGTGTTACCTATGGCGCTGGAGGAACTACACGAGCCCGTACTCATGATCTCGTTGTTCGAATAAAGAAAGAAACAGACCTGACAGTCGCTGCCCATCTGACGTGTGTTGGCCATACAAAAGATGAGATATATTCTATCCTGGAGCAATATGATGAGGTTGGCGTTGATAATATACTGGCTCTTCGAGGTGATCCACCCGTCAATCAGTCTGACTTCATTCAACCCAAAGACGGTTTTGAGTATGCTGCTGACCTTGTAGCTTTTATTAAAAAGAATTTTCCTCGCATGTGTGTCGGAGTAGCCGGTTTTCCTGAAGGACATCCTGGAACTCCAAACCGGTTGACAGAGATCGAATATCTCAAAGCAAAAGTCGACGCCGGCGCCGATTATATTGTTACCCAGCTCTTTTTTGATAATCGCGATTTTTACGATTACTGCGATCGTTGTGAGATGGCTGGTATAATGATTCCAAATATTGCCGGTATCATGCCGGTGACCTCAAAATCCGGTCTTATCAGGACAGCCGAACTTGCCGCCGGTGCCCATGTCCCTGCTCGCCTGCTGCGAGCTATTAACCGGGCAGACAGCGACGATGCGGTCAAACGAGTCGGCATACACTGGGCCACAGAACAGATTCGTGACCTGCTTGACAACAATGTTCGGGGAATTCAGTTCTTCACCCTTAACTGCTCCAATGCTACAAGACAGATCTATGATACCCTTGGGGTTTCAACATCCCAACAGTTACGTGATTGACACTCTATGCACATCCAAACTGTCGGCATAAAAGATATCCAAATCCCTGTAAAGGTTCAGGAAAAAAGCGGCGGATTGCAGGACACCGTAGCCAAAGTAACCATGCAGGCATCGATGCCACGCCAATACAGGGATAATTGCGTTGATATCTTCACCACGGCACTCAATAAATATATGAACAGTATGAGTGTTGCTATCTTTTCGCAATTGCTCAATGAGGTTAAAGAAGCACTCAACGCTCAATCGGCTCGACTTGAGATGAGTTTCCCCTATTTCATCGAGAAAAAAGCGCCGGTCACCTCAACCCTCAGCCTGATGGAATACGGTTGCAGCTTTACCGGCTGTGTCGGTGGTGATGATGATTTAACATTAACCATCCAGGTTCCAGTAACTACACTCTGTCCCTGCTCCAAAGAAATCAGTAAAGCCGGTGCCCATAATCAACGTGCTGAAGTTACGCTGAATGTGAAATTCAAAAAATTCATCTGGGTTGAAGACCTCATTGAGCTGGTTGAGCAATCCGCCTCCTGCGAATTATGGGCGCTACTTAAACGGCCTGACGAAAAATATGTCACTGAAAAGGCCTATAATAATCCCATGTTTGTAGAAGATGTGGTACGCAAAGTAGCAATTACCGCCTCAAACCATCCCCATATCACCTGGTTTTCCGTTGGAGTTGAATCGTTTGAGTCGATCCACAAGCATAGTGCCTATGCCTATGTAGACTCAAACGAAATGCGCTGATCCACCTATTCTTCAACAAAAACCCAGACACCTGCAAGGCCCTGTCACTTCTGTTTCATTCTCCTTTTATAACTGCTGTTAACATCACCTGAGAGTGGGCCTGCTTTGTATGTCCTGAACAATATATTCAGTTGATCATTGACAGCAACACTCATTTATCGCTACTATTGATGGTGATACTCTCCGTTTCAAACATATCCGGTATTTCCAGCATAAATGACTCTTTTGGGTGTTGCATGAACAGAAGATCGACCAGCAAGGCTCCTTTTCATTTTTTTTATCTCTTTTTAGCAAGTCTTATTTTTTTCTCATTTTCCCTCGACCCATTTTGCGCAACAGCAGGACAAAACAACTTGGAACCAACTGTCGTCCGAGTTGGAATGTATGAAAACCCGCCCAAGCTGTATATGAGCCCGACTGAAAAGCCAACGGGCATTTTCCCGGAAATAATCAACTATATCGCCAGGCAGGAAAACTGGAAAATCGAGTGGGTTTTAGGCAGCTGGAAAGAGAGCATTAAGCGGCTGGAATCAGGAGAGATAGATATCATGCCAGATGTCGCTTTCTCTCTGGAACGAGCCAAAAAATATGTCTTTAGCGATGAACCGGTTTTTCTCAACTGGGCAACCCTGTACAGCTCTTCTGAACGAACAATATCCTCATTAATTGACCTGGAAGGGTTACGTGTAGCCGTCATGCATGGGTCGATTCACACTGAAGGGCGAGAAGGGATCAAACAGCAGGTTGCAAATTTCAGGATCAATTGTGAATTTATTGAATTCTCTTCCTATTCCGAAGTATTTCAAGCCGTTCACAACGGTCTTGCCGATGTGGGGGTGGTCAATAGGCTTTTCGGCATCATATCAAGCCCCTCATATGATCTGTCATCAAGTACGGTGATGTTTAATCCGCGTCACATTAAATTTGCTTTTCCACCGGGTGCTCAACAAACACCCATCTTAAAAAAAACCATCGACCTCCACCTGAAAAAAGCCAACACAAATCCAGACTCACCGATTAAAAAAATCATCTCAGCTTTTTTTAATGGTGAGCCTATCGATTTGATTTTTCAAAAAGACGGTTCAAACAGGATCTATTTCACCGAGGAAGAAAAAAAATGGATAAAAGATCATCCAAACATCCGGCTTGGTGTTGATCCTGAATTTGCCCCTTTTGAATTCATCAATTCTGATGGGCAATACAGCGGATTTGGCGCCGATTACATCCGGATACTTAACCAGCGCCTTGGTATAAACATGCAGGTTGTCCCCCAATTAAGCTGGCAGGAAGTTGTCGACCGTGCAGAAAAGCATGAAATCGATGTGCTGCCGGCTATTGGCTTTACAATTGATCGGTCACGATACTTTAAATTCACAAAACCATACATCGGTTTTCACAGGGTTATTATTTCCAATCTCAACTCAACGTTTATTTCTGGATTACGCGATCTTTCCGTCTTAAAGGTTGCCGTACAGGCAAATTCTTCCCATGCCGGCTGGTTACAGGAGAATAGTTCTCTGAATCTGATCGAATATGACACTCTTGCAGATAGCTTGCTGGCCGTTTCTGAAGGAGAAGCCGATGTCATGGTAGGGAATCTTGCCGCCTGCACCTACCTGATCCGGCAACTCCATATCACCAATTTGAAAGTAGCAGCCCCCCTTTCCACTCAAAGACAATTGCTTCACTTTGCGGTTCGAAAGGACTGGCCCGAACTTGTATCTATTCTGGATAAAGGATTAGCCTCCATTTCTTCTCAAGAATCGGAAATGATTCGTAACCGTTGGACTGCTGCAGGCTTCAATGTCGGGGTCCCATCCGAAGTGATGTGGAAAAGAATCGGTGCTATTTTTGTCACCGCAATCGTTTTTATTGGCGCTTTCTGGGCATGGTCCGTGAAGTTGAAAAAAGAAGTGGGACAACGAATGATCGTTGAGCAGGAACTCCAGGAGGCGCAGAAACTTCTTGAAGAGCGAGTGAAACACCGAACTCAGGACCTTGAAGAAGCTAACCAGGCCCTGATGAACGAAATGGAGAAAAAACTAAACCTGGAGCAGCAATTACATCGATCTCAGAAAATGGAAACCATCGGTCTGATGGCCGGTGGTGTAGCCCATGACTTAAATAACATCCTCACTTCAATCACCAGCTATCCGGACCTTATCCTCATGAAGCTTCCCCAGGACAGTGAAATTCGCCCGTGGATTGAGAATATCCGTTTTTCCGGCAGACAGGCAGGGGAAGTAGTCTCTGACCTGTTGACCGTTGCCAGAGGATCTGTGGGAAAACGGGAGGCAACGGAGTTAAACAACATCATCCTGGAATATCTAAATTCACCCGAACATAAAAAAACCATAGAACGTCATAATAAAATTGAGTTTGAAACCGCACTCGACTCCGGAAAAACCACTATCTTATGTTCACCAGTCCATATTAAAAAATGTTTGATGAACTTGATCATCAATGCCGCTGAGGCAATTGATGGTACAGGAAAAGTAGTCATATCATCACGACTCCTTGAATTAAAAGAGTCCAATCTGACAGCAGGAGAGTTTGACAATAAAGACTTTGTTTTCATATCGGTTAAAGACAGTGGACCCGGAATAGAAAATAAGCATATCAACCGAATTTTTGAACCGTTTTATTCCAAAAAGGTTATGGGTAAAAGAAGCGGCAGCGGCCTTGGCCTTACTGTAGTATGGAATACCGTACACGACCATGGAGGCCACATAGACGTTGACAGCAGTAAAGCCGGCACTACTTTTTCACTCTATTTTCCAGCCACAAACGAGCCAGTTGCACAAGACTCCCCTGATGTTGCGCTTGATCGAATGAATGGAAACGGTGACAAAATCATCATTGTTGATGATGAAGAGCCACAACGCTTCATCATCAGTAAACTTTTAGAACAGCTCAACTACTCTGTGCTGACCTTCCCATCTGGTGAAGAAGCCGCCGCTCATCTGTTACAGAACAGTGCTGATCTTGTTCTGCTTGACATGATCATGGATCCTGGTTTGAGTGGTAGAGAAACCTATGAACAAATCATTGAATGTCACCCTGAACAGAAAGTAATCTTGCTGAGCGGGTTTGGGGCCGACAATGAGGTCAAAAAAACCATCGCCATGGGAGCGAATCACTTTCTCAAGAAACCATTCACTCTTCAAGAATTGGGGCTTGCCGTAAAAGCCGTCTTAGCTGGAAAGAGAAGTGTCTAAATTGGAATTACCATGATCCATACCCCATTTGTTCAACCTCAAATCTAAGCTCAACGACCACCTGTTTTATTTCAACATAACAGCCAATCACAACAAACCAACATGGTGGAAGGAGAAATCTTGTCGGATGAAGATCGACCGGCTCCAACAGTCCGGCACAAGCTTCGAAGTGTACAGATTGAAGTAACCAGCCGCTGTAATCTCAACTGCAGCACCTGTATCAAACACGCATACCAGTCTGTCTGGCAGGAAAAAGAACTTGATACAGGGCTCTATGGTCAAATCCTGACTCACCTGCCTCAATCAGTCAAATCGGTTCATCTGCAGGGATGGGGCGAACCTCTCCTGCTGCCTCAAATGGATGAGTATATTCGACAGGCCAAAAAGATCGGCTTGGCAGTCAGCTTCACAAGCAACGGTACAATCATGAACGATGAACTGGCTGAACGTATAATCGATTCTGGTCTTGATTCCATCACCTTTTCGATGGCGGGTGGAAACCGAGCCAGTCATGACCGGTTGCGGGGCAGGAATTCATTTGACTTGATGCGCAAATCCATTGGGATCTTTCTGGCAGCACGAAAAAGATTATCAGCAAGTGTGAAATGCGGGGTCAGCTATCTACTGACTCCTCAGGGTGTTGAAGAACTGCCTGGGGCTATCAGGTGGTGCCGAAGACAAGGCGTTGATCTGTTTTCAACTGTTCACCTGACCCAGACAATAACCGAATCACAGGAAAAACTGAGATTCAATCCGGTTAAACTTGATGCATCCATACAACGACTGCGACGTCTGAGTTGGCTGGCAGGGCTTTTCTCCAGAATGAATATCAACCTGCGATCGTTTACGCCTGAACCTGTACCGGTTTGTGATAAAAACCCCCTCCAAACTCTTTTTATTAGCAGCAGCGGTCTTGTTTCTCCTTGTGTTTTTCTTTGCCCACCTGTTGGTGAAGTAAAACTTCCATGGTCTTACAATAATCATGCAAAATCAAAAGGCCCGGTTGTTTTAGGGAATTGTAAAAGCGAGACAGTAGACAGGATATGGTCATCTCCTCAGTACTGCGCATTCAGGCAACAATTTCAGAAACGACTGAATATCTACGAAAAAGCGATGGAAAAAGTAAGTTACTCACTTGAGGGAGCAGCTCAATTAGAGACGGCTCTTGTGACTATTAAAAATGAATTTGCAAAAAATCCGCCACCGGAATCTTGCCACTATTGCTATAAAATGGATGGATTTTAAACTACTAACAGGAAAGCCTCCTATTGCCTTTTTTCGCGCTCTTTTTGCTCAATGGCAGCCATAATAAGCCTGAACAGCTCCCTGTAATGAACCTTGTTTCGGTTTTTTCCATACGAATAAACAACTCTTTCCACCGCTTTTCGATCAAGACCTTCATACATCTCACAGGCCCGGTCAAGCGTTTCACTCTGCCAGCCCAACTCCCATTCGATATTTTCCCGCTGGTAGGCTTGATAATCCTCCAGGGCCTCGTTAATAATCACATCACGCAATCTTTCCGCTTCATGCAAAAGAGCCTTTTCTTTCAGCTTTGATCCTTTGAGCCCACCTAAAAAATCATAGATTGTATCTATATCATCACCCCTGAGCAGTTTGGCCAGATACTTGACCTGCCGCTTACGGGCGCCTCCCTTCAGTGTACGAATATAGACAATCTCTTCTATTACTTCAGCTGATCCCGGAAAGGTTTTCAGATCATTATCAGACATCACAGCAAGCTCACCGGCAATCTTTTCTACCTGTTTGAACCGCCTCTTCTGCTCCGACCTGCTGATTCTTTCTGCCATGATCTTTTTACCCTTTCTTCAATTGAATAAGAGATGGATCATATTCATCGGGTGGCTGATACCCCAAGGCCATACATATGGTTGCGGCAACATTGGAAAGACCCCTTGTTTCCAGATTTGACAGAGAAAAGAGATTTTTTCCCGAATAATCTTTGACAATAAAAGGAACCCGATTTTTCGTATGGGCAACCATGGGTGAATGAATGCCGTTTTTCTCAGTCCACATGCAATCCGCATTTCCGTGATCCGCCGTAATCAGGGCAACCCCCCCTGCTTTTTCTAAGGCAGCCAGCAACCTGCCCAGACAGAGATCCACAGTTTCCACAGCTATACGGGTTGCTTCCTCAACACCGGTATGGCCCACCATATCGCCATTGGCATAGTTAAGACGGATAAACTTGAAGTCACCTGATTCAATGGCTTCCACAACATGGTCGGTTATCTCAGCCGCCTTCATCCAGGGGCGAAGATCAAAAGTTATCTTGTCAGACGGAATCTCCACATATTTTTCCAGTTTTTCGTCTATATAACCCGATTTATTGCCGTTCCAGAAATAGGTGACATGACCGAACTTCTGGGTTTCCGAGATAGCATAGGAGCTGATACCTGCAACACATAGATACTCGCCCAGCGTTTTATCGATGGTAGGTGGTTCCACCAGGTAATGGGCGGGAATTGAAGCATCTCCGTCATACTGCATGATGCCCGCATAAAAGACATCCGGCACCCGCACCCGGTCAAACTCGCTGAAATCCTCTTCGTCAAAGGCACGGGAAAGCTCAATGGCCCGATCCCCCCGGAAGTTGAAAAGAACCACGGCATCACCATCCTCAATGGTTCCCACCGGGCTACCATCGTCGATAATCACAAAACTTTCCATATACTGGTCTGTGATCTCAGGGTCTTCGTTATAATATGTTTCAATGGCCTCACAGGCCGAAGAAAACCCTCTGCCTTCCCCAAGAACATGGGCCTTCCAGCCGTTCTCAACCACCGACCAGTCGGCATTGTACCGATCCATTGTGGTCACCATTCTGCCGCCGCCGGAACCGACCCGATAATCCCTGCCGTCCGCTGAAAGATGTTCAAGCTTTTCTTCAAGCGGCCTGAAAAATTCCAGGGCCGACTTGGCTCCCACATCACGGCCATCAAGAAGCCCGTGAACCCGCACCTTGTCGATCCCGTTATTGCCGCAGTGATCCAACAGAGCGTTGAGCTGATCCACATGGCTGTGTACATTGCCGTCTGAGACCATACCAATCAGATGAAGCGTGCCACCATTTGACGTCCTCTTCTCCACCTCGCCCCAGGCCTGCCCCGTAAATATCCTACCGGAGTCGATGGCCTCATTGACCAGTTTGGCCCCCTGGGAAAAAATCCTGCCGGCTCCCAGAGCATTATGCCCTACTTCCGAGTTACCCATATCACCATCCGAAGGCAGACCGACAGCCAACCCATGGGCCGCAAGATCAGTCACCAACTCTTCTTTCAGAAGACCATCCAGAACAGGAGTGTTGGACACATAAACACCATTAGAAGCATCCTTCGGCCCAAGCCCCACACCGTCCATAACAATTGTCACCACCGGGCCATCAAAATCAGTATAATTATCTAAAGGTTCAAGTTGTAATTCGGACATATTTTTTCCTTCTACAGCTTTTAAAGTTGTTTTGGTAAAGCAGTTTAAACTCTACCCTGGCAAGGTTTCTGCTTTTATAATTCTCTTTCATTCGCTGCCCTGAAAGATACGTCATACAAAGCTCTTTTGCAGTAGCTTTATGCAAAAAAGGATGAGAATAATCCCAAATAATCTGCGAACCGTTTTTCCCCGCAGTTTTTCAACCATGATTCTAGAGCCGATCTGGCCGCCAATAAAGGAAAACAGGGCCGCTGGAAGAATAAATGACCAATCTACCACGCCTTCAGATACGTAGGTTGCAAAGCCTGCAAATGAAGAAAAGCAGACAACAAATATTGAGGTTGCAGCGGCAGTCTTGGTCTCAATTCCGAGAAAATAAATCAACAACGGCACAATAAACACGCCACCGCCAATTCCCAGCAGACCACCGATAAATCCAATAATTATCCCAATGACACTTCCGGCCAGAAGTTTCTGCCACTGAAGAACTGTTCGGTCTTCTCTGCCTGGTGACCCACCGAAAATCATTCTCAAAGCAGCAAGAAATACAATTGCGCTCAGAATATACAAAAATAATTTGGTGTCAACCGCAGACTCGGACAGAGCACCGAGCCAGGCGCCAATGGAAGAAGATATGATCAAGGGCAGGGACAGATTGTAGTCCACCATCTTTTTCCCTGCATACACATAGGCGGCTGAAGCTGCTGCAATTCCATTTAAAAAAAGTGATGAGGAAACCGCTACCGGCTTGGCAAATCCCAGCAGGATAAAAAGAGGAGAGAAAATGAGTCCTCCTCCAAGGCCAATCATTGTTAATATAAGGGAGGCAAGACCAATTGCACCAAAAAGAAGAATAGAAAAGTTCATGGTTATACGATTTAGCTGGCTTGTTAGAGAGTTTTTTATTTGCCTATTAGCAGGCATGAAAATGAATAGTATCTCTTGTATTCTTTGAGTATAATAGATCGTTTAATTATAACCAGAAAACATTTTAAACATATACAAAAAACATTTCCATGGTTAGCAAAACCGTTCACGTGATTGTGTCAGGAAAAGTACAGGGTGTTTTTTTCAGGGACTTTACCCGGAAAGAAGCGATAAACCTCGGATTGAGTGGTTGGGTTCGTAATCTGCCTGATGGAACCGTAGAAGCTGTAATTACAGGAGACAGCCAAACCGTTGACCAGATGATCGGCTGGCTGCACAGAGGCTCTCCAGCTTCACGGGTTGACCATGTTCACGAAGAAGAGATTGATACTGTCATTGACTATTCTTCATTTGAAGTTCGCTACTAAACTTTCCCCCTTTTTTACGCATGCTGCTTGAAATTGACAAGCTCAACACCTGGTTTAACAGTGACTCCATTGATGGGACACTTGAGGCGACCCAGGTCCTGTTTGATGTCTCCTTCACAATACAGAAGGGGGAAACCTGTGCCCTGGTGGGTGAATCCGGCTCCGGTAAATCGGTAACAGCGTTGTCCATCCTCCGTCTGCTTGAAGATGCCAACAGGGTCGACTACAGGGGTATCATCCGTTTTGAAGAACAAAATGTCTTTGACCTTTCAGCCAAACAGATACGGGCCATTCGGGGAAACCAGGTCGCCATGATTTTCCAGGAGCCGATGACTTCCCTCAACCCTGTTTATTCCATCGGCAACCAGCTGATAGAGCCACTGATGGAACACCAGAATATGGCGAAGCAGGAAGCTGAAGAAGAGGCAGTGAAACTGCTGGACCGAACCGGAATAAAAAACCCAAGAGAGAGATTGGGGGTTTTTCCGCATCAGCTCTCTGGTGGACAGCGGCAACGGGTGATTATTGCCATGGCTCTCGCCTGTCGGCCACTGCTGCTCATCGCAGACGAACCGACAACCGCACTTGATGTGACGATTCAGGCCCAGATTCTTGATCTGATTCAGGATATCCAACAGGAATTCGGCATGGCCGTCTTATTGATCACTCATGATTTACCCATGGTCAAACGTATTGCTGATAATGTTCATATTATGAAAGATGGGAGAATTGTCGAACATGGACAGACGGAGCGGATCTTTTCCAATCCCACCGACCCGTATACCATCCATCTTTTATCCTCTATTCCCCATGGCTCTCCAAAGGGTAAAGAAGAAGCCGAACCACTTGTCAATATACGTCATTTAGACTGTCACTTTCACATCAAGACCGGCTGGGTATCCCCATTTAAGCGGCAAATTAAAACGATTAAAGCAGTTGATGATATCAGTCTTACTATTCCGCAAGGATCAACCTGCGGTATCGTTGGAGAATCCGGTTCCGGCAAGACAACTCTTGGTCTTGCTATTTTAAAGCTTACTAAAAGCAAAGGAACTATCAGGTATAAAGATTTGCTTCTAAGCGATCTATCAAATAAACAAATGCGACCTTTACGAAAAGATATTCAGGTCGTTTTCCAGGATCCTTATTCCTCTTTGTCACCCCGGCTCAATATCTATCAGATTGTCTCCGAAGGCCTTGCCATCCATCACTCCAACCTGACAAAACAAGAAAGAAGAGAAGCGGTTGCCGAAATTCTCGAAGAGGTTGACCTGGAGCCTGAGATGGCCTATCGATATCCCCATGAATTCTCAGGTGGACAAAGGCAACGAATTGCTATTGCAAGAGCTATTATCTTAAAGCCGGAACTGTTGATCCTCGATGAGCCGACCTCTGCCCTGGACATGACCATACAGGCCCAGATCATTGAACTATTGCTTGATCTACAGAAGAAACACAATTTAACCTACCTCTTCATTTCTCACGATCTGCGGGTTGTCCGTGCACTCTCTGACCAGATAATTGTCATGCAAAACGGAAAAATCGTTGAACAGGGTGCTGCCGACACCATTTTTTCCAATCCACAGCATGACTACACCAAGACGCTCTTTGAGGCAGCACTGTAACATCTCAAAACCTGCGATGGTGATCAGGCAAAACACTATCACCTCAACACCTGAAATCTCAAACTAGAAAACGTCATTATACATGCTGTCAGCTACTTATCTTCAGAAAGCACCCCACTCTCCCGGTGTTTATATTATGCAGGATAAGACCTCGGTCCTTTATGTTGGCAAGGCAAAAGACCTCCACAAACGATTGTCATCATATGTTCGATTTTCCGGCTCGGCCCATAACAAGACAGGTGTAATGCTCTCCCAAGTGGTTAAGGTCGATACAATCATTACCCACACGGAAAAAGAGGCATTGATTCTGGAAGCCTCGCTCATAAAAAAACATAAACCCAAATACAATGTTATTTTACGTGACGATAAAAACTATCCGCTGATAAAAGTCACTGTTAAGGAAGAGTGGCCTCGGTTGATGATGACCAGAAGAAGAATTAAAGACGGCGCCGCCTATTTTGGCCCGTTCTCTTCATCATCTGCAATGTGGGCCAGCCTGAGGCTTATTCATTCCATTTTTCCACTCAGACGATGCAAAGGCAAAAAGGTAAAAAAACGCAAGCGTCCCTGCCTCAACCACCAGATCAACAACTGTTCCGCTCCCTGTGTCGACAAGGCAGATAATGATACTTACAGAAAAATGGTGGACAGTGTTCTCATGGTTTTAGAGGGACGCAATAGAGATGTCATTAACCTGCTGAAAAAAAGAATGGCACAGGCAGCCGATTCACTTGACTTTGAGCAGGCCGCTTTTTTACGCGACCAGATACAGGCTTTAGAGAAAACCCTGGAGAAACAAGTTGTTGTGGCATCGCATCTCAAAGATCAGGATGTCTTTGGTTTTTTAAGAAAAGAAACAGCCGTGGCCATTGTTATCCTTTTTATCCGTGAAGGTGTTATCAGTGGCAGCCGCACCTACTTTCTCAATGATCCATATGGTGATGACCCTGGAATTCTCGGCCAGACCATCAATCTCTTCTACGATCATCAGAGCCTGCCGACAGAGATTATTCTTCCATTTGAGCCTGAAGACAAGGAACTGCTGGCCGAACGCTTTTCCGATATTCTTGGAAAAAAAGTTCGTCTCATTGTTCCCAAGAGAGGAGATAAAAAGACCCTTGTCAATATGGCGCAGACCAATTGTCGCCAGCTCTTTGAAGATTTAGAAAAGAAGGAACAATCCTGGAAAAGCCTGAGTCAGGTCATGGAAAAGAAATTGCGCCTCAAAAAAGAGCCGGCAATCATCGAGTGTCTTGATATCTCAAATATCAGCGGCAAACAAGCAGTTGGTTCTTTGGTGCGATTCCATAAAGGTGAACCTGATAAATCCGGTTTTCGTCATTATCGCATTCGAACAATCGACACACCCGATGATTACAGCATGATGGCTGAAGTGTTAGAACGTCGCTTTACCCGGGGAGTCAAAGAAGACAATTTACCCGACCTCTTTGTGGTAGATGGCGGCCGAGGCCAGTTGAATATGGCCCTTACCATCGCCGGACAACTTGATATTGCAGAGAAAATTGATTGGATCGGTATCGCCAAAGAACGTCAAGAGGAAGGTGAAAAGCTCTATAAACCTGGAAGAAAAAACCCTATTCTCCTGCCCGGCTACAACCCTGTACTTCTCTATCTCATGCGTATTCGTGATGAATCTCACCGATTTGGTGTCACCTTTCACCGCAAATTACGACATAAAGCCACCCTTACATCCCAGCTTGATGAAATTGATGGCATCGGGCCGGACAGGAAAAAAAAGCTGCTCAAGCATATGGGAAGTTTAAAAAAGATTAAAAACGGTACTCTTGAAGAAATCAAACAGGTTCCCGGCATTGGCCCCGATATGGCAAATAAAATTTACCACCATTTTCACCCGGTAAAACGGCTCAAGTAGGAAATTATGACAAAAGAGGAAGAAATCCTGCTCAAGATGAAACCGGGCTGTATCTGTAAGGGAATCAAACTCTACCGAATTATTAATGCCATTGAGGAGGGGGCGCGAAGTTATGAGGAGGTAGCCCGCAAAACCGGTATCGGAGGGGGTTCCTGTAACTCTAAACGCTGTGGTGAAAAGGTGGCCGATTTATTAGGCAAAATGGTAAACAATTCAAAATAGCCCCCTCTCTCAATATAAGGACACCTTGAAAAAATGCCTTTTCGCCCGATCTCTGCGTCACAGCAAAAATAATAAATGCTCACATATGACCAATATGCTGCGCTTCTTTATTTTTACCGTTCCTTGATCTCGAACGAAAATTCTATTTTTTCAAAGCACCCTTTAACCAAACTTATATCTTTGAGAGCATTCGGTGGAACAACCGTTATTCTTTAATCCCTTTCTTTCTTTTCCTGCGTGATATTGCCAACCCTGTAAGTCCTGTACCCAATAATAACATGGTACCCGGTTCCGGAACCGGTTCACTATCTGGAATATTTCCTCTTTCAACGATATCAACCAGCGCATTCACCGGGTCTGTGGTAAACGTAAACAGTATGTCATTATAATCTTTATCCGAATGACTTAACCAGACATCTTCTATACCAGCGATGATTGACTGGTTCTCACGAGAGTATACCATCGCTACATGCCTCATTCCATCCGGATTCAAACTATCCAGAGTATAAAACTTGTGGTTTTCCACATTGGAATAGACTGGATTGCCCCAACCATTTGCTTCAATAAAGAAGCCAAGATTCGTCCCTTCAGGAAAAGGTTCAGGTGTACCGTCCTCATCGTAGGAAAGACCAATATCGATTGTGTCCCCAGGTTCCATATTTCCACCAGCACCTTTAAGGGAAGCATTTCCGAAGATAACCTGCTCTTTTAACACCTGCTCATTGTCATCATAGAGAAAATAGCCAAATGAATTCCAATATCCAGCTCCTTCACTGATAAAAGTCAGCGACACAACCGCATCCTGCAGTATATGCAGATTTGGATCAAGTTGTGGATCTACAAATTGAGGATTTACTTCACTCCTCTCGGGAAACAGGTCATGTACTTCCTGTATTTGGCTCTCGGAAATTTCCTTTCTATAGAGTCCCTCAGGCAGGCCATAGCTATCCAGATCAAGAGGCCCGGCATGAACCGCTGTTTTTGTAAACAGTATCAGTGTCAAAAAGAAAAGCATCGCCAAACCGAACCGTACTCTCCGACCCAGCTGTTGACTGTTTGCGACATTACTTTCTGTATATATCTTCATGGTGCTCCTCCAAGTTAAGCCAAACTGTGCTTTGTTAAAAACAACTTAACACGCTTAACATCGTCTGTCAATCTGGAATAATAAAAACATTGGAAGAGTATTGGTTGTAGTGGCCAGTACTTTTATTCCAACTAAAGGCAAGAAAAGTTTATACGGTCACGACAAACTTGGAATCCCTTGTCATCTATATGTAAATAGAGACTATCCGATACAGTTGAAAACATATTCAGGGGAAAGTTTGTTTAGTTGTCTAAGAAAAGACATCAGAAAGGGAATGAGGATCATAACTGCCTCTTCTTCATCAAAGAGCAACCAACTTATCGTATGTCACTACAACAAATTGTAATCTGATTTCCCCTATGGTTAAGCAAACTTGAAAGAGAGTACGCTTAGCAACGGAAATTATACTGCCAATTCACACCGTTCACACTTGACTGTGAACAGAATTTCATGAACGTTTATCTGAAGGAAAATGACATAAAGGAACTGATGAAAAGAAGAGCTAACTGGGCCATCGATTTTTTATTCTGATAGAGTCCTGCAAGCAAGTAATCACGTTCTTGCTTATCATTGTAACTGAAATATTCCTGGGTGAAATTCTGCAGCTTGATTCTGCAGTCATCTTCGTCCTCACTTTGAGAAAAGCTCTCTTTATTTCCACCGCAGGAGATCGTTTCAAGAAGAATTTCCCGTTGCTGTTCGGTTTTTGTAATATGATACAAAAAAAGATGTAGCAGTATATCTTTTGCCTCATGAATAGCGGCTTCTGCAAGACATGTGGCCAGCCTTTGACCAACACTATCCATCTGTATTTTCTTTTCCTGCAGCAGGTTAAGCAACTCAAAACTCTTATAAATCTGATACAACCGGTTAGCACCATCTATCTTTCTCTCAACCGGGTGAGGATAGCTTGTTTTTACGCCCTGGAAATTGGGAATAAACAACAACCCAAAAATGATTTGAAAGCAATCTACTTCTTCATCGCTATAATCGATATCAAGTCGAAGATCCAAAGTGTTATCCAACCTGTCTGCAAGTTTTATTGAAATAAGCTCCGGGGTAGATTGCGACTGTCCCAATAAACGACTCAGATACACACTGTATGATTCGCCTTTCTTTCTTGCCAGATGAGAGACACGTTCGTTGAGCAACCTGCGTTCGTCTTTACTTAATCTTGAAAGAAACTGTTCATAACCATGCGAAATAAAGAGCCACTCCCCTTTCACTTTGTCTTGTGAAATATCTTCATCTTTATCATGCAGCAATGCGGTCAAAATATTGAGGAGTTTTGGGTTGGGATCTGCTTTTAAGTAAATGGCTGCAGTACGTAGTGGATGGAGGATCGCAAGCGGCCCTAATCGTCGTTTGGATTCACCTAAGGCCTGGCCTAGATAAATGAGCGTGTCGAGAAGCGGTCCTTCAGGCAAACGGTCCACTCTGTTACCGAGAAGGAGATTTAACACTGTGCGCCAGTTAACGTGAGATCCACTGAGCTGATAATGGAGAAATGATGAGAGCTGAAGAAAATCATGTTGATTGAAAAGCTGCTTCATTGAAAATCTCCTTTTTATACTAAAGTTTCCACTCCCAACTATGAAGATAGAGTATTCTCACTAAGTGATAAGAGTGTTTCTATAATTTGGTTGGATCTTTCTGTCAAAGATTTGGCGGAACCTTGAAACAGTTTACTCTCAATTAGCTCATCTTTTACCAGATGAAGTCTTGCCAGGTAACCATACAAAATTTTCCAGAGAGATACATCAAAATCGCAATGACTTCTGCCATAATTTATTTTAAAAACGCCTAAACTCATGAATCAACGCCTGGTACAATTTTACAGCTGATAGAGGCAAATTATTAATTGTGGGACCATCCAGGTCCGGTAGTTGATTGAGAAAGAGTTTCACATAATAACGTGAGTACTTTTTAATCCTCCGTGTGATTAGACGCACATCTTCGCTACTCTTTTAAGGGAGGATAGCTTTGAGTATCTCTTGAAGCATCTTGGATCGAAGATCCATTTATAAGGCAGGAAACTGACAGAATATCTCGATGGATAAAGAGAATTTTTCTTGCTTACGTTTTCATAGTAAACGGATATAGCTCAATATTCCTGGATAATGAAACAATAACCATAAAAATATCCGGATCGACACCACAGACAGATGCCCCAGGAACCCGTCATATCTGCTGCTGTATAGACTGATAACGTAGATTGGTAGTATATAACTTCAGAGGTGGACTGGTAGAGACAAATACTTCTATTGCCAGTAAGAACAGAGACAGTTACTTATAGCAATGAAGAACTCTCTTGCGAAGGATTCAATGAACTGAGACTATCATATATCGATTACGCAGATGTACAAAAAACAGATTCAAGCGCTCTTAGTAGCAACTTGAAAGACATCGGCAGAAACGTAGCCGATATTTGTGCGGGTTGAGTATTTCTTTTAACACTCTTTCAATAATTCACTGGCGGGTAATCAACAGCCGCACAGGTTGGTGGTCTTGCCACGTACCTTTGAAATCCAATTATTAATGATGAAGGCGGCGCAGCCGCAGCCGTCATCCGGGTTGACATAGATGGCTTCCACCGGGCAGTTTTTGGCACAGGCACCGCACTCCATACAGCCGTTGTAATCGACAACTTTCGCCTTCTTGGAATTCATTTCAAACACACGGTGGGGACAGACCGTCTCACATGTCCCGCAGCCGATACATTTTTCCTCGTCATATTTGAGGATGGCGGCGCCATCGATGTAACGAAATTCTTTCATAGTCTATTCTTCTATTTCCAGTTTCACACTGTTATGCCACAAACGGTGCGGCAATCCACAAGACAATGGCGATAAATGCACCGCCTATCTGCACGGCCAGTCCCTTGCGCATCTCTAACTCAACACCGGACAGAGAGGTAAAGGGGGTTGCACCGGTGAAATTCATACCAACATATGAGCTGATGGCAATCATGAGCAACATCAATCCGGTCTTCTCCAACCCTGTTGCCGAAGCAGCAAAGGTATAAATGGCAACCAGGCCGACAAGCGTACCCACCAAGACTCCTTTCAGCCAGAACTGCCTCCCAGGCAGCCAAGGCAGGAAAAGCGGCACCATGACAGCACCGGCCAGTACTGCGAGAATGGTCGCACCATCTATCATTAATCCCCTCGTTATAGAGGCCTGAACAGAAAAGAACTCTTTACCGATACCTGAGAGCACAAACAGCGCCAAAAGTACAGAAACGATAATTCGCCACCCTAGCGCCAATTCCACTGGAATAAGAATAGCTCTCTCCACAAAGGTGAAGGTCACTTTACGCATTGACTCATCGAGCTGTTTATCGTTTTTTAAGTAATACGGAATGTCTTCCGCTCGGACTGGACCAAACTTCCCTCTGAATCCACATAACTTTTTTAAGGTGTGAGCAGCAACACCGGGCGCGCTGAACTGGGGTAAAATCAATTCTTTATGAGAGACGATTGTATCGAGTTTCATCCGCTGAACTTGCATGGCAATTTCTTCGGCGGAAAAGGTCTTTTTTCCAGCAGCGCACCAGACGTTGATTCCTCTGGTGTCAGCCACCAGTATCCAGGCATCCACATCTGCCAGCTCTTTTCTCAGGCTGTCGAAACTCAATTTATAATTGGCGGTGACTAGAACAGGTGATGTTGCTGTCGGATTCCCAACACAGTACAGACCGGGATTCACCTTGTACTGGTTTCTGGCAATACCCATCCGAGCCCGCATGGTGCCCAGTTGGTCCTGCTGGTTCAGTTTATTGTATACCCGCGGGACGGGCCCCGCTGGAGTATCAACAAAGCCATCCACATACGGCAGCAGTTTGTATCCTGGAAGATCATGGACCTCACTCCTGGGGTCGGTTTTCGGGCCTCAGCAAGGGGCATCATCATCAGGACCTACTTGGACGAGCGGTATTTCGGACGCTGAAGGTATTTGGGTGAGTGGCTGCATTTGAACTAGATTTGTTGGTATTATTTGATTAATCGAACATATTTTAAGATCGCCACGCTTCGCTCGCGATGACCTGTAACGACTTTTACGAATCAACCTCAACTTACAGGTATCACCATAAGCATCGGGTTGCCGGTCTGTCAACCAGCTAAACAGAAGCAGCCGGGAACTCCTTTATCACTTCTTTCACTTGACTGATCCTGCTGTGCAGGGCAACAACAGCGGTATCAACTTTTAAGATACGTTCCCCGACACTAAAAGACTGAAATCCCTGCTGTGAAAATTTATCAATCTCATAATCGATCCAGCCCCCCTCCGGCCCAACTGCCAGCAGCACCCTGTTTATCGGTTTATTGGACATGGTCTGTAGTAGAGTCGGTTTGGCCTCAGGGTGGGCAAGCAACAGGTGTGAGTAGTTCTTTTTTATAACAGGCAACACGTCTTCGACAAATGGTTTAAACCGTCTATGTGTTTGAACAACAGGCAACCTTGTATCCATAGACTGCTCCAGTCCCTGGATCAAATGGAAGCGTTGTTGTTCCTCTTCCAGAATTGAACCGTTCCAGAAACTTTTTTCCACTCGCCGTGAATGCACGAGATAAAAACGACCAACACCCAGAGCTGTGGCCTGACTGAAAATCCTTTTTAGCATTATTGGACGGGGCAAAGCCAAAAGAAGGTCAATAAAAGGGGCGCTTAGCTTTTCCCTGGTCAACTCCAGCTCAAGCTCAAGCTCAAGCTCAAGCTCAACACTATAGGGCTGTTTCCTGTGAATGGAAATAACAGTCCCGGTCCCGGAAGAGCCGTCAACGACACCAACCTTGAGCCTGTCACCCTCTTCAGATCCCAGGATTTTGGCAATATGCTTTGCCCTGCGATCGGTGACAACCGCCCTGTTCCTACTGATCTCTTCTGCTTCAAAAAGGACAATGTTCATCTAGCTATCTTCTCTTAGGTCAACTGCTTTGTTTTTCCTGTTCATTTACACGCTCGTTCATTATGATGGAACAACTGTTCCATATCCTGGTCCTGAAAGAGTACTTAATGATTATTGTTTATAACATTCTGCAGATTATTTTCCTGGTTGTTTTTTTTCCTGTTCTGCTTGTCCTTATCCTCACTAAAGATAAATATCGCACCAGAATATTAAAACGACTTGGGTATGGTTTGTCAGCCAAACTCGACACCAGCCGACAAAGAGGGGAAAAAACTGTCTGGCTCCATGCTCTCTCCGTAGGTGAAGTGACGTCTGCAGTTGTCCTTATAAAGGAGATGCGTGCCCAACCTGATCTTTTTATCGTCGTATCCACATCGACCCAAAGCGGCTCAAAACTGGCAGAAGAACTGCTTGGCGATCATGCTGATATCCTTCTTGAGTCTCCCGTAGACTTCTATCCTGCAGTTACCCGTTATATCCAGGCGATACAGCCGGATGTATTTATCCTTGTGGAAACTGATTTCTGGCCCAATATGCTGTTTGGCCTTCGGCGCAAAAACATTCCACTTTTCCTGGTTAACGGGAGAATCTCAAAGAAATCCATAAAAGGCTATAGACGTTTTGGCTTTTTTTTCAGAGCTCTTTTTGACTCTTTCGATGTTTTAAGCATGCAAACCGATACTGATAAAAAAAATATGATGAAGCTCGGTATTGATGAAACCAAAATCCGCACACTTGGCAATCTCAAATATGACACCCATATTCCAACCAGCAGAGAAAAAACGAATTTTATAAAACAAAGCGATCATTCGCTTGTCTGGATCTGTGGCTCAACCCATGAGGGTGAAGAAGAAATAGTGCTGTCCACCTATGCTCAGCTCAAAAGAGAATACCATGAACTCTTTCTTATCATTGCTCCTAGAAATATCGAGCGGGCTGAAGAGATAAAACAACTTGGCCATACACTGGGTCTCACAGCAGGATTACGATCGGAAAAGCATCAGGCTCAAACCGACTTTTTTATTCTTGATACTATTGGTGAGCTGGCTGCCTGGTATCATCAGGCGGATATTGCCTTTATCGGCGGAAGTCTGGTAGATGAAGGCGGACATAACCCCATTGAAGCTGCTCTTGCTGGAGTACCTGTTCTGTTTGGGCCCCACATGGAAGATTTTGAAGAAATCAGCAAGAGTCTTGTTGCAGCCAAAGGCGCTTTTGAAGTAGCTGGTACCGAAGAACTAACCGAAACCCTGAGGACTTTGCTCCAATCAGAAGATAAAAGAAAAAAACATGGCCAATTGGGGTTGCAGGATATCCAACAACAAAAAGGAGTTGTTAAACGTCACCTGGACATGATAAATAACTTTCTATAAACAATCATTATCTGCAGTCCTTTTTAACTGCAGCTCTTGCCACACCTATTCTCCACCCTACATTTAATTCTTCGACAAAGGACACTGCTGGTGCTTTTTCGTTTGATTCACCATTATCTTTTGATCAGCATAACTCTCTCATTTGCCTTGGGAATTTATCTGTCTGCTCAATACACGATTAACCCCTCCTACCTGTTATCTTTGCTGCTGCTAACTGGTGGAGGTGTACTCCTTTGCTCATTAAGACAAAAAACACACTATACCCACCTCTTCATTTTAACTTTTTTCGTTCTGCTGGGCTGGATCAATGGCCAGATCAGTTCAGAAAAGCCGAAAGACCAATCCCACATCTATAACCAAATTACCGCTAAGAAAGAGGTTGTGCTTACCGGATTTCTTCACAACCTTCCAGGATATAACTCTGAGCAGTCAACGGCAGTTATTAAACTTAAATCCATTCGACTAGAAGATGCGGCTCATTTCAGCCCAGCAACAGGGCTTGTGAAGTTGAACTTACGGGACAGATGGCCAGAAGGAATTGGTCCGGGTGACAGAATAGCTGTCAGAGCCCAGCTTTACAGGCCCCGTGGTTTTAAAAATCCAGGATTATTTGATTATGAGAAATTTCTTCTACAAAAAGACATCTGGATAACCGGCCGAATCATTTCACCCCTTCACATTGCGCCAATTAATCATCCCCAAACTCTAAGAGAAAAACTTTTCTATTTTCCCCAAAGACTTCGGGGAAAAATATCACAAGTCATAGACCAGTCTGTTTCAAATCAATATGGGCCACTCTACAAAGCTATTCTCATTGGTGATCGTTCGGGGATTAGTGAAGAAACACTTGAGTTGTTCAGGAATGGCGGCTGTATGCATATTCTTGCCATATCAGGTCTACATATGGGCATTATTGCAGCCTTCTTGTTTTTCACCTTCTACTGGTTAATACGACGAAGCGAGTGGCTTATCCTGCATATTCCGACCAGAAAAACAGCCGCCCTGCTCTGCCTCATACCACTTCTTCTTTACACGATGATCGCGGGTGGTAACACTCCTGTTGTTCGCTCGTTTCTCATGTCAACAGTAGTCATCCTTTCTCTTTGCCTGAACAGAAGAAAACATCCATTTTCATTGCTGTCGCTGGCGGCACTGCTGATACTTGCTTTTAACCCGCAAAGTCTCTTTTCCGCCTCTTTCCAACTCTCATTTGCTGCTGTTGCCTCAATAATCGGAATTTTGCCGCTCATTCATGAGTATTTAATTGGAGACACAACCAGCAAAAGAACTCCTGTTCAAAAAGGTAAAATCTGGATACTCTCTGCCCTTCTCTTATCAATAACTGCTACAATTGGGGTCTTACCGCTTCTCCTGTACCACTTCAATCGCTTCTCCTTTGTCGGACCAATTGTCAACCTGATTGTGGAACCGCTGATCTGCCTGTGGAGCCTGGTGCTGGGTTTTCTGGCTATCGGATTTCTGTTTATCTCTCCTGCGATTTCAGAAATCCTTTTTCAACTCGGTTCGTACGGTTTCATTCCTGCTGTAAAAGTTCTCCAGATATTCAGCAGGGTACCGTTTGCATCAATCTACTTACCGACTCCGTCAACATTTCTACTGCTTATTTATTTCACAGCTCTTCTATCTGTCTTCATCTTCAAACAAAAAAGAGCTGTTCTGTTGGGCTATGGGGTTCTCTTTTTGATCCTTATCTTTTTCTTCATTCCTCCATTGTCGACTTTTAAGAGGGCCCAAACCGACTCGACTCTTACATTCATGGATGTTGGTCACGGTAGTTCAACTCTGATCCAGTTTCCGGGAAAAACAAATATCCTCATTGATGGCGGCGCGCTGACTTCCAAACATTTTAATATCGGTGAACGAGTCATTGGACCTTATCTTTGGCGTTCAGGCATCCGTCACCTGGATGGTATTGTAATCACCCATACAGATAGCGACCATTTTAACGGCTTATTCTTTATTATCGAACATTTCAAACCGGCCACCCTCTGGACCAACAGAATAACAGCTGAGGCAAACGGATATGCCCAGCTGCTTCAACTGGCGAAGAAACAGGGCGTAAATATCCGTATTCCAAATAAACAACCGACCCCAGAGGGGCCGGTATTGATTAACCCCTGAAAGGGGAT
>CAZMFP010000032.1:0-43755 GCA_964565605.1 uncultured Desulfocapsaceae bacterium | reverse complement strand
TTTAGTTACTAAAGGCCCATTTTGGCTGATAGCTGTTACTGATAAATCCTGATTTATTCCAACAGAGCTTCTTATAAATGCAACTTTCGATGAAATATTTCTAGCAGGAATCGATATCTTTTCTTTGGAACCTATCGTTGAAAGTAAAGCTGTTGTGTCTGTAGATGATGAAGGAAAAGATATGTCTATTTGCATAGAAGGTTTAGGAAGCAATTTTAACCAAATCTTCCCGTTGCCAAGAATATCATTCCCGTTATCTTTCAAAAAAACTTGTTCTTCTGAAAGCAATATAGACTCATTAGGGGTGTGTTCACTGTACACTCCTTTTATAACTTCTTTATCTTCTTTAATTGAGATTGTATCTTTTTTTGTTTCTATAGTAGACATTAGTTTCTAAATCCGATCGTTCATTCGCCTATTTTTTTCTGAATATTTTGGAAAAGAACCAGTTCAGATTTAATCCCAAGCCAAAAATATTTGGTTTTAGTTCTAGTGCCTTTAGCCACGTTTGATTGTTATTTCTAAACTGAACACAGCTGATTTCTGCATCCACTAATGACTTAATTATACTATAATTTCTGTCTATATATTGTTGAATACTCTTTTTGGACACTGAGTTCGGAATTCCTTCTCCTCTTAGTTTTTGATCTACATCGGCCATTTTCTCAAATATTGTTACAATCATGTTCTTAAGATGTCTTAAGCAGTCTTGTAATGCAGTTTCAAGAGGAATGTTTCTCTCAATTGCTCTTAGCCGTGTAGTTTCAATTAACTCTCGACTCTGTTTATTTATATGGGCATCAGCAAACCCTTCCCAAAAAGCTACAACAGCAGAGTCCTTATAAGGTATCCCTGAAACACTGAGAGATCGGCCATCTGCTTTTTTGATGTTTACACCATGAGACTTAAAAAATAACCAAGGTTCAATTGTATTAACTATAAGAGATTGAGTCGCCTCTTCTACATCAGTCTTGATGATTTCATTTAAAGGTGAGTGTTTCATATTTGTTGAATGCGAACGCCCGCGATCAGCTGGAACAAGAGTGCGTTGAAGAATGTTGAAACTACAGGACAAACTACATGCGGGACGAATAAGTGGCTATACCGCCAACCTCTTGTTTTCAGCTGAATAGCATTGTTAGCCGATTTTCACGGTAACTTCATTTTCTTTAAATTCAATATGCTCAATAGCAGAACTTTGGATTTCAAAACCTTTTATTTTTCCCGTATTTAGATCTATATTTAAACTTACTGGTTCTTGGTCTTTATCGTTAATTATTTCCAACAATTTATCTTCTTGTGGAATTTTGCCCAACATTTTCACAAATGCATGCAATGCTTGTTGTATAAAAATTTGTTTTTCTTTGTAAGGAGCAATTAAGAAGTATAGCAACATCATTGTGTTAATCTTTCTTTCATACTCTGCAAAGAATTTTTCTGTATCAGAGAACTGAACATTCGGAATACCGCTAGGTGTAGCATACAAAACCCGATTTCTTTTGTTTGCAGCATTCACTAACCATTTTTTTAATTTACTGAAATGTTTTCCAAAAAATATTTTTAAATTTTTATCAAAGTAGTCTATACCGTTTTCATTTCTTATAGCAAACCCAAATGGCACATCAGATTTAGCCACAAAAGATTTACCATCAGAATCTTCAACAAAAAACCTTATAAATAGCCTTGGGTTTTCATGCGTTCTGTCAATTGCTAACTGAGGTCTGTTTTTATTAAAGAGTTCGAAGGTGTGGGTAAGAGCTTGACAAAATGGGAAAAAGGCTGCCTTGTGAATATGGTTCCAGTGATTAATTTTGTCTGCTCCGTCATATCCAAGTTGTTTAAGGCATAAAAAAATAGAACTGACAGCTTCCTCCTCAGCTGTAATAGATAAAAATGCTGCAATATTACCATCTATTTCGACGAACTCCTTTGCTTTTGATAGTAAAACCAAAGAATTTCTCAAAGAATTAACAGAATGACTTTTCGGATATTCCTCAAGAATTGCTCTTACTTTTTCAGTGAATTCTGGTGTAATAGTCATCTTTATTTAGGGCTAACTTTTTTATATCTAGAGTCCGCTTTTGCCAGACTTTTATCTATTCTTAGATCGATTTTGGAGAATCGAGTCCATCAATCTCTCAATGTCAATATTCTAACAATTAATAGATCATTTCTTTTACCTCCATAGAACACTAATTTGCAAGGACTTTCCTGACGGACCGGACCAAGCCTGGCAAATAATAAATGCTACTTCAGGCAGAGTAGATAAATAATTATCCATGTTATCTGGAGTCGAAGAGATATCTTTATGTTAGCCAGAAATGTTTTGATTATCTTTAGTTGAAATGAACTAAAGAATGATGGTGTGATTTTGCAATGCGATCTCATGAGATTGATGAGCTAGTCGAATCATTTGCGGCGACCAAAAGCCGCATCCGGAATCGCCTTATAGAGGAACCGAAAGATAAGGGGCCCAAATATGAAGAATATGGGCACAACAGCAATTTGAGAAATGGAAACAACCTCTCTGGAGATTTAAGGAGGTGGAAAATGACCCTTTCATTGCAAAGGTTTATGATTTGCCTGGTTGTTGATAGGCAGTGTTTTCATAAGAGACAACCTGCGGGCACACCACCTATCAACCAAACCACGTCAATCCCTTTAGCAACTCGGACCAACCTGATACTGCTGCAAGACCTCCTTGACCTCCAGCGGTATGCGCATAGGTCTGCCATTATCCATATCGACAGTGACCAATTTTTGTGCCTGTGTGCCAATCAGTACTTTACCATGCTCATCCACTTTGTATATTCTCAAAATCATCTTGGCACTGGTAAATGTCACTTCATCAATCTGTATTTCTATATCGATTGAATCCTGAAACTTGGCTCCGCCCAGAAAATTATGTTCAACCGATTGAATAATAAATGAATAGGCCGACCCAAAATGTTTATAATTATCCAGAGCAAAAATCTCCCTTGCCTTGGCACACCACGACAGATAATTCAGGTAATAAACACTTCCGCTCAGATCAGTTTCTTTAATGGAAACAACCGTTGACCATCTATACACGTTTTTTCCCATTTTACTCCTCCTTATCAGTTAACTGCACATCACTTTGAAAACCATGCTTAAGAAACAGCCTCAGAGAAAAACATTTCTTCTCCCAATGCCTTGCTCATGCGACAAAATAAATAGTAACCAACTGATATGAAAATGAGATGACGAGAAAAAAATTTTTGAAAAAAACCTGATTACCACTCATGCTCAGCATAGATGCAAAACTTGATTTTTGGGGCATGTAGTAGCAGAAGTCGTTGTGAGATCCAAGGCTGTGGGAATCCCACCTAACCTACAGATATTGCATCGTTTTGCTCGCAAAGACTGTATTTGATTTCCGTTAGCAAGCTGACTTCTGTTCCAATTTGCTGAACAATAGGGGAATCAGAAAAAAATATAAAAACACTTTTACCCTCAAGTATTCTTCGCTTCCTACTCAATACAATCTGGGATACGTTTCAAATATGTGAGGTTCCCTCTTTGCAAATTGAACCTGCAATAGTGCTCCAGTAAAGTTTCTGTGAAGGATCGCGTTTGACTTTTTCCTCTATCCTCCTATAGGATAAAAGTAGCCAAAAGAAAAAATACAAGGTTTGTTGAGATCAGATGATCCGGACATCTGTTGCCAAATGCATCTTTCTTCACTTGAAAAGACTCGTTATATGTGGATCTGGCAAACATCATTCTCCGGAAGGTCAAATGGAGGGATTTAATCATGTTGATTCAGGCTAAATTTCTTTTTCTCGTTTTTATCTTTTCAACTTCACCGATTTTTGTGTCCCAAGCTGTTTCAAAAACTGCAGGATATACGGAGATCAGTGCCCCGGAGGCACGAATGCTCCAGGAGAAACATTGGAACGTCTCAATAATTAATGTGCTCAGCAAACTTGAATTTGAGCTTCAACGCATACCCGGCTCCATCAACATTCCTATTAACAAATTCAGCTCAACAACCCTTTTGCCCAAAGATAAAACAACTCCTCTCATTCTCTATTGTATGGAGGTCAGGTGACCCTACTCGGAAAAAGCTGCTAGGATAGCAGTTAAAAAGGGGTTTACTGATGTCTACTGGTTTAAGGGAGGCATATCCGAGTGGAGGCGATTTAATTATCCGTTAGACATCAACAAAAAATATAGTGGTTACTCTCCGAAAAAGATCCCGCCTGGTAAAATTAAAACACTTTTGGAACAAAAGAATGTATTTGTCCTCGACGTCAGACCACAGAATTTCGCCAAGGGGCCGAAATTTATTCCAGGCGCCTATCATTGTCCCATGCTGGATATCACTGATCGTATAAACGAATTTCCGAAAGACAAGCCGCTGATTATTTCAGACTGGGCCATGAAGCAATCTCTTCTTGCAGCAAAATACCTTATGGCTAACGGCTTTACCAATGTCATAGGAGTGATAAAGGGAGGCATCGAACGCTGGGTCCAGGAGGGGCTTCCCACAGAAGAGAGGCAGGTTGCTGTCAAATAGTTACAAGCATAAATCTACCAAACACATCAGTTGGTTATTGCAGGATAGAATATCTTGAAATCATCGAATACCATTCAGACAATACGGGCCAGTATCAGTATAAAAGTCCTTGTTATTCTCTGCTTCCTGATCGGTCTCATCACCGCCAACAGTGTTTTCACGATATATTCAGAACATAAAAAATCCACGAAGATGGTCACTGACAGGTTGCAGACGTCTCTTGCAATCTGTTCAACTTTTTTGGATTATGAGCTCAAAACACTTGATATTGTAGGTGGTATCGTCAAGGAACAGCGTCCGAAACTGATCGGTTTTCTTGATTACGACAAAACAAGAGCCATCCAACTCATGCTCCAATCAATCGCTGCCAAACATGATGTAGATGTGGTCCTGATGTTGGATGAACAGCAAGAACTGCTGACCACATCGTTTCTCTCTCCAATATCCATTAAAGATTCAGGACAATACAAACAATTAGTCGAACAACTTTATCCCCATGCTGGGTTTGAACCGATCCCCACATTTCTGCTTGAACCTCTGCTGCCGGCAGAAAAAACACAGATCTGGTTTCGTGACACTTTGCTCTGCATGAAAAAAGTCGTTCCCCTGCACCATGACCTGGGAGATATCTATGGATATGTCATTTTAGTCAGGCTTATCAATGAAAACTGGGAACTGGCTGAAAAGCTTGAGGCTGTAACCAACCTGCCTTTTGTTCTCTATAACAGAAAGAAACAGGCTATTTTGTCAAATCTTTCCAAAGAACAGGTAGGTCGACCTCTGAATAATGTGCTGACGTACAAGGAAACATCCTATCTCAGTAGAGCAATAGAGTTAAAAACACCTTCCGGTTCCGTTGCGGGTGAGCTGGCTCTGTTGATGAATCGCTCAGTTCTGCTGACAGAGCAAAGACGTCAGTTTCTGAACAATACTCTAGCTTTTCTCATTACATTCTTTGTTTCTGTCCTGCTCTTCAATATGCTGCGTTTGAAAGTGTTCAACCGCATACTTCGACTGATTAAAGCCTTGCGGCTGGTCAGTTCCAATAAACAAGCCCTGGATACCCGGCTGGAGGTGCCCCCTAAAAAAAGAGGCAGCGATGAAATTGACCTGATGTTCCAGGACTTCAACCACATGATGGATCAACTCCAGGAAAGTTATTTACAGCTCGAGTATGCACGGGAAGATGCAGAAGCCGCCAACGATGCCAAAAGCGCTTTTTTGGCAACCATGAGCCATGAAATCCGCACTCCGATGAATGGAATATTAGGCATGACCGAACTGATTGAAAAAACCGATCTTAATCCCGAGCAGATCGAATATGTTGAGCTGATTCGCAAATCCGGACAGGCACTTCTCACCATTATCAACGACATTTTAGATTTTTCCAAGATTGAGGCCGGTAAACTGGAACTGGAAGAGCTGGACTTTAACTTGGAAAAAGCGACCCATGATGTTGTGCAGCTTCTCTCAACCCAGGCCCAGGAAAAGGCGCTTGAGCTTCTGTTCGACTACGATCCAAGCTGCCCTAAACATGTCATCGGTGATCCTGGTCGTATCCGTCAAATTCTTCTTAATTTCGCTTCAAATGCTATAAAATTCACTGAACAGGGTCACGTACTTGTGACTATTGCCTGTGAAAGTATTGATCAAGAGAAAGCAACATTCCTCTTTTCAATAAAAGATACTGGAATTGGTATCAGACCACAGACCAGAGAGAAACTCTTCCAATCTTTTACCCAGGAAGATGCGTCCACAACCCGGAAATTTGGCGGTACAGGTCTCGGACTCGCCATCTGCAAACAACTGATTGAGCTCATGGGAGGAGAACTTGGCCTGGAAAGCGTCGTCGGCAAAGGATCTACATTCTGGTATAAATTAACCTTTACGTTAACCGAAATTCCAGAGACTGTTGCGATTGGTAACTTTCAAGGTGTTCACGCTCTGATAGTCGATGATAACAGGTTAAATCGCCGTATACTCCAGGAACAGCTCAATGGTTTTGACATAAAGAGTATTGCTGCTGAGAATGCGGATCAGGCCCTTGCTGCTCTTGAAGAACGAAAATCATCAGAGCATCCTTTTCAGGTAATCATCCTGGATTTCCTGATGCCTCAGACAGACGGGATAACATTGTGCCAAATGATACGTTCTCATGAGCACTATAAAGACATACCAATTCTCCTTCTTACATCTGCAAGTACCAGGGATGAAACAAAACGTTTGAAAGAGGCAGGCGTCACTGGTTGCCTGAATAAACCGGTCCTTACTGAAACACTGCGGGAAACGCTTTCTAAAATGCTTGATCAAAAACGAGACAGCAGTGTGAGCGATTCGATGAAACAGAAACAGAAGCTATCGGAATCAAAACAAAGACAAGCAGGTAAGGGTCGTTTCTCCGGGCCCATCCTTCTTGCTGAGGACAATCTGGTTAACCAGAAAGTGGCACTCAGTCATCTTCGTCAAACCGGCCTTGATGTGGATATTGCTACAGATGGACTGCAGGTTCTGGAGAAACTGAATGAGTCACACTACCAGCTCATCCTTATGGATTGCCAGATGCCGAACATGGACGGTTTTGACGCCACAAAAACAATTCGGCAGCAAGAACATGGGCTGGACAAACACATACCAATTATTGCCCTTACCGCAAATGCTCTGCCGGCAGACAGAAAAAAATGCCTCAATGTGGGAATGGACGATTACATCGCAAAGCCTTTCACAAAAAAGCAGCTGATCGATATTCTGGATAAATGGTTGAAACAAGATTCGCAAACAACTGAAAAACTGGAAGCTGACAGAAAACAATCAACAGAACGAGAGGATGGAAAAAGGATGATCAATGATGAAATTCTTGGTATTTTACGTGAAGCAATGGGTGATGACTTTCCAGAGTTAGTTCAAGTCTTTATACTTGATACTGATTCAATACTTAGCGAACTTCCCGAGAAAGTTGCTGAAGGAGATACAAAAGAAGTCAGTCGACTGGCTCATAGTCTGAAATCGACAAGTGCCAATTTCGGTATGATCGGCTTCTCTGAAATCAGCAAAAATCTTGAGGATCAGGCTGATAATGGTGACTTGAGTTCTGCCGAGGCTCAAATCAACGAATTGCGAGGCATCTTTGAGAATGTGCGTAAACAACTTGAGACAATGGTCAGCTGAACTTTTATTGGATATGAAGGTATATTGAAATGAAAATTCTTTTAGCGGATGACACCAGCACTGATCTTTTCATTCTAGTCTCCTATTTACGAAAGATGGGCCATGAAGTCATCTCTTGTGAAGATGGGAAACAGGCATTTGAACTCTTTAAACTGCATCAACCCGATCTGGTTGTTCTAGATGTGATCATGCCGGAGATGGATGGCCATGAAGTGGCCAGAAAGATTCGAGGTTTAGGCGACCAGTGGGTGCCAATCATCTTTTTAAGTGCTAAAACACGGGCTGAAGATATCGTTGCAGGCATTGAAGCCGGAGGTGATGACTATCTGACCAAGCCGGTCGATCAGACTGTCCTGATTGCCAAGATGCATGCGATGCAGCGGATCTCTGAGATGCGGAAACGTCTCCTGAACATGACTCTTGAGCTTGACCAAGCCAATAGGGAACTATCCCGTCTTGTTAATGTGGACGGTTTGACCGGCCTTGCCAGTCGCCGCTTCCTTGATCAGTACCTTGAAAACGAGGTCCACCGCCTTGGCCGCACACATGAGCCGCTTACCCTGATCATGGCTGACATTGATCATTTCAAAGCCTATAACGATCACTTCGGTCATATTGCCGGTGATGAGTGCTTAAAAACCGTCTCAGCTACACTCCAAGCGCAGCTTCATCGTCCCGCTGATTTTGCTGCCCGCTATGGTGGGGAAGAGTTCTGCATTGTTCTTCCGGAAACTAAAACCAGCGGGGGAATATTGATCGCTGAAAAAATCCGCTCTGCCCTGGAAAAACTGAATCTCCCCCAATCTCCCAAAATCGAGGGCGGGTTTGTCACTTTAAGTCTCGGTGTCGCCGGCTGCCCCCCAAACAAACCCTGCAACTCAAAAGAATTGCTGAAAAAGGCTGATGAAGCCCTCTACATGGCCAAACAGGCTGGCCGCAACCAAGTCAAAGTTGCCTCGTAGAACCATATATCCCTGCATGTAAACCGATAAAACAGAACCGGCTCCTGATTGACAAAATGACTCGAATTGAAGACGAAAAAACAATGAAACCCTTCATCACCAAGCTGGAAGAATGGGGATGTCAGGTACTGGACGCTGTTAACAGACCAAACCCATACAGGGGAGGTTTTTCAATTATTTTCAGGTGTGAAGACTCTACAGCCCGTGCCATTGCCGATTTAGGTCTTGTTCATATTCTTGTTGATGTCAGGGCATTTACCTATCAGCTACGGCTTCCGGAAATCAACTTTATCTATTCGGACAGTGGCCAGCCGGAGCTTCTCTGCTGGACCGAGGAGAGTAAGAGAGAACGGTTGAGCGAGATTCTTGCTCTCTGGAGCAGTGTCGATGACATCCAACATCGGCGGAAAAAGCGCATTGGCCTCTTTTATAAAAATGACTGAGAAATACAATTAGCCCTATTGAGTTGTATCTATCCAGGCCGCTAATCATTTTCAACTATCCTGATCATTGTCGAAACCATGAATAACCCCATTGAGAAGGCTGCCTCATTATTGAAACAATCAAGAAAAGTAGTCGCTTTAACTGGTGCCGGCGTCAGCACAGAGAGCGGTATTCCTGATTTTCGATCAAAAGGTGGTTTGTGGAGTCGTTATGATCCAATGGAATACGGTACGATTTCAGCTTTTCACAAAAATCCCGAAAAAGTTTGGAAGATGCTTGCTGAACTGTTGAGTATAGTTGATGCTGAACCGAACTCTGGTCACCTGGCTCTGGCCAAACTTGAACAAATGGGGCTTCTGTCTGGAATAATCACACAGAATATCGACCTGCTCCACACAAAAGCCGGCAGTAAAAATGTAGTTGAGTTTCATGGATCAATAGATTCCCTTTCATGTCTCAACTGTCAAACCCACCATCCACTCAACTCCGTCAAAAGCGCTCCTTCTCCACCGGCCTGTCCCCATTGCCAGTCCCTTCTCAAGCCGGATTTGATTTTTTTTGATGAACAAATTCCAGACGACATCCTCTATCAAAGCCAACATCTTTTACAAGATGCCGATTGTCTTCTGGTTACCGGAACGTCATGTAGTGTCATACCGGCATCATTTATTCCCACCCAAATCCATGCCAAAGGTGGAACAATCATTGAACTGAACCTGGAACCGGTCCTGGATGACTTGGCCACTGTAGTACTGCAGGGAAGCTTTACAACTGTAATGGAGCAACTTGCCAGCAAGTGCAGCATTTAAAATGATTTTTTTCACACCTCATGTAATCCCTACTATTGGTAAAAAAAGATGTTTTTTTTACAACTGGAAGAAAAGAGGACAACTCTCTTTTCTTCTAACTGGAAGTAGATTATCATATTGTTGAAAATATCCTATTGACTAAATACGTAAGTATCCGCTTGAACTGTACCTTTGTTCAACTTAACAGATTGACCGTAAACATGCATCATCCTGTTAGGTGAGGCAGAGTTACAGCACTATTGAATGCTTACAAACCAGGTACTACTAAGTAAATAAACTATCTCTTAGCCGGATCTGTTATGAAAAAAAGAGCATTTTTGTTTTTTTTATCGATCATTTTCCTTTTCGCCCCTTGCTCCAACCTCCACGCTTTGAGCAAAAAGGGAACCATCATTAGGGGTTATTTAAAGAAGGCCAATGCTTTCTACAATAATAACAGACCATTCGACGCGATCAACACACTTCGAGACGCAGTCAAAGCCGATATTAATCATCCGCTTATCCATGTTCAGCTCAGTATCCTTTATTACGGCCTTGGGCTGTTGGATGAAGCAATCGCCGAGTCAGAACTGGCCGTTGAGCTGGATCCCGGTTCTGAGAAAAATCGATTTGATCTTGCCAAATTTTATCTCATTGACAAGCAGTTAACAGAGGCTGAGAATCAGTTTTCTATCATTCTCACCCATAATCCTGGCTTCACTCTTGGTTACTATTACCTTGGCCTGACGTACTACCGCCAAAAGAAGTATGATCTTGCCCTGTTGTGCCTGCAGCGTGCTAAACTCCTCGGACACAGGGGAACAGTACTTGAAGAAAAGATCGAGAATTTATCAACATTGCCCAAAAGGCAGTATCCCGCCTCTGGAGATAGAGACCGGCTTTTCAGATTTATCCTGGTCCCTACTAAACAGGAAGCAGAATCTATCCTGGCCGATATTCAAAAGGGGAAGCTCTTTGATGTTGCCCTTATTGAGAAAAAAAACAAGAAGAAACAGGTTGATTCAGGTCTGATTATGCTCTCAGAACTTAAAGCCTCCATTGCCAAATCGGTTAAAAATCTTCAACCGTTCAGTAAACCCACTATTATTTTTACCGACCCCGATTACCGCATCATTCAACGAATTGCCCCATTTAACATTGAACAGTGGAAGAGAATAGCAACTTCAGGCTCTCTATCCACTTCTGTCACTATTTCGCCGCTGGAGAGAAAGAAAGACAAAACGGACCTTTTAGTAAAAACCATGGGACAAGCCAGTAGTTCAAGGGCAAAAACGACAACACACAAGGATTCACAACCAATTAAATCTCCTGAAAAAGAGATTGTTTTTGATGCCAGTCCACCAAAGAAAAGGGCTCCTCAAGTTGCTGCCAGCAAACCATTTAAACTGCCACCCGTTGACATCGCAGCAATTAGACAGGATATCAATTTACGAGCAAAAGAAACAACAAAAACCTCACCGGACCCTGACAAGGCTTTGGTAAAAGAAAAACCAAGCTTGGCAGCCAAAGCCACCCAGGCTCGCCTGCAGCAAGAAGCAAAGAAGATCGAAAAACTCAAAGTACTCGATATTATACTTAAATGGAGAAATGCATGGCAGGCAAAGGATGTGAAGGGTTATCTCTCCATGTATTCCAAACGCTTCAAACCACAAAAAAGAATGTCACTGAAGACCTGGAAGAAGAAGCGTCGTCGAAGCTTGAGCAGACCCAAGTTTATCATCGTCGGGATCGAAAACCTTGTGGTTGATATGAAATCAGACACCCGGGCTGTTGCAACCTTTGTGCAGGAATATACCTCCGATCGTTATGCTGATATGGTGAAGAAGACACTGGTGCTGGTAAAAGAAGGAACGAACTGGAAGATCTCCAGGGAAACAAGCAAATAGACACTGTCTATTTTCGAAGTTACTCGCTGCAGCGCTTAAGAAGAAGGGGGATCGTCAAACTTTACCATAATCATTCCGGCAAATTTATCGCTTTTCCTTTTCTTACCTTGGGCGGTTGTTTTATACACCTCTATTCGGTACATATCACCGTCTCGAGTTAGTGAATAACGATTTTTAAAATCTTTTTTGGCAATGGTGACGCCAGATTCATTGACCATATTTTTTACGGTGAAGCCAATGGCATTTACCCGGTAGCCATTTTTCGGCAGGATTTTAAACGATTTATTCACCCTGAGAACTTGCCCCATAGAGACGTCGACCCTTTTTCCATCCACAATTACATTCAGCGATGGCGGTTTATTGTCATAATCAAAATACTGCGGTGAAAGAACCGTTATTCTCTCATTACCATGGTAGACCTCATACTGTTTTTTCTTCTTGACCACGGTAATCAGAGGATCTTTCGTATTAAAATCAAACGATCCCGATCTTTTCAGTGGAAAGTAGTTCAAACGGTTTCTAATCCGCTGCATCTCCACGAAAATTCTATTGTCGTAAAAGGCAATGGTGCGATTATCTATGAGTGCCTTGTGAATATTTTTTGCTGTCAGATCAAAGTTCCGCTCAAATTCGATACCGACCTGGTTCATAAAACTCTCGAGAACCAGCAGGTGATATAACACTCGCTGCTCTTTCTTAAGACTTTTACTGGCTTCTACACCAAAAGCCGGTTTGCCGTGATTGATGGCAAAAAAGGTCAGCGTCTTGGCCATTGCAATATTACCTTCCCGGGTTTTGGTGTTCTTTACCCGATAAATATGCTTGCCATTGCTGACCCGCTTGTTCACACCTTGAATAACCTGCCTGGCGATATCCCCGAGATTACCGAACTTCGGAACATCAATTGCTTCCTGATCAATAATAATACTCTGACCCCATCTATCCGGACAATGAGCCCAGTCGTAGTACTTTTGTCTATAAAAACCACTGCCATCATGCAGGTTAAGAATGAGGTCCACTTCGTCCATCAGCATAATGGTCTTTATCCTGTGAATAATTTCATACTCAGGATCATTTTTCTTAATTGCGGCAAATTTCCGGTTCAGATCGCCATGCACACCGCGGGAGCGCCTGATAATGCTTAAAAAATTCAGGTTCGGTACAATCCAGACATTGCCTTTCTTGATTTTATAATGAGTCGTGAGAAGAGACGCAGCGTGAAAACCGCCCGGTTCATCGCCCTGGATCCCACCAACAACAAGCAGTGTTCTGTCGCTTTCTACCGGTCCAAGCTTATGGAGGGAAAAATTAATAGGCGTTTTGCCAGCAAATACGTTGATATGAAATAGATGAGTGCAAACGATGACCCAAAAACATATCAACAACCACTTACGTATGTTGATAGTGATTACAGCTTTATGTGCCATGGCTCGTAACGAACTCCCAACAGGTTATCTTTTTGGTATCGATGTCGAACATATCCCAAGTTGATCAGCTGATCAAACACAGGGGTATAGGTGAACTGATTGGAAAAATTTCTTGCTCCGAATCCTCTCTGGCCCACATCGAAATCTCCGGTTGCATGATACGAATAACCAGGAGGGGCGAGTGAGCGTGAAGCAAGAGAAAGGTTGCCGTTATACTTTGCAGCCTTTCGCAGGAACAGATAGAACTGTTTAACCACACTTCGGATTCCAGAAGTGAGAATCATCTGATCACCGATCTCTTTGCGGATCTGATAATATCTCTGCAACGACTGGCCTTTATACAGATAATTACCTGTATAGGGCACCTTTATTATATGCCGTTTATTGACCTTCTCGGTGAGTTGAAGGACTTGTTTTTGTCCTTTAAAACCGTACAGTTCAGCGTCTCGGTGATAGATATCGTCAATGAACTCTAACTCTTCTCTGGTAAATGAGCCTATACGGGAAAATCTTCTGGCAAATCGGAGCATTTTATCAAAACTGACAACACAGAAATGACCATGTCCCAGTACTCGCTGCAATCTGTTCATCCTGGCAACAACAGAACGGAGCAGCTTAAGATCGTTATAACCCAGAATGATATCGTCCCTGTGGGGACGATTCGGGTTCCGAATTTTGGTCAGATAATCTCGGATGTTCTCCTCTTCAAAGGCAATCGGTTTGACGAGGAGCTTTTCAGAAAGATGTCGTGGAGGATTATAGACAGTTTTCCACTGCTTTCTCACCCTGATCTGGGTTAAGGCCGCATCCAGTTTGGCTGGGCCTAAGATCGCGGAAGCTAAGACCAACTGTAAAAAATGTCTTCTTTTCAAAGCCGATAACCCTTTATTAACAGTCCTTCTTCGAACTTCTAGGCATACAATGGAAAACGAGAAATTTTGCCGCAACCGAAAGGAACGAGCGGCTTTGATCACTACTTATACAATCCAACTTGTTAAATTAACGTGGGATTATACTCTACTTTTTTTAATTAAGCCACTTAGACATTTATTAAACCTATTTCTAACAAAATTGCACCCTGAAAAAATAAAAATCTAAGTTTTTCAACAATTTCCGAAATATTTCAGCTGAACCACTTAACTTATCCACAACAAGGTGCTTTTCCAGGACTATTCGATACTATTCTGACCTCAACCTCTTCTCAAGCTCTCGGTAATAAACAGACAGTACGGATTCTAACCTGGATATTGCAAGTGTGATCATCGTGATTCAATCCTGAAAACAGCCATCCGAATATGCCCGCTTTTACATTTCGGACAGCGGCCCGGACGATCCAGGCGCTTGCGGTTTCGAAAATTGTAGCCGCATGAGAGGCAGTGATATGGATCAATCACAAGGTGCATCTTTTCCTTTTTAATCGAGCGGCAGATATGTTCAAGGTGCCCAGACACATCTTTTTCAGGGATTGAAAGAGCCGCGGACAGTTCCATAGTGTTGAGCTGCTCTTCTAGTAATAAATGTATGATCCGCTTACGAAGAGTCGACATGCAATTTTTCCTTTTTTCGCTCCACCCACGAAAAAGGTGACAAGCGTAGTATCGGCTGCAAGCAACAGAAAAGAGTGAAACGATGAGCAGTGCCAAATAACCAACTTGTTGCCGACATCCTGTCGATAGTGTATATCTCTTACTGACCTTAGCAAAGAGGTTTTTCTATCTTCGGGAGGATATCAGATCATGCTACTCAATCTTTATGACCAATTCATCCTGAAACGACCTTTTACCACTCTTCTCTGGGTCGGTCTCATCATTGCTTTTTTCGGATTCTATATCTCAGAGTTCAAACTTGACCTTTCCGGTGACACTCTGGTCCTGGAACATGATGAAGATTTAAAATTCTATCGGGCTATCAATGCCCGCTACGGAACCGATGATTATCTGGTTATCACCTACTCCCCAAAAGGTGATCTGTTTGCACAAGAAACCTTAGATGATCTGCGAAAACTACATGATTCCTTAACCGCCATCAAACGGGTTGAGTCTGTGGTGTCGATTCTCAATGCCCCTCTGCTCGAAAGTCCGCCGCTCAGCCTCAACGACATGGGGGATGAGCTCCTGACCCTGGAACATCCGGATACAGATTTCGAGTTGGCCCAGAGGGAACTAACCGAAAGTCCACTCTATCGCAACCTGTTGGTCGGTGAAGATAAAACAACGACCGCGATACAGGTTATTTTCAAGCGTGATACTACCTACGTCGGCCTGCGCGACGCCCGAGACGCACTCAGGGAAAAACAACTCACCACACAGCTCACTCAAAAAGAAGTGGCACAGCTGAACCACTATTCCACCCAGTTCAAACAGTACAGCAACCAGCTCCAGGAACAGGAAGCCCAAGACATTCAAGCGGTACGATCCATTCTCGATCGACACAGTGAAAAGGCCGAACTTCACCTTGGCGGTGTACCCATGATCGTCTCAGACATGATCGGCTTTATTAAACATGACATCCGGGTCTTCGGCCTCGGTGTCGTACTCATTATGCTGATGCTGCTGTTTATCGCATTCCGACAGCCGCGCTGGGTTGTGCTGCCGGTACTGACCGCTGTTGCCACAGGTTTTGTCACCGTTGGTTTTCTGGGTTTTGCCCAGTGGCGGGTGACTGTTGTTTCATCCAATTTTCTTTCGCTGCTGCTCATCTTCACTCTTTCATTAACAATTCACATTATTGTCCGTTATCTGGAATTACGGCAGGAACATCCTGAGAAGGACCAGCACCAACTGATTCTTGAAACAGTGCGGGCTAAAACAGCACCCTGTTTCTATACTGTAATAACAACTATTGTCGCCTTCGGATCTCTTGTAGTCTGTGATATTCGTCCGGTTATTGATTTTGGCTGGATCATGGTCATTGGCCTGGTTATTGCTTTCATCTTCACGTTCACCCTTTTTCCGGCAGCCCTCGTCCTCCTAAAGCCGTCGAAGATCAGGAATCAGCGAGATTTTACCGGATCGATCACCCGTTTTTTTGCCTTTCTGATAGACAGATACCCAATCCCTGTGGTTGCAGTAACTGTCCTTGCCATATCATTGAGCTTGGTAGGAGTTACCCGGTTAACTGTGGATAACAGGTTTATCGATTATTTTAAGGATGATACGGAAATCTATCAGGGCATGTATCTCATAGACAAAAAGCTTGGCGGTACTACGCCCCTTGACATCATCCTCAATGCCCCCGAAGACTTTTTTGAAACGGAGGAAGAAGAGGAAGAATCATTTGATGAGGATTTTGGCCTGGACACCAAATCTGATGGGGGTTTTACAGCGACCAGTTACTGGTTTAACGCCTTTATGCTCGAAGAGATACATGCCATACACGACTATCTTGACTCATTGGATGAAACAGGAAAGGTGTTATCTCTCTCCACAACGCTGAATATCTTGAAAAAGGTCAATGACAATACAATCATGGATAACTTTTTTATGGCAGTGCTCTATAAAAATCTGCCGGCAGAAGTGAAAAAAGCCATGATAACCCCCTACCTCTCTGACGATGGCAACCAGGTACGCTTTTCCATCCGAGTATATGAATCCGACGCCAAACTTAAACGGGATAAACTGCTCACGACCATTCGTAATCACCTTACCACCAAGCTGAAATTAAATGATAAACAGGTGCAGCTCACCGGCTCAGTAGTCCTTTTTAATAACCTCCTGCAGAGCCTCTATCGCTCCCAGATACTCACCCTCGGTGCTGTTTTTCTCGCTATACTGGGCATGTTTACCCTCGTATTCCGCTCTTTTAAAGTCGCCCTGATTTCCATTGTCCCCAACATCATGTGCGCCTCCCTGGTGCTCGGCCTGATGGGCTGGTTCGGCATTCCGCTCGATATCATGACCATTACCATAGCTGCCATTACCATCGGTATCGCCGTAGATGATACCATCCATTATGTTCACCGTTTTTCAGAAGAAGTACACAAAGACGGTGATTACCATGCAGCCGTCTTCAGGAGTCATGGCAGTATCGGCAGGGCCATGTATTACACCACCATTACCATTACCATCGGCTTTTCCATTCTCACCCTGTCTAAGTTTGTGCCAACAATCTATTTCGGTCTGTTGACCGCCTTTGCCATGACTACAGCTCTGGTTGCCGACATGACAATCCTGCCGATCATGCTGGTTAAATTCAAGCCTTTTAAACTTTCAAAAGGTAAAACTGCCAGTTCGTAATTTGAAGGAATCAGGAATTGTTCAGTTCGTATCTGCAGCCGGTTTTGCTAACTCAATCTTGCTCAAGAACCTATCCAGAGAATCAAAATAAGCTTGCCCGGTAACGTAATAGCCGTCGTTATGGCCGCCTTTGAGTGTAAGGAATTGCTTGGGCATCCGTGCCGCCGCAAAAAGCGCTTGGCCATGGGAAAATGGAATGATTTCATCATCAGGGCTGTGGGCCACCAGAACTGGACAGTTTATCTTTGGGAGGCGGGATTTTGAATCATAGGAGTTTTTTGCCAGAAGCTTAACCGGAAGAAAAGGATAGAGTTGTTGTCCAATGTCTGGAACAGAAGTAAAGGCTGACTCGATTATTAAGGCACCACATTTTTGTTGAGAGGCAATAAAAGTTGCTACTCCTGCACCCATTGAACGACCAAAGATGACAACCCGTTCCGGTCTGATCCTTTTTGTTTCCACAAGATACGTATATACTGCCTCGCCATCGAGGTAGGTCCCTTCCTCTGATGATTTCCCTTCGCTTTGTCCGTAGCCGCGATAATCAAAGATAAATACAGAGAAACCAAGTTCGGCAAATAATCTGAGATTTTCAACCCTATGGGAGATATTGCCGGCATTGCCGTGACAGAAGATCACCACACCGCGAGAATTCTCAACCTTCATCAGCCAGCCATGAATCTTGACGTGATCAGTTGTCGTCAGGTAAACATCCTCATAATCAAGGCCAATATCAGACGGTTTTATCCGTAAAGTCCGGTCACCAGGGATATACAGCATGGAATCCTGACTGAAAAAGAGGAACAGCAGAAAAAGAAGATAACAGAGAACCCCGCAGACAATAATGCTGGATACTGTTCCGGTCATAAAACGTCCGTTCATTTTGTTAATTAACTGTTCCTTTCTGTGTAAATCAGCTACTTGATTATAAATTGATAGAGGTTCATCCTGTATATGCTCACTTTAGAACTTCTAAATAGCCCTGCAAGACGGCCCTGCGAGATTACCGCAGTCGCTCCACTCCCTCGCGACGACCAAAAGCAACTCCTGTCGCTGCAAGTTTGCAGGCAACAACAATCCACAGCAAACAATTGAGAGTACCAAACTATACTCACAACCATATTTTAGACTGGCTGTATTGTAAGAACTCCAGATTTTGCAGGCGTGGTTGACCGCTATTGTCAATCCTATGCGGACAACAACGACCATGAAAATTTGGTGCGCTTGTGATCAATTCTCCTCTTTTTTTCCACAGAACGACTGCAACATTTCCATGGGCAGAGGAAACAGAATCATGGAGCTCTGCTGATTGGTGGAAATATCACTGAGCGTCTGTAAGTACCTGAGCTGCAGTGTCTGGGAGTTAGAAGAAATAACTTCGGCTGCTGCCAGCAATTTTTCTGAGGCTTGCAGCTCACCTTCGGCATGGATCACCTTGGCACGTCGTTCTCGTTCCGCCTCCGCCTGCCTAGCCATGGCCCTGACCATGGTTTCATCAAGATCAACATGCTTGATCTCAACATTGGACACTTTAATGCCCCAGGCATCGGAACGTTTATCGATAATTTCCTGAATATCATCGTTGATCTTCTCCCGCTCAGAGAGCATCTCGTCAAGATCACGCTGTCCAAGGACAGATCTGAGCGTTGTTTGTGCCAATTGGCTGGTTGCGAGAAGATAATCTTCCACCTGGATAATCGCTTTTTCCGGATCGACTACCCTGAAGTATAAAACAGCATTAACCCGCACCGTTACGTTATCATGGGAGATCACATCCTGGCTGGGAATATCCATGGTAATCACCCGCAGATCAACCCGGGCCGCCTGCTGAATTCCAGGAATAACGATGCGCAACCCCGGCCCTTTCACCGTTTGAAAACGACCTAAGAAAAAGACCACCAGCCGTTCATACTCTTTGACGATCCTGAATGAAACAAATAACAGCCCGATAATTAATACTAATGGAAACAAATAGGGAATAATCATCGTTCTTCCTCCGTTATTTTTTCTACTTCCAATTCTAATCCGCTCTTTGCGGTAACTTTGACCATTTCGCCTTTTTTAAATGATGTCTTAGATTTTGCCAGCCACGACTCACCCTGGATCCATACCCTGCCCTCATTTTCAAAATCATTTAAAACTTCACCAACACTTCCGACCAGGGCTTCTGATCCGGTTGCAAACCTCTTTTTCCGAATCGCCAGTAAACTGCCAACAACCAACAAAATACCAATAAGTGAGATGGCCGCCGTACTGAAAATAAGCGGCAGAGAGATCCTGAGAGACTGTTCATCAACGAGGATAAAGGAGCCAATGATAAAAGCAATAACACCCCCGATTCCAAGTGAGCCAAAACTGGGAACAAAAACTTCACTGATCATGAAGATGATACCAAGGAGAACAAGGGCAAGACCGGTATAGTTGATCGGCAATATCTGGAAGGAGTATAGGGCAAGCAGCAAACAGATACCTCCAATCACTCCAGGCAGGACATAACCGGGATTTGCCAGCTCGAAAATGAGCCCGTAAACCCCGAGCAGCATAAAAATATAGGCGATATTGGGATCGGTGAGAGTCATGAGCAGCCTGTTGCGCCAGTCCGGCTCAAAAGTCTGGACAACCCCATTCCTGCAACGAATAGTGGTCTCACCGCTTTCAAGTTTTACGGATCGGCCGTCAGCCTTTCTCAGCAACTCATCGATATCAGCCGCGATAAAATTAATCACGTTCTGCTCTAACGCTTCATCGGCAGTCAGACTCACCGCTTCCCGTACCGCCTGCTCGGCCCACTGCTCATTACGCCCATTCCTGGCAGCCAGAGATTTTATATAAGCGGCCGCATCGTTGATCATCTTCTTTTCTAAAGCACCCTTGATAACCGGTTTGTCCTTTTTCTTCTCCCCTTTGCCACCGTTCTCCTGCTTCTCTTCCTCTTCTTCTTTTTCAGCATCGGCAGGATCGGGCATCCCTGGTAAACCACCGACCCTTATCGGTGTTGCCGCCCCAAGGTTTGTGGCTGGCGCCATGGCAACCAGGTGAGAGCCATAGAGAATATAGGTCCCGGCACTGGCCGCACGGGAACCGGATGGAGCAACATAGGAGACAACCGGTATATCAGATGCAAGAATCGTTTTTATAATGTCGCGCATGGCATGATCAAGCCCACCAGGTGTGTCCATCTGCAAGACAACAAGCGATGCCTTCTTCTCCCATGCTGCCGCAAACCCCTTATTCACATAATCAGCAACAGCAGGGCCGATGGCCCCATCAATATTCAACACAACTATCTGTGGAGAGTTTTCTCCCTGGTTGTCCCCCATGTCCGCCCAGCTGGCAATGGGAAAGAGAAAAAGCAGAAAAGAAAGAAGAAGAAAAAGGCGTGATCGAGCAGGGCTTAATGAGATGTTGAATAGAGAAATAAACATAACACGCTCCCGTAATGATGATATCGACTACGCTGTCAGTTTATCATATTTCTGGTAAAAAGGGAAAAGAGGAGCAAGAGGACTTCCGGACTCAATGACCAGAAGATTGTAGAAATGTCAAATTATTTCCTGATAACCAATGATTCTCAGTCTGGACGATAAAAAAGGTGTTGCCGGTTTGGCTGGCGTATTTCAAGGTCACGGATTATGGGTTTATATGTGTCTCAAAGTAATAAAATGTAAAACAATATATGTACTGTCATCCATTAAGGAGTGATCCTTGACCGAAGGCTAGCCAGACAAATTGACAACATCTCGTGTTAGGCTGAGTTTCCTGGGTAGTCAGGAATTATTTAGAATAATCAGAAAAAAGATTGAATCATCAGCGGCGGTATACCGAATTTATATTACCGGTACCCCACCATTTGACATGCTGGTACTCATCTGAACTCCTCCTGAAACTGTTATAAATGTTTCCATTATGGGTGGTGTTACGAATGAGAACCGAATTCATATTTGCCCGTCCGGCAAATCGTGTTTTGTTGGTACTGTTCTTCACAGTTCCTATATTTTCAATGCGTCCATTAACCGTTGAGTTGTATATATCAACCGAACCCATATTGGCTCGCCCATGCCAAAATACTCCTTTGGCCCTGTTGTAGGAATTCTTGACCTCCACCTTATTATAAATACGGCCATTGATTGTAGAATTATTGACCGACACAGAGCCCATATTGGCAATAGTTCCACTGCTCAATATCCCTACAGCTCTGTTTGTGGAGTTCTTTATTGTGGCTTTATTATAAATACTTTTCACATAAGAATCACCGGTAATAGAAATCGAGCCCATATTTGCTCTGGCACTCCCTAAAACCCCTAATGCCCTATTGTTGGAATCCTTGATATAGGCCCTGTTATGAACCGATTTCGACCAGGAACGATTATCAAAATAGACAGACCCCATAAGAGCTCTGGCCCAACCCAGAACACCGGTGGCGCTATTTGATGAATTTTTTATCCGTACATCCTTATTGCTATTGCCTGTCCCATCATTCACAATTCTTTGCGGCAGAGAACCATCTTCGATGAAGACGGATCCCATAAGTGCCTTGCCTGAACCAATAACTCCAGTAGCACTGTTAGACGAATCGTCAATATTCACCCTATTTGTTATTGGACCTGGCCGGGAATCATCATCAACAGCAACTGTTCCCATATAGGCGGTTGCTGAACCAATCACACCGACACTTTTATTTGTCGAATCATCGATATTTCCGCTGTTGTTAATTCTACCGGTTCGGCTGTCATCCTCCAGAAGAACAGTCCCCATATGCGACTTGGCCGCTCCAAGAACTGCGATAGCTGAGTTTTTAGATTTTTTTATCTTATGATCATTAACAATTCGGGTTGATTCGACCTCGTCATCAAGAAGAACAGATCCCATATTGGCATCGGCATTCCCTAAAACTCCAACAGCAAGGTTTTTTGACTCCTTAATGGTTTGTTTATTTGTCATTCTATCAACAACTGAATCACCTGTAACACGCACAGTCGCCATGTTCGTCGTCCCTGCGCCAAATACAGCTATTGCCTGGTTTTTCACCTCTTTGGCTTCTACTTCCACGTCAATCCTCTCTTTGACATCACCAGTTACATAAAGATAACCGATACTTGCCTCCCCGCTGGCTGCCACAGCCACCGATAAGTTCCGGGCATACTTAATATCAACATCCTGGCTGATTCGCGGGTCAAATCGTTGCGATGAATCCGTTTTAAACTTAATTGAGCCTAAGAAAGACCTGGCAATACCGGCCAGGGTACCTATGGCTATATTGCTTGAATATGAAATCGATGCAATATTCTCCACGTCACCAGCAATATTGGGGTTGCCAAAGAGCGCTCCATAGCGAACAGATCCCATATAGGCTGTTGCCGTGCTTGCTCCTGTGGCAATGGCAATATTTTTCACGTCATCCATTCTGGGTACGATGTTGTCAAGGGTGCCCGAAGTGTTCACTCCCCCAAAGGTTGATCCAAGATGAACCGACCCCAGGTAGGCATCAGCAGAAGCATAGGCTGTTCCGATTGCAATATTGTTGGCACCAGAAATATTGACATCATTGCTTATATTTCCACCAATATAGGCCTTGCCGATAAATGAACCCGCCTGAATGGACCCAACAAGAGCCGAGGCATTTCCACCGATTGTACTGACAGCGGTATTGTTCACATCATTCACTGTCGCCGTATTTGTCAATGTGCCTGGAACCCTGGTTGAGCCAATTACACCAGCTATGTCTAAAGTGCCGACATACGCATTGGCAAACGCATAGGTGCTCGCCGTTGAAATGCTAGTACCAACGGCAACATTGTTAACATCTGTAAGCGTGACATCATTGGCAATCGTTCCACTTAACTGTGCGGAACCGATCAGCACACCGATATTGATCGAACCGGCCAACGCATTGGCTCCTCCAGGACCGGCAGCCTGAATACCGGTGCTGATAGCAATATTACTGACATCACTTGCAGTGGCATCATTGGTTATGCTCCCGCTGATACTTGTGTAACCGAAGGCACTGCCAATATTGATAGAGCCAAGAAGCGCCGTTCCACCACCGCCAAAGGGAATACCAACTCCAATTGATGTGGAAACGGCAAGATTTGTCGAATCGGAAATATCACTTATATTGGTGACCGAACCATCTATAATGATTGCTCCTACTTTGCCTCCAATCTGAACAGAACCCAACTGCGCAGAGGCTGTTTCCTTCAGACCGATCGCCAGGTTTTGGGAATTCCTGATCTCTGCAGTATTGCTGACAGCCCCTGACACTTTTGTAAAACCGGCCCATTTGTTGCCGATCCAGATCGATCCCATACTGGCAAGTGCCCAGTTTTTAACGGCTACAGCGAGATTGACCCCTGAGTCAATATTTTTGGCATCATTTGTCACACTACCAGTTATCCAGTCCATTCCGGCCGTAGAGCCAATCCTCACTGATCCGGTTTCAGCCATGGCGTAGGTACCAAACAGTCCTCCGCCCATTACTCCCATGGCAATATTCTGAGTCCCGCTGATATCAGCTTCATTACTTATTGCGCCTGAAACGTTAATATACCCGATAGAGCTTCCTCCAATGACAACTGAGCCCATACTGGCTTCTGCGATAGCTTCTTTCAGACCTGTGGCAATATTTTGAGAACCGCTTATTGCTGCTGTATTGCTTACAGTTCCGGAAACATCCGTATAACCTATGTTTGCTTCTCCACCAATGATGACCGAGCCCATATTCGCTGTTCCAGCCCCTTCTTTCACACCAAGAGCGATGTTCTGCGATCCACTGATCGTCGCCTTGTTGGTAACGGTGCCGGTAACTTTTGTCATCCCTAATCCAGCACCGACCTGAACCGAACCCATATTGGCCGTGGCCACACCTTCTTTAGCTGCCACTGCTACATTCTGAGAACCGACCGTTTTTCCACCGGCAGTTATCGTGCCGGACATATCGGTATATCCAGTTCCAGAACCGATCTGTACTGAGTTTAAATTGGCTGCTGCTTTGCTTTTATCTTTAGCAGCCACTGCAAGATTCTGGGAACCGACCGTTTCACCACTGTTGGACACTGTCCCTGAAACATCTGTCATTCCGATGCCTGAGCCGATTTGAACTGAGCCAATGTTGGCTGTGGCCAGCCCTTTTTTGGTGCCAACAGCCATGTTCTGGGAGCCGACTGTTTTACTGCTGCTGGTTACAGTACCGGATACATCACTCATCCCCACTCCCGAACCGATCTGAACCGAACCCATATTCGCTGTGGCCAACCCTTTATCAGCTCCAATGGCCACATTCTGGGAACCAATCGTTTGAGCACTGCTGGTTACAGAGCCGGACACATCCGTATTGCTGATCCCCGATCCGATCTGAACCGAGCCAATATTCGCTGTGGCCAAACCCTTTTTTGTTCCAACAGCAAGATTCTGGGAGCCGATGGTTGTGGCACTACTGGTGGCTGTGCCGGAGACATCGGTTCTGCCAATACCGGAACCAACCTGCACTGAGCCTATATTTGAAGTGGCCAGCCCTTTATCTTTGCCAACAGCAAGATTTTGGGAACCGGTCGTTTGAGCACTGCTGACAACCGTACCTGAAACACTGGTATTTCCAATACCGGAGCCGATCTGAACAGAACCCATATTACTCGTGGCAAGACCCTTATCCGTGCCAACTGCCATATTCTGCGATCCGATGGTTTTGGCGCTACTGGCGGCCGCACCGGAGACATCGGTTCTGCCTATACCAGAACCAATCTGTACCGTGCCCATATTGGCCGTGGCAACTCCCGTATCCTTACCAATAGCAAGATTCTGGGAACCTACTGTTTCAGCACTGCTGCTGACACTTCCGGAAACATCCGTATGCCCAATTCCCGAACCGACCTGAACCGAACCCAGATTAGCCGTGGCCAGCCCTTTATTTTTTCCTAAAGCCATATTCTGGGAACCGGTGGTCTTACTGCTGCTGACGGCAGTACCGGAAACGCTGGTATTGCCGATTCCCGAACCAATCTGTACCGAACCCATATTACCGGTGGCAATACCGATTTTTTCAGCCCAAACCAAATTTTGAGAGCCGGTGGTTTTAGCGCTACTCACAGCAGTCCCGGAAACTTCCGTTCTGCCAATACCGGAACCAACCTGCACTGAGCCCATATTGGCCGTTGCCAGTGCCGCATCTTCACTTATAGTTAGATTCTGGGACGCTACTGTTTCGCTGTCTGCAGCAGACGTGCCGGAGACATTCGTCTTGCCAATACCGGAGCCGACCTGCACTGAGCCCATATTCGACGTTGCAATGCCTGCTGTCGCCGGACTGGAAATATTTTGCGAAGCTTTAATCTTTGACTGATTGGTTGCTGTACCCCAAATGGAAGTATAACCAAGACCGGAACCAACTTGGACTGAACCCATGTTCGAGGTCGCTATTCCTCCAGTTGCCCCCAAGGCCATATTCTGGGAATAGTCGATTTTCACATCGGTGGTGATATTACCCTCTATCCTGGTTGTACCGAGGCCAGCGCCAATTTGAATTGATCCCATATTGGCAGTGGAAACAACACCGATGCCTTCAGCTGAGCTGATATTTTGTGAATAATTGATCTTGGCCTCATTTTTCACCCCACCCTTCACAAGACTATATCCGGCACCGGAGCCAACCTGGATTGAGCCAAGATTTCCCCATGACAAACCAAAAACACCAAGAGAGGTCGCTGAGTTTTGCGATCCTTTGATGTCGCTTTCATTGTAAAGAAAACCGTCTATCAGGCTGCTTTTTCCAGTGCTGGCACCAAACTGGATTGAGCCCATGTTTCCAACAGCAATACCGAGGGTGGCAGTTACAAGGTTTCCCGACTGTTTTACCTCTGAGTCATTGGTAATATCTCCTTCAAGAGTATAGCCGCCTAACAGGTTGCCAAGCTGGATCGAGCCCACATTACCTGTAGCGCTACCCAAAAAAGAAATAATTACATTGCCGGACTGTTTCACTTCAACATCGTTTGTCACGTTACCATCAATAACATTGACAACACTGCCGAAGTTTATAGAACCAAGATTTGCCCTGATCATGCCTCCAGGCAGAAAAACGTTGGCAGAGGAAGATATTTCTGCCCTGTTGACGACCGATCCATTGATGATCGTTTCAGCTTGAATAGGAATGGGATTATAGAGGAGAGTACAGAAGAAAAGAGCACAAACTAGAGCATTAACAACAGGTTTACGGGAACCGGATGAGTTGATCCCCGTAGAGTACTGAGGCATGAAATACATGAGAGAACCGGACAGGTTTCTCATAGCGGTATGACTAATAGTTGATTACCCATTTCCACCTTACGCTGTTACTGTTTTATGTTTTACTGAATTGTTACTGCAGAAGTTTCATCACCTCAATTCGTCTGGCCAGTGTTACATCATCCAGCGGCATTGACAGGTATACTTCCCTATATATTTCTGGAGTTATAGCCGGTTTATTCAGATCAAAATCAGCAAAACGTTTTTTCAGAAGAGTTTTTGTCTTCTCATCCATCTCACCACTAAGATCTACTGCTTCTCCGGCAATGAGCAGCCACATCTGAATCTTCACAAGCCGGTCAAATTCAGACAGAGCATTGTAGCTGTTGTTGATTTTCATAACGACAAATTTGTCTTCCGCAGCATCTTGCCCCAGAAGCCGCCAATAAGGAAGAGCCAGATGACGACCAACCAGTTGAATCATCGATGTCTGTACCAGCACCCGTATTGCCTGATGGCGTCCCTGCACTTTCCTCACCGAACCTTTGGTGCCAAATGTGGGACCGAATATAGTAACGGTAAACGATTTTTCATTAAGACCTTTATACACCTTCATGGAGTTGGATACACTCATATAGGGAATACCGGCCAGTGTGGTAAAGTCTTTAAGATTAAAATCCAGCGTTATTCGCGCCGTACCATATTTTTTTGAGTTGGAATAGGTTGCGCCTAGAAGAGTCGAAGGTGGCCAATTGGTATAGTATTTATCATCCTCATCATCATTTTCAGACTGAATATTGGGAAAGACCAGATCCAAACCAATATCTTTATTGTCACTGTCAACCTCAAGCCCCCGATCAAAGCCTGTAATACCACCGGTAACAACAACATCCGGTATTGCTTTTTTCTCAAACTTTGAATACCCGGTGGCTATCTGGTTGTTGATATAGGCTGGATCATACTCTACAAGGAGAACCTTGCCGCCAATTGAGTTGAGTGTCGACTTCATTATCTCGGAAATATCCCGCTGAATCTCTCCACCGGTGGCAAGTGGATGTGACGCCCCAGTATTATCCAGAATTTTTACGGATTGGACCTTGGTTAACGGCGCATTATAAATGGCACTCATTTTCCCCAGTTCATACAAAATATCCGAATATGGCGTCACTTCAGTTTCAGGTTTACTCACCTTCAGGTCAACTTGTGGTGTTAAAAAACCGCACCCACTTAACAGAAACAGAGACACAGCAATGAGTATTAGGTTCAGCGAAGATCGTTTCATAAGAAATACTTTTATTATAAGGACATGTTAAGGTATTGGAATTGTGCCTGAGCCAGAACCGCCTAGCCCGCCACTCAGACCGGAGCCGAGATCAGAGCCGGTCACTTGATCTTGCAAGCCCGAGAGTGTGTCTCCCAGACCACTTGTATTGAGGAGTTCTCCACCAGCCAGATAAAGATCCAACCCAAGACCACTTGCATAGCTCGTCGCACTGGTGATAATTTGTGTTTTATCACCGCTACTTGAATCGATAATAATAATATCTCCGTTTACCCGGCTTCCAGGGCCAAGAACCACAGAGTTGATATTACCGGTTCTGTCGCCACCAGCGCCCTTCCCCAGTAACTCACTAAGAGTTGTTATTATCCCATCCTCAGACTTGATCACATTGGCGGCACGGCTTTTTGCCCGTAAGACAATAAAATCCGTATTGACTTCAGGATCACCAAGTTGGTCATCACGACTAATTGGCCCCTCATTATACCTGGAGATACCATCCTTGAGATCAGATGCCGTGACAATACACGGAAAGAGAAGGACAATACATATAAACAGGACTGTGAGATTATGAATATACCTCATTGCTAATCCCCTTTTTTGATCAACAAATCTATTGTGCGGAAACAGAGCCCATATTGGATGTTGCCGTTCCACTGGTGGTTGTGGCCGTGTTAGCCGAACCGTCTTCTATAGTTGCCTCATTGGAAACGGTTCCTTCAACTACCGAGTTTTTAATTGTGACTGACCCCATATTGGCAGTAGCAGTACCCGATGTTGATGTGGCTGTATTGGTAGCATCCTTGATGGTTGCTTTATTCTGGACAGTCCCCTTGACTGTTGACCCTTCCAAGGTTGTGGAACCCATGTTGGCGGTAGCTATGCCTGCGCCAGTTGTAGCTGTATTGGTTCCTTTGTCGATATTTGCCTCATTGGATATCTCACCTTCAACAGTCGAGTCTTTAATATCCACCGAACCCATATTCGCTTTTGCCGTCCCGCTCAGAGAGGTTGCTGCATTGGTCGAACCCTTGATCTTAGCAAGATTTTTAATACTTCCTTTGATGGTAGAATCTGCCAGGCCGATGGCAGGTGAAATGAGTAACAGACCACATACAATGCATCCAATTTGCTTTTTCATCAGTACTTCCTCCTGGGTAATCTGATATATGAGAATATCGTATTATGAAAACATTATCGTATGAAATTTTCTCCCTTATTTTCCATATCAAATTCAGCTCCTTTTTAAAAGATAATTCGCTATTCTTGATGGAATTAATCTTCCTTAAAATTACTAGTATTCGACAGAAAACGTCTATTGCGGAACTATTTCAACCATTCAATCAGGAAAGCTTCCATATATACGTTCCACCCCGTTTTTTCCCTTCATGAAAAAAGCAAAAGTGCTTTATCCCTCTAGGTTTACAAAGAATAAAACTTTCATTCTTTAAATGGTATGGTGTTCCATGAGCAGGACTAAGTCTTTTGTTTGATTCTTCGATATCCCCAACCCAAGAATCTCATTAGATTATTGTTTATTTGACGATTCAACAAAACGTGCAGACGCTCATGAAAATAGATAGGCAGAGTATCAGAGGTGGAACGTTTTAAAATATAGGTCAACAAACTCTCAACCTTTCCAAAACTGCCCATGATCATCTTCTTACAAGATCAATTATCGTGATCTCAGGCCGGGCAAAAAGCCGGACAGGCGGACCCCAGGTGGCTGTGCCGGGATTGATATAGAGCTGTCCCTTGGAGAGGTTGACCAGTTTGCCGGTGGGGAAGGGAAAGGCAAGGTAGGTGATCAGGTTGAAGGGGAAAATCTGGCCCTTGTGGGTATGGCCGGAGAGTTGAAGATCTATGAGACCAAGGCTTTCGGGTTCGATGACCGGCTGATGTTTGAGCAGGATTGTAAAATTGCTCTGTGGTTGAGCGGCCAGCAGTTCATGTTCTTTTGGGCCTCTCCATCTGTTTGTTCTTTTTGCTGTTTCATCATCCACTCCGACAATATTGATTCCTGCAACCGTAACCCCTTGTTGACGCAAGATCTTAAAACCGGCTCTTGTCGTCCAGTCCAGTGCTCGCTGAAGACCAACATAAAATTCATGGTTTCCGGTAATGGCAAACTTGCCCAAAGGAGGCTGTAATGCACGAAAGAGTTTTAGTTCCTGCCGCAGGTTGTTTGTCTGGCCATCGATCAAATCACCGGTTGAGACAACGATATCGGGCTTGAATTGCTGTACAGCTCCAATGATCTTTTGCAGCTTCTCCTCGCCGACTAACAAACCAAGGTGAATATCTGATATTTGAATAATTCGGATTCTGTTTTGTTTCTGCGAGATTTTTGGGTTTTGAATGGTGACATGTTTTTTCTGCAGGTCATCTGCTTCAAAAAGGCCATAGATAAAGAGCGCACAGGAGAGCAAGACGATTGTTACAAAAACCCTTTTTCTTGATTGGATGAGAAACAGCTTAAGAGCAGTTTTACTATTCTTTGAAACAAAAAAGCGGAAAAGAGAGGCCAGATCAAAGGCCAGGTACAGCATCAGAAAGATGAAGAGTAGTCCCATCCAACTGAAACAGATAAGAGAGGCCACATGCAGCCCCTGCTCTATACCATTTCTCTCTGCCACTCTGATGGCTATAGGGGTCAGTATCATAGCCAGCATCAACAGACAGGTCACAACCAGGAGAAGGTGGTTTGGCCGCACAGCCAGAACCATCTTCCTCAAAGCAATGAGATGCATTGAACCGTAAATGAGCAGAAAAAAGAGGAGGAACCAAATCATTACCTGAATCCGTGACGAGTATGGTTATTCATGTTGTAAATATCCAGATGTAGGTTAACTAATCGATTCAATGACTCAAATTTTAACTCGAAACTCATCCTTTGGGGCATCCGCTACCATTTCCTGAGAATGCTCAGCGATTCAGATTTGAGTATTTTAATTATGAAATTGACGTAGCCTTCGGTCTTGCAATATCTGATGTTGCTTACCGTCATCGTAAGAGAGCAAAGCGACTGGAGCGATCTCATTTTGAGATTCCTTCGCCTTGCTGGTAACGGCAGGTCAGCAATATAGAAGAATCAATTTACTCATAACCCTCATCGATTTGCAAGTTGTTCTCTCTTGCCGCAGCGACGGCCAAACGGTCACATCGTTCATTGAGCGGATGACCGGCATGGCCTTTTACCCATTTGAAAGTGATGTCCAGAGAGTCACTCAGATCAAGTAATTTTGACCATAAATCCTGATTAATGGCTGGCTTGCCATCCGCTTTCTTCCAACCTTTTTGGCGCCAGCCAGCTGCCCAGCCCTTGCTGATGCCATTAACCACATAGCTTGAATCTGAGTAGAGAATGACCGGTTGAGTCATTTGGCCCACCGTTTCCAGGGCCACAATACAGGCCATCAATTCCATTCGATTATTGGTGGTCATCCGAAAACCGTCGGACAATTCCCGGTAATCTTCACCATCTTCTATGACAATTCCATAACCTCCGGGACCTGGGTTATTGATGGCTCCGCCATCGGTATGGATGATGATGGCGTCCTTCGGATGATCAGCTGGCTTTGGGATTGCCTTTTTGATTGTCGGCTTGGATTTATTTGCTCTTTTATACACCGGGTTTTCCAACCAACTCTCGGCCTCTTCAAACGTTGGGAAACTCTTATATTTAGCTCCAGGATGACCTTTGACCTGGGCTTCCGCTTCGCTCCAGGTAGTAAACACGCCTGTTTTCCGTCCAACCGCTACAGAATAATATTTCGTTTTCTTTGCCATTATCTCATCTCACATTACCCTTGATGTCATTCCGGTCATCAATCCAGTTTTAGATGAAGGACATGCCATCCGTCAAATGGATTGAAAGCTCTGGCTCTCAGATCAAGCCTGGAATAACGCCGAGGACCAGCATCTTATATTGAAACAACTCAAGCCGACTGCAACAAATGATTTTCACCACTGGTTTAAACAAAAAAACGGCAGACCGCTTAAAGCGGATCTGCCGTTACAGACTCACTCTACAAACTGTAGATTATCAACAACCCTTTATGCCTCAGCCGCTTTTCTTGGCCGTCTTCTTATCAGCTACCTGAACGGAACCGTCTTTATTGAGCGGTGCGGCAATGGAGTCACGGGATACTTTAATGCGAATATCTTTGGCAATTTCCAGGGTTACAACTGTATCAGTCAAACCGGTGATCTCACCATGAACTCCGCCTTTGGTGACGATTTTATTTCCTTTTTTCAATTCACTTAAAAAAGTCTGATGCGCCTTGGCCTGCTTCTGCTGGGGTCTGATCAGCAGAAAATAAAAAACCACAAAAATAAGAACAAGAGGAAGAAAGGATGCAATCCCTCCTGCGCCGCCCCCGCCAGCTGCCGGAGCGGCAGCATATGCTACTGATGTCATGTTAGTACCTCCAAAAATTATAAAAAGTATAACAACTCAGCGGTACCCCAACTTTGAACAATCATGTTTTCAAGCATACCCATATAGCTTAAGAACCGACTTGTCCAAATTTGGGGTACATCTGAATTGTTATAGCAGCCAGTTTCTGAAAAACTTAACCATATTCACTGAATGATGATCAAAATACTCCAAAAACACAAAAATGGTATTTCACCTTTGGTTACAAGGCAACCATTTTTTCTATATCCATTAACATTCCATATTAATCATTGATCCTCCAGCCTGCCATAAAAATCTTTACGAAAGGTTTGAAAGCTGTCCTGTTCAATAGCTGCCCGCATTTTAGCCATTAACGTCAGGTAATAGTGGAGGTTATGGATGGTGTTCAAATGATAACTCAATATTTCCCTGCTGACAAAGAGATGTCTGAGATAGGCCATGGAGTAATGACGACAGGTATAGCAATCACAGTTGGGATCGGGTGGAGAAGGGTCTGTTCGAAAACGGCTGTTTTTGATGACCACTTTACCTTTTGAGGTGAAAAGGGTTCCGTTTCTGGCATTTCGGGTAGGCATGACACAGTCGAACATATCAACCCCCATTCTGACGCTTTCAACCAGATCTTCAGGTGTGCCCACCCCCATGAGGTACCTGGGATATTCTCCATCCATATGGGGAACTGTTGCCTCGGTCATTTCCCTCATCTGGGTCTTCGACTCACCGACACTTAATCCGCCGATGGCATAGCCGTCAAAACCGATATCGATCAGTGCCTGAGCATGTCTTTCGCGCAGATCTGCATGCATGCCACCCTGGATAATACCGAACAGCAACTGACCGGTGTCGTTTTGAGCTTCCCGGCACCGTTTTGCCCACCTTGTGGTCAGAGCCGTTGAGTTGATCACCTCTTCCCGGTCTGCCGGGTAGGGGATACAGGTATCAAGGCACATCATGATATCAGTGCCAAGACATTCCTGAACATGAACGGCATCTTCCGGGCTTAAAAAGAGCTTTGAACCATCGAGGTGTGACCGGAATGCAGCTCCCTCTTCTGTGATTTTGGCAAGTTCCTTAAGACTGAAAATCTGAAAACCGCCACTGTCAGTGAGGATTGAACGATCCCAGTTCATAAAAGAATGAAGACCACCAAAACTCTGTATCAGTTCATGCCCCGGTCGGATGAAGAGATGATAGGTGTTGCCCAGGATGATCTCCGCACCACTCTCTTTGAGATTTTCCGGAGTAACCGACTTGACTGTTGCCTGGGTACCGACGGGCATGAAAACGGGTGTCTGGAAGGTGCCGTGGCGAGTTTTTACTTCTCCTCTTCTAGCTTCGCATTCGCTTGAACCGCAGTGCAAGGTGAAGGGAGAGGATTGTTTTGATATCATGGTTTCTCCGGATTCAATCCTTCTTTTCGAAAAGCTGCGACCAGCTCTTCAAAGCTCATCAGCTTATCATCATAGGTAACAGTAACCGTCTGGCTCTGACCGTCGGTTGTGTAGTCGACAACACCGTAGACTGCCTCCAGAATTTCACCGATTCGAGATTCCAGCGAACCGCAGCAATCCATGTTATCGATAAAGAAAGTAACAGTGTGCTCCGTTGCCTGAACCGTCACTGGGAAAATCAACATGAGGTAGAGTAAAAATGGTATGAGACGCTTCATAGTTTGTTTCAATGATCTATTCGTTTTTTCTGTCGTCGAGGTAAAAGCCTAAATGCTGCAAGTCCAAAATGGCTCATGGATTCCAGATCACGTCTGGAATAATGGGATGAAGACTCAATACAGGTTTATCTGAGAGGCTTTTTCAAATATCAAATATCTTCTATCTTCATTCCAACAGATATTGTACTGGACCTAAATAATAATATACTTCCAAATGACATATTCGTGATAAAGGTCATTGGTCGTTACTGGCAAACAGGTACGCGCAGACTCCGATCCACAGCGCAACGATCCGACCGTATCTGCTTTGTTATTGAGCTAATAGGCAGAGAAAACTATAGCTCATTGAATCGTTTCGCGCATATGCAGCCATCTCAACTCATAAGAAATGCAGGCTAAGAGGCCAGGCAACTTCCCTCAAGACAGAAGGTTTTTATCCTGCAAATAGTTTATCAATTTCCTATGACCCGACGGAAAGCCGTACAGATCAAGTTCTTTCGGCTCCACCCAGCGATAATCCTGAGCTGAAGTCAGTGCCGGCAATTGATCAGCCTGTTCCAATCGACAGAAATATCCGTGCAGGGTGACTTTATAGCGGGTGTAGTGATGGATTGCCGTTGTAATTTTCTTCTCAAGCTTCACCTCAAAACCGGTCTCTTCTTCAAACTCTCTGACAACGGTTTCCTCGGGTGTTTCATCCCGCTCGATGGAACCACCGGGAAATTCCCACAACCCTCCCCAGATATCTTCATCCAACCGCTGCTGGATGAAGACTTTTCCATCATGGAGAAGTACACCTGTGGCCATGTAGATCGGCACAATAACAACCTTGTCACCCTTCACCGGTCGGGCATGGGCGGCATCAAAACGATACGCAAAGCATTCCTCTTTAATGGGACATCCCTCACAATTCGGCTTTCGAGGTGTACAGATAAGAGCACCCAACTCCATCAGGGCCTGATTAAACTCCCTTGCTCTTCCTTCGGGCACAAGCTCGTCAGCCTGCTGCCAGAGCTGCTTTTTCACTTTGGGTAATTTAAGCTGCTCTTCAATATTGAAATAGCGGGCAAAAATACGGCCAATATTTCCATCTACCACAGGTACCGTCTGATTATAACCAATGGAGCTTATTGCTCCTGCTGTATATGGGCCGATACCTGGCAGCTTCTGCAGTTTGTCAACTGTTTTCGGTAATCTGCCGCCATATTCACGGACAAGCAGTTCAGCACATTTTCTGATATTTCTCACTCTGGAGTAGTAGCCGAGTCCTTCCCAGCTTTTGAACAGTTCCTGCTCTGAAGCACTATGAAGATGATACACATCGGGATACTTTTTGATCCAACGCTTGAAATAGTCCACGCCCCTGTCCATCTGGGTCTGCTGCAGCATGATCTCCGAGATCCAGACCTGGTAGGGATCATAGGTTCTTCTCCAGGGCAACTCACGCTGGTTAATGTCAAACCAGTTCAGCAGGTCACACTGGAATTGTTCAACGGAAGCAGACATAACTGGGCCCAGCTTTTAATTACATGAGGACAGAGAAAAGAAAATGAACATGATAACACTCACTACCCACCATTTATTCTGATAAAAACGATTTGCCTACCGGCTCGGGAATCGTCGAACCAAAGAAATAATGAAGAACCCTCCGTAGATCTTCCAGAATCAGGTAGAGACATGGGATCATCACCAGCGTAATTCCGGTGGCAAAGAGAATGCCGAAACCAAGGGAAATGGCCATGGGAATCAAGAATTTGGCTTGACGTGACGTTTCAAAGATCATCGGCATCAGGCCGAAAAAAGTGGTCAGCGTCGTCAGGACAATGGGCCGGAAACGGGCCAGGCCAGAGTTAAACACTGCAGCATAGAGGGTATCGCCCTTCCGCCTTGTCCGGTTGATCAGGTCGATAAGAATAAGGGCATCATTGACAACCACCCCGGATAGCGCCACCATACCGAACATGGAGAGGATGGAGAGGCTGTAGCCCATGATCATATGGCCAAAAACAGCACCCACCATACCAAAAGGTATGGAAAACATGACAATAGCCGGCTGAATATAGGATCTGAAAGGAATCGCCAGTACCACATAGATAATCAGAAGGGCTACCTTCATCCCTTCAGCCAGCCCCTTCATGCTTTCCTTCCGATGGGCCTGCCTGCCTTCAAAGCCGTAACTGAGACCACTATACTTTGCCACCAATCGTTTCAGCGTATCATCTTTAAGGGACTCGATCACCCGTACTGCCTGGCTGGGCGGGTTGACATCAGCGGTTACACTGTTCACCCGACGACCATCTCTTCTGACAATTGAAGTAAAGGCATTACCCCGTTTCACCTCAACCACATCACCTAAGGGGACCATGATACCTCTAGGTGTCTTGATCAACATATCGTCCAGCGACTGTTCCAGCTGTCTTTCACTTCTGGGAAACCGAACCAGAATCTTCACCTCGTTACGATTACGCAGCTGACGCTGGACTTCAAGCCCCTGGTAGGCGGCCCTCACTTGGGATGCAACGGAGCCGGGTGTGAGCCCGAGACGGTAACCGGCCGGTTTCAAGGTGAAATCGAGCTGCTGCTTACCTCTGGAAAAACCATCATCAATATCTGAAACGATGGGGAAATGGTGCAATACCTCTGCCAGTTCAGCCGAAGCTTCCTCCAAAACACGAACGTCACGATGACGCAGTTCTACTGTGAGGGCGGCCGCACTTCCCGGGCCACCAAAATTGGAGCGAAAACGGATCGACTCAAGACCGGGAATTGGCCCGGTCACCCGGCGCCACTGTTTAACAAAGGCACCTGTTGGTATTGGCCGATCATCAGGCGGTGTCAAAAAAACTTTTATCCAGATGCTGTTACCGCTGACTGACGACTCGATACCTCTGACCAGCTTGTCTCCACCATTTTTCTCGGCCACAATCTTGGCCGTTTCAATCAGTTTTTTCTGGACCTCCCGGGTTTGCTCCACAGGAACCCCATACGGAAGTGTGGCCGAACAATATGCCAGGTCCGATTCAATCCTTGGGAAGGTGGTCATCCCCATACGGCCGCTTTTCACATACGCTCCGGTAATCATAAGGACAACGATACCGATGGCAATGGTGACATAACGGTACCTGAGAGCAAGAGTTAAGATAGGCGCATGGAATGCTCTGCCCAAATGGGTGAGCCCGTTACTGACACGCTCCTGTAGAGCGACGATAGCTGCTACCAGTTTATTGGCCGGTTTGCTTTTCTGATGTGAAAGATGGGCCGGCAGAACAAAGAGCGCTTCGATAAGCGAGATAAAAAAAACGGCTGCCACAACCACCGGAATGTGACGGAAAATCTTGCCCATGACCCCGGGGACAAAGTAGAGAGGCATAAACGTGATGATGTTGGTGAGTACGGCAAAGGTGACCGGCATGGCCATCTCTTTTGTACCCAGTATCGCCGCGTCCATGAACGAGTGTCCTTTCTGCCGATAGCTGTACACATTTTCCCCAACAATGATGGTATCATCCACCACGATTCCAAGTGAGATGATAAAGGCGAACAGGGAAACAACGTTAATGGAAACATTGTAAAAAGGCAGGACATACAAAGACCCGAGAAAAGAGATGGGAATTCCCATGGTGACCCAGAAGGCCAGGCGAGGTTCGAGAAACAGGCCAAGGAGTACAAGGATGAGGCCAAGCCCCAGATAACCGTTTTTCAAGAGCAGGTGCAGCCGCTGGCGGTAGATCTCTGAACGGTCATTGACAGTTGCCACAAAGACCCCATCGGGAAGAGTCTTACCCAATCTGTCCACCTGTTTCAAAACCGCATCAGCTACCTCAACAGGAGTCTGATTACCGATCCTGTACACTTTGATACCGATGGCATCCATACCATTATAGGTGAGATATTCATCGGTCTCGGCAAAGCCGTCCTTGATTGTGGCTATTTCTCCCAAAGTGACCAGGGCACCCTGACCAGAGGAAATGATGGGAATCTTTTCAAACTCCAGCCGATAATCCTTACGTTCTTTCATCCGCAGCAGGATTTCACCACCACTGGTCTTAATCGATCCGCCGGGTATATCAAGCGAGGCCGCACGTACACGATCCCGCACATCGGCAAGTGTCAGATTGTAGGCCCGTAATTTTTCCTGGTCTACCTCAATGGCAATTTCAAGGGGCCGGTGTCCTTCAAACTCCAACTGTTGAATATCTTTATCAAGGAGCAATTGATCGCGGACAGATTCAGCAGTCTCTCGAAGGGTAGTTGGCGTGAGGTTGCCGTATAGAATCAGCGTAATGACACCCCGGTGTCTCACCGGAATAGTCACCAGTGGTTTTTCAGCATCAACGGGAAAGCTGGTGATACGGTCAACCTCGTTCTGGATGTCGATGGCCAGTCGTTCCACATCGGTGTCCATCAACGCTTCAGCACGGATACTCCCAATCCCCTCATTGGCCGTGGAGGTAACCTCTTTGACTCCCTCAATGGAGCCAAGGACCTCTTCTACCGGCAGGACAATTCCCTTTTCCACCTCTTCCGGGCTGGCCCCGGGATAGGCCACACTGATGATAACACGATCCAGCTCAAACTCCGGAAAGACCTCTTTTTTAATACTCTGGCCCCAGAAAAAACCACCTACCAGGAGAAAGAACATGAGTATATTGGCCGCAACTGAGTTGCCGGCCATCCAGGCAATTGGTGATTTCCCGGCTGATGATGGATTACTTTTCTTCATGTCGCTGTTTGGCTTTGTTCATCCCTGGTTTCCCCTTGCCCGGTTTCCTCATCCCCGGTTTTCTCATCTCCGGTTTCATTTTGGTTTCCAACCTGCTGCCGGCAATATTTAAAGGCATACCTGCTACAGGCGAGGCAACAGGTGAGACGATCAGCCGCTCACCACCAACCAGTCCTTCAGTAACATAAACCCACTCACTGTCCTGCCAGACGGATTTCACCTTTCGGATAATCAGAGAGTTTTCGGCTGAAGCCAGCAGAACATTTGAACCTGGCAACAGTGAAACCCTCGGCAGCCTGAAGATACCCGGCAATTCTTTGCCACCGATCTTTGCTTTGACAAAGGCACCGAGCAGTAGCGGAGGTTTACCGGAAACCAGGCCCATGGGGTCTTGTACCTCGGCAAGAAGACGGGCTTGGAGACCATTGGGTTCCAGGCCTGAAAGCAGCCTGATTATCCGGCCTGAATGTTGGCCACTCTCTGTAAAAAGCTTCAGGGTTGGTCCCACAGAAGCGTTGCCTGTAGAACCGAGATCCAACCAGCGCAGACTGTTCTGCGGTAGGCTCAACTCAACCCAGAACGAATCGGTGCCCACAAGCTGAACAACCGTCGACTGTGGAGAGAGCAGTGCTCCAATCTCACCATTTATGTTGACCACAACCGCATTGAACGGAGCTTTGATCACAGTCCGGTCAAGATCAAGCTGTGCCTTTTTCAGGTTCACTCCAGCAACCTCGAGTGCCGCTCGAACTTTTTCAAGCTGTGGACCTCGCAGAGCCAACTCTTTATGGGCCGGAGGTGGCGCGGAAGGAGCCATTTTCTGAACAAGCTGGTATTCACGTTTAGCCACTGCCTGGTTACCCTCTTCCAGCTTCAGGTCCATTTCGGCCTTTTTAAAGCCGGCCTTGGCCGCAGCCAGTGCCAGACGATAATCACGATCATCAAGAACGAGTAGATTTTCTCCTGCCTGCACCAGACCGCCGGGCTGCAGATTTGGATTCATCGAGACAACAGTACCGCCGACCTGGGGTTTGAGATCGACCTGTTTTGCAGGAACAACACTGCCCAGAGCCTCAATTATTATCCTGACATCACTTCTCTGAACCGACTGAACCTTGACCAGAGTCTGTATCTTGGGAGGCCGTTTCTTTTTCGCTTTAGGTTTTGTCGTAAGAAGATATCTGGCAAGAAAAAAGCCTGTTCCCAGGATAACCAGAATGAGAAGAACAGCTCCGAGCCGCTGCCCGACAGTTCGTTTCGGAACATGCATATCCCCGGAGACTTCAAGTTTATTTGGTTTTTGGGTGTCCATTGTTGTTACGATGAATGTTCGGTGTTGCTCTGGCGGGCAATTTCCGGAATCCAGGATCCGCCAAGGGCTTTATAGAGATCAATTCGACTCTTAATCATTTCTGATCTGGTTTTAATCAAATCCATCCTGAGATTGACAGACTGCAACTGCTCTTGCAAGACTGGCAAAAAATCACTGATGCCGTTGAGATAACGGTAGGTGGCTTCCTGAAGTGTTTTATCTGATAACATTATCCTGTTTTGCAGGCCTGCATCACTTCGATGGTATTGCTCTTCTTCAACCAGAGCGTCTTCAACTTCTCCCACAGCGACTATAAGTAGATTGCGTAAGGCGGCAAGTTTTTCATCCACCAAAGCCCTGGTACGCTTAACTTCCAGCTCTCTCTTACTTCCGTCAAAAAGAGGAGCAAGCAGAGTTCCGCCCAGTTTAAGGATCCAGTTATCGATCAGCTCTCCAATCTGAGCTGCCGACATGGTCAGTGAAAGGGACAGATCCAATCTCGGGAATCTGTCTGCCCTGGCTTGAACAACACTCCAGGCGGCAGCCTCAAGCTGCAGTCTGGAAGCGCGAACATCCGGCCTCATTGTCAGCAGATCGGCCGGTAGTCCTACCTGGGCAACTGATGCTAACCGGGGCAACAAACGAGTTTGAACTCGTCCGATTGTACCGGGTGATTGACCAAGAAGAATGGCCAATTGATGGTAGAGTATCCTTTCGTTTGCCTCCAGGGGAATGAGGCTGTTTTCAAGAGCAAGAACCGATTGCCGTTGCTGGTACACATCAAGCAGTGTCACCCGGGCCAGGCTGAGACGATATTCGAGCAACCCCAGAAGCTCCTGCTGGATATTCAACTGCTCACGTAAAAGCTTCTGTTGTTCCTGTACAGTGATAATACCTACCCAGGCTCTGGCAATCTGAGCTGAGAGTGATACGAGTGCAGTATACAAACCTTCTCGGCTGACATCAGCACTGAGCTTCTGCTGTTGATCTAAGGCTTTTACCCTGCCCCAAAGATCCACCTCATAGGCCGCTGTCAGACCCAGGGACCAGAGATCGGTACTTGAACTTGAGCTGGATGTGCTCTCACTGCGACTATGAGATGCTCCCATATTGGCTGTAAGTGTTGGATATTTTGCCGACCCGGCCTTAACAGCAGCAGCCTGAGCCTGCCTGAGCCGTGCCCAGGTTGCCTGTATGGAAAAATTATTTGCCAGCCCTTTTTCAATCAGACTGGTAAGTTCAGTATTTTCTAACTGGAGCCACCACGGTTTTGAAAGATCAACGCCGGAACCCGGTGTTGAATAACTATTCGGTACGACTGATTTGGGGATTTCGGGATACTCCGGCTCTATGATGCTGCAGCCGGCTTGAAGCAATAGAACAACCGATAGAAGAACAACCCGATTGAACAAATTTGATAGGTGACCCTGCATACAAAAAACTATTGGATGAGTATCCCGTCAACGCTAAAATGATGGGACACAGGATGTTTTAAAACTTGTCGGTGTATAGCCAATTGAGGCAAAACAGTAATTCACAACCATACAACTGTCAATCATATCCTTGTATCTGATGTTTATTCCAAGAACACTCCATAACTGGAAAATCAGCCCGTCCAAAGCTGTTGCTGTACAGAGAAAACTCGCCTCACAGGTAATTCGGAAAGGTGTGGTGCAAAACAGCCGATACATATGCGGAGTAGATGCCACTTTCAGCCGAGATGAAAAGTTCTGTCTTGCGGCCATTGTCCTCTGGGATAAGAAGGAAAACCGGGTTATTGAAGAACAGACTGGAAAAGCCAAGCTTCATTTCCCCTATATTCCCGGCCTTCTCTCTTTCAGGGAAGCTCCTGCTATCCTTACCGCTTTAAGAAAGCTGAAAAACGTTCCTGATTTACTTCTGTGCGACGGTCAGGGAATCGCCCATCAGCGGAGACTTGGCATTGCCTCTCATCTCGGCCTGCTCACATCTTTACCTTCAATTGGTTGCGGTAAGACCCGGCTGGTTGGCAAACACTTAGACGTTGGTCTTCAAAAAGGTGCCAGGACTCCACTTATTGACAAAAAAGAGCAAATCGGCACGGTTTTGAGAACTCGAAACAAGGTAAAACCACTCTATATCAGTATCGGTCATAAAATTGGCCTGGATCAGGCCGAAGAGCTGGTGCTCGACTGCTGTATCAAATACCGGCTGCCTGAACCTGTCCGCCTGGCCCACCAACTGGCGACATCAACAAGAAAAAGAAGTTAAGATCGCTTCAATAACTTCTTTTTCTTATATGCTCTGCGGATACATCATTACAAACCAGAAGTAACATCTATCCAAAAATCTCTTTGAGTCGGCTATTAACGTCATTAATTATAGATGTTGATAAATCAACCTGTTCTTTCTCACCGCTCACCTGGTTACAAAATTTTTCACTGTTGCTGACAATCTGCCAGGAAGCAAAGCTATTAATCACAATCGGTTTTGCTTTCACCTTCTGCTCGGCTGTCAGGCTGTTGCAAAACCGTGATGAAAAAATATCCACCGCATCTTCCAGGCCAATTTTAATATTTGTCACACGTCCGTCTTTCATCGTGAGGATTTCAGGAAAAGATCCATCTGTCTCAAATGACTGCATTACTGTTTTTGACAAGGTCGGGTCAATTGTCTTTTCAGTTTTTTCCAGGATCTCATTAATCGCATTGATATAGTTTTCTTTTGTCAGCGCTGATGTCTCAATATCCAGACCAACCTTTAATTTCTCCAATTTCTCCATGTAGAATTGAACGAGATCATGCTGAATAATTTTTCCATGCTGGGGTGCAATCATCCTCATCCCGGGGGCCAATGCCCTGATACTGGATATGGCCTTTTTCAAGGCTTTATTAACCGGCATATAAATCTGATGAAACATTTTGATCCCTGCCCAGTCACCTTCAACACCATACAGTTCTTTTGTTTCAGAAAGTCCGCCAAACAGATCACCGGAAAAAAGGATCTGATGCTCCTCATCGAACAGTGCGCAGGCCCCGCGAAAATGAGCGAAAGGTGTCGGTATAAAACGAAGCATATGCCCCGTGGACATTTTCACACGGCCTCCTTTGAACTTTTCAACGGGAGTAAATCTGTTTGTATCCAACCCATAAAAACGTATCAATCGCCAGGTGTCTTCACTGGTGACCACCTGCATATTAGGGTAATGCCTTTGGAAAAATCGGGTGTTTATGCATACATCCGGATCCTGATGATTGATGAAGGCCAGATGTAATTTCCCATTAGGTCCAATTATTTTTTCAACCTTGGAAGCAATAACTTCAAAATCCGTATGAGGGCCAGGATCAATCAGCATATTCATCTTTCGACCATTTCCCTCAAACACTCGGAGAAATACATTCATGTCAAAATTCAGGTCACTTCGATAACCAACCCAATAAATGTTCTTCGCAATTTCAATAGGTTCATCGTAATTCATACCTGCCCCTCTGATTCTATTTTTAGTTATAAATTCTTATAGTTAACCATCTGTTTAGCCAAACTATCAGACAAATAAACACTTGGATAATTGTTGTCAAATCATGAGGGGAAATTTACCAATTACTTACTATTACACATCAGCAACGACTCCACCCTAGACATAATGTTTGCCAGAAAGAGACCTGCCTACCTTGTCAACGTGGATTAGA
>CAZMFP010000031.1:0-45006 GCA_964565605.1 uncultured Desulfocapsaceae bacterium | reverse complement strand
CCCTTTCAGGGGTTAATCAATACCGGCCCCTCTGGGGTCGGTTGTTTATCTTTGGCCAACCCTGAACCGGAAATCTCCTATCCCGATGCCCTGGAGGCAAAACCTGACTGTATTATGGCTACCGGCCGCAGTGATTATCCCAACCAGGTAAATAATGTACTCTGTTTTCCGTTTCTCTTTCGGGGAGCACTGGATGTTCGGGCCAGGGCAATAAATACTGAGATGAAGGTTGCGGCCGTTCGAGCTATTGCCGCACTGGCCAAAGAGGAGGCCCCCGAGCAGGTCCTTCGGGCCTATGGCGTTGAGCGTTTTGAGTTTGGGCCGGAATATCTGATACCCACCCCATTTGACCCACGGGCTCTATTGCGTATTTCTCCAGCTGTAGCAAAAGCAGCCATGGACAGTGGAGTTGCCAGAAAGCCCATTGAAGATCTGAAGCAGTACACCGAACATCTTGAATCGACCTTGGGCATGTCAAAATCTATCCTTCGTCATATTACCAACCGGGTCCAGCAGGACCCTGTTCGAGTGGTGTATCCGGAAGGCAATAATAAACATATAGTCCGGGCGGCAATTCGGGTTATGGAAGAAAAACTTGCTACTCCTGTTCTGCTTGGGAAAAAAGAGGATATTGAGAATCTGTTGCTAAAATACGGTGCGGAAAAGGATAGTGTTGAAATTGTTGACCCGGAAACTGAACCGGAAAGAATTGAGCAATATACCTCGGTATTTTATAAAAAGAGGCAGCGAAGAGGGATAACCAAAGATCATGCCAAAAAACTCCTGAAAGAGAATACAGGTTATTTTGGTTCAATGATGCTCAACAGCGGGGAGGTTGATTGTATGGTGTACGGTCAGACCGAACCATATCCTTCAGCTATTCGTATTGTCCTCTCATGTATCGATTCCTGTGAATTTAAAAAAACCGGAAAAAAACAAACGGTAGCCTCTGTATTTATGATGGTGTTTAAAAACAGATTGCTCTTCTTTGCCGATACGACTGTGAATATTAATCCTGACGAAAAACAGTTGGCTGAAATTGCCATATCAGTTGCGGATTTCGTGAAACAATTTGATATCAAACCAAAAGTTGCCATGTTGTCCTATTCCAATTTCGGTTATTCAACCAGCAAGAGCGCCCTTAAGGTCGCTAAAGCAACAAAGCTTGTTAAAAAAATGGCGCCTGAACTTGAAGTCGAGGGTGAAATGCAGGCAAATATGGCATTCAACACAGAACTCAGAGACGATATTTTCCCGTTTTCAAAGCTTGAAGGTGAACCGAATATCATTATTTTTCCAGAACTGAACTCAGCTAATATCGCCTACAAACTGTTCATGCAGTTGGGGGAGGTTGACGCGATTGGTCCAATTCTTGTCGGTTTGGATAAGTCAGCTCATGTTCTAGAGCGTGGTGCCAAAGTGGATAATATTTATAACCTGACGGTTCTTGCAGCTTTAAAAGCTCGGTTGAATGTGTTTTGTGATATATAAACCTGAAGACCCTTCTTTTTACTCGGCTGAGAACTGTTGGCAATCAGCATCTCAACAGGATGACCCGTTCAAGTTAAAAGAATAGCTGTCCATTGGTCGTTATCGTCAAGTTGATATTTAGAAGATAAACAAAGGAAAAAGAGAGCAAAATGATTGTTTGCAAAAGGTTCCTGTTTATTTAAAAAACGGAAGAAATAATATGTTTATTGATCTATTAAGAAAAAGAAGAAGCATTCGCAGATTTGAAGATCGTCGGGTTGAAGAAGAAAAAGTGGATCTGCTGATCGAGGCAGCACTTCGTTCACCCTCGTCAAGGGGTTTTGATCCATGGGAGTTTGTAGTTATTACAGATCCAGCAACGATTGCGGATCTGTCTCTTGCTAAAACCCATGGATCCAAATTTTTAAAAAATTCGTCACTTGCTATTGTTGTTGTCGCCGATCCTCAAAAGTCAGACGTCTGGGTAGAGGATGCATCTATTGCTTCTATTCTGATCCATCTGCAGGCGACTGACCTGGGCCTTGGTAGTTGCTGGGTTCAGATCCGGCTGCGGGACCATGACAAAGAAATGAGTGCCGAGAAGTATGTTGCGGGGTGTATCGGCTTAAAAGATGGTATGGTGGTTGAGTCGATCATTGGTATAGGCTATCCGGCTGAATTGAAAAGTGGACATAGTAGCTCGTCTCTTCAGTATGACAAGATCAGCTATGGACAGTATGGGGATCAGCAAAAGCCCTGATTAACAGTTTTGTGTGGAGTTGATATCAGCTGTTGCGGTCGGGTAAATGCTCATCGATATTTCCTTTGCAACTTTTCACAACTAGCACTATTCCAGGCTTTAAAAGGACCTCTTTTTTAGGTGAGTTCGTTGGATGAAACCTTGCCATGGGCTAACCTTTAGTGTATGCTGTAGGTTTTCTGAAAGGAGAAATCATTTAAGAATAATTCTTATTGATTAACACAATACAATATTGTTTATATGAGTCGATGATTGACTTCAGGTCGAGTTTGATGAACTTGCCTGTTGTGAACGAAGCTTTTTATAATTTACCCGTTTATTAAAACAATAAGTGATCGAGGGATAGTTTCATGGAAAAAATGAAAGGCGCCAAAGGCGTTGTTAAGTGTCTCATAGAAGAAGGTGTTAACACTATTTTCGGATTTCCAGGTGGTGCCATCATGGATGTCAATGATGAGTTATTTGATGTCGAGGACATCAATTATTATCTATCACGACATGAGCAGGGTGCCGTTCATTCAGCGGATGGTTATGCCAGGGCAACCGGAGAAGTTGGTGTGGCCCTGTTGACTTCAGGTCCTGGAGCGACAAATGGTGTAACTGGAATCGCTACAGCATATTATGATTCTATTCCGCTGGTTGTCTTGACCGGCCAGGTTCCGACTCCTCTTATTGGCAACGATGCTTTCCAGGAAGTTGATATTGTCGGAATAACGAGACCATGCACCAAACACAACTATCTGGTAACTGATGCCAAAGATCTGGTACCCACCATTCGAGAAGCTTTTCACATTGCGAGGACTGGACGTCCGGGACCGGTATTAATCGATCTGCCAAAGGATGTGCTCAATACATTGATTGAGTATCCCGAGAAGAAACCAATTCGGATGCAGACCTATCAGCCCACCTATGAGCCTCATAGTGGCCAGATATCAAAAGCCTGTAAGAAAATAATGAAGGCTAAAAGGCCGGTCCTCTATGTTGGTGGTGGGGTTATCAACTCCAACAGCAATGAAGAATTGACTGAACTGGCAAATAAGTTGAATATCCCTGTCACCATGACTCTCATGGGGCTTGGCGGTTTTCCCGGTAATAATAAATTATCCATGGGTATGCTGGGGATGCACGGAACCTACGTTTCCAACATGGCGGTACATAGAAGTGATCTGCTCATTTCTGTGGGAGCACGTTTTGATGATCGGGTTACCGGTCGTGTTGACGCCTTTGCTCCAAATGCCGAGATCATCCATATTGATATTGATCCGACTTCGATCAGTAAAAATGTCACAGTTGACATTCCCATTGTTGCCGATTGTAAATATGCACTCACTGCAATGAACAACTGGTTTGCTGCAGAGAATGAGAATGATGTTAAGAAGGTTGCCGAAAGTCATGAGCCATGGCTTGCGGAGGTTAAAGAATGGAATGATACCCATCCGTTGAGCTATAAGGATGAGGGGGAAACAATTAAGCCTCAGTATGTCATTGAAAAACTCAATGAGTTGACTGGTGGTGATGCAATTATAACAACTGAGGTTGGTCAGCATCAGATGTGGACTGCTCAGTTTTATAAGTTTCAACGTCCGAGACAACTTATCAGCTCTGGTGGTCTTGGCACCATGGGATTCGGTCTGCCTGCGGCTATTGGCGCAAAAATGGCATTTCCTAATAAAACGGTTATCGATATTGCCGGTGACGGTTCATTGCAGATGGTTATTCAGGAACTTGCAACTGCCAAGCAGTACAACTGTCCTGTAAAGGTTGTTCTGTTGAATAACAACTATCTCGGTATGGTTCGCCAGTGGCAGGAACTGTTTTATGATAAACGTTATGCCGCAACCGTTATGGAAGTTACACCGGACTTTGTTAAGGTTGCTGAAGCTTACGGTGCCACTGGAATACGGGCGACCAAGAGCAGCGAGGTTGAATCGGTCCTTAAAAAAGGTCTTGAAACCGATGGTGTTGTAATCATGGAGTTTGCTATTTCCAGGGAAGAGTGTGTCTTCCCAATGGTTCCCGCAGGTGCGGCAACCACTGAAATGTTACTTGTATAGAGCTGTTGTAAACAACCACACTGCCGGGTCAATAAATAAATTGACCCGGCAGTTTTATCTTGAGGAGTGCTGGTTCCACGGGTGCTCCAACCGAACATCATTTAGAATATAATTGGATTTACAGGATGAAACATACCTTATCCGTTTTACTGCAGAATAAACCCGGAGTCCTTTCCCGGGTAACCGGTTTGTTCAGTGGGCGGGGATTTAATATAGAGAGCCTTTGCGTTTCAGAAACACTCGATGAAGGCATATCATGCCTGACTCTTGTTACAAGAGGTGATGATGCCATTGTTGAGCAAATCACCAAACAGCTGCATAAGCTGATTGATGTCATTCGAGTGACTGATATTCAGGGCAAGGAATATGTAGAGAGAGAGCTGGTTCTCATAAAAGTCAGGGCTGATTCTCAGACCCGGGCTGAAGTTCTTCGTGTAATCGATATTTTCCGCGGCAAAGTGGTCGATGTTGGCAGAAAATCGTATACAGTAGAATTGACCGGCCCGCAGTCAAAAATTCAAGCTGTTGTTGATATCCTTGCTCCCATCGGTATTGAGAAAATTGTTCGCACCGGAACCCTTGCGCTTGCAAGGGTACCTAAGGTCTAATACGGTTCAATCTTATTGTCGCTGTTGAGCTTATCAAGCAACAGTTGCTTGATAAAGGAGAGGTGTGTTTCCATCGCCTCTCCAGCCCGCTGCTCATCCTTGTTGCTGATAGCATCCACAATATCCAGGTGCTGTGAGAAAATCGTCTCCGTATGTTCAGTATAATAGCAGAAGACTACTTTCTCTTCGAGCAGATGATAGATGGAATACATCAGGTGAACGAGAATTCTGTTGTGGGTTGCTTCGGCGATAGCACTGTGGAAGTCGGCATCGGAATCGGTTAGACCCGGATATTTTCCCTTTCTTTTTTTGATATCGTTGATGCACTGGTGCAGTTTGGCGATATCTTTTTTTGTTGCTCTTTTTGCTGCCAGCCGTGCATTGCCGGTCTCAATGATGGAGCGAGCCTCAATCAGCTCAAGGGCGGTCTTTCCATCCTCTTTCAGCATCTTCTGTAGTGGTTCTGTGAAATTGCCGGGAATCAGTGATTTGACTCTGGTTCTCTGCCTTTGAGACATCTGGATAAACCCCATTGTCGACAGGGTGTTCAGTGCCTCTCTAAGGGTCGGCCGACTGACATTAAATACCTTCATCAGCTCTCTTTCAGGGGGCAGAAAATCTCCTGGTTGCAGTTTCCCTTTGGTAATCAGCTCTTTGATCTGATCGACAATCTGTAGCGAAACTTTCTTTCGCTCAATGGCTTGAAAAATATGTTCTTCCATAGTGAATTACTGTTGAAGTGTGGTTCTCGATATAGGTTGATGTTTGTTACTGTTTCCGCCAGCAGGCGGCAATAAAGGCCCCTGTCTCTCTTTTTTGCTGGCAGCCTTCTCTTTCAATTTTCGCTGCCTTTCCCGGAGCATCATCTTGCTGAAAATGAATGGCTGTTTGAATGACCGGTGTTTCAGGTATGATCGACACAAGATCTTCAGGGGATCTGAAAATTGCATGGTCAAAAATAGTCTTTTCCGTTTGTGCTCTTTCCTCTCTCTTTTTTGCCCAAGGGCTTAAACTGTTGAGAGTGGCCACCACCACGGTTCCGTTTTTCCTGGTTACCCGGTTTAGCTCAGCAGCGGCCCTGCCACCGTCTTTTACAAATTCAAGCGCTGTTATTGAACAGACCTTGTTAAAGGTTTCATCAGAAAAGGGCAGATCGACTATATCCCCAATAACAGCAGTAAAAGATCTGTTTATTAATTTTCTTTTTGCCCGCTGAAGCATAGGAAGCGAAATGTCAAGTCCGACTATCTCCGCTTCAGTGGTAAACATATCCTCTGTAAAAATTCCGGTTCCGCAGCCAACATCCAGGATATGTTCTCCTGGTAGCGGAGCAAGCATGTCAAGTACCAGCTCGGATTCATATCGTTTGACCAATTGACCTATGGGAGTGTTAAACCACTGGTCGTATTGCTCGGGCCACTCATCAAATAACATGGTTACTTTCTCTTTTTGGGTCATTGATAGCCTTGTGACACCAAGAGTTCTTTACAAGAGTGGATTAACATTCGACAAAAGGTAAAAGAGTGCAGTTTAGTTTGACTTGGCCAATGCAGAATCTGTTTTACTCTTCAATGTAGCATTCTTGTCATGCCGATCATCGACTTTCATTTCAATAACCAGTCTCTTTGCTCCTTTGTCTAGCTGAGCCTGACGTATCTTTGCTACTAAGTCGAAAAGCTCTTGTAATTCAGCTACTTCAACAGCAGTTGACATTGCTCCAACCTTATATGTGTAGCCGGATTCCTTGATAATTTTTATGCCTTCTCGAACAAATCTGCCGAGACTGCTCCCTTCCCCAAGGGGATAGATAGAGAGTTGTGCCAGTATCATGAATCACACCTGTAGAAAAAAATGAGATAAAGATAGAAACTATTCTTGAGATCACAGCAACACAGGAAAAGAAATAACGACCAGGTGCTGTGTAACACTATTCCCACTAATTGCTTCTGGTCTAACCAGTATCCTCATAGTATGAAATTGGCAGAGGGAAGTCAAATTCTTTCCCGGATGACTTTTCCAAAAGAAAGGTTGTTGAAGGTGAAAGAATGTATGACCTATTAAAATAACGGCAACTATTTTTTTAAATGGTAATTGAGATAGAAGAGTTTAAGCTCTATTTTATTATCGATTTTTATTGCACGATTTGGATATGCGAAAACAAAGGCACGAATCTCTACTTGGTCTTACCAGGATGATTCCATTCACACAGTACACATTTTCAGAGTACAAAAAAGGTCGGTTTTCTTGGCAGGGAATGGTATTAGGTTTGAGTACAGTGTGGAATTTTTCTTCTCTCTCAGAAGAGTAGATGGTGTTCTTGTCAATATCTGTTTGGATAGCTCAACAACCTTCTGGCTTGAAGAAGACAGGAGTGAATTGGTAGTTAACTGCCGGAGGAAATGAAGATGAAAGAGGAACAATTGCTGATCTCCCGCAAAAAGGGAAAGATTGTATATTTGACCATAAATCGTCCTGACGTTCTCAATTCTCTTAACAGAGCATTGCTCGTTGAAATGAAAAATGAGCTGGAAAAACATCAACATGATCCCGATATTTTAGCAGTCTGTCTGACAGGGGCTGGTGATAAAGCTTTTTGTGCAGGAGCCGATATTGAGTTTCTAAACCGGGCAGAACCCATGCAGGTTCGAGAGCTGGCTCATCTTGCCTTATCGGTGACAAACCTGTTGGAAAACATGGGGAAAGTAACAGTTGCCCGTATAAACGGTTTTGCTTTAGGTGGTGGTCTTGAACTGGCTGAGGCCTGTATGCTGCGAGTTGCTGCTACAACAGCTAAACTTGGTCAGCCGGAAGTGAAAATTGGAGCGCTTGCCGGGTTTGGCGGTACAACTCGACTGCCGCGTTTAATAGGAAAGAGCCGGGCAGTTGAAATGCTGCTGACAGGGCGAATGATAGATGCTGAGGAGGCATTACGGATTGGCTTGATTCACCGGATGGCCTCGCCTGGAGAACTTGAAAACGAGGTAGAGAGGCTAATGGAAGAGGTTCTTGAGAACTCACCCCAGGCTGTTAATCTGAGCTGGGAAGCCATTCATCGTGGTCTTGACTGTTCCGTTGAAGAGTCGGTTCGGATCGGGGCTGACCTGTTTGGCCTGGCTGCCTCAACTGAGGATTTCAGGGAGGGAACAGAGGCTTTTTTACATAAAAGAAAGCCCAAGTATAACAATAGATGATTTGAGTTTATATAAAAACCGATCTTGGAGTATCTGTTGTTTTAAGAATGGCTGTAAAAAGGAAAATGAGCATGACACCGGCCGTACGCGAATTAAAGAGAGCCAAAGTTTCGTTTCATATTCATAAGTATGAACATGACTCCCAGGTGCAATCGTATGGTGAGGAGGCGGCGACTCAGTTGGATATTTCGTTTGACCGTGTGTTTAAAACGCTCGTTGTTTCGTTGGACAAAGCTGAGCTGGCTGTGACGGTTTTGCCGGTATCGCATCAGCTTGATCTGAAACGATTTGCCCGGGTCGTCGGAGTAAAAAAGGTTTGTTTAGTTGATAAAAAAGATGTTGAGCGTTCTACCGGTTATATTCTGGGTGGAGTGAGCCCAGTTGGTCAAAAGAGAAAATTAAAGACCTATATCGACCATTCGGCTACCAATTTCGAGACAATATTTGTCAGCGCAGGAAAACGCGGTCTGGAGATAGAAATTGGGCCGGTTGATTTACAATCGGTAACCAAATGCTGTTTCGTCAATATATGCCGATTTAATGAGTCGTAGTAGTCATAAACAGAGTCGATGGGTACGGATATACACAGAGACTGTTTTAAACGGATTTGATTCAACCTTTCAAATTATTATTATCTTGTTACCCAGAAAGCTCAGCCTGACAGAGGTGTTGTCAATTTTTCCGGCTAGGCCAGCCTTCGGTCAAGGATTACTCCTTTACGGATGTAAGTACACATTTTCAAACATTACTTTACCTTGGTGCACATTTAAGCCATACTCAGTGATCATTGAAATATGCCAGCCATATTGACAATATCTCTTATAACTTTCAGGCTGGAATCATTTGTAATCACATATTATTATGGTTGTTCGATATATTTGGCTGATCTTTTGTAACCTTTCACATTTTCAAAAAACTCATGGGACTCTTTGAAATCATAGCGACACTGTTGACTCTGTCTGCGCTGTTCAGCTTTATTAATTATAAATTGATAAAGCTGCCCAATGCCATTGGGCTGATGCTGATAGGCCTGGTTTTTTCTCTAGGTTTAATCGCAGCAGATCAGTTGTTGCCCGAGGTTAATCTTCATGCGAAGGAACTGCTAAGCTCTATCGATTTCAATGAAACTCTGCTGCACGGAATGCTCAGTTTTCTACTTTTTGCCGGTGCCATGCATGTCGATCTTTCCAGTCTGAGAAATCAGTATCGGGTAATTGGTGCGCTGGCAACAGTGGGTGTGCTGACGTCCACTTTTCTGGTGGCTGTGTTGTTTTGGGGTGTCGCATCACTCTTTGGTTTTGAGCTACCCTTTATTTATGCCCTTCTTTTTGGCTCTCTGATATCACCCACTGATCCTATTGCCGTCATGGGTGTTTTAAAAAGTCTCGGCGTACCCGAGAGCCTTGAGACCAAGATTGTCGGTGAATCGTTGTTTAACGATGGTATTGGTGTGGTCGTATTTCTCGTTCTCTTGCAGATGGCGACAGGAGGAAATGATCTCAGTGCCGGAGATATCAGTCTGCTTTTTATTCAGGAAGCGGTTGGAGGAGTAATTTTTGGTTTTTGTACCGGAGTTGTCACCAACTGGTTGCTCAAACAGGTTGATAATTACCAGGTTGAAATCTTGTTGACCCTGGCCTTGGTAACAGGCGGTTACGCCATGGCCGAACATCTTCACTTTTCTGCTCCCATCGCCATTGTAGTAGCCGGATTGCTCATTGGTAACCATGGCCGAAGTTTTGCCATGTCGGAAGAGACCCAGAAACGGCTCGATTCTTTCTGGGAGCTGATCGATGAAATCTTAAACGCTGTTCTTTTTTTACTTATCGGACTTGAGATCATAGTTATCAGTATGAACTGGAATCAGTTGTTGTTAGGCTGTATCGCCATTCCTCTCGTGCTGGCTTCCCGTATGATAAGTGTTTCTATTCCTGTAAATCTACTCAAGCTCTTCCGACTTCGAACCTTTACTCCCCATGTTATTAAAGTACTCACCTGGGGTGGCCTGCGGGGAGGAATTTCAGTGGCACTGGCTCTTTCACTTCCTCCATCCGAGATTCGGGATCTCATTCTGGCGGTTACCTATGTTATTGTTGTGTTTTCCATTTTAGGTCAGGGCTTAACCATAGGGCCGCTTCTAAAACGCCTCCTTCCATGAGTCAATGTGATATACAAGTACAATCAGTGGCTATTGGTGGATGAGATGAAGAAATGACAATACCAATTTCTTCGTACAGGCGGCTTCAGAGTGAACCTTTATATAAAGGTCCAGCTAGTTTTTAATTAAACAATAGTTATATGGCACCGCTTGATAACTAGATCATGAAAACCAGTCCTTCTTAGTGGTTTTTCCCAGGTATTGAGGACGGTTTATCACCATTCATGCTGGTTATGGTTTTTGTTGAGTGCAGTGTGAAATGAATATCAGCCTAAACACCGGGATCTTTTTTAAAAAAATATCTGGTCCAGTGACCATCGACTCATGCTTTTATCTTGAGTTTTGGGATACCAGCAGTTTATACGCTTTTTTACACAAGAGGATGGCGGAACGGGAACCTTTGTTTGTGTGGGGAAAAGACTGTTTCGGGACCGGTTTGTTAAGAAAGGGGCAAAGCTTATTGAAGTCATCTCCCTTGAAAATATTCATTACGAGTAAATCATCAGGACGGTCTTTAAAGTAGTTTTGAACACTGCTGTTATGATGGATTACGTAGTCTGTTTTACGTTTTAGGCCGGCTTCTCCCTCTAATTCCCATGGTGTATCTCTGAAATACTTGACTGCGCTTTTTTGCCAGGAAGGGATGTCCCGAATGGTTAAAATGAACTTGGAGTTGGGAAAAGCCTTATCTATTTCCCGATAATGCTTGGGAATTGGGTAATCTGAATAGGCATCGAAATAACTGGAGCGAATATAGTCAAGGAGCCTGTTTTGTTCGGAATTGCCGTGAATAGGCCAGTGGATATTTCGATAACCGAGGATGCCAAGTGCCTTGTTCAGCGATGTTGTGCCTGTCTTGTTGACCCCGATACAGAACACTTTTGTATGATGTTTTTTTCGAACAAGAAGAAGCAATAAGCCCCTGACAGCGTCATAGGTATCAACAGACAGGTGGAAAAGGGTTAAGTAGAAGTTTCTCATTTTTCCCGAATGGCACCTTGAAATGGTGATGATCATTTATTTTGCTATTCTCAGAAATATATGCCTGGTATTACAAATAAATCTCGCATCTTTTTCATATACTACTTACAAATACTACTTACAAAGATTGTAAAAGCTAAAAGGTTCTCTGTCAATCAATAGGGCATGAAAAGAAACATTATTGCATGAGCGTTAATCGAACTTGGAAAAAGATTATATTGGCCTGGTTGTCGCTGTTGGTGACGGCAGGATTCTGTGTCACCAGTTATGGAGGGCAATCGAACATTAAGGGACTGACTGATCGGTTGATTGATAAATATGGTGATGAATTGAAAGCCATGAACCGATCGATATGGAGTCAGCCGGAAGTCGGCTTGCAGGAAGCCCATGCGGTTGATGTTTTAAGCAATTTTCTTACGAAAAATGGTTTTTCTGTAAAGGTTGGTGTGGCCGGTTTGCCAACAGCGTTTGTTGCCACTGCCGGTTCCGGTCAGCCTCTTATTGGGATTTTTGCTGAGTACGATGCCCTGCCGGGACTCAGTCAGGCTGCTGTTCCCGTTCGTAAGATCCGGGAGGGAGCACTGACAGGTTCAAAAAACGATATAGGGCATGGCTGTGGTCACTCTGTTTATGGTGTAGGGAGTGTTGGCGCTGCTGTGGCTGCCTACCAGGCGATAAAAGATTCCGGTAAGCAGGGAACTGTCAAACTGTATGGAACACCAGCCGAGGAGACCATGATCGGTAAAGTGTTTATGGCTCGAGCAGGATTGTTTGATGATATTGATGTAGCTCTCCATTGGCATGTGTCACAATCTAATGGTGTCATGTTTGGAAGCAGTAAGGCTGCGATTTCCGTTAAATTTCGCTTTATCGGCAAAGCGGCCCATGCAAGCGTTAATCCCGAGTCAGGACGATCTGCTTTAGACGCGGTTCAGCTGATGAATATAGGGGTAAATTACCTGCGGGAGCATCTACGCCAGGATGTTCGTATTCATTATGTGATCACTTCGGGAGGTGCCCAGCCAAATGTGGTGCCGTCCAATACTGAGGTGTGGTATTATATTCGAGCCGATGATCAGGAGTATACAAAGTATGTATATAAACGGATTGTTGAAGTGGCGAATGGCGCCGCTATAATGGCCGGTACTGATCTTGTCCCTGATCCAGTTACAAATGTATTTCCCATATTGGTGAACCGACCGCTAAGCGAGTTGCTGTACGACCAGTTCAAGCGGGTGGGATCACCTCATTTTACGGCAGAGGATAAATTATTTGGTCAACATCTGCAGAAGAGTTATGGGATTACCTCAACTAGGGCTCTGGCGGAAACCCTTGATGATTTACCTGAATTTCCTTACCGTGGCCGTGCTTCAAGCGATGTGGGCAATGTGAGCTGGAGAGTTCCAACCGCGGGGATCTATGTAGCTGCTGTCCCAAAAAAAATACCGATGCACAGCTGGGGTGTTGTTGCCTCAACCGGCTCGTCTATAGGAGAACGGGCCATGATAACAGCCGCCCGTGTTCTAGCAGGAACGGTGTGTTCTCTTGTTAACAATCCAATACAGCTGACAAAGATACAAAAGAGCTTTACCAGGCAACTCAAAGAAAGGAGAAAACCGGTATCGATCTTACCCCTTGATCATAAACCGCCCAAGGAAATAAGGTGATTATTTCCAGTTAGAAGAAAGCAGTTTCCAAAAAACCGGTATCTTTGACAAAGATAATTGTTTTTGCTGAGACAATTTTGATAGAATGTGAAATTCATGTATGAGACTGATACCTGAACTGAGACGAGACACAACAAAAACTCACGGATTCAGGTAAAACAGAAAGGTTAAAAAAGGAAAAAGAATGAAACACGCCATTGCATTGATTTTACTGATTATAGCTCCATTCCTCATGGGGGCGAAGAAAGAATCGCAGCAGCGACCATCATTGGTTGTGACTGCGCCTGTGGTCATGGGTGTTGTTAATCCATTACAGACCTATATAGGTACGCTTTACTATGACAGACAATCGGAACTGGCCTCTGAAATGGAAGGTGTTGTTAAAGAGCTGAGTTTTAAAGAGGGACAGGTCGTAAAAAAGGGAGATGCTGTGGCAACACTTGACTCTGAGGTTCTGCAGTCAAACATTGCTGCTAAATCATCTGCTTTTGAGGCGCTTGAGGCTGAGCTGACCCGACAGGAGCGGGACTTGAGCAGGGCTAAAAAACTCTTTGAAAAAAAATCCATATCCCGATCAAAATATGACCGGGACTACTATTTAACTGTCCAGCTTCGTGCAAGATTAAAAGCGGCTGAGAGTGAAATGAGAACACTCATTATACAGCTTGGCAAGACACGTATAAAAGCGCCTTTTGACGGTACAATAACCAAGAGAAATGTCGAAGTTGGAGAATGGGTTGGGAAGGGGAGTACCATCGGTACCCTTGTGGCCACTGACACTATTGAAGCCAGGCTCAATATACCTGCACGACTCATCGATATTTTGCGTGCAACAAAAGAATTTCAGGCTAGTGTGGAAGGGCGTGAAATTACTGTGAGCCTGAAAACGGCCATTCCGGCAGCCGATGCCCAAACCCGAACCTTTCCAGTGGAAATGAATGTTCCAAAGGATCTTGGATTTATCGAAGGGATGCGCGTGGACGTGAAGGTTCCGACACTCAAAGAACAACAAAGCCTGATGGTACCGCGCGATGCAGTGATTAAACGGTTTGGCCGAAATGTTGTTTTTGCGGCTATCGATGGTAAAGCCACCATGATTCCAGTTACGGTTATCGGGTTTTCAAACGGTCGGGCAGCGATCAGCGGAAAAGGAGTTGCCGAGAAATTGCGGGTGGTTGTGAAGGGAAATGAACGAATCTTTCCCAACATGCCAATCATGGAAAAAGGGATAAAGAAATGAATGTTATCGACCTTTCCATAAAAAGACCCATCGGTGTTGCTGTTGGGGTAGTGCTCATTCTGATGTTCGGTTTTGTTGCCCTGTACCAGCTCCCCTATAAGTTGACGCCCAATGTTGTCCAGCCTGAGATCAGTGTGAGAACAATCTGGCCGGGTGCCACACCCAGCGAGGTGGAACGGGACATCATTGATAAACAGGAAGAACAGCTTAAATCGACTCCGGATCTGGTAGCCTACGAATCGACTGCTTCAGACAATCGAGCAGAGATCACCTTGAAGTTTAAGGTGGGCACCGATATGAACAAGGCCCTGCTTGAGGTTTCCAATAAACTGAGCCAGGTGGACAGATACCCGGAGAATGTTCTTAAACCGGTTGTTGCCTCAGCCGGGGCCAATGCATCACCTGTTATCTGGATGGGTTTTGTCACCAATGAAGATAACAAGCGTGATATCGATACCTACAGGACTTATCTGGACAATAATATTAAAGAGCAGTTAGAACGGGTCACAGGAGTAGCCTCGATCTTCATACCGGGCGGAACCAAAGATCAGATGCATATCAAGCTCTTTCCCGAACGGTTGGCGGCCCATGGCCTGACGATTGATCAGGTTGCCGCAGTTATTCAGGCAGAAAACAGGGACACCGCTGCCGGAACGGTGGATATCGATCGTCGCACCTATCGGGTCCGGACCACAGCCCGATTCACATCGGTCCAGCAGCTCAAGGAGATGATTCTCTTCCATGACGGAACCCGGACGGTTCGGCTCGAAGATGTGGCAATTGTTGAGAAAGGACACGAGAAACACCGGGTAAATATTATTGTTGCCAATAAGGAGCGGATAAAAAAGGCCCTGATATATGGAATAAGAGTCGATGCCGGGGCCAATGTGGTTGAGACCACCGACCGGGTTGAAGATGTTGTCAAACAGTTAAATGAAGAGGTCCTGCCTGCACAGAACATCAGGCTTGAGTGGTTTTACGATCAGAGAAATTATATCCACGGCGCTATTCAACTGGTGAAAAAGAACATTGCCATAGGTGGTGTACTCGCCGTTATTGTATTGCTTCTTTTCCTGCGCTCCCTTTCCTCAACCGCTGTAGTGGCGTTATCCATTCCCATCAGTATCATATCGACTTTTATCATCTTAAGCGCAATGGGTCGAAGCCTAAATACCATTTCTCTTGCCGGAATCTCCTTTGCGGTTGGTATGTTGCTGGACAGTGCCATTGTTGTTCTGGAAAACGTTGATCGCCATCGAAACATGGGGAAAAAATTCTTTCAGGCGGCCCATGATGGAGCCATGGAAGTATGGGGAGCGCTGATTGCTTCAGCTCTGACAACTATTGCCGTCTTTTTGCCGGTTATTTTTCTACATTCCGAGGCCGGCCAGCTTTTTAAGGATATTGCTATTGCAGTTACCGCCGCCATCTCTTTTTCACTTTTTGTCTCTATTTCAGTTATCCCCATGCTCTGGACCCAGTTGATGAGTTTTAGTTCCCGGAGAAAAGGGCATGAAGGAAAAGATCGGAAAGATCGAACCCGACGCCATACCGGTTTGCTGGTAAGTCTGGGACGATTTGTAAGTTCACTGTTCATGGGGGTGCTTCAGTGGGGGTTGAAAAGAAGTCTGAACCAGTTCATCATCATCGCTGTAATGGCTGTGACGTCGATTGCCTCTATTTATCTTCTTTTTCCTAAAATGGAGTATCTCCCCCAGGGCAATCAGAATCTTGTTCTCAATATTCTTATTCCACCACCGGGCCTTTCTGAAAAGGAGATGAAGAGTGTTGGTTATGGACTCTATAGCTATATGAAACCGCACTATGAAGAAAAAGAGGTGAAAGGTATCCCACCCATTGAACGAACATTTTTTGTTGCCAGCGGTGATTTTATTATCCAGGGTATGGTCTCGAAGGTTAAGCAGCGTGCAGCTGAATATATACCGTTTATGCTGCCTGTGGTGAACAGTTTCCCCGGAATATTTGGTCTGAGCCTGCAGCGGGGTGTCTTTGAACAGGGGATCGGCAAAGGGCGAAGCATCGATATTGATATCAGCGGTGACAATATCGAAACGCTTGCCGGAATCGGCGGCATGCTGTTTGGAACCCTGAGGAAGAACATGAAAGGTGCCCAGGTTCGTCCGGTACCGTCAATTGAAGTGCTTTTCCCCGAAGCGCAATTGATCCCAGATCGAAGTGCCCTGGCCTCTGTTGGCATGAACAGCTCGAATTTTGGTTTTGCCGCCGATGTCCTGCTGGATGGTCGAAAGATCAGTGAATATACCGAGGAAGGGAAAAAATCGATTGATCTGATTCTTAAATCCCATGATGAAAAGATCAGTTCCCCTGAAGCGCTGCATATGACACAGGTTGCTACTCCCAAAGCTGGACTTGTGCCGATTTCTGAGCTGTCAAAACTGAATCACACCACCTCAATAACCAAGGTCAGGCATGTTGATGGTAAACGAACCATTACTCTTCAGGTGACGCCACCAGTGTCTATGACTCTTGAAGAGGCAGTAGAATTTCTTGAGGTTGGAATCTTGAAAGGAATGCGTGAAAAAGGGATGTTTAAAGGCGCGGAAGTCAAACTGGCCGGTCAAGCGGATAAACTGGCCGAGACGGTAGGTTCGATGAAATGGAACCTTCTCTTTGCCCTGGCCATCGTTTATCTGCTGATGAGCGCACTCTTTGGCAACTTTATCTACCCGTTGGTCATTATGTTTACTGTTCCCATGGCGGCTGCCGGCGGTTTTGTCGGGCTCAAATTGACCAACCTTTTTGTTGCTCCACAGCCTCTGGATATTTTGACCATGCTGGGCTTTATCATCTTAATTGGTATTGTGGTTAATAATGCTATTTTGATTGTTTACCAGACATTAAACAATTATCGCTACAATGGAATGGATCATAAAAATTCTGTTTTAGAGGCAACACGTAGCAGGCTACGGCCCATATTCATGAGTTCAATGACATCAATTTTCGGCATGATGCCACTGGTTCTTGTTCCTGGTCCCGGTTCAGAGTTTTATCGGGGATTGGGCTCGGTTATCACAGGAGGACTCGGTTTGTCTATGTTTTTCACCATCTTTGTTACTCCTGTACTGATGTATTTTGCAGTGAAATTGGAAAAACCGGCTGCTGGTGATAAACCTAAAAGTTGAAGAAAAACTGGGAGAATAAGTCTAAGCAGACATGTTCTCAGAGAGCAAAAATATGGTATCTAGTAGATAGGTTTATAGGATTTGAGAGTATTTCAAAAAGAGGAGAGAGTGATGATCCAACGATTGGCGAGAAATAGAGTCGGCTTGAAACTGTTACTGCTGTTCATAAGTATTATATTGTTTTCAGGCTGTGCCAGTCAGCATATGGTGCAGGTACAACCTTTGGGACCTCCGGACAGCCGGCATGCCATGGTTACTTTTATTCGACCGTCCATGTTTGGAGGAGCCATTCAATTTGGCATATGGGATCGTGAGAATCTTGTCGGTGTTTTATCGGCCGGGGCTTATATCCAATATTTGACAACTCCTGGTGAACACCTCTTTATGGCACGAGCTGAGAACTGGTCCTATGTGAAGGCGACCCTGCAGGCGGGCAGGAATTATTATATAATGGCAAATGTTTTTCCCGGAATTTGGAAAGCACGGGTTGCTCTTGCTCCGGTCAAAGCCAATGATCCGATCACCAATGAGCAGATCAACAGCTGGATGCATAGCTTAAGGCCTACCGCATTTATTGAGGCGAAAAGGCAAAACTATGTTCAGCCTCGTATTCCCCATATTAGAAAGGCTATTGGCAATTTTAACTCCGGAAACGCACAGTATTTGCTGCTTATGCCTGGTGACTATCGCTAGTCAGAGAATATGCCAGAGATAGATCTTAGGACCATTATGAGATAACCGGGATTGGGACGGTGGTCAATAACGTCATTTTATCATAAAGCTGACTGGTTGAGGAAAGGGACAGAGAGTGTCTGCTCGATTCAAATATAATCGTATGGAACTGGCCGGTTCTTTAGGGGATCTTGGAACCCTATTGCCTATCGGTATTGGAATGATTCTGATTAATGGGATGGATCCTATTGGTCTCTTTATCACTGTCGGATTTTTTTATATTATCTCCGGTTCCTATTTTGGTGTAACGGTACCGGTTCAGCCAATGAAGGTGATTGGTGGATATGCCATTGCCACATCGATGAGTGCTCCTCAGATTCTTTCTTCCTCTTTGCTGATGAGTATCCTTCTGCTTGTTATCGGCGTAACCGGACTTATTGAAGCGGTAAAAAAACTGACCCCTGTTGCCGTCGTCAGAGGGGTTCAGCTGGCTACCGGTATCATGCTGATTGTAAGCGGTATCCGTTTTATTATCGGAAACTCACAATTTCAAAAGCTACAAAATATTGCCGAGCCGCACCTTGCTGTTCAGAACATTGGTCCGATTCCTGTTGGTTTGATTATCGGAATTCTAGGGGCTTTTATTGTTCTTCTATTGTTGAAAAGTAAGAAATACCCTGCCGGTCTGGTCATCGTGATTGCAGGGATAATCGCTGGAGTGCTTCTGGGTGCACGGCCAAATCTGGCTTTGAGTGACATCGGTTTTCATCTGCCGAAAGTGATGCCAATCGCCTTTCCCCAGAAAGCCGATTTTACCTTTGCTCTGTTTGCACTTGTCCTGCCCCAGATCCCGATGACAATTGGTAATGCCGCTCTGGCGTATACAGATTTATCAAAAAACTACTTTGGTGAGAAAGCTAAGAAGGTTACCAATCGTGCCGCCTGTATCAGTATGGCGTGTGCTAATTTCTGTAGTTTTCTGCTGGGAGGCATGCCGCTCTGTCATGGTGCAGGAGGCTTGGCCGCCCACTATCGTTTTGGGGCAAGAACAGCTGGCTCAAACGTGATCATCGGGCTTATCTTTGTTGTTCTTGTCCTTTTGCTCGGTGAGCGTATTGTCGAGATTTTTTATCTGCTGCCAATGGCAATCCTTGGTGTATTATTGATTTTTGCTGGTGCTCAGTTGACCTTGACCATTGCTGATCTCAAAGAAAGAAAAGAGCTTTTTGTCGCATTGCTTATTTTGGCCATTACCCTGGCTTCCAATCTTGCAGTAGGTTTCCTTGTAGGTCTAGTTATAGCCCATCTGTTGAGATGGGACAGAATTTCCATATGAACAGCTGTCTTCCGATGGCTGGAGCCAAATGGTTTTCATAACATCCCATTGCATCTGATTTCGGATGGATATTCTGTTTTTTCCTTGATCCAAATCCATCGTTTTTTGCATTATATAAGTGCTCTTTGATGAAAATCGGCTCTATCGTCCCTTAGTTCCATTAATTTTGAAAAAAAGTGCTTTTGTACCATATGTTGTGCTTTTCTTCTTGAGTATACCATAAATGTGGTGTATAAGACTGTCAACTTTCATGCGTTCTGCATGATGCCTATGACCGCTGATTACTGTAGGGGGATTATCAGCTCATTTCAAAATACGTTATTCATCTATTCGAAAGCAGAGGGAACTCATGACACCTGATTTGACTAAACAGGTATTGACCAAGACGGCGGAAACTGTGTTGGCAAGACGATATTATCTGAAAGATGCTAATGGAGAACCGATAGAAACCTGGGAGAAATTATGCAGAAGGGTTGCAGACGCGGTCGCTTTTGTGGACAAGGATCAAGAGTGGTATTCTGAGTTGCGGGAGAATTTTTTTAAAATTATTTATCAGATGGATTTTCTGCCAAATTCGCCTTGTCTGATGAATGCCGGTACCGAGTTGGGCCAACTATCGGCCTGTTTTGTTCTGCCCATTGAAGACTCCATGGACGGAATTTTCACTGCTATCCGAAATGGTGCCCTGGTTCACAAAACTGGAGGTGGAACCGGATATGCCTTCTCCCGGCTTCGGTCTAAAAATGCTTCTGTGAAGTCTACCCAGGGAGTAGCTTCGGGGCCACTTTCTTTTGCTGCCGTCTTTGACGCTGCAACCGAGACCATCAAACAGGGTGGTAAACGGCGGGGCGCAAATATGGGTGTGCTGCAAATCGATCATCCCGATATTTTAGAATTTATCACGGCAAAACAGGACCAGGAGAAATTCAATAACTTCAACTTCAGTGTTGCCATAACCGACTCATTCATGGAAGCGGTTGAAAATAACGCCGAGTACGATCTCATCGAACCATCGACAAAATTGGTGACACAGAGTCTTAACGCACGGGAAGTGTTTGAGAAAATTGTTGATCTGGCCTGGCATAATGGTGAGCCTGGTGTTTTGTTTATCGATGCCGCCAACCGGGCAAATATGACACCCCAGCTTGGTCAATTTGAGGCGACCAATCCATGCGGTGAACAATGGTTGCTTCCCTATGAAAGCTGCAATCTCGGTTCAATCAACCTGGCCAATTTTGTTGTTGATGGGGAAATTGATTATAAACGGTTGGAAGAGATAGTACGGACAGCGACCGTTTTTCTGGATAATGTGATCGATTGCAATCGTTTTCCCATTCCAGAGATTGAGGAAATGACCTTGAAGACCAGGAAAATAGGAATGGGTATCATGGGGCTTCACGATATGCTGATTCAGCTCGCCGTGCCGTATGGCTGTGAAGACGGTAGAAAGATTGCCTCGGAAGTGATGAGCTTTATCAGGGACAAAGCGGAAGAACGCTCCATTGAACTCGCTGAGCAGAAAGAGCCATTTCCTACCTATGATCCGGAACAAAATGATTATAAACCGAGAAGAAACGCGGCGCTAACGTCTATTCAGCCAACTGGAACCGTATCCATGATAGCCGATTGCGCTTCCGGTTGTGAACCGTATTATTCCATCGTCATGGTAAAAAATGTGATGGATGATGATCGTTTGATCATGGTGAACAAGTTCTTTGAAAAAATTGCCCGCCAGGAAGGTTTTTATTCGGAAGAGTTGATGAGTAAGGTTGCCGACAGCGGTACTGTCATTGGCCATGATGAGATCCCTGAAAAGTGGCAGGAAGTCTTTCGTACCGCCCAGGATATCTCACCCGAAGACCATATCAGGATGCAGGGTCTTCTCCAGCAGAGTGGTGTCGATTCATCTATTTCAAAGACTATTAATTTACCCAACAGTGCAACAAAAGAAGAGGTCAAGCTTTCCTATATCCTTGGCTATAAGCTCGGCTGCAAGGGATTGACGGTATACCGTGATGGTTCCAGAGATTCACAGGTGCTGAACACCACAGAGGAGAAGGATGGACAGCAGGAAGGTATTGTCTCCAGTAACGGCTCGGTGAAAAAGAAACTGCCCGATATGTTGAATGCCAAGCGGTACCGCTTGAAGGACCAGGATGAAAAATCGGTCTATATCATCGTCTGTTTCGATGAGCGAGAAAGACCGATGGAGGTGTTTGCCAAATTTCCCTTTGACAACAGGGTTGACCTGAAAGACAAGTCGACCATGTGGACAACAACCTGCCGCCTGGTTTCCCTTGCCCTGCGTTTCGATGTGGCTATGGATGAAATAATCAAGCAACTTGATCGCTCCAGTGGACACATGCTTGACCTTCCAGCTCAATTAGGTAAGTTACTCAAGTCGTTTATGGCAGGCACTCAATACGGCTTCGCCTCGACCTGTCCGGAATGTTCCGGCAAACTGGTGTTTGAGGAGGGGTGTGAGACGTGTCATGAATGTGGCTATTCCAAATGCTCATAAAAAACGATTCGAGATAGCGCATCTTCACATAATCATTCCAGAACGCATAGTAATTAGCTATTACGTCCAGAAATGATTATGCAAATCTACACTATCTCAAACCGTTTTTGAGAAGGAGATATTGGAATTGAAATTTTGTATTAGTTGAGGGAATGAGATGGCAAAGATTGGTCGGAATGAGAGATGTCCCTGCGGTAGCGGTAAGAAGTATAAGAAGTGTTGTGGATTAAAGCAGGCTATTGCCCCACGACCGAATCCTGCGCGTTCATCAAAGATAACATTGATGGACAATGTGAGGACGATTCAACAAGTGGCCCAGGAAAAAAGAGATCATATTATTGAAATAGGTGTGTTCATTCTCTTTTCAACGGAAGCAGGAGACAGTTGGCTGCTTGAACTGACCGATTCGGATTGCATTCAACTGGCCGAAGCAGGAGTAGTGATCGAGGCGCCGATCAAGGAGAATGCAGAGGTGATTGAAGTTGAATGGAGCCACACTTTTGATATTGTTGATAAGCAGTTTGTGATAACAGCTTATAATGATAAGAAAAAACAGGTCTTAGAGCAGTATCCAACCATGGAGCTTGCCGCATCCATTCGAAGAGTTAAAAAGAAATTCAGCCCAACTCAACTGGATAACGTCCATCTTGATCCGGAAAGTATCGAAAAACCAGTTTAATTCTTTCCTGATTACCCGACTCTTGGCATAGCTAAGAAATTTTATTTTTTGGGCATGTATCTGTAGAAGTCGTTGCGAGGCCGAAGGCCGTGGCAATATCGCCTAAGTGGCAGCGATCGGAGTCTACGCCTACCTGCTACTTTTTTGTCGAAACGACTGTATTTGATTGCTGTTGATCAGCGGATGCTTTCTCCAATTTGCTGAATAATAGAGATAATCAGAAATGAGAATAATACGTCTGGCTCCCATGTTCTGCATCATGGGGGCCATTTTTTTTCTATCCCATCAGCCGGGTGATACCTTTATCATGCCGCCTATAGTCGGTTTTGATAAACTGGTCCATATGATCGTTTATGGCGTCCTGGCCTTCAGTGTGATATGGGGATTTTCTTTCCCCGACAGGGATGTATCATCTGTCAAGCTGGCGCTGGCAACAACTATATTCTGTACTCTGTATGGGATCAGCGATGAGCTGCATCAGCTATTTATTCCGGGACGATACCCCAGCCCATATGATGTCCTTGCTGATGGGCTGGGTGCGTTGCTGGTTTCCTTTTTCTGGTACAGAAGGCAGGCAGGGTAGGTGTTAACCTCTTAGCAGTTTCGCCATATCTTTTGCAAAATAAGTCAGGATAATATCAGCCCCGGCCCGCTTAATCGATAAAAGGGTCTCGGCCATGACCCTTTCACCATCAATCCAACCTTTCTCTGCCGCAGCTTTTATCATGGCATATTCGCCGCTGACGTGATAGGCAGCGATAGGGAGATCAAATTCATCATGCAGTCGGGAGATAATGTCGAGATAGGCAACGGCCGGTTTCACCATCAGGATATCGGCTCCCTCCTCAACATCAAGTGATGCCTCCCGCATGGCTTCCCGACTGTTTGCAGGATCCATCTGATAGCTTCGACGATCGCCAAACTGGGGTGAACAGTCTGCAGCATCGCGGAAAGGACCGTAGAATGCAGAGGCATATTTCACCGCATAGGACATGATGGGGATGGAATCGAAATTATTTTCGTCCAGGGTCGCCCGTATTTCCGCAACCCTGCCATCCATCATATCAGAGGGTGCGACCATGTCGGCGCCTGCCTGGGCATGGGAAAGAGCTGTCTTTGCGAGGATTTCCAGGGTAGCGTCATTATCGACATCATTACCTATCAGACAGCCGCAGTGGCCATGGTCGGTATATTCACAGAGGCATACATCTGTGAGCACCATCAGCTCAGGGGCTTTATTCTTCAGTTCTCTGATGGCCCTCTGAATGATCCCATCTTTGGCGTGGGCCCCACTGCCTATCGGATCCTTTTTCTCTGGAAGACCAAAAAGAATAACACTGTTGACTCCAAGCGCTAAACACTGTTTGGCTTCTTCACCGAGCATATCAACGCTCATTCGGTAAACTCCCGGCATGGAAGGGATTTCTTCTTTTTTCTTTTTACCGGGCATGACAAAGAGCGGATAAATGAGCTGAGCTGCTGAGAGATGAGTCTCTCTGATCATTGAGCGAAACGATTCATTTCTTCGCAAACGTCGGGGGCGATAGTCGGGAAAAATCATATAGCTGTCCTGGTTCATATGGAATGGTAAATGTTACTGTTTATTTAGATAAATCGATAGTTTTTGATGTTTAAGAAGCTGTTTTAGTGATGAGCCCTAAAGATTTGAGCTTTTTATACAGGTGGCTTCGTTCAAGCCCGATCTCTTCGGCGGTCTTCGAGATATTACCACTATTGTTTTGAAGCTTCATCCGTAAATACTCACTCTCAAACTTTTTCTTGGCCGTTTTGAATTCGACCGCCAGATACGGTTCATATATGGTGTCGTTTACCTGGGCTTTTTGTCCTTGGCCATGTTCTAAGAAAGGTCTGATTTGCTCTTCGGTTATGGTCTCCTCTGGACACATGATGATCACTCTCTCAACGAAGTTACGCAGTTCACGGACATTTCCAGGCCATGGGTGATGCATCATTTCCTGATAGGCTCCCTTACTGAATTGTTTTGGGGTCATGCCGTTTAAAGCCAGATTTTTCTGCAGATCTTCCACCAGGTCGGGGATATCCTCCAATCGGTCGCTGAGAGATGGAACACGGATAGGCACAACATTGAGCCGGTAAAAGAGATCAGCCCGGAAATTTCCCTTTTCAATCTCTTCTTCAAGGTTTTTATTGGTTGCCGCCAGAACGCGGACATTCACATTAATCGTTTTGCTGCCGCCAACGCGTTCAAATTTTTGTTCTTGCAGGATGCGAAGTATTTTTGCCTGTGTTTTCAGAGACATATCTCCTATTTCATCAAGGAATAGAATGCCGCCGTCTGCCTGGTCAAATTTCCCCCGTTTTGAGGTGTGTGCCCCGGTAAATGAGCCTTTCTCATGGCCGAACAGTTCCGATTCGATCAATTCTTCGGGAATGGCCGCACAATTCACCTCGATCATCGGTTGATCGTTGCTGGCTGAAAGGGTGTGGATCGACTGGGCAACCAGCTCTTTGCCGGTTCCATGGTCACCCTGTATGAGGACCCATGCATCTGATGGAGCCACGCGTTCTATCTGTGTGCGAAGGTCATTTATGGCCTGTGATTGGCCGGTTATGGTCGGACGTTTGGAGGATTCACGCAGAAGTTTGTTTTCCTTTTCCAGCTTGGCAAAACGCAGACCATTGCTGATGGAAAGAATAACTTTATCGTAGGAAAGAGGTTTTTCAATAAAGTCGAAGGCTCCTTTTTTTGTCGCGCTTACAGCCGTTTCAATGGTTCCATGACCAGAAATCATAATAACAGGTATAGTCGATCGGCTTTTTATCTCCTCCAGTGCCGTTAATCCGTCCATATTTTCGCCGAGCCATATATCCAGGAGGACAAGATCGATCGGTTCATTCTCCAATAGAATAATGCCTTCTTCTGCAGAAGATGTGCAGACCGGGGAGAAGCCTTCATCTTCCAGGATTCCGGATAATGACTGCTGAATCGAGATTTCGTCATCAATTATAAGTATTCGTCTTGACATGCTCTTTGTTATTTAACTGGTGTTAGTCTTTTGAAGACTGAATCATCATTTTTTGATCTGGTCATCCTGTGTCAGTGGGAGTTCTATTATAAAGGTAGAACCTTGAGGTTGGTTATCCTGAACCCGGATATAACCGTTATGATCTGCGATTACAGTTGAGACAATGGCCAGACCAAGTCCGGTTCCGGTCTTTTTGGTTGAAAAGTATGGTTCGAACAGTTTGAGTTTGTTTTCTTTTGAAATCCCCGGACCATTATCAGACACTTTAATAAAGACAACCTTTTTTTCCAAATCTGGAGATAGAATACAATCAATTTCGCCACCATCGGGCAAAACAGCAACACCATTATCCAACAGGTTGATAATACATCGTTTGATCTGCTCGGCATCGAAGTGAAAAATCGGAACCGGCTCCGTTTCTGTACAGGTAAACCGGATATTTTTGTGGGCTTCCCGATAGAGGAAAAGTGTTTCGTGGGTCAGTTCGCTTAAGTTTGCCGGAGCTATCATGATTTTCGGCATCCTGGCAAACTGTGAGAATTCCGAGACCAGCCTTTTCAATTCATCGACCTGACTGATTATAGTGTGGGTACACTGATTGAAAATGGAGTTTTCCTCATTGACAATATCGGGATATCGTCTGCGAAGTCGCTGGGCCGATAACTGGATTGGGGTTAACGGATTTTTTATTTCGTGGGCAATGCGACGTGCGACTTCTCGCCAGGCGGCCATGCGCTGCATTTTTTCGAGTTTTGTCAGGTTATCAAAAACACCGACAAAACCGAGACTGCTTCCATCTTCATCTTCCAGCCGGGTGAAGTTAACCAGTAATGAAAATTTGTTCTGCATTACTGATACCTTAAGGTGTTTCTCAACACTTGTTTTTCCAGTGATGTTCAATTCCTCAATGAATTGATCGATGATCAGTTGATGTTCGAACCGAAGCACCTTTTTGTACGGTTGATTAATGAAATTGGTCTTTTTGATATTCAAAAGCTTCTCAGCAAAATCATTAATGGTTGTAATGTTACCGTCGTTGTCCAGAGAAATGACACCAGCCGAGACGTTTTTCAAGATAATCTCTGTGTAGCGTCTTCTTCTTTCAGACTGCAGTGAGCTTTCCTCAAATGCTTGAGATGTCTTGGCAAGCTGCTTGTTGCTCGAATTAAGGTTCGATGTCATGATGTTAAATGAATCAACAAGCTCACCGAGTTCATCATCAGAATCGGGTTGAATGACAAATTCAAGATCGCCATCCGCAATTCGCCGAGTTGCAAGGGCAAGCTTGTCAACCGGCCCTGTAATTCCCTTGGCGATATAAAAACCGAACCAGATGGCCGAAAAAATAATGAGAAGAGTTACGATCAGTAGAATAATCAAGAGCCAGAATTTAAAGGGGTCTTTAAGGTATTTCAGCTGCCTGTATCCTTCTATGCCTTGGGAAATAAATGTTAAGCGAGACAGGTTTTCCTTACCGACTAAAAGGGTAGTTATGAGAACGGCCCTGCCTGACTGATGGGAACCAATCTGTACCATTCTGATATTACGGATAAGGTCACCTTTCTGGGTTTCCTGAATAATAGTACGGCCAAGATGGGTTTGCTTAACCTCCTGGATGACGTCAACCGGGATAGAAGGCAGCAGCATGGTACGCAGTTCCGGACCCTGAATACCAATTTCCACATTTTTATCTTCAGTGATGACAATTAGGCTATCTGGACCGTTTATGGTATTAAAAGAGAGAATGTTCTCCATTGCTTGCGCAATAGTTTTTGAGTCATATGAATTTAATTCAAGGTTTTTAAGTCTTTTTGAAAGAGCTCTGCCCATTCGGCCAACCTGCTCCTCTTTTTCATGAAAGAGAGATTGGGCAAGCTTGAGTGATTCCTGCAGTGACTGTTCAACATTTGAATTGAACCAATAGTCCATGCTGGTTGATATAAATTGCAGTGAAACAAAAAAAAGTAGAATCGTGGGGATGAGAGACAGGGAAATAAAAGAAATAACCAGCTTGGTCTTCAGCTTTGTTCCTAAGAATTTTTGTTGTTTTTCAAAAAGGAGCTCGGCTAAATTTCGAAGAACGAGGAAAAGGACTAGAAGAACCAGAAGAAGGTTGATGTTGATAAGGGCAAAGATCAGTACATTTGAACCGATGGGCAGAGAAATATCTTTATCAAACAGTGATGTCTGCAACCAGGCAAATAGAGGAATGAGTGTCAGACATACAAGGATAACACGGCGAATCAATTTCTTTTTCTGCTTCCGCTGTTTGTCACTCAGGGGAGGCTTGACAAGGCTTGATTCCGTAACTCCAGCAGAGTTGTTATCCGGTTGATGAAGATTGTTCTTCATTGTTCGATAATTCTTGGCTATTTCAGCGTATTAAAGGTGGGGTGTCAGCTTCTTTACACGTTTTGATCAATACTTAAAATCGATCGTGTGCCAGTCGGTTTTGATGTCCCACCAGGAGATAAAAGGAATAATGTAATGCAGATTCAACGGTAATGTTTTCTTAAACAATTCAGCCTTGATTCTAAGTTGATATGATTGATTGGGTTTGAGTTGATCAAGCTTGATCACTTTTAAATTATTAATTTCATTTACCGCCTTCTGGGCTTTGGCGAGTGTTTTAAAGGTAGAATCCTTTTTTGTCATTTCTTCCATTTTGACCCGATACATCTCTTTTAACGTATCGTATGTCAGGATATGCCTGAACTCCATGGAAACAAGCTCTTTATCCGGCCAATTCTTCTCCACCTGGATTAATTCAACAAAAAATGAGAAATATACAGGAATACCGGAGTGGAGCCCCTGGATCATCTCTTCATTATAGCTGTTTTTCAGAACTGCGAAGATGATCAGTTCTTTTTCTGAGGTGGTAACGATTATATCTGACAGTGTTGCATCTTCAGTCGACTCTTCCTGTTCAGCAATAACAATGGGGCTGAAGAATAGAAACAGGGCGAGAGCCAAGAGGACTATCGAAGGTAATTTAAGCATTGCAGGTCAAGATAATGAGTTGAAGAACTTACCGTAAAGATTCTATATTCTACCTGAAAGGATATAGGTTGTCTATTGCTTGTTGCCCCTTTATCGAATTTGATTTACTGTTACCAGAATCAGTGGTCGAGTGAGTTTTTTCCAGTAGTAACGTTTTGATATAATACAAAATTATTTTTAATATTGTCTGGTCTTCAAGAACAACTCAACTCGAAACCATTTGATAGGTACATGTAAACATATAATTTGAGGAGGAACGTATGAAAATAGCTGTTCCCAGTGATAGTCCAGGAGGACTTGACTCCATGCGTTCAGAACATTTTGGTCATTGTGAGCTGTTCACCATTGTTGAATTATCAGAAGATAAGTCTATTCTCTCGGTTGATACCATAGCGAATAAAGCGCATGAAGCCGGTGGCTGTGTGGTTCCCATATCTCTTTTGCGGGATGTGAACGTTCGGGCTGTCATTGTCAGCGGAATTGGGGCTAAGCCTGCCAGGAGCTTGTCTGATTCGAATATAACAGTATACTTTGCAGATATGAGCTCTGCAGTGAGAGTAAAAGATGTTATCAGCCAGCTTCAAAACAATAATCTTGTAATTATGCATTTAAATCAGGCTTGTGCAGGTGGTGGGCCGGGTTGTCACCACTGATTTGGCATCTGTTCATCAGATTCCAATTACCATAATTTCAACCTGACATGAGATGTTGTTGAATTGTCCATCTGGATTTCGGTTAAGGATCACTCCTTGATATATGATAGTGTAAATGGTTTACCTCCATGTTTCATTGACTTCTGATACAATTTGTGACCCGTGAGCTATGCCGGCCAGGCTGGTGACATTTCTTTCATTGTCGAGGCCGACAAGTTTTGGTAATCAACATCTCAACAGGATGACCTGTCCAAGTTGAAAGAACCACAGGCCATTTGTCGCTATCACGAATTTGTGAGTTAGAAGGTCTATCTGTTTTGTGCAATGATAAAAAAGTTGGGAATTTGGTTTACAGCAGCCCCAGCATCGAAAGTGCATAATGGTGAAATAGATGACTGGGTGTGGGACGTCACAGGACAAGGGCCGTTTACTTGCTTTTTTTTACAATCGACGGTATAGAGTAGAAATTAATTGTTTGAGTTAAAATACGTATATTACCTAATAAATTTTTCATTTTTCTTGTTTATATGTCACCTAGGCCAAAAAAATTCAGATACTGTGAGGGAAAATTTTGTGGACGTGCATTCAAGCCGACTGGAAAACCGCTTGATAAAATGCTGCATATTGACCTTTATCGGGATGAACTTGAAACCTTGCGATTGTGTGATCATGAAGGGTTGACCCAGGAGGAAGCCGGTGAACGTATGGGCGTCTCCAGGGGGACGGTACAGAGGATTATCACAGAGGCAAGAAGAAAAACAGCCCAAGCATTAACTGCCGGCTGTGCCCTGATTTTTGTCGATGAAGAGCCTAGTGAATAAATGGTCTATTATTCGTTTACTGTAGTTCCTTTCTTATTTTTATCTGATCACCGTTGATGTCCAGCCAATGAAGAGCAGTGAGTTTGTTGCCAAACTGAGCTTTTCTAAAGAACCACTGTGAAAAAGACAAACCATGTTTTAAGTTCCTGAAAGTACGTCGCTTTTGTGTGCTGCTGTTTCAGTGAATATGAGCGTCTTGAATATGTCTGCAGGGACGTTCTCTCCTCTTTGCAATATGCTGAGATGCGGTACCAATCAGCCCTGTTCATATCAATTTCAGTTAGGGTGTGAAGGGTTTCAGTATGCTCCTCTTTTAATGTAATTCCATAATGATATGTATTTCTTCTTTTGGTTTTCAAGCTTTTTCCCGATTTTGTGTTGTATTATTTGGAAAAAAACCTTATATTTCAAATTGTTCGAGAGTCTATAACACAAATATCTGGGCTGTTTTGAGAGTCGGTTACTGATTTTGTTCGTCTTTGTGATATCAGTTTAGCTTTTGGTGAATACGATGATACCTTTTAAAAAGAGAACTATTTTAGTAGTTGCAGTTGTTGTTTCTTTCTTCTTCGCCTCTGCTCCTGAGGCATTCTCCGCAAAAGATGTCTGGGTTGATCCCACCACAAAAATGGAGTTTATCTGGGTTGAAGGTGGTTGTTTCATGATGGGGGATGACTATGGAGATGGCTGGCGCCGCGAGAAGCCACTTCATAATGTTTGTCTTGATGGTTATTACATTGGCAAGTATGAAGTTACCCAGGCTCAGTATGAAGAGGTTACTGGGGAAAATCCATCAACCAATGCTTCTATGTTTACCAACACAGATGACTATCCGGTTACCCAGGTATCGTGGCTTGATATCCAGGAGTTTATCAAGAAACTGAATGAGAAAAGTTCTATAGAATACAGGTTGCCCACCGAAGCGGAATGGGAGTTTGCTGCTCGGGAGAGAGGTAAGAAAATGAGGTATTCCGGTGGGGATGAACTGGGTTCACTTGGTTGGTACCGTTTAAACAGTGATGACAGTTATGATCCGAAAAAGTGGAACGAAAAAGATGAGGAAGGCAATATCGTCGATTATTTTTCCACTGAGGAATATAGAGAAAAAGCAAGAAATAGTCTGACTCACAAAGTAGGGACCAAAAACCCCAATAAACTCGGTATATATGATATGTCCGGAAATGTTTGGGAATGGTGTAACGACTGGTATGAGGCAGAGTACTATTCAAACAGTCCGAAAGAAAATCCGAAAGGACCGGAAGATGGAGATAGCCGGGTCTTGCGGGGTGGCAGCTGGTACAGTGTAAGTTGGGATTCCAGATGCTCCGTGAGGTTTCGATATGAACCGTTTTTTAAGAACAGTTCTGTTGGTTTCAGGCTGACACTTCCCGGCCCCAAAAGATAAATTTTCGTCTCCTGTCAATCTACGATATTACTCGGGCTATATAGGTGATATCGTACCCGGATTCTTTACAGAGAAGTTGTGTTGCAACTGTAGATAATTCTGACTATCAGGTGATGCAAAACCACCTATCAGTCCCTGAGCTTTTTGTGCCTTTCCTTTATAGTAAGTGCGATCAGCAATAACTCCGGACGATTCTTACAGATTCATCATTTTTTCAATAGTACCAGGTCGAAAGAGCGTTTTCTGTAGGCGCTCATCTATTCGGATCCTCTGACGATTTTCAACAACATATTGATACGAGTTCAGGTTCAACAAGGGGAGAAGATATCCCAATGAATATGAAATTGTTCTTTAATTCTCCAGTATCTCTGGGTATAACAGAAATACCAAACAGGGCGGATTACATATCCTTTTCAGTAATTTTCAAAACAGGTGTGGTTTGAATTATGAAAGATGAAAAAACGGTTTTGGTAACAGGTGGTTGTGGTTTTATTGGTTCAAACTTTGTTCGTTTACTGCTTGAGGCCTATCCGGATTGGCGGGTGATCAATCTTGATAAGTTAACGTATGCCGGAAACTTACAGAACCTTGAAGGCATAGAACTATCAGACAAATATCGTTTTGTCAGAGGCGATATCTGCAATAATGAGCTAATCGAATTGTTATTTAACGATGAGCAGATTGATACTGTTGTTCATTTTGCAGCCGAGTCCCATGTTGATCGTTCCATAACCGGTCCTGCCGATTTCATGCAGACCAATATCGTCGGGACGTTCAATTTACTCGAAGTTGCGCGGAAGACCTGGCAGAAGGAATCTTCAACTATCTCCTCTCCTCTGTTTCTCCACGTCTCCACTGACGAAGTATACGGGTCACTGGGAGCGAGCGGTTATTTCACAGAAACAACTCCTTTTGATCCCCGTTCTCCCTATTCCGCCTCAAAAGCATCTTCTGATCATCTGGTCAATGCCTATTTTCACACCTACGGTCTGCCGGTAGTAATCACCAACTGCTCTAACAATTATGGTCCTTACCAGTTTCCTGAAAAGCTGATACCGCTGATTTTTCATAACAGTATGGTTGGTAAAGATCTGCCTGTGTATGGAGACGGAAAAAATGTTAGAGACTGGCTGTATGTTAAAGATCACTGTGAAGCTATTGTTGAGGTATTAAAAAAAGGCCAGGTTGGAAATTGTTATAATATTGGCGGTAACAATGAGAAACAGAATATAGAAGTTGTTACGCTTGTTTGTGACCTGCTGGACAGTAAGCTGGGGCTTCCCGACTCAGGGAAACCTCGCACATCACAGATTAAGTATGTTACCGATCGACTTGGGCATGATCGCAGGTATGCCATAGACGCGTCAAAAATCCGAGACCAGATAGGATGGCAACCCAAAGTTACATTTGAAGAGGGAATTGAAAAAACAATCGACTGGTATCTGGCAAATCAGGAATGGGTCAAATCGGTTATCGACGGTTCCTATCAGGAATATTATGAACAGATGTACGGTAGCCGATAATAACCCGTTTTAGAAGGGCACAATAAAGGAAGAAATGAATATTATACCGACTGACATCCCGGAAGTTTTTGCAATCGACCCGAAGGTTTTTGGTGATGATAGAGGATTTTTTTTCGAGAGTTTTAACCAGAAGTTTTGGCAGGAAAAAACCGGGCTGAATCATACCTTTGTACAACATAATCATTCCCGTTCCGCAAAAGGCGTTTTACGGGGACTCCATTATCAGATTCAACAACCCCAGGGGAAACTGGTTCGGGTTGTCAGCGGAGAAGTGTATGATGTGGCTGTCGATTTGCGCAGGAGTTCCCCAACATTCGGTCAATGGGTCGGCGATTATCTCAGTGGTGAGAATAAGCGACAATTCTGGGTTCCGGAAGGTTTTGGTCACGGTTTTGTCGTTTTATCCGACTTTGCGGAGTTCCTCTATATTACCACCGATTTTTATGCCCCCGATTACGAGCGCTGCATCATCTGGAATGACCCTGGGCTGGCGATTGACTGGCCAATCGATTTTGATCCGATTCTTTCCTCAAAAGATGGAGAGGGAAGCCTGTTTAAAGATGCTGAGGTGTATCTTTAACCTGAATTTCTCACAAACAGTTTATAAACAACTAGCTGCTAACTGTGATTAGAAATAATTTAGCACAATCAGTATGTTATCGAGTCGCAATCAAACTGTTCATGTGAAGTCCGGGTTAGTTATTTGAGCCTGGCTCCTTCAGCAGATCCTGATCCGACTCAAAACTCTGTTCGACTTCAGCGACCAGATCTTCACTGAGCCTATCATAATTACGTCCCTTTTTGGATTTTGGCAGGAAAAAGAGATAGGTTGAAGGTGTGAGTAATCTGACACCATACCCAAGCAACGACTGCGGAAGATCTTCTAAAGGGACATAAGTAATGTCCACATCTGGGATTTTTCCGGTAATTTTGAAATTATAGCTCACAAGGCTTTTTTTCTTCCCTGTCAGTATATGACCGATAATGGGAATTGTGTTGATGATAGTGTCGACTGCACCGAATGGTGAAACGGCAAGATGTGATGTGACGCTGTTGTCATGCAGGTCAATTTCAACAACTCCGGTTGCGTCAAAAGCGAAGGTATTGATTAGAATATCCTCACTGGTGAGTACTGAATCTTTGATTGAAAAGCTACCGTTAACCGACTTGATATACAGATCGCCATCTTTAGCATATTCGGCTTTATCGCTGAACAGGTTCTCGATACTCATGAGTTCGAGAAGTCTTACCAAGACAAAATTACCTTTAAGAGTTGCTTTCTGAATACGAAAAGCGACATCGCCGGATAGTTTTGAACGGAGTTTTTGAAAACTGTTTCCCTGGGAATGGATAACGCCTCCAGTGGTGATTGTTCCATTTATCTCTCTTTTTTCCAAGTTGGGAAAGAACTGGTTGAGTCCACGAATATCTTGATTTTCTAGGAAAAAATAAAACTGTAAATTCTCTTCTTCATTTTCTTCAACATCGGTCAGCATGCCGATACGACCATTTTCAAGGCGGGCTGACATCATCACGGGATAAAAACTGCTATTTGTTGAAAAACCTCGAAAATTAAAGGGAGATATCAATATACCTCCTAAATCAAGCTTTTTAATCTTGGCATTGATAACAATGCCATACTTATTGGTAAGGGCATGCTCAACTTGGAGCTCTTTATCTTCATCAGTTTTTTCTTCAGGAGCTTTGTAAATATCCCTAAAATGAACATATTCGCCTTTGATGAGGAGAACGCCGTTAAGCTTTTGGTCCATCTTCAGAAAACCCTGCATTTGTAGCGGGCTACCGAGAAGATTCTGCTTTAGCCAAAAGGAAGAAGTGTGAAGGTCAACCCGTCTGCCGGAGAAACGAAGGTCGAAACTGGTATTTACTAAAGGGGAAGCAAGCCACGGAAGCGCAAAGGTCAAGTCTTGAGCGCGCAGCTGACCAGTCATCTTTGATTGTTCAGGGTAATTCACATCAATGTCTACCAGAAGATCAGCTTCAAGAGGCCCTTTCCGTTTTTCTTTTTCTTTCTCACCCTGGGCGTCATAATAGATAACCTGCTCGGGACTGTTGATCTTTATTGCCATCTTCATTGTCTCAAGGTCAGCCTTTCCTTTCCCCTGGAGAATGTACTGATCATATGAGAGAGTCAATTTATCCACAGTCAATGTCTGCCAATCCTTGGTTGTTAGATTGATACCAAGGTACCCATTCGTCAGTGGACGTTTGCTGGTTGAGCAGAGAATGTGATCAAGCTGTGGAAGTTCTGTTTGTGCATTAAGGAAAAAACCATCGGCTTCTCTTCGGATCTCGGCAATGATCGGAAAAACCTGTTCTGTATCAATAAGCCCGGGTGGGAATTGCTCCGGTTTGATAAAGGGAAACAGAGTTGTGAGATCAAGCAGGCTGTTGATTGTTACTTTGCCGGTGGCATCATCAAAGAAAAAGCCTGATAGTTGAAAATCGGTTTCTTTCCACCTGCCTGTACCGATAACACTATTGCTGGCCTGATCCGTTCTTGAAATTGTAATCTCAGGAAAGGTGACAGGGCTGTCCTGGATCTTCTTCTTTGATATGATCTTGATCAACCTGGTATCAAATCGATCAAAGCGAATTGTTTTATAGGACGGCGAGTAATGAGCCAAAATATCGGCTTCCACCTGACCGGTGTAATTATCAAGCAGCAGTGAGTCTTTTCTAAGTTTGGCCGGTAAAAGAGGAGATGAGCTGATGCGCACAAGGTCACTGACAGTTGATGTCCCTTTAATGCCGAAACGGGAAAGTAACTCATCCGCATATAAATCATCAATCTGATACAAGCCCAGTTGAACATGGGTTTGTTGCGTTGCGCCTTGGATATCCGAAACCAATAAGCGGCCACTGCTGATTGTCAGTTTAGCTGAGCTGTTTCTGAAAACGGTTTCGGGTTTGGCTAAAACAATATCGGTATCTGTCAGGGTCAGGTCAAGATCAAAACAGTTCCTGTTTTCTGGTTCAGCCATATTTTTAAGCTCTTCCCAGGACCCTTCAAGATTTAACCTGTTTATTACTGCATTTCCGTTGGTAAATATGGGAAACAGCTCTGTTGTCAGCCAGCGGCTGAGAAATGGATCGGGAATGAACCGCTTGAGATCGTCAATGGTTATTTTGTTGGAGTGTGCTTGAAAGGAGATATAGGGTGAGTCAGGCTTAGGGTCGAACCGGCCTGATAAACCTAATTGTACAGCATCGTTTTCAAGAGACGAGGGATGGAGAATGAATTCTCCATCTGCATACTCCGCTGCTATTTGAGCAGAAAGGTGCTTGAATTTGTATCGTTTGGTTTTCTGAGATTTACTGAGTGTAAAAAGAACATCTGAAAGATTGAGATTTGCTTGCAAATGCAGGCTGTTGTCTTTCGGGTCTGAAGATATAGTGCCTCGTAATGCTGCTGTTGCCCGGTTGATTTTCAATCTGCTGCTTAACCTTATTCCATCAAGGGGGATAGCGGAGGCGGCAAGTTGAAGGTCTAACGTATCGATCCGGGTAAATGACTTTATTGTTCCCTTGATGGAGAAAGGAATAGTGGAGTGCTGCCAGTGGCCATTTCCCTGGAGATTGATATGGCGAAGATCTTTGGTCTCAAGGGTTGTATTGAAGGCAATATTTGAGATGTCTGTCTTCTGAGGCAGTTTGACAGTGCCATTTTTAGCATCAATATTGCAAAGGTTAAAGAGATGAGGAGTAAAACGGTTTTTCTTTTTTTCAGCCGAAAACCACTCCTTGAGAGGTTGCTTGGAAAGATCAACCGTCGGGCTATCCAGCACAATTGAAGTGATGAAGAGAGGGGGCGCGATGATGGCAGAAAAAGGTACGGTTATTTCAGCCCGCTTGACCTGAAGACTGATTGGCTTTTTTTGACTGGCCAAAGACAACTGATCAGCGTTGATTCGCACGGCTCCATCATGGTAGGAAATACCAATTTTTTTGGCAGCTATTTCAACATCAGTGCACTTTGAAACACCTAGTGTAATCAGATGACTTCTCTGATTGTCATCAAGAACAAATATAAAAACAGACAGCCCGATTAACAGACAGACAACGGTAGTAAGAAGTAGCAGGGATATTGCTTTAAGAAGCTTAAACAGAAAAGGTACCATACAGAACGTTTACCACAATCGTTAATCTCAACAGAGAGACCGGAAAAAAGAGATCCACCTCGCTAGAGCATTATACCGTAACACCGGTGTATCCATGTACTGTTATATTTACTCTCTGCTGGAACCCATTCTCGTTCCTTGTTCGAAGAGTAATTCACAGTCATGTCGATATGGGTATATACAAGCCGGTTATGTGTCGTTTAATTTTCAACAACTGCAGGAAGGTGATATATCTTTCGAACAGTCTTGATCAGTCATTGTACGAATATGATTGCTAACTCTTGAAAACACATTTGCTGTGCAATTGATGAATAAAGTGGCCAATGAATCTTGCAAAGATCTGTTTACAATAGGGAATCAAACGGCGCCCAGGTAGGCTGATTTCGGTAAATAGAGTTCATACAGTTCTTCTTCCATGTCGATCCGTTCAGTGAGGATTTTTCCAAGCCCTTCAAGCCCTTCAACAAATTCTTTTTTTGTTTCTTCCTCCCAGCTGCTCTCTCTGTACTGATCAATAAAGTCAAGAGCTGTTTGACCAATAACTTTTATCCTGTCTTGGAAGTTCTTGTTCATCTGCTGGGTCATGGCACAGTTTTTCAAGGCCTGTTCCAGGTATGTATGAAATTTTATTTGCTCTGTCATTAAATGGAGCTGCAACCGATTATCAAATACATTGAGTTTCTGATTAACCGTATCAAAATTATTATCAGATGCTGCTTCCATGATTTCAGTGAAAAGCTCTAAAAGCTTCTCATGATCATTGTTAAGTTTTTTTATTAGGTTGGGATCGTATGCAACAGTTGCAGCCGGACTACTGGTGCTTTCAACTTCATCATCAGTTTCATTCTCATGATAATAATCACCTAAGAAACCTTCATCGACTTCATAGGTTTCACCCCTATAATCGATGGAATGCATATGTATTTCAATTCCCTGTTTTTCAAAAATAGAAAGGGCTGAACACTTCCCCACGTACTCTAGAGGATCAGCAGGATTAGAGATACAGGCTGTAAATTTGATGGCAGGAGTCAACCGGTAATAACCGGAAAAATCATTTGCTCGAAGTATGGAACCTTCCAATATTATACGGCCTTCACTTAGGGATGATTCCAGGTTTTGCTGATTGATGAAAATTCTCTTTTTCATTGTCTGTCCAATTAATCAATGGGGATAAAAAATAACAAAGCCATTCGTCAAAAGAATATTGTTGGCTGTTATCACTGAGCTAGTATAGCAATTTGGCAATTTTTAGAAAAGGATTCTTCTTTTTTTATCGCCCTTTTTGAGACTGATGGCTGTGTTGCAGAAGACGAAGCAGTTTGTCCCGGGAATTTTTTTTCTGGTTGAGAAGGATGACAAATGGATCGAGTTGTCCGGAATTTTTAAAATAGCCGGCATAGCTGAAAACATTTGAAAGAGTGCCCGTTTTCAGGGCGGTTGATTTTTTTTGAACAAGCAGGTGGGAATAGGGTTTGAACCGATTAAGAACGTTGATCATCGCTTGAGCTGTTATTTTATTTTTCCTTGAGATGCCCGATCCTTCAACGATTGTAACAGTTGTTGGATCCAAATGAAGCTCGCTGCCAAGAAAATCAGCCATCACTTCCTGGGCCTTATTCCAGGTGGCCGGAGTGTTGTTTTTCTTGATACCGCATGTGAGAAAAAGCTGGTTGGCAATAAAGTTATTGGAGTATTTCAATGTTGCCTGTACCAGTTCTATTACATTTTTTCTCGACTGAAAGGTGAGGAGATGGCGGCAGGAGTCGGTAAGCCTTCCCCGTTGAATGATTCCTTTAACAGCAATCCCTTCTTGTTTTAAAACAGCCCTAAACAATTCACCTGTATAGCGAAGAACCATACTCAGCTTTTTTTTCCCTGTTGCTGTGTTTGGAAGTGAGGAAATATTGATTCTGTGTAGACCTGCAGGTAGGTTTTTCGCGGCTTCTCGCATCAGCGGGATTAAGGGTGTCTGTGGTTCCGGGGATTGCACAGTCCCATTTTTATGGATGAGAATGGGCAGCGAGTTGAAGTTAACAGACAAGGCTCCATTTTCAGCGTCGTATGGGTTTTGCGAGGCTGAAATACCGTCTGCAGGACCTGATAGGGAAAAGAGAGAGTCATCGAGAATAATTGAATTGATACGCAATATCCCTTGTTGCTTCAGTTTACTGCCAATTTCAGCAACAGCCTCGGAAACAAGGTAGGGATCACCACCTCCTCGAATAAGGAGGTTGTTGCTTGGGTCAATATAAAAATCGGTGTTGAAACGATAATCAGGGCCAAGAATTTTTACAGCCGCAAGACCAGTTACCAGTTTGATGATCGAAGCAGGTACGAAAAGCTTATCACTGTTGTATTCCAGGATAGTCTGGTTGTTTCTAGTTACAAGAAAACTGCCATGTTTTACATGTGTATATGGAGAGGGAACTGCTTTTCCCAATGAGGGAAGGGGGGCAACAACCAGTAAGATGAGAAAAAAAACGGCCCAGAAAGGAGATAACAGGGATAAAACCCCCTCTTCTCTGGGCCGTAGTCTCATACTTTTTATCCGTTTTCACTCAGAATGTAATCATTCTGGTGGAGCGGATTCAATGGAATCAAACCTGGGGAAGATTTGCCATTGCTTTCTTGATCTCTTCCTCGGGGTATTCATAGTCGTGCAGTTGGCCCGAGTAGTACATGTCGTAGGAAGCCATATCGATAAGACCGTGACCGGAGAGATTAAAGAGGATAGTCTTTGGTTCATCCTTATCTTTTGTCGCTTCGATGATGGCACCGCGAATGGCATGGCACGTTTCCGGAGCCGGGATAATTCCTTCTGTTTTGGCAAACAGAACACCAGCTTCAAAACATTCCATCTGATGAACTTTGGTCGGTTCGACCAGGTTTTCCCTTATCATGGCTGAAACGATTGGCGCCATTCCGTGGTATCTGAGACCGCCGGCATGGATTCCCGGTGGAATAAAGTCATGGCCAAGGGTGTACATATTCAAAAGAGGGGTTGTCTGGGCGGTATCGCCAAAGTCATAGGCAAGTTTACCCATGGTCATGGTTGGACATGAGGCCGGTTCAACACCAACGAAACGTACATTTTTCCCTTCAAGCTTATCGGGAACAAAAGGACCGACAAGCCCGGCAAAGTTGGAACCGCCGCCGCAACAGCCGATCACAACATCGGGGTAATCACCTGCTATTTCCATCTGTTTCTTCGCCTCAAGGCCAACAATAGACTGATGGAGAATAACGTGATTGAGAACCGAACCGAGAGCGTATTTTGTGCTGTCGTGGGTTGCAGCATCTTCCAGAGCCTCAGAAATGGCAATTCCCAAAGAGCCCGGTGTATCAGGCGTTTGGGCAAGAATGTTACGCCCAGTGTTTGTGTCCTGGCTTGGGCTTGCAACAATATCCGCACCATAAGTGTGCATCATTGATTTCCGATATGGTTTCTGGTCGAAAGAGACCCGTACCATGTACACTTTACACTCAAGACCAAATTTATTGGTGGCAAATGAAAGAGCGGAACCCCACTGGCCGGCGCCGGTTTCGGTGGAGATACGTTTTACACCTTCCATTTTATTGTAATAGGCTTGGGGAACAGCACTGTTTGGTTTATGGGAGCCGACAGGGGAGACACCCTCGTTCTTAAAATAGATTTTTGCCTTGGTACCAAGCGCCTGTTCCAGGCCGGTTGCCCTGACAAGTGGAGAAGGGCGCCAGATCTTGAGAATTTCCATGACCTCTTGAGGGATATCGATGAATCTCTCCGGAGACATTTCCTGCTCCAACAGACCCATGGCAAAAACGGCACCAAGTTTGTCCGGCCCCATCGGTTCTCCTGTTCCTGGATCCAGCGGCGGTAACAGACCGTTTGGGATATCGGGGGCAACATTGTACCATTGAGTGGGCATCTCATCATCACGGAGTATGATTTTTTTCATCGTTGTTCTCCTTCGGTTTCAAGAATTGGTTACTGTTTGGTTGAAGATTGCAATTCGACTACTACTACCACATGAGTTGGGATGGTGGCAATAAAATTACTCATTTTCATACGGTTGCCACTCTGTTTTTAATATAGCTATATCGAGTAATTCCTGGATTCGTGCCGGGAAAAGTACCGAAATTGCCTCTATTACTTTTACTGTTGGCGCTCCGGCTTTATTTATGATGGACCAGTTCAGGCTGCGCTCCCCAACACGTTGAATTTTGGTAATAAGAGGCCGAATGTTGATTTCCTGCTTTCTGCCTTTTCTTTGTCGCGTGACCAGAACTTCACCTTTTTCAAAAAAAGAAGATACTTCACTTTTTTCTTCAGAAGTTAAAGGGGAAAGAAATGTTGTTTTATAGCTGGTGATAATATTTTGTGGGAATTTTCCTGAGTGGAGCTTGATCTGGAGGATGTTGAGCTCTTCAGGTAACTGGTTATTTAACTCCGCTACAGTTTTTTTAGGATCAACCAGCGGCTCGCCCAGGTCCATGATGAAAAATTCCGCAAGGCTCTGGGTTCCTACAGGGGTTGGCTGCGAAAAAGATATCTTTGGCGAGGGATTGTACCCTTTGGAAAAATTGACCTCAATTCCGGCCCGCCGGATTGCCCGAAATATAAGCTGAATCAGTTCAAGATGACCGAGGAATGAGTAGGGACTTCTTTTTTCATAAGTAACAAAATATTTATAGTGACTGTCCTCAGATTGAACCAATTGCCCTGGGGGTTCGGCCTTTGAAGAGTGTGAAGAGATCGGTTTTGGCTCCTGTTCCTCTCGCTTTTTGTCGATGACAATGGGTTTGATTCGTTTGAAATCACATAGGCCGCATTTATGGCAATTATGATAGCGGCAGTCAGATGTGTATTTGAGTTTATGGGCTCTTTCCAGTTCTTTTTTAAGAAAGTCGGTATCAACTCCGCAGTGAAGGTGTTGCCAGGGGAGAATTTCTGAGAGTTCTCGTTGACGAAGATAGCTGTCCATATTGATATTGCACTGTTGAGCTGTTTCCTGCCAGAGTCTGAGGTTAAAATGTTCCGACCAGCTGTCGAGCCCTGCTCCATTTTTCCAGGCGGCTACGAGTAAGGTTGATAGTTTCCTGTCACCCCTTGCAAAAACACCCTCAAGGTAACTCTGTTTCGGGTCATGCCATTTCAGCTTAAATCCCTTGCGAGGCAGTAGACGTTTAAGCCGATTTATGTGGCTATTGCTTTTGTCAATTGAGATCTGAGCTTCCCACTGGAACGGTGTATGCGGCTTTGGAACAAAGGTGCCTACGCTCACATTAATCTGTTTCCGTCCAACTCCGGCCTGGATACCCGCTTCCTTTGCCTTTTTCACAAGGGTTACAATGGCGTCGATATCTTCTTCGGTTTCGGTGGGCAACCCAATCATGAAATAGAGCTTAATCAGATTCCAGCCAAGAGAAAAAGCATCACGGCAGGTGGTCATCAGGTCTTCTTCGCTGATTCCTTTGTTAATCACCTGCCTGAGCCTCTCGCTTCCTGCCTCTGGGGCCACGGTAAAACCGGTCTTTCGTACCCGTTTAATCTGGTCCATGACAGACTGGGTCAGGGTGCCGACTCGCATAGATGGCATTGACACGGAGACATGCTCTTTACTGAACGAATCCATTAATCTGTGCAGCAGGTCGTCCAGGCAGGAATAGTCTCCGGTGGAAAGAGACAAAAGGGCCAATTCATCAAAACCGGAGTCATCTATGCCCTCACGGGCAAGTTCAAAAATCTCATCAACAGAGCGTTCACGAACGGGCCGGTATATCATGCCTGCCTGGCAGAAACGGCACCCCCTTGTACATCCACGTCCAATTTCGATACCCAGCCGGTCATGAACAATCGCTCCATTGGGAACCAGTGGTTTCTTGAGATGGTTGATCTGGCTGAGATCCGGAAGCACCCGACGATGGACAACAGGATAATCCTTAACAAGTGGTCTGATATTGTCAATTATTCCATTATCGTCATAGTCGACCTCAAAAAAAGAAGGAATATAGATACCTTCAATCCGGCTGAGTTGAAGGAGCTTGTCATACTTTGAAACCTGTTGCTCCTTACCACTTTTCATTACTTCTATGACTTCTGGTAATCCTTCTTCTCCATCACCTAAAAGGATGACATCGAAGAAGTCTGCAACTGGTTCTGGATTCATGCCGCAGGAGCCACCGCCAATAAGAAGAGGATCGTTGTCATCACGATCTCGAGCGTACGGTTCCAGATCGCACAGGTCCAGGATCGTAAGGATGTTGGTATAGCAGAGTTCGAACGGGAGGGTGATGCCTATCAGGTCAAAATCGGTAAGCGGTCGTTTGGATTCGAGACTTGTGAGCTGCTGGCCGTTGTCTTTGAGTTGCCTGACCATATCAAAGTCAGGGCAATATCCTCTTTCAGCAAGCGCATGTGGATGGTGATTAATAAGGTGGTATAAAATCTGTAAACCCTGGTGTGACATCCCGATTTCATAGAGGTCGGGGAAGACAAGGGCGCAGCTGACCATATCTTTACGCCATACTTTCCGAGTAGAGTTGTGTTCTCCACCCAGGTATCGCCCAGGTTTTTTAACATATGGGAGTAAATGTGATTCTGTCATGTTTATTGATTGGTTTTTAGGAAGGAATGAGAATTGTTACGATTTTTTCCTTTTCTTTCATGTACTTTTATAACCTTCATTTACTTGAAAAGAGTTGACTTTTCAAGGCAGTATGATGTAATCAATACGTTGTTGTTGTTGCTTTGACCGTTGTTGTTGTTGCTTTGACAAAACAAACAGAAAGATTGCCAGACTTTGTGATGATGAAACGTTTCCCTTTTCTTCTTGTTCTATCTCTATCATTGTTGTTTTTTTCAGGTGGTTCACTGTATGGAAGAATTCATTCCATGAATATCCTTGAGAAAATTGCTTTTCAAAAAAAGGGTGATAGTGAGGAAACAATCCAATTTAAGCTTAACAGCACACTTATTCCTAAAGTCTTTTCTATTAAAGGAGAGAAGCCGCGTGTTGTTTTTGACTTTTACGATACACTCTCTTCCGGGCATGTTAAACAAGCAATCAATACCAAAGGAAATTTGATTCGGCGTATCAGAGTCGGTGTTCACCATAAGCCAAAATCAAAGACCAGGGTTGTTGTTGATCTTGTTCCAGGTAGAATGTTTGATATTTCCAAGGAATTTATTAAGGAAAAAAATATCCTGTTGATCACTTTCTCAACGGTTGGCGGACAGAAGAGGAGTGAAAGTAAAAGGAAGGTAGAGAAAGTACCAGAACAGAAGCAACCTGTTCTGTCATCAGCTGAAATAATAACCACTGAGGGCGAGAGCAGAATGAAGGTCACGGAAAGCCCTTCGATAAACTCCATCAGCGGTCAAAAACCTCAAACAGATATCAAAAATGAGAATATAAGTGGTCCTTTTTTGAGTGAAGTGAGGTTTGAGGATACCTCCAATAAAGGTGAGATGGTCCTTTTTAAGCTCAATGATTTTTATCCTCCCATCGTTTTTGGCATAGAGAAGGGAGAGCCACGGGTAGTGTGTGATTTCCTTGGCGCAAAACTCAGTAGAGATGTGAAGAAAATCATTAATACCGGGGGGGATTTCGTTAAACAGATCCGATTGGCCAGACATAAAAACCCTGATAAAATCCGGGTTGTACTGGACCTGGTGCCTAACTCCAATTATGATTTGCAACAGGTTTTCTTTAAAGAGGATAATCTCTTTGTTATCATCATCAATCCCTTTGCTGCTGAAGCCCAGGAAACTATAAATTAAAGGCTACTTGTAAGAATAAGAAGAGTAGTCTTTATCTGTTTATGGACATAAGCAGTGTACAAACTGCTGAGAGTTTTAGCCCGCCTGGTTGTATTATTAAGCGACTCATCATGTTTACTTTAATCGGATAAATAAATTTTTCTGATTACCAACATTCCTCAGCAAGCTTAAGTTGCTGATATGGTATAGGG
>CAZMFP010000030.1:0-48156 GCA_964565605.1 uncultured Desulfocapsaceae bacterium | reverse complement strand
CCTATGAACTCTGACCTTGGTCAAAGACCAAGGGTTTTACTGTTAGACTAAAAACAAGTAACATATTTATATTACTTGATAATTATCTGTTAATCGAAATTCTTCTTCCAGTAAAATGCTTACCAGGGGCGAGCTGATTTGACCGCACCCGGAGTCTCGCAACACTCGCTTACCTGCTTTGTCACTGACCCAATAAACATAGGTAACTACGGCTTACTGGATCGTTTCGCTCATATGCAGCCACCTTAACTCGAGAAAAATTCCGGCTAAGCAGCTGCTTGGGGTTGTGACTGACCTGTTTTTTTCAACTTGACTCGAATGACCCAGAGCAGACACCCAGCCAAAGCAATGAGGCCAAGTCCAATCAGTGGTCTATAGAATAACCAGGCGATCGCAATTGTTACAAGTGATAGAACTCCCGCCAGTAAAAAAGCGATGAAACCGGTTCCCGACTCAAGAATGTTCCCAAGAATTGGTAGAACGTCTGCCAGTACGGAAAGCGGCTTCAGCACAATTTTCAAACCAATCGCCATTAGAAATAAGCCAACAGCTCTGAGAATCCATGTCATCACTTTGTTGGCATCTTGGGCACTCTGTATCATGGCGTCAGCTGAGTGAGAGCCTGTCTGCAAGAGCTCAATCGTACCGCCAACCTTTGACCTGTAAGGTTCGAAGGTATTGCCAACCTGCTGTGCTATCACACTGATCTGTACCGGCTTGATAATTTCAAAAGCTATCCGGACATCCCCAACTGAGGGAGAAACCGGATTTTTCCCCATATAAATCTTAGCATCATGAACAAGCACTTTGTCCCTCAAAGAGCTTGGTAAAGCACTTTTGTCCATCAACGGCAGCGCACTATAGTTATCCATGCTATGGATAAGAGAGGATGACAGCTGAAAAGCACCGAGCTGGACTTTGGCTGCAACTTGTTCAGTGGACTGAAAAGGCATGGTTCCTGGGTTCTGATGCCCCTGCTGTTGTTTAAAACTCGAGGACGAGAGAACACTTGTTGACCATATTTTATTGTACGTATATGTCGTAACGGTTTCAGTCGACCCTCCAAGTTTCTTCTTAGTCTCACTGGAGGCGGATTCGTTCCATTGATACATCTCCACTGTTCGCTTCAGCTTTATTGCCTTTGAGGAGATGTTGAACACCGGGTCAGTCAGCCTCTCTTGAGTGTCAGCTTTGCCCGTTACATGGATAAGCTTACCACCATTGGCACCATCAACCTTATCGACTGGAACCGAGATTACCGCCCCGCCCCCCTCTTTCAGGGTTTTATATCGTTTAACAGCCCTTCCCTCATTCCAGAAAAGAAGTGGAAAAGCGATGACAAAAAGGATCAAACCGGCAATAATACCTTTAAATGCACCACCCAATCTACTGAACCACGACTGATGAGTAACCTCTGTATAGCTCTCTTCTACCATACCGACCTCTCTGTATGCCTGGGGACCTCACTATATGACATGAGAATCCTATTGATCAATTTACAGGAGAAAAACAATAGTAGCTCCGCACCTGGTTGAACCACTGTGTGAAAAACAGGCTTGGTCATCTCTCCCTATCATAAAAACAGAACATATTCCGCCTAGACGAACAGGTTTCGTCATAAGAGGTTTTTTTGTATATCAGTAGTTCCTTTGAGCTGTGAATTAGACATTTTTGCTCAACTGTATTACATTTACCATAGTTTTCATCGATTGCTCAACTTTCTACTAACAACCAATGCAAAGATCAAAAAACAATACTCTTTCCAACAACTATTGCGGTAGAATTCTATTGAAGAATTACTCTTCACCTCTTCGGAAAGAGCTTAAAAAACAGATCAACGGCTGCTTTGGTTTTGACCAGATAGATTTACCCATTTTTCCATACATCTCTGCCTGGCACACCAATAAAAAAGGCATCTGGTATGAATATGTCTCAGATAAATTTTTAAACCTTTTCAAAACAGATACAAGTCAGATCACCAAAACATTCTGTAATGCCGTCATTGACAGACGGGAATACGATACACAGCAGAATTATTTTCCAAACATCAAAGAACAATCTTTAAAAAAGGATGAGATCGACCACCAGCGTAATATTCTGCGGGAAAAGGGAACACAACAAGGTGTTGTTGAAGCGGTTTACAAAGTTAAGGTGGCTGGGGGCCAGGAGCTGTGGCTGAAAGATTGGGCCTCGGTAACAACCTGGCCAGGTGATTCAATTTGTCTCTCACCAGGATATCTCACCGATGTGACCAAGGAAATGAGGGTCAAAGATCGGATCGACGAGCTGAACCAGGTGGTTAACCGGGATAAGCACCTCCTTGTTGAAGCCGAACGTCATGCTGCTTTAGGCCGCATCTCAGCCCAGGTCTTTCACGAAATCCGTAATCCCATCGTCTCGATCAGCGGATTGGCCAAACGACTTCTTGACAAGGGATTGTTTACTGACCCCCGTATGTACCTGGAAGTTATTGCCAAAGAAGCTGGACGACTCGAAAATATCCTTACCAGCCTTTTTCAGTATACCAGGGAAGTTCCATTTCACCCGGAGCCGGCGAATCCCGCCCGACTCATGGAACACATCCTTGGGCTTGTCCAGTCAAATATCGATTATTTTAACATCAAGCTTTCTTTCAAAACAGATTTCACCACACGAAAAATTAAAGCTGATCGCAAGCAACTGCAGACAGCTCTTTTGAACATTATCAACAACAGCATTGAAGCACTGGATGAGGGGGGAGAGCTGGCCATCACAATAACCGAGAAAGATGATACATTGATTTTCTCTATTCTTGATTCGGGTATCGGCTTCAGGCCATCTCATAAAAAGAAACTGACCGAACCGTTTTTTTCAACCAAAGCACATGGAACCGGTCTTGGTTTGAGTCTTGCTAAAAAGGCTATCGAACTTCACTCCGGAACACTTGCCATCGATCGGCTCAATTCGGATTCTACCCTTGTCACTGTCACCCTTCCACTTTCGTAATTGTTTTATCCCATCTAGCTGAAAGCAAATACAACAACCATATCCACCCGAGTTCCTGAACAAGTGATCACTTGTGAAGTTGAAGAAATTTAAAACAGTTAATTGATCCACCAGAAGTTGTAAAAGCCAAAAAGAGTCGGTACAGGCCGTTGCTGTTCATGGTATTTGTCATTTCTACACAACCTTCAACACGCTTTCTTTCAACCAATCTTTCATTGTTTACTTTTTTATTTGTCTTTCATAAGTCTTTTTAATTTGACATATGCACAGATACCTCTACAATAGCACGTATTGCGCATATGCCAACAAACTACTTACTTTAATAGGCTGGAAACAAAGACAAATGAACCCGTTTCACTCAACCTATCTCTTTTATCGCGATGGGTTTCGTTCCATGACCCTGGGCCGGACCCTTTGGAAGGTGATCCTTGTGAAGCTGTTTGTGATGTTCGGCATTCTCAAACTCTTTTTCTTCCAGGATTTTTTAGCAATAAATTTTGAAACAGATGAGCAGCGAGCCGCTCATGTTCTCAATGAACTTACCCCTGAAACTATTCAACACAATTCCTTCCAGGAGGATTAAGAGATGGTAGATAATATTGATCTCTCTATGGTCAATTGGGCCCGTGCCCAGTTTGCTCTAACTGCCATGTATCACTGGATATTTGTCCCATTGACCCTGGGGCTCAGCTTTCTCTGTGCCTTTTTTGAATCGATCTATGTTAAAACCGGCAACCAGGAATGGAGAAGACTGACCCAATTCTGGATGAAATTGTTCGGCATCAATTTTGCGATTGGTGTTGCTACGGGAATCATCCTGGAATTTGAATTCGGCACCAACTGGTCCAACTATTCCTGGATGGTGGGAGATATTTTTGGAGCACCGCTGGCCATTGAAGGAATTGTTGCATTTTTCCTTGAGGCAACCTTTTTTGCTGTCATGTTTTTTGGCTGGGATCGGGTTTCAAAAAGATTCCACCTTTTTTCAACCTGGATGGTTGCCGTCGGCTCCAACCTCTCAGCCTTGTGGATTCTCATTGCCAATGGCTGGATGCAGTACCCCGTCGGACAAAGCTTTAATCCGGATTCGGCACGGTTTGAGATGCAGAGTTTCTTTGATGTTGCTCTCTCTCCGGTAGCCATATCAAAGTTCACCCACACAACCAGTTCAGGCTTTGTCACTGCATCTCTATTTGTTCTTTCCGTGTCCTGCTGGTTTCTCCTGAAAAAACGGCATCTTGTTTTCGCCAGAAGATCAATCATTGTTGCCTCCATTTTCGGTCTGCTCTCCTCAATCTTTGTCGGTATAACCGGAGATGAAGCTGCCTATGAGGTAACTCAGCATCAGCCGATGAAACTGGCTGCCATGGAAGGGCTCTACCACGGAGAGAGAAAAGCGCCCCTGGTGGTTGCCGGCATCCTGAATCCCAAGAAAATCGTTGGAGACAACCAGAAAGATTATATCTTTTCCATCCAGGTTCCAGGTATGCTCTCTCTTCTTGGAAACAGGGATATTAACAGCTTTGTTCCCGGTATTGCAGATCTTGTCTATGGCAATAAAGAAGAGAATATAATCGGCGTAAATGAAAAAATTGACAAAGGAACGGTAGCTGTCAACCAACTCGCCGCCTTTAAAAAAGCGAAAAAAGAACAGAATAGTCTGCAGGCGGATCTCGCTTTAAAAGAGTTCAATATCTATAAAGAGTATCTTGGTTACGGATATTTGAATGACCCAAAGGAGGCAGTCCCGCCAGTCGGTATCACCTTTTACTCATTCCATATCATGGTTGCTCTCGGCACCCTGTTTGTTGCTGTCTTTCTTCTCTTTCTTTTCTTAAGCTATAAAAACAGGCTGGAGAACAACCAACTTCTCTTAAAAGGCGGGTTATTTCTATTTTTCTCAGGACTTCTTGCAGAACAGGCCGGCTGGGCTGTTGCCGAAGTTGGTCGTCAGCCCTGGGCTATCCAGGGGTTGCTTCCTGTCACCATTGCCAGGTCAAATCTTGATACAGCAACGGTACAAATCACCTTTTTCGGATTTCTTATCCTATTTACTATTCTGCTGATCGCTGAAATTAAAATAATGACTAAACAAATACAAATTGGGCCGGAGGAAAGATAAGATGATTGGCGACCTTGATATTACCACCCTGCAACAACTCTGGTGGCTACTGGCCTCAGTTGTCGGCTCACTGTTTCTCTTCCTTACATTTGTCCAGGGGGGACAATCATTATTGTGGCAAGTGACAAACAATGAGACAGAAAAATCTCTTGTTATCAATTCCCTTGGGAGAAAATGGGAACTTGGTTTTACGACACTTGTTCTTTTTGGTGGCGCCCTGTTTGCCGCTTTCCCAAAGTTCTATGCCACCAGTTTTGGAGGAGCTTACTGGGTCTGGATTGCCATCCTGCTGACCTTTATTCTTCAGGCCGTCAGCTATGAGTTCCGCAAAAAACCATCAAATCTGCTCGGCAGCAAAGGTTACGAACTTTTTTTATTTATCAATGGAACAGTTGGTATTCTCCTGATTGGCGCGGCTGTTGGAACCTTTTTTACCGGATCTAATTTCAAACTCAATGACTATAACTTTGTACAATGGACCCATTCCCTGCGGGGTCTGGAAGCCGCTTTTAATCTGTTCAATATTTCAATGGGGGTTTTTCTTGTTTTTAATGCCAGGACATTAGGGGCCCTCTATTTATTGAACAATATTAATTTTACCGATGTGCCAAACCTGGAAAAGTCCCTTCGAAAAGCGGTACTTATAAATTTCCTCAGTTCATTGCCGTTTCTTCTTTTTGTTCTCTATAATCTGTTGACCATGAAAGGTTTTTCCATCAGCGGCACCGGGTTTATCTCTCTGGTTGAGGGGAAATATTTATCAAATCTGCTGGCAAACCCGATCATTTTCCTCCTGCTTTTAAGCGGATTGATTCTGGTCATTCTGGCAGTTATCAAATCCTTCAAATCAACAAGCGGCATATGGCTGGCGGGTCTTGGAACCGTGTTGGTCGGGCTGGCTATTTTCTTTCTGGCTGGCTACAACAATACCCCTTTTTACCCTTCAAAAAGTCATCTGCAATCGAGTCTGTCAATTTATAATGCCTCATCGAGTAAATACACATTGACGGCAATGACCTATGTCGCGCTGCTGATCCCCCTCGTTCTTGCCTATATTGCCTACGTCTGGCATCTTATGGACAAGAGGAAGCTATCAGCAGAGGAAATGACAACGTCTCATTCCAAAGAGCTGTATTAAGGAGAGAAAAAAATGACAGGAATACTTCTTTTCGGCTGGGCTGTTCTGATTCTCATATCGTATGGAATCAGCGTCGCTGTATTGAAAAAATTAAATCTATAATCAAATTTAAAAGCTGGGGGGTTGATCTATTTCCTTTTGGTATATTTCAGCATAGTGATATTTTGTTGTCTCATCACATCTATGACAATCTAATCATACTCCTGTGTAAAATGCTGAAAATAGCCTCCCCTCAAGGAAAACGCCCCTCAGCTTTTAATTTCATTGATCAGTTCAAATGTTTGTATGGAGATAAGGCCTCTTGTCAGCAGAGCTGAGCCATCCTCATGATTGCCTGAAAACTCTTCATTCTTCTTGCGTTTTCCCAAGCACCTTTTCAAGTACAGCCTGAACCTCTTCTATATCAAACGGCTTGGCCAGAACACCCTGAAAACCGTAACTGGAGTAATCCGCCATAATAGGGTCGTTGGAATAACCGCTGGCAACAATTACCCTGGCAGCAGGATCAACCTGGAGTATTTCTTTTATGGTTTCCCTGCCACCCAGACCTCCCGGAATAGTCAAATCCAGAATGACAGCATTAAAACGCTGATTGGAAACGGCTGCCCGACGATATAATTCAATTGCCTCAACTCCATCGTCAGTATAAACCGGCTTAAGCCCCAGGTGGGTGAGCATCTCTCCCAACACCTTTCTGATCATCTCCTCATCATCGACAACCAGAATACGTCCACTTCCAAAGACCACTGGTCCCTCTTCTGAACCCTGCTCAACGCCTTCTACTTCCTTGCCAGGTGAGGCGGGTAAATAGATGAAAAAGCAACTGCCTTTTCCTGCCTCACTATCGAGAACAATACAACCCCCATGATTTTGAATGATAGAGTAACAGATGGCGAGCCCCAGACCACTTCCCTTTTCTTTGGTGGAAAAATATGGGTCAAATACCCTGGTGATATATTTCTCAGGTATACCGACCCCCTCATCCTTGATCAATATTCTGACATAATCACCACGGACCAGAGGAAGCCCGGAGCCTTGATAAATAGTACTGTTTTCAGCCCGTATGTGAATAACACCTCCACTCGGCATCGATTGATCACCATTGATAACCAGATTATTGATCACCTGGACAAACTGTCCCTCATCAACCTCCACCGGCCACAGGTCCGGAGCAATATCAAATTCACATTTAACATTAGATCCCCTCAACATGAACAGGGCTGAATTAATGATCAGCTCATTGAGCGTAGCTGTTTTTTTAACCGGCAAACCTCCTTTTGAAAAGGTGAGCAATTGTCCGGTCAGCTCTTTGGCTCGGCAACATGCCTCGTTAGCTTCGTGCAACCACTTGAAAATTTCATTTTTTTCAGAAGTTTTCACCTTCGCCAAAGCGATATTTCCCAGAATGCCGGTCAGCAGATTATTAAAGTCATGGGCTATTCCACCTGCAAACACTCCTATGGACTCCAGCTTTTTAACCTTATGGACCTCTTCTTCCATCTTTTTACGTTTGGATATATCGTTAATAACAAATTGTACCGCCCCTTTACCGTCATATCGTATTTTCTTGGCATGGAGCTCAGCATAAAACTCTGTGCCATCCGATTTCTTCAGCGTTGAAAAATAATGATCAGGCGAGTTGGATCTGCCGGCCAGCCTGTCCCTGGCAAACTGATCAACACGCTCTCTCTCCTGCTCCTGGACGAGGCTCAGCGCATCTATTACTGAAATATCATCCGACTCTTCATAGCCGAACAACTCATGGGCTCGCCTGTTACCAAAAATGGGTTTTCGATCCTGAATAATAACAATTGCCTGGGGAAGCATCTCAATGAGCATGCGATATTTTTCTTCGCTATCTCTTACTTTTTTTTCTCCTTTTTTTCTCTCATTTATCTCTACCTTGAGTTCTTCATTGAGTTGCTCCGCCTGCTGTTTTGCATCAGATAAGACTTTTACCAGATCGACATTGGCAAACCGCAGCTTCAGTGAATCCTTCAAGGTAACATGCATCGTTTTTGCCGTTCTTAGGAGCAACAGCAGATATACTGTTGCCAATACAGCAAGAGATAAATGGAGTTTATTCGCCAAAAAAAGGAAATGTAAAATCGCCGGAAGTAAAACCAGTAGAAGATGCAGACAGTAGGTCCAGCGAACCATGGAAAGAGTCGCTACTCCGCCTGCGGCAATACCTGCCAAAACATAAATTAAAAAGGTTTGATGCGACAGCGAGTCATAGGAAAAAAGCAGCAGACCGCTGGAACCCCAGCAAAATGCGGAACAGGCTGTTGACACAATATAACTTTTTTTCCAGTAACGAATTCGTTCAAACGGCTGAGAATCACGATGATATCGATAGCTCTGGGCAATCCTGAAAAATGAAACGGCTGTGATGAATCCCAACCAGAGCAAAAGGATCCAATGGGAAATGACAGGCCATTGAACAAAGACAAGAACGACACCAACTGACAGGGTTATAATATTGGCATTTTTTGCATGGGAATAGAGCAGGCGGACCGTTTCATATTCGATCAGCACCTCCCTGTTTTTCTCTTTTTTCTGCTCGGTAATATTTTCCATACAGTATCTATTTCTGGTAGGCTGTCATTCTAATCTTGTCTGGGCATCGCCTAGTTGTTTTTTGAACATATCAGCTAGTTCTTCCACATATGGCGGCACCATAATCTGGAAATGGGGACCATTAATATGTTGAACTTCCATAGGTCCATCAAGCAACTCTCCCCAACCCAGTTTTTCATCATGATATCCAAACAGCGGCTGACGTCTGGAACGGAACATATCAATACGACCCGGGTATAATCGAGGCTCATAGCTGACCAGTGCCTGGTAATGAATCTGCATGGCAACCTGTCTCTGATCTGATAAACCCTCAACATTCCCATCCATAACCTCTGCAAGATCAACATCTTCTGCATCAGTTTTTGAGGGAAAAAGAGAATCAGTCACCTTTTTTAAAACGATCTTGACTTTCCTTGCCACATCACCAACGAGCTTCTGTGGGGAACGACGGGTCAAGTCCTGGAGCCAGTAGGGAATGTTTTTAATAAAGCCCCAGGTGTATTTTGGATCCTTTAATTTCTCAGCCATCCCCCTCTCTTCGGACGGGTTGGTGTCGATCATGCCAAGAAAACCTATCGTCTCACCCTGTGCTATTAGCTGCTGGGCCATTTCATAGGCCATTATTCCGCCGGAGGAATAGCCGCACAAGTAATAAGGTCCCTGGGGCTGAACCTCCTGTATTTCTTTGATGTAATGCGCCGCACATTCGGCCACTGTCTGATGGGGCTGCTGTCCTTCATACAACCCCTGCATCTGTAGCCCATATGCTGGCTGTTCCTGGCCGAGACGATGAGCCAACTCCCAATAGATCAGGATATCACCGCCTATTCCATGCATACAGAAAAGAGGTGTTTTTCTACCCTGGGGCTGGATCTCTACAAGCGATGACCAGGGCGCCGACATGCCTCCCTGGCGAATAACCAGTCCCAGCTCCTGGATAGTTGGAACACGTAATAAGGTTGCCAGAGGCAGTGTACGATCAAACTCCTGCTCTATCTGGGTAAACAACCGTACAGCCAGTAAGGAATCACCACCCATCTCAAAAAAGTTATCAGTTATGCCAATAGGACTTACCCCCAGCAGTTCTTCCCACATTTCGACAAGCGTGACTTCAACAGGAAGTTTTGGTTCTACAATCTGGCCGGTTCTCTCACCGGAATCATTATACTCCGGAACAGGCAGCTGATGGCGGTTGATCTTACCACCAGGAGTCATCGGGAATGATTCCATGACAACAAAAGCCGTTGGTACCATATACGCCGGCAGTCTCTTGGTGAGAAAACCCTGAAGATCGGAGATATCAATCGTTGTCCCATGGGTTGGCAGCAAATAGGCAACCAACTTTTTCTCTCCCGGGTTGTCTTCCCGAGCCAGAACAACAGTTTCATGGACTCCGCCATATTCCGTAACCACGGTCTCAATCTCACCGAGTTCAATTCGAAATCCCCGTATTTTAACCTGGTGGTCCGTTCTACCGAGAAACTCAATATCGCCGTTTTCCAAATACCGGACAAGATCTCCGGTCTTATACATCTTCTGGTCATTGTCACCGTTGAACGGATCTGGTATGAACTTTTCTTTTGTTAGATCATCCCGGTTCAGATACCCTCTGCCGACACCAAAACCACTGATATGGAGTTCTCCGGGAATACCGACAGGAACAGAATGACCGTTTGGATCAAGAATATAGACCAGTGTGTTGTCCAACGGTCGGCCAATGGGAATTTCTTTGTGCCTTTTCCCCAACCAGGACGAATTAGCAGGATCAAATGTGGTGGCAGAAACGGTAGTTTCCGTTGGCCCGTAAGTATTGAGCCAGCGAACATTTGCAGATACCATCTCTTTCCATTTCTGATAAGCAGGAGCAGAGGCTTTTTCTCCGCCGACAATTGTCAGGCGAACACTCTCAGCAAGCTCAGCTCCTGTCTCGGCAAGACCTCGAACCAACTCATGCCAGAACGCTGTCGGTAGATTGAGAATTGTGATCCCGGCAGCCTCACAACCCTCTACGAACCTGGAAATATTTGAAGCCATCTCTTCTGTTCTCAAAACCAGGCAGGCACCTGCCAGCCAGGTGGGAAAGAACTCTTCTACCGCAATATCAAAACTGATTGAAGCAAACTGAAGAGCCCGGTCCTGAGGCTGCAGCTCAAAAAGCCGAACAATTGCCAGATTATGGCTGATCAACTGGCGATGGGGAATCATCACACCCTTTGGTTTTCCCGTGGTGCCGGATGTATAGATCAGATAGGCCAGGTTGTCCGGTTTGGCTGGACTTTGCAGATTATCCCCAGATTCAGCCTCAACATGTTGCCACTGATTATCCAGACTGATGACATGCTCAATTGAAGATGGAATTGTATCCCGCAAATGCTCTTGAACAAGCACCACTTCGGCACCGGAATCTTCCAGCATATACTCAAGACGATCCTGGGGATAGGCAGGATCAAGGGGTAAATAGGCTCCTGCAGCCTTAAAAATCCCAATGAGCCCCACGGCCATCTCCAGGGAACGATCCATGCAGATACCAACTAATGTATCGGGCGCCACACCTAGCTTTACAAGATAATTGGCCAGTTGGTTGGCCCGATGATTGAGTTCGCCATAGCTGAGCACATCACCCATAAACTCCACTGCCGGCGCATCCGGAGTTCGAGCAGCCTGCTCTTCAAAAAGTGCATGATAGCAGGCATCAGGAGGTGGTGGAGCATCATTGTTGTTCCAGAAAAAAAGCAGTTTTTCACGCTCGGCTCGAGTGCTCATCCGCAGGTGACCGATTGGTCGTTCGGGAAACAGTATCATGCTTTCCAGAAGTTCAATGACATGACCTGCCATTCGATCAACAGCTTTTTCATCGAAAAAACCCTGCTCATACTCGATCTTTACAACAAGACCATCATCAAGATACGCTGCCACAGTCAATGGAAAATTGGTCTGTTCATGTACTTGAAATTCTCTGTTGTGCCAGCTTCCTCCCTGCCGGCGTAAGGATGTGTTCATCAGGTATTTTTCAAACACCAGAATCGATTCAAAAAGTTGCATCCCTTTGGGAATATCACTCCACTGCTGCACACTTGCAAGTGGCGCCTGCTCATAGGGCCGCATCTCGACCCACAGCTCCCGCAATTCGGTCAACCAGGGAATAAGCTGTTTTTCCGGATCAATATATATTCGCACCGGAACGGTATTGATTAAACAGCCGATCATGGCATCTGCTTCAGAAACCGTAGAATAACGACAGGCCCTGGTTGCCCCGAACACAATATCTTGCATACGGCTATACCGTGAAAGAAGCAAAGCCCAGGCCCCCTGCACAAAGGTGTTTATTGTTAAGTTGTTTTTCTTGGCCAACTGTTCGAGGCGCTCTGTTGACTCTTGAGATAATCTTGTTATGGATTCCTTATGCTGTTCACCACCCTCCCTATCAAAGCGCTCTTCCCACAAATCCGGGAGAGATACCGGTTCGGTGAAATGTTCGAGTTTTTTTCGCCAGTACGATTCCATCTCACCAAGATCCATCTTCTGCAGAAAGTCGATATGGTCCCGAAACGGCCTGGGGGAATCGAGCTGTATGTCTTCCCCCTTTACAAGGGATTCATACACCTCAAACAGTTCCTGCAGCAGAAGAGTAAATGAGCGGCCATCAAGCAGGATATGGTGAAAGGTCCAGATAAAAATAAATTGATTGGCACCACAATAAAAAAGCGTATGGCGCATCAGCGGGATTTCTGAAAGAGAAAAGCCCTGTTGCCGATCTTCGAAGAGGAATTTGGTTAACATCTCCTCCTGCTCCACTTTCGAAGACGAACTCCAGTCTGTCTGATTGAGAGGGACTCGGACACTGTCATACACATCCTGCACAGGCTCGGGAAGACCTTCCCAACGAAAAGCGGTACGCAAAACAGGGTGGCGGCAAATGAGCAGATGCCAGCTCTTTTCAAATAGTGGAACATCAAGCGGTTCATTCAGCCGACAGGCTATCTGCTCAACATCTACCCCTGACTGCCCTGCATACAGGCTGTTGAACAGCATACCCTGCTGGATGGGGGACAATGGATACGAATCTGCCCTTACAGATGAACTCATGACATCTCCTCCAGGGGTGAAGTCTCAAAGCTCGCCCTCACCCCTATGAGCTGAATCTTATAGATGAAAAGTATTTTTCCCTGCTGGTTTTAACTTGTATCTTCCCATCGAATCAAAGAACCTGTCAAGTTAATTCACCATTTGCAATCGGGAAACTTGAAATAAACCATACAACAGAGCCACATCCTGCACTTTCAAAAGCCACCCGCCTCAACACACTAATGTCATTGATGATAATTACGGTAACTGATTCCGGTTTCATATTTGCTAAACCTCTTTCAAATGACTACCCTGTTTATGATATCTCTTCGGCAGGTCAGGTAAAAAAGTAACGCTTTCTATGATACTCAATAAGCCATCATTAAATTCACAACCTCTTATGGTCACATTTGACCGGGGACTTTCAGAGACCTGGACCCTGGTGTTGAGTGCCATGGGAATCGACCACCAGATTGTCGAAAATATAAACGGCTTTGAGTTATTTGTTCCACCAGACCAGGCTGAAAAGGCTCAAGCAGAGCTGGAAAACTATTTTCAGGAAAATCATAATTGGCCTTCTATACTCCCGGCAAAAGATGACTTTTCACCTTCTTTTTATCCCCCTTCTCTGCTTCTGATGGGAGTTCTTTTTCTCTTTTTCACCGTAACAGGTCCCTGGCAGAATAAATCAATCTGGTTTGTTGGCGGATCCGGCAATACCGAGGCAATACTTGAACGGTGGGAGTGGTGGCGACTGGTGACAGCATTGAGCCTGCACGCAGATTTAACCCATGTTCTGGGAAACTGTTTTCTCGGTTTTATCCTTATACACTTCTTTTTTAAGATGACCGGAAATGGTCTCGGCGCATTCTCACTTCTGTTTTCAGCGGTTAATGGAAATTTTATCAATGTACTCATCAAAGGTCCCGGCTACTCCTTTGTTGGTTTTTCAACAGCAAACTTTGGTTTGATTGGTATGCTTGCCATGCTAAGCTATTTTGAAAAAAGGAAATATCGTCCTATTCATTTTCTGATGCCCATTATGGCCGCCCTTGCCTTTCTTGCCATGCTGGGCAGCTCTGGTGAACGGACTGACCTTGGCGCTCATTTTTTCGGGCTTTTATGCGGTCTGGTATGCGGACGGCTGCTTGCAAGCCAATACTTACAGAAGCTTCGCTACTCCACTCTGTTTCAACTATTGTTATTCCTTCTGTTTCTTTTTATTATTTCAATAAGTTGGCACTTTGCACTGACCAATATCGGCTGAAAAGTAAAATTTCATTTGCTTTCACCTCTTTCAATACTTACTCTTGTCTACTGTTATAGAAGAAAATACTTATTCTGTTTTGTGCGGATTTGAATGTTAGCTGAGATGCCAACCTGAAACTCCACCCTTTTATGCGCAACTAACCGAGGAGAGACCAACATGTCCAACAATGATCAGCAGCCGCCGTGGGGGCAAAAGAAAAGACCCCAATCACCGGAAGAGATGGTTGCCGGGATTATAAAGAAACTGCAGGACTTCTTTTCTGAAAATAAGAAAAAGAAGATGGATCCAGGCCCTGGGGGACCGCCGCCAACACCGTCAAACCCTTTTGCGTTAATTGGCAAACTCCTGCCAATTTTTATTATTCTAGCTATTCTGCTCACCGCCAATTCCGCAGTCTACAAGATAGAACCCAGTGAAGTTGGAGTCATACTACGACTGGGAAAATATTCCAAAACAACACCACCGGGACTCCACTTCAAAATCCCCTATGTTGACAATCTGTATAAAGTCAACGTGAAGAAAATCAGAAAGCAGGAATTCGGTTTTCGCAGCCGTTATCCCGGCCAGCAGACCACCTTTGACCGTTCCGGATATACCAAGGAATCGTTAATGCTGACCGCCGATAAAAACGTCATCAATGTTGCCTGGATTGTTCAGTATATTGTCAACGAACCCAATCTTTTTCTCTTTAAGGTAAAGAACGTTTCCCAGGCTGTCCGCGACCTTTCCGAATCTGTAACCAGACGAATCGTCGGCAACATGGATTTTGACTATGTTCTCTCCAACCGTGACCTGCTTGCTGCCTCAGTTAAACAGGAGCTTCAGTCTGAGCTCAACAACCTCGAAGCTGGAGTTGAGCTGGTTACTGTCCAGTTTCAGGACATTAACCCGCCAGACAAGGTTAAACCCGCATTCAACGAGGTTAACGAGGCGGATCAGGATATGAAACGGTTGGTGAATGAAGCTGAAGAGACCTATAACAGAGTTATCCCCAAGGCAAAGGGTAGTGCGAAAAAGATCATTGAAGAGGCCCACGGATACGCTGTTGCCAGAGTCAATGATGCCCAAGGCCAGACCGGACGATATCTCGATATCCTCAGAGAGTACAATAAGGCCAAAGATGTAACCAGAACAAGGATGTACCTTGAAACCATGCAGGAAATACTACCTGGCGTCACTTCAATTTTTGTCATGGATGAAGACCAGAAAAGCCCTCTGCCGTTTCTAAACCTGACACCGGGTAAAGGAACAACCCCTCAAGAACAAATTCAAGGACGCTAACAGCCTATATTATAGAGAGGAACAGCAAATGAAACAACTCGCTCAAATCGCTATCGCAGGCATCATCCTGCTAATCGCTGCGGTAGTTTACGATGGTTTTTATATTCTCAAAGAAGGTGAACAATCGGTTATCACCTATTTCGGTGCTCCTGTTGGCGACCCCCAGAAGGACGCAGGGCTCCATATCAAGATGCCTTTTGTGCATCAGGTTAATCTTTTTGACAAAAAAATCCAGATCTGGGATGGTGATCCGAATCAGATTCCAACCAACGATAAGACCTATGTTTATCTTGATGTCTCTGCCCGCTGGCGTATTTCAAATGCCCTGAAATATATGCAGGCTGTCGGTTCTGAATCTCGAGCCCAATCTCTGCTCGATGATATCATCGACGGTACCATTAGAGACATGGTGAACAAGAATAACCTGATAGAGATTATCCGGTCTTCAGACTGGTCGACAGACACCATGTCACCAAGTAATATCCAGCCGGGTGAGAAACCAAGCCAGGGCCGTGATAAGATATCAGAAAAAGTGCTTGAAATAGCGGCCAAAGCGACCCCGGAGTATGGCATCACCTTGGAAGATGTGATGTTCAAGCGGGTAAACTATATCGAGTCGGTCCGCTTAAAAGTATATGACAGGATGATATCGGAAAGGAAACGGATTGCCGCTGAAAAACGATCGTTTGGTGAAGGAAAGAAAGCTGAGATCCTGGGTAAAGTAGAACGGGAGCTCAAAGAAATCACTTCCGGGGCAAACAAAGAAGCGCTGACCGTCAAAGGTAAAGCTGATGCGGAAGCCACCCGTATCTATGGCCTGGCATACACACAGGACCCCGAATTCTATCAGTTTCAAAAAACCCTGGAAGGGTATAAAGATATTGTCGGCAACAACACATCGCTGATACTGTCGTCTGACTCCGATCTCTTCCAATTCCTTAAATCGATCAAAGGAAAATAAGAGGGGTCAGCAGCCTTCTGATATTCATTTAGCTCAAAAAAAAACCGCTGAAGAGTCAATTCAAACAACTCTTCAGCGGTTTTTTTGTCCACCCACTCAAATCATGAGAAATTCGGGTTAAAGAGCAAACTGGGAAAAGAGCTCAATGGAAAAATTATGGTCTATTTCCTCATCTTCCATTAAGAAAAACGGCTCATAACTAAAAGAGAGCCCCGCCTTCTGGGCGAAATAAACGTTCACGCCCACCTTGATTCCAACTAGAGCCTGGTTCGAACCCTGCCCTTCATCTCCCCAAACACCTCCTGCCTGCAAGCCAATAAACGGCTCAAAAGGACTTTCGTTGCTGCTGGGAAAATTATAAACGGCAAAAACATTTGCTATCCCGTAGGTATCGGTATTGCTAAGGGCTGTTTCTGCTCCACTGTCAGTTGTAATTGTTTCTGAATTTTCCATAGAACCGATATGCAGCTCGATCCCAGCCAGAATAGAGTCTGTAAAATAATAACCACTACTCACTCCAATTCTCCAATTTGTTTCAGCGCTTGAGGTCAAATACCCTGATAAGGATAGTTTCATATCTCCAGCATGTTTTCGCATTTCCTGGGCAAGCGCTCCATTGGATAAAACACAGATAATCCCTACCAGAATAATACAGAACAAACTATCCTTCCTTCTCATCAATTCCTCCCTTGCTTAGTCAATTGAACGGTTTTTGGACGAATTTTTCAGACGAACTTACTCACCCTTTCTGTCTAGAGGATAGGATAATCCCTGTTCCTTGCTGTAGACAATCCGACCCTTCTCATTGAGCAGTTCAAAAAGGCTCAACAATTGCTCCTCATCTGTGATCTCATCCACACCCAGTTTGTCAAAACGACAATTACACTGTAACAACTGGCCATCACACCACGGACAGATCTCTAAGGGACAACCAAATTCATGAACCTCACCAGCACTCGCAGAACAGACGGGGCACCCTTCCAGGAGACTGTTGCATTCTTGTGGATCATTCTTTCCAGCATCCTGGCTTTCCTTAATCACTTCCTCCCCGTCACCATAGTCAAAATAATTCAGGATATCCTGCTGTTCATCGATCTTCTCTCCGGCACGGCAGATATAGACAGCTCTTTTTGTATCGACAAAATAGATATATTCATTTTCAGGTGTTGAAACAGTGACAAGACTGCTGCCACGTCTTCTGCGAATCGTCGCAACATGAACAACCGGCTCTTCGATACCTTCGGGTAGAGCTGAATAAAACTCTTTCAGCAGTGAGAGAATAAGCGGATTTCCTTGATGTTTCTTTATAAAATCTGTGGCAATCTTCCGGTCATCCTTTAAAACACTGTATCGGACAAGATTTACGATTTCTTCAACTTCTTTTTCGATATCCTCTTTGCTAATCATTTTTTTATCTCACAATACTCTTTTGATTGCTGCTTGCTGCCCGAATTCTTCTGATCCATTTCTGTGTCTCAGAGGTCATATCATCCGCCTGGCTGATCGCTGTTACAACGGCAAGCCGCCTGGCGCCGGCTTCAACCAGCTCTTCGACATGATCCAATTTTATCCCCCCCATTACCGTAAACGGTAAGGGGCACAGAGCAGAAAATCGTTGAATCACATCTGGTCCCAGAAAACTCTGCAGTCCATCTTTGGTTTTGGTTGAATACAAGGGACCGATATTATAATAGGAAAGAACATTTTCTCCTGCTATGACATTATTGCCAAGTACCTGGGCCTGTTCTTCGCTGTTACATGACTGGCCAATAAGGATATCCGGACAGAGTTTCCTGATATCAACCGGGGGAATATCTTTGGTGCCCACATGAATGCCATCAGCATCCGATAGAAGTGCGATATCAAGACGGTCATTGATCAAGAACAGCGCCTGGGCCTCTTTTGTTCTTTTCCTGAAATATCTCGCTTTTTCGAGCAGAACTCCATCGTCGCTCAGCTTATCTCTGAGCTGAACAATCTTTGCCCCTCCAGCCAGTACATCATCAAGCCACTGTTTATCCGAGCGCCCATTGCACAGTTTTTCACAGGAAACCGGATAAAGAGAAACCTCTTGCTTAAATTGTTGTAATCTTCTTCGATAGAGACTTGAATCCATTATAATTAACCATTTATCATCATATTTAAACTCAACCTGGCAGTTTGCCTAACAGAAGAGCATTATTCCATCTTGTTACCCTGAAAACTCAGCCTGACACCGGGTGTTGCCAATTCATCCGCCTGATCTCAAGTCACAAATTACGCCTTCATAGATCACTATAAATATAGTATTAATTTTTCCGCATCTTGAGACACATTAAGCAATAATATGTGATCCTCGAAATAGGTCAGCCAAACTGACAACAGCTCTTTTTGTCATACAGACCAAGATTCAGGAGTAGTCAGATTATTATATACCAAAAGACATCATTTGCCTTTTTTACTAAATTATATTAGAAAGTAAAAGCTGTTCAGTCAGTACTGATTTACCTCTTCAGGTTTTTTTTCATACCCGCTACCGGTTATGCTACTTCCAGCTTTTCTCTGAAAAAACTCCGACAATCATCTTTAGTTTATCCTTGGATTGCCGTGGTTTGCTCAAAACCTGTTGTAAAAGTACTGCATGTAAATAACACAATCATCAAAAGAAATAAGAAAGGTTCACAGATGACTGATAATAACGCCACTATCAAGCTAAACGGTAACGAATATGAATTTCCCATAATTGAAGGAAGTATGGGAGAAAAAGCGATCGATATTCGCACATTGTTAAAACGGACAGGACACATCACCCTGGACTCGGGTTATGGAAATACCGGTTCCTGCACTTCCACCATTACCTACATGGATGGTAATGAGGGAATTCTTAGCCACAGAGGTTACAGTATCGAGGAACTCGCCAATAACTGTTCCTTTGTTGAAGTGGCTTATCTTCTTCTCCACGGTGACCTGCCCACCCATCAGGAACTGAAGGATTTTCGCTGGTTGATGGCCAGGTTTGCCCTGATCCACGAGGACATGATCCACTTTTTCGACAATTTTCCGTCCAACGCGTCCCCTATGTCGATTCTGTCGGTGATGGTTAACTCTCTTCATAACTTCTATCCGGAAATGGATTCGCCGGACCCGCACGAGGGTTATATGAAAACGGCTGCCAGACTGCTTGCAAAAATCCGGACCATTGCTGCCTTCTCATACAAGAAATCGGTGGGCCATCCGCTGGTCTACCCGCGACACGATCTTTGTTATTGCGGTAATTTCCTCAATATGATGTTCGACAAGCCGATTAAGCCCTATATTCTCCAGCCGGCAGTGGTGGCCACTTTGAACAAACTGTTGATCCTCCATGCTGATCATGAACAAAACTGCTCTACCTCAACGGTCAGGCTGGTCGGCAGTTCCGGTGCAAACCTGTATGCCTCAATTTCAGCAGGCATCTCGGCACTCTGGGGTCCTCTCCACGGTGGAGCCAATGAAGCTGTTATTAAGATGTTGACTGGTATTTATGAAGACGGTAACGATTATAAAAAATATATCGAAAAAGCCAAAAATCCAAATGATCCATTCCGGTTGAGCGGTTTTGGTCACCGGGTATATAGAACATTTGACCCTCGGGCAAAGATCATCAAAGAAGCCTGTGAAGATACATTAAAAACTTTGAATGTCACCGATCCGCTCTTGGAGATTGCCATGAACCTTGAAGAGATTGCCAGAAAAGATGAGTATTTCATCGAACGTAATCTCTATCCCAACGTTGACTTCTTTTCCGGTATCATTTACCGGGCCATCGGCATCCCCACCGACATGTTCACCGTCATGTTTGCCATGGGACGACTGCCAGGCTGGATTTCCCAGTGGCGTGAGATGCTTGAAGATAAGGACAACAGACGAATCGGCCGACCACGACAAATCTACACCGGCCATCTCAAGCGCAAATTCGTCCATATTGATGACAGATAAAGAATTTCTGACGAAAAGAAGAAGCGGGTTGGTTTCAAATTAAAAATCAGCCTGCTTTTTCTGCTATCTGATACAACAATTCGTAAAGCTGATTGTTCTTTGCCCGTTTTTCTGCTCTGTACCTGCTCGAATCTACCAATATCCCCCCTCCTAAAGCACGGAAGAGATAATCACGATTATTTTCACTTGTATTCCTGTTTTGTCAGAAAAGGAATAAAAGAGATTTTCCGGTTTATTTCTCGCGTTCTGATATACCAGAATGCGCTGAATGTCCAAACTCCGATGGCTTCAAACCAAAAGGTGCCCTTCCAATCGTTGCAGAATACGAGATAAATGTCCTCCGGTAATACCTTTTTAAACAGCAGCAGGAGGATGGTGCTACCGATCATTATTCCTGAGCAGATCCGATAAATTAGAATAAAATTGATACTCTCCTTCCTTGTTGTATTGTCCTGATTTTCCAGATCTCGACCTAACAGTATAGTTTTTGAAATGCAAAATGCGAAAATAGAGAGAAAGAAAATCACGGAAAATACGCTGTGGACGGTTGTAACTGTCGTTTCGCAGTCATTACATTCATACATAGGATAGAGACCGACAAGAATTGCCGATATCCCAGCCAGATCAAGAAGACGATCTTCAAACAGACTCACCTTTATAAAAAACCAGTGAAGCCCCAACTGCGCACAAGATACCGATAAAAATATTCCTTTCAAGTTCACGGCTGTAATAATAGGCACTCATCGATAGCTGAAAATCAGTGCGATCTGCCATGGAAGAAAGCAGAAGAATGATTGGCAGGATTGAAGCCAGAAAGGCCATACCGCGCCGCTGAATCAGATGTGACCGTCTATTGTCAATCAGCCTTCCATCTGGTTGCGGGCGTCGATTAAAAACAGTTAGCATCTTTTAGTCCCCCATTAACAATAACGATCGTCTTTACTAAAAGATTAGCACAAAACAATTATTTTAATCAACCGTCATGTCAGGGTTTCTTGCTCTCGGTCCGGTCATTCTTTTGCCAGAGATTTTCCAACAGAAAAATTCACATCCAAAGGAACATCGAGTTTCATTGCCGATTCCATGGCATTGCCAACCAGCTCTTTTGCCCTATCAACCTCATTTTCCGGCAGTTCAAAGACAAGCTCGTCATGAATCTGGAGCAGCATCTGAACATTGAGTTGCTCCTGCAGAAGTATTCGTTCGACATCAATCATGGCCAGCTTGATAATATCTGCTGCTGTTCCCTGGATAGGTGAGTTGATAGCTGTTCGTTCAGCAAACCCTCGTCGGGTCTTATTGGTTGTATGAATCTCCGGTATTTCACGTCGTCGATTGAGAAGTGTTGTCACATAACCATCTCTTATCGCCATCTCAACAATCTCTTCCATATAGCGCTTTACCCCACGGTAGTGCTCGAAATATCGGTCGATAAAGGTTTGTGCCTGTTTTCGGCTAATTTCCAACTGGTTGGCAAGACCAAAACTCGACATCCCATAAACAATACCGAAGTTGATCGATTTTGCTGCCCGCCGCATATCGGAGGTTACAAGCTGCTCGGAAACTGAAAAAACTTCGGCAGCTGTTCTGGCATGAATATCCTGCCCGTTATTAAAGGCATGCAGGAGTGTTTCATCCTGGGAATAGTGAGCAAGAACACGCAGATCAATTTGGGAATAATCAGCTGAGAGAAAAACCAGCCCTTTATCGGGGACAAAAGCACCTCTGATCCGATTTCCGTCCTCGGTTCGAATTGGAATATTCTGTAGATTGGGATTGGAACTGGAAAGCCTGCCCGTTGCCGTAACCGTCTGATTAAAAGATGTATGGACTCGACTGGTCGTCTGATCCATCAATGTGCTTAATTTCTCTACATAAGTGGAAAGAAGTTTTGCAAGGTTGCGGTAACGCATGATCTTTGCGGGAAGATCATGTTTGGGAGCCAGTTTTTCAAGCACCTTCATATCGGTTGAATAACCGGTCTTGGTCTTTCGACCATATGGCAGGCGTAACTTATCAAAGAGGATGTGACCAAGCTGTTTTGGTGAATTGATATTAAATTCTTCTCCGGCAAGCTTATAGATATCCTGCTCCAGTTGCTGGAGTTTTCCACCGAACTCTTCTGATAATTCACCAAGGACTTCAGAGTCAACACAGATACCTCGTATTTCCATCTCTGCCAGGATTGGTACAAGGGCCATCTCGGTTTCTTCGAAAAGTGAGAGCATCCCCAACTCGTCAATAAGAGGGCGATAATACTCGTAGAGCTTCAAGGTGCCATATACGTCTTCACAGCTGTAATCTCGCGCAACTTCCGGTTCTACATAGCCAAAACATCCGTCCTCTTTTGGGTTATCCACCACCGCGGTAAAGGGTGTTAACTGGAGGCCAAGATGCTCCAGGCAAAGATCGTCAAGTTTCAGTGAACGTCTGGTCGGCTGGACAAGATATGCTGCGATCATGGTATCAAGAAGCCGGCCGCCAAGCCTGATATCGGCATTCTGCCGCAAGACGGTGTAATCATACTTAAGGTTATGTCCGAGCTTGGCAATTTGCTCCGACTCCAAACAAGGTCGCAGTACCTCAGAAACTTCCTTCTGCCCCAGTTGATTGTCAAGGAGCGTCCCCTGTTCATCCACATGACCGATTGGAATATAGTAGCAGCGATCAGGACTTGTGCAGAGTGAGATGCCGATCAAACTCGCCGTTCTCCCGTCAGTGGAACTGGTTTCCGTGTCAATCACAATTATTTCGGCTAAACCAAGTTCTTTTCCCAGCTCATCAAGGGCCCCACTATCCTGTACCAGCACGAAACCGTCAGTTGGAACCGGGGCTACGCTTTTTAAATTTTTCAACAGGCTGGTGAATTCAAGTTCCTCATAAATCGGCTGTAATCGCTCAACATCAGCAAGACCCAATTTGTAGAAATCGATATCTGCAGGTATTTCAACATCTTCTTTTAAAGCGATCAAGCGGCGAGACAGCAGAGCAGATTCATGGTTCTCAGATAGATTCTGCTTCATTTTTGACTTTTTCAACTCATCCAGCCGCTCATACACACCATCCAGTGAGCCAAATTGATTGATCAGTTTTTCAGCGGTTTTGGGACCGATCCCCCTTACTCCCGGGACATTGTCTGAAGAGTCACCCATAAGCGCAAAACAGTCGAGTAATTTTTCAGGCTCAACATGATACTTTTCAATGATGGCGGAACGATCCATCACTTTGTTGTTCATCGGCTCCCACATGGTCACTTTCTCGTCAACGAGCTGCAGCAGATCCTTATCTCCTGAAACGATAACGACCTTTTTCCCCTGCTCTTTTAAGCGACCGGCTGCCGTGGCGATAATATCATCCGCCTCAACCCCTTCAACCGATAGATTTGGAATATTCAATGCCCCAACGATCTCTTTAATATAGGGGATCTGCACCGACAGGTCTTCAGGCATGGGAGGCCGGTTTGCCTTATATTGATCATACATCTTATGCCTGAAAACCGGTCCACGGCTGTCAAAAGCAACCATTATATATTTTGGGTTTTTCTCCCTCATGATCCGCTGGATAATATTGACAAACCCGTATACCGCATGGGTTGGTAACCCGGAGCTGTTTGTCAGGGGTGCAATAGCATGATAGGCGCGATAGATATAGGCACTGCCGTCTACGAGATAAACTTCTTCCTGAATCGGTTTCTTCATAGTTCACTTCAAATGGGATGAGGAGATAATAAGATTCTGCAACCATTTATCTGGCACAGCACCCTTCGATTGTAAACAGTTGAGTGGCCAATGAAAATAGTTTTCTCTCCAACTTCTTTAGTTTTTTAGACAATAGTAATCTTCTTTCTTGACAAAGGGAAAACCCGGATGTATTGAGGTGAGAAAGAATGAGACAAGCTGTTTTTACCAACAGATCTTTGTCGTACCGGGGAAATGAATGATTCCTTAACCACCGGATATACTGATTATCCAGTGACAATTAAAAAGAACAACTGGCAGTCGTCTTTGGGGCTTCAAGTATACAGAAAGCCTCAACAGAGGCTGCCTTTTTTTATTTGTAGATCAAAAAAAGAACGATAAAACAACAGGTAAACAACCATCTCGACTAAAACAGCTGCTATTTGGCACAGTCTAATGAACATTACAAAGCACAGGGACGTTTTTATTATTAATTTCACCTACGACCCGGTTAATTACTTTTTTACATCGGTGATCTGAAAGGATACGGGTTGAACAACTTTCTTCAGGAAGCATTTGCTGACAAATCGGAAGGTAAGGATATTCAGTTTACTACCATCAATCCCGATATAGTCAGCTAGTATAATTCTAAACTGGAAGACAAGATATAATTTGAGAACTCTGTTTAATGACTTTTCTCAATAAAGAGAAAATTAAATAAAAAGACTGATAGTAACAAAAATCTACAGGAGGGTACCTGCTCAATGGCTAGCTTGAAAGAGATAAAAAAAGAACTTGAAACCGTTGATACCTTAAAGATTTTTTTTCTTGACTACAACGGTAGAATTATGAGTCTCCCGGTCAATCCGGATAACATTGAATCTATCCTCGAAAACGGCATCGGTTTTGACGGCAGCTCTATTGCCGGTTACGGGACTGTCGATAGTAGCGATCGTCTCCTGTTTCCAGACCCTGATAGTTTCAAAATTTTGAGATTTCCAGATGAAACTGTCGGGTTTTTCATCGCCAGTATATACAATGAGAAAGATAAACCAGCCCAGGCAGATCCAAGAGCCATTCTGAAAAACATCCTAGATAAGGCGGAACGTGAATTTGGTCTTAAATTTCTTGTGGGTCCGGAACATGAATTTTTTCTGTTAAATAATGATGAAAATCTTGAAAATCTTCATACTGACCAAGGTCTCTACTTTCAAGCAAGTCCACATGATAAAGGCGAAGCTGTCAGAAACAGAATAGTTAATATCTTGAAAGACTGCGGAATTGCATTTGAAAAAACACACCACGAAGTTACAGCATCCCAGCATGAAATAAACCTCGAATGCACTGATCCCCTGAATGGTGCCGACCGAACTGTCCTTTTCAATTATATTACCCAGAAAACTGCGGCTGAATTCGGATATCGAGCCACTTTCATGCCAAAACCCTTTAGTGGGTTTAACCGGAATGCTTTTCACCTGCATCTATCAGGTCAGGATCTCAACGGTAATAATGTTTTTTATGATAAAGACGCTGACAACAACATAGGAACTACCGCCAGACACTTTATTGGTGGTATCCTGAAATATGCCAGAGAAACGTCACTTATTATGGCCTCTACATTTAACTCATATAAGGCATATGTTATTGAGCGGGAAGCACCTATTGTCTGCAACTGGGGCTTTAAAAACCGAAGTTCAATGGTCAGGATTCCCTATTGCCCAAATCCACCAAGCACCAGAATTGAGCTCAGGAGCCCGGATCCAGCTGGAAATGTATACTTTCAGATAGCTATTTTGATCGCAATGGGCATTGAAGGAATCAGAAATAATATCGACTGTGGAGAACACTTAACAGGGAGTACTTACAATAAGGATTTGTCGACAAAAGTATTGGATAAATCTTTTCTGCCAAAAAGTATGCATGAAGCACTGATTGAGGCTGAAGGGAGTTCATTTCTAAAACAGACTCTCGGAGACGAAACCTACCAAAACTTCATGGCATTAAAGATCCGGGAGTGGGAGGGGCATCGGACCCATATCACCCATCGTGAATTGTCAATGTACCTTGATAGATAAGTTTTAGGGTACTTTAAAAAATTAGATATTCTGTTCAAAGACAAGGAACAGACAAAAATAAAAGCGCAGCATATTAGGCATATGTGAGCATTTTGTTTTTGGCTGTGACACCGTATTTGGGCAGAATAGCAATTTTTCAAGGTGGCCTTTACAACACCCCTTAATAAAAAAAAGGAAAAGACAGATGGAAGAATGGATTGAGCAACTCCAGAACAGCGTCAATACAATAGAAAGATTATCCGCGTTTATCAACATCACCCCTGAAGAGAGGGAAGCCATTGAGACGCTGAATACCAAATGGGGAACATCTCCATACTTTGCCTCTCTTATGGATCGAGACAACCCCAAATGTCCGATTCGAAGACAGGTACTGCCCTCTTTACAGGAAACCGAGAATAACTACGGAATCGAGAATTACCTCATATGGAAGGAAAACAGAGACACAGACGAAGTTCGACCCGACAGTATCGCCCGGCAATACGATGACAGAGTGGCATTTACTGTAACAGATGTCTGTGTCAACTACTGCCGTCACTGCTTTAGAAAAGAACTCGTGGTCGATCGAGACCTCCAGCTCCGAATGGATGTGGATGAGGGATTAGAATGGATTCGTGAACATAAAGAAATTCGGGATGTATTGGTGACCGGTGGAGATCCGTTTATTCTTTCTGATGAGAAAATTGAGTATATTGTTCGAAAATTACGGGAAATTCCACATCTCCAGATGATTCGATTCGGCACGCGGACACCTATCGTTTTACCCCATAGAATTACCACAGGCTTGAAAAAAGTATTAGGTGGCTACCACAAAATCCCAATCTGGATCAATACACAGTGCAATCATCCCAATGAAATCACCGAAAAAACAGCTCAAGCAGTGTTTGATTTGCTCACCTGTGGCATCAATGTCGGCAATCAGGCGGTACTGCTGAAAGGTATTAATGATGATGTGGAAACATTTCGCGAGCTGCATCAAAAATTACTACGGGTACGAATTCGTCCCTACTATGTATTTTACTGCGAACCAGCGCCGGGTATCGATCATTTCAGGACAACTGTGGAAAAAGGCGCAGAACTCATCCGGGATGCCATCCGTGGACATACAACGGGTCTTGCTCAACCTATGTATGTAATCGCTACCAATATAGGTAAAATTCCATTAATGCCGGATTATTATATCAAAGGAAAGGACGAGAAAGAGTACACACTCCAGAATTATAAAGGTGTGACAACAAAATGGCCAAACATGCCGGAATAGGTTTTTTTTTGTAACTGATCTTCTTACTTGACAAAGGAAAAACACAGATGTATTGAGTTGGACAAAAATGAAGCGCAGTTTTTTCAACTAGGTATTTGTGTACTGAGGAAATGGAAAATACCTTTACCTCTGGATATGTAAGGTATCTGGAAAATAAACGATTGTTATAGGCAGACTCTTTTAAGGTTAAATAATTTTAGCACCTTAAGAAGAGACTGCCTTTTTTGTTTTTAAGATCAACAAAAGCACTACAAAACAACGAGTAAACAAACATCCAACAAAAAAGTAGCAGGATATATAGGACAAATGAAGCTCTCGGATCATAAGGAAATTCTCTTTTCCAACTTCACTTACGACCCTGACATTTATTATTTTTTCTATGTCGGTGACCTGAAAGGGTATGGGTTGAATATCTTTCTCCAGGAAGCCCTGGAGGACAAATTCGATGGTAAAGCGGTTCAGTTTGTTGCCATTATCCCCGATATATTGAGCCAATATAACTATAAAAATGTCATTGCGATCAATCCGGTTGTTCAAAATTACCGGGAAGCTCAGCAGGGCCATGAAATAAGCTGCCGCATTAATTCATCTATCTTTATGACAGCTGTTTCTAAAAGCCCTGGGGTTCATGAACTGATCAAAAAGATCCTTGCAAACCAGGAGGTTCTTTTCATCAATATGTACGAATCGGTCATGGAGCTGACTCTGGACGAAATTGATGGTGTTGTTATCCTTGGGCCTGATAAAAATCTTGCTGAAAAATTTAACAACAAAATCACCCAATACCAACTCTTCAGCAATATTGTGCCAATGGCTGATTTTTGTCTATGTGACTCAACCAGCTCTCTTCTGGAGATGACCGATTCTCTTATATCTGAGTGGTCTGATGGTATATTTATCAGCTGTGAGTACTCCGCTGCAGGCTCTAACTCGACTATTGCAAACAATCAACAGCAGGTAATTCATTGGTCACAAGGGAAAGACGGCCTCTTTCTCATGACCCGGTTTATTCCCCACACCCTGGATCCGACTGTGCTTGCCGTTGTTGCCAATGAACATGATGTGTATGTGGCTGGCGTTGCCGATCAGAAGATTAAAGGTGGCAACCGCTTTGTCGGCTCAACCTACCCTTCTGTTGTTACAGATAAACAGAGGAAAAAGCTGCATGACTATACCGTATTGGTTGGTCAAACCATGGGAAAAGAAGGGTATCGAGGGATTTTCGGTTGCGATTATATCATTACAGATGAAGGCGAAATTGTATTTATCGAGGTGAATGCAAGGAAACAGGGAACGACCCTGGAATTTTGTTATACACTCGAGCAATCACTTCCTGAAGGATCACCCACACTTCCCGAACTGGAATATTATGCCGTTGTGGAGAATCGGTTTCCATCCAGTTCTGTTGAGCTGGACAACAATCAGAAAAACATCCATTGGGGAACCCGTAATTTCAAGCTCGACCAAGCGAGGACAACTTCTGGTTACATCCCACAAAACTCGTACGAACGAGAGGCGTTTGAAAAAGTGGCTCAAGGCGAGTTACTGAAAGATTTTGTAGTACTTGAACACATTGGTACCAATATCACTGTAATGCCGGGAACGTTTCTGGCCCGTACGGTTTCAGTGGCGACTAACCAACACGATATGGAAGAAGGATTGAGACAGGGTATTCAGTTTATCAAACAAACCATCAATGAGGCGTAAGAAAAAAATGGAAAAATGTGACACAGGGGCCAACCAAACCGGAAGCACCTTTGACAGTTACACCCGGGATTTGATCAATGAACTCTGCTCTTCTTTAAAAAACAGTCAACAACCTACTGGTGAGGAAAGGCTGGAGATCAGTGAACTATTCTCAGTCGCCGGTAAAAGGGATCTTACCGGCCCTATTGTGGCCTTGTTTGATCGTCTGCTTCAATTCCGCCGGAACAAACAAATCGATATCCACGAATTTGGCTTCAGCTGCCAGGAGTTGCAAGAGCTGGCATTAAAACACCAGCAGGTTGACGAGCATATGGTTTCTGTTGGTGGGCGCCTCACCCAGGCCCTGCCCATTGCCGATGATGCTAACGATCGGGTTTCCGACTATCTATCAAAAAAGGATGTTGAAGCACCAAGTGGAATTGAGCTTTGGCCCCAAATAGAAGAAAACGCAAAACGAATACAACAGGAATTACAGATGAGTGAGGAGGACTGGAACAGCCCCTCCGGCCAGTTGAGAAACGTGGTTGATGATGTGGAAACACTCGGCCGACTGGTTCAACTTCCTCAAGATGCCATTGAAGCTATTGCCAGAGTAACCAAATCATATCGAATGCGGTTGACCCCTTATTACACCAGCCTCATTATGCCCGGACAAACCAATGATCCAATTATGCTTCAATCTATTCCGACAGGGGAAATGATCGATAACGCCGGTATAGAAATCCCGCCCGTTGCCGCTGACCATTCACCAGCCAGATTGATCGATCAGTTCTATCCCCGGGTAGTTACCATCAAAGCAACAAATATGTGCGCCATGTATTGTACCCATTGTCTACGGCTGGCACATATCGGTAGAAAAGACAAGGTCTACTCTAAAGAAGCTTACAATGAAGCCCTTGAGTATATCAGAAATAATGAGCAAATCCGAGACGTGCTCATTACCGGTGGTGATGCCTTTGTTCTACCCAACTCGATGATTCAATTTCTCTTAGAAGAACTCGATAGTATCGATCATGTCCAGATTAAACGGCTGGGGACCAGGGTCCCGGTCACTATGCCCATGCGGGTTGATGAACAACTCCTCGATATTCTAGAAGAAAGCAACGATAGAAAACCGATTCGGGTAGTGACCCAGATCAATACAGCCAGGGAAATCACCCCTTTTTCCCGAAACACTTTCAGGCGAATATCAAAACGGGTATTCACCGTCCTCAATCAGGCAGTCCTATTAAAAGGTATCAACGACAGTCGCATTAAAATGTGGAAGTTATGTGAGACGATACAGGAAGCCTACGTCAGGCCGTATTACATCTTCAATTGCAGCTATCGTAATCCGCAGTTTAAACATTTTCGGGTTCCCATCGAAGTGGGTCGTGATATCGTCGAATCGATGTACGGCAATATCTCAGGAGACGCCATCCCACGCTACATTTGTACTGCCGGTGGAAAAATCCCCATGCACCGGGATAATGTTGTTTCCACCAAAGGTAGTGAATACACCTTGAAAAAACCCTGGAATGATCAGGAAGTGAGCTATCCCGATGCCGATCCCGAAGTATATAATCAGGACATGTTCGCCTTTGAACCCTTCTTCAAGAAATCGTCCTAAATTTGTAAATATTGGACCATACTGCAGTTTCACTGATTTTTTCGTCTGGTTATAGCAAAGCTCTATCAGGCAGAAAAATCGAGTGAAACTGTAGTACCAGCCACTGCCAAAAACCATTTTACAAGTAGAGTAACTGTTTGCGATTAGAAGAACATGTTACTCCTTCAAATAACTCCCATCACGGACTCAGGACCATGGTCAACTCTCTTCTGGCAACTATCGATGAACAGGAAACAGCAATGTTCGCTCTTTTAAAGGCCCTTGTCCTGCAGGAGAGCTATACCCTTGATAAAGCACGAGTTGATTCTGTCGGACGGATCATTCAGGAAGCTCTTGCTCCCTGCGGCCTTACCATGGAGAAAGAGAAACAGGATACCGTTGGTGATCATCTTATTTTTCGCTCTGCCGCCTGCAAATCAAGTTTACAAAAACCGATCCTGCTGGTGGGTCATATGGATACTGTTTTTCCAGAGGAGATGAAATTTAACTGGTACCGTGAAGATGACGAGAACGTGTATGGTCCAGGTGTTGTTGATATGAAAGGAGGATTGGTAACGGCAATCTCCGCCCTTCAGGCTCTCTCATCAACCGGGTTGCTTAACACCATACCAATAACCTTTATCTGTAATTCCGACGAAGAAAAAGGTTCACCAACATCAAAGGAACTCATTCGAAGAGAGGCAGAGAAAAGCCTGCTGGCTCTTGTTTTTGAGTGCGGCGGTAAAAATGGAGAGATGGTTACCGGCCGAAAAGGCAAGATCGGTTTTCACATAGATATTCAAGGCAAAGCCGGTCACGCCGCTTTTGCCGGTAAGAATAAATCATCAAGCATTCTCGAGCTGGCACATAAAACCATTGCTTTAGAAGCACTGAATAATCATGAAAAACAGCGCGTGGTCAACGTGGGAATTGTGTGTGGCGGTATTGGCCCAAACACTGTGGCTGAAAGAGCGGAAGCGGAGATTGATTGCCGCTTTCTGACCAAAGAAGATGGAGAGTTCTGCTGCGAACAGATAACCAGAATTATCGAAAAGTGCCAGGTTGATGGAACAACCGCTAACTGGACAATAAATTCATCACGAGCTGTAATGGAAGCAAAAGAAACAAATCGCCTACTGCTTGGCCTTGTACAGGAGCAGGCACAAAAACTGAACATGCATGTTGGAGAAGAGCTGCGTTCGGGAGTTTCCGATGCCAATACCATAGCCGGATGCGGTATCCCTGTACTTGACGGACTAGGACCAATCGGTGAATTTGATCATAGTGACAAGGAGTATATGGTTAAGAAAAGCCTGTCAGACAGGGTTAAAATAACGGCCTGCTCTTTGCTTGAGATCATCCGAAGACAAGATGATGGCAGTCTTACTATTGGTTGAACAGCTTCTTTGAACCGGGATGCAGTTTTAATTTGCCGATATTTTTTTCAAAATCATTTGAAACCACCAGGCCAAGTGCCGGATGACTCGTAGAAAGACGTTTTCTGCTCTGTTGAAGAATCTTGGCGATTGTAAAAGCTGTTTCTTCATCTAAACCAGTGGAGCCAAGAAGGAACACCCGACTACCAATAGTCTTCACTTTAGCTGAGTGAGATGGATACGATGGAGCACTTATTTCCATCGACTTGAGAAATGGATAATCCTTAGAAATCGTCTCTATTTCTTCCTCATTTAAACTGAGTAATTGTCCTTTGCACTGTTTCAGCAGGCGCTGGACGGGAAGCGAAGGATGAACCCCAACATGGGCCATCACCTCCACACTGCCATGACAAAAGGCCAGACTATCTTGGGACTGTGATGATGAAAGCTTCTCAAACAGCTCGAAATCTTTTGGTGTCCACCCTTTCTGCTTCATAAGCAGCCCCATGATCCCATAAGCCATTGATCCTGGAGAACCGACATTAATCTTCTTCCCTTTAATACCGTCCAGATTACTCACCGAACCGTCTCCCCGATAAACAAAAGTAAACGGTTTATCATAAAATGGCAGCAAAACAGCCATGTTCCTGTAATCGATATCGAGATACTGGAACACACCCATTCTTGAGGTAACAGCGTGCAGGGTCTGTGAGTCAGTTAGTGCCAGATCAAATGACCCACTGACAAGATTAGTCAGAATGTCGATTTGATCATCAGCCGGGCGCACCGAACATTTAATATCGGACTGCTGTGAATTGATAGATCGACAGAGCATCCGACCGGAAAAATGGGAGAAAGTCCCTGTTTTTTCCGTCCCTACATACAACTCATATCCGTTAACGGAAATAGGAATCAAAAACAAGAAACTACTAAGACAAATGAAGACAGATTGCTTTATAAATAATCGATACAACCCTGAGGGGATATCATCTCTCTGGTTCATCTTAACCTCCCGTTACCAGTTCACTGGATGAGCGATAAATCCACGTCTTGTACCCACTTCACATTTTATCTTTCGTTTACGTTTTATTGTATCACACCGACTCAGTCTTCTCGAATGTTTCTTAAACGTAATACTGAACAGGGAGAATGTTGATACACATTGTGACAACAAGTGTGACTGAACATTTCATTCACTTCCCTGCGCCTGTTATGATAGAGAATGATAAGATCCGCTTCCCACTTTTCTGCCATCTTCACAATCTCACGCCAATTCTTCCCGCTACGGACATGGAATGTCACCGAATCATCACAGTTCTCCTTTACAAATTTTGTCAAGGCTTCCTTGAAATGATCAGCCGCTTCGTTACGCACCCTGTCGGTAATGTATGAGGCAACAATAGGCATGCCGAATCCGGGCATAACACTTATCAATTTTATCTGAGCACCATTTTTTTTTGCCAGCTCAGCAGCACAATCGTACACAGCTTTTGCAGCAATGGGACGGTCAACATCGATTGGGACGAGAATTTTCTTAAACATGGCGTTCTCCACGCGATACAATCATTTCATTGAACAGCAGTGATGCTGCGGTCAACTCATAAGAATTGTCTGACCGCAGCTCACATTGACATTCCACAAGATTCAACCAGTCATCTTATGAGACTGCGACAGCTCCTTCCTTTTGACGACGCCTGTTCTGAATAAACCAGATCAGTCCGTAAAGAAGAACAGCAGGAATAAATACCAGCTGTTTGGGTAATCTGTCGGTTGGTATCTGTAGACTTATAATCTGCTGATCAAAATCAACTCCAGCTTTTTCTGCAGCACTGGAAAAGACAACGTTATCGATCAGTACCTTTCCATCCTCATTGCGAATTTCAAGACCGATACCTTCTAACCGTTCTTTTCCTGTTTTCTGCTCACCCACCGGAAGCATGATTGTCTTGGTAAACTCAGTTCCATCCATCTTCTCTCCTTTAAGCTTCAGGCGAAGCTGGGACCCGGGCTCCATTTTTTGAACCATCTGCACAAGCTCGGCAGGGGCCTCATCTGAAAGAGGTGGATACAGTTTATCCCAAACAATACCTGGACGAAACAGCAACAAGGCAACCAGAAGCAAACCAACAGTTTCCCAGATACGGCTTTTAGTGAGAAAATACCCTTGAGTCCCGGCAGCAAAAGCGAGCATTGCCGCAATGGCTGCCGCAATGACTAAGATAAGCTGAAACCAGTTTGAAATGCCCATCATCAGAAGCTGGGTGTTGAAAATAAAGAGGAATGGCAGCACGGCAGTTCTGATGTCATAAATAAAGCCCTGTATTCCGGTCCGGATGGGATCACCTCCTGAGATCCCGGCAGCTGCAAAGGCAGCCAATCCAACCGGAGGTGTATCATCAGCTAAGATACCGAAATAGAACACAAAAAGATGAACGGCAATAAGCGGAACAATAAGCCCGTTCTGAGCTCCAAGATCAACGATAACCGGTGCCATCAAGGTTGAAACAACGATATAATTCGCCGTTGTCGGCAATCCCATACCGAGGATAAGGCTGATTACCGCAGTAAACAGCAGGATCAGCATCAGGTTACCGCCAGAAATAAACTCGACAAACTCAGTCATGACAAGACCGATCCCGGTCAGGGTTACGGTTCCAACAACGATTCCGGCAGCAGAAGTAGCAACACCGATACCAATCATATTCCTGGCGCCGGAAACCATACCGTTGATCAGGTCAGCAAATCCCCGCTTAAATTGAAAGTCTTCCCCTTTATCTTTTCGAAAAAATCCTTTCAACGGCCTCTGGGTCAGAACGATAAAAATCAGCAGCACCGTTGCCCAGAACGCAGAAAGGGCAGGAGATAGCCTTTCAACAACAAGACACCACATAAGAACGACTATGGGCAGAAGGAAATAGTATCCCGCCTGTGCGGTTTTCCCTAAGTCCGGCAATTCATTGATTTCATGGGTGGTCTCAAGTTCCGGCACTTTGCAGGCAAACTGGATAAGAACAATATATGCCACAGCCAGAAGGACACTCACTATATATATCGTTGCCCCCCCCGCTACACCTTTAATCCAGCCGATACCATAATAGGTTGCACCAGCCATAATAATGAGGAAAAGAATGGTGAACACAAAAGAGAAGATTTTCTGGGTTATCGACTTATTGACTATCCTCTTTGCCATTCCTTCCAATCCAAGCTTACATGCCTCAAGGTGGACAATGTAAACAAGGGCTATATAGGAAATAATAGCCGGCAGAAAGGCATGCTTAATAACCTCGATATAGGTGATACCCACATATTCCACCATAAGGAAAGCAGCCGCTCCCATAACCGGTGGCATAAGCTGACCATTGGTGGAACAGGCGACCTCTACTGCGCCAGCCTTTTCCGCTTTAAAACCCACCTTTTTCATCAGGGGAATGGTGAACGTTCCCGTTGTTACTACATTGGCAATTGAAGAACCGGAAACCAGACCAGTCAGACCGGATGAGACGACAGCGGCCTTGGCAGGCCCACCTTTAAGGTGACCCAGACCAGCAAACGCTGCACGGATAAAATAGTTACCTGCACCGGCTGACTCAAGCAAGGCGCCAAAAAGGACAAACATAAATACCATTCCGGTCGAAACACCCAGAGCGACACCGAACACCCCTTCCGTTCCAAGCCAGTAATGGGACATACCCTTGGACAGGCTGGCCCCTTTATGGGCAATCACATCCGGCATAAATGCCCCGCCAAAGGTGTAGATAATAAACACCGTAGCAACAACCATCAGCGGAGGACCTAGGGCTCGTCGGGTTGCTTCAAGCAGCAGAACAAGGCCGATAACGGATACAACCAGATCCATTTGAGTGGGGTCACCAGGTCGTTCAGAAAGGCCAGTGTAAAAAATATACAGATAGGCAGCGCAAAAAGCACCGAGAAGACCAACCACCCAGTCCTGGATTGGTATATAGTCTTTTGGAGATGACTTGAAGGTTGGGTACGCTGTGTATGAGAGGAAAATAGCAAAAGCCAGATGAATAGCTCGGGCTTCGGTATCATTTAAGACAAAGAAATTAAACAGGAAAGGCAGTGGAGATGCGTACCAGAGCTGAAAGATAGTCCAGATAAGCGGGACGAAAAAAAGAACCTTTTTAGGAAAAGATCCAGTTGGATTACGGGCTCCGGAATCCGATTCGGCTATCATCTCCTGAAGTTGTTCATCGGTCTTTATATTCCCTTTCGTTTCAGTCATGCGATGATTCCTTCAGTTTGAAGTCAACAGTGATATTCGTTCAACGAGTTACAACACTGTATAGGGTCAGCCGCATAGTGCCGGATGACCCAAAAAGAAAAGGCGCCCTGCCGAAGCAGCGCGCCTTTTGACAGACAGAGACTACATAAGACCTGCTTCTTTATAGTACTTGGCAGCACCCTTATGCAGAGGAGCGGAAAGACCATCCTTAATCATTTCTTTTTTCTTCAGGACTTTGAAAGCAGGATGAAGTTTCTTGAACTGATCAAAGTTAGTGAAAACAGCTTTAACTACGTTATAGATTACATTTTCCGGAACCTTTGCAGAAGAAACAAAGGTCGCACCAACACCGAAAGTTTTGGTGTCAGCGGCAGTTCCACGATACATGCCGCCGGGAATGGTGGCTGTACGATAGTAATCGTTGTCGTTAACAAGCTTATCAACAGCAGCGCCGTCAACAGTAACAAGAACGGAGTCACAGGAAGTAGTTGCTTCCTTGATTGAACCACTTGGATGACCAACGGTGAAGACCATGGCATCAATCTTGTTGTCGCAAAGTGCTTTAGCCTGCTCGGAGGACTTCAACTCAGAAGCCAGTTTGAAATCAGCTTTTGTCCAACCAAGAGCTTCCATCAACACTTCCATGGTGCCGCGCTGACCAGAACCTGGGTTACCAATGTTTACACGCTTTCCTTTCAGATCCATGAAGTTCTTGATACCGGAGTCGGCACGGGCAACAACTGTAAAAGGTTCGGGATGAACAGAAAAGACAGCACGCAGATCTTTGTTGGCACCTTTCTCTTTGAACTTAGAGGTTCCTTTGTAGGCGTGATACTGCCAATCGGACTGAGCAACACCCATATCGAGCTCACCAGCTCTGATGGTGTTTAAGTTGTATACGGATCCACCAGTTGATTCAACTGAACAGCGGATACCATGTTCTTTTCTTGTTTTGTTGACAAGGCGGCAGATAGCTCCACCAGTCGGATAATAAACACCTGTTACACCACCGGTACCAATGGTCACAAACTGTTGACCGGCAAACAGCGGCGTTGAGGTGAGCACAAGGGCAAAACCTACAAAAGCAATAAGACTTGATACAAGTTTCTTCATTGTTTTCTCCTAGGATAAAAACTCTTTTTTCAAATGTTAGTCAAATTGGTTTCAATACAGTACTTGTAATACTCTTTTTGTCTGTTTCCCTCCTTTTTTAGTTATTATTTACTTTTAAGTCTCTCCAATAAAAAGCCTTTCGGCCTTGATTATCATACCGAAAAAACAGAGTCGAACTATTCAGTCCGCCCCCTAGTGAATATCTCCCAATTTAAGGGCAACAAACCACCAAGTGATAATGAATATCGCTAACATAATTGCTCAGGTAACGCAAATCATTTTCTCATTTTCGAAAACCTTCCTAACAATCTTGAAATCCAACTAGTAAGCAAAAAAACCCGGGGAATACATTCCCCGGGTATATTATTTTTCTTTGTATTTTGTTAACTACTTAGCCGACCTGACCCATGATGCTTGCGGCCCTTTGTCACCAAGGGTTTCACCATAAACAACAGAATCACCTTCATTCAAGTTCTCCATGGCAACATCTTTTAATGAGTTTTCATGGAAGTATATCTCCCTTTCATCAAATGTGGTTATAAAACCGTATGATTCATGAGGTGACAGCTTTTTGATGATGCCGAAATTATTACTTTCCTGGCCTTGGTCCACACTTTTTTTACTCTTACGCTTCTTACGAAGATTCTCCTTTAACTGTTGAGTGAGTACATTAAAGGCATCACCCAATAACGCTCTCACATTATCACCTTTTCTGGAGACAACAACAGTATCGCCCGGGACAGTTGCGACAAGTTTGATCTCAAACCCTCCTTCTTTATGATGGGACGTGGCTTCAACTGTGGCTCGAAGGTGAAGAACAAAATTGGGATAATGACGAACCAGACGCACTTTTTCCTCATCAATCTTGTCCTGCCAACCTTTTCGCAACTCCACATTACGGGCTTCGACCTTCAGTTCCATAAAGTTCCTCCATTGGATACCAGGGGAAAAAACTCTTCACCGTGGCATCTACCCCGACATGGGGATGTTTAATAGAAATCCAGCTGAGCTGGGTTGAAAATAACGGTAACACTTGATTACCGATAAAAAAATTGTGGAAGACGTAGCTGAAAAACGTGTTAGTGAATTGTAGGAATATTTGGAGACGATAGACCAAAAAGAAAACTCCGGTTGAGTTTCAAAAAAACCCTTCTTAATTATATTATATTCAACTCAAGACGATAATCAAGCAATAATGATCATTTATCAGTTTTTTTTGAAGCACTATTCATTCTCTCTATTTCAAGCTAGAACCAACGATGAATTTCCGGTATCATCTGTTTTCAATCAATTAAACGAACAAGCATCAACCTTTCATTCTTCAATAATATGAATAAGCAAAAGCAAACAGGTGTAATTCTTCTCAATATGGGTGGGCCTGAGAAACTCGATGATGTCCGTCCTTTTTTGTATAACCTTTTCTCAGATAGAGAAATTATTCGTCTGGGACCAGCGTTCCTGCAGAAACCGATTGCCTGGATGATCGCCCGAAAACGTGCCCCAAAAAGCAGGCAAATTTATGATAAGATTGGTGGCCGGTCACCACTTGCTGATATCACAGGGCAACAGGGTGAAGCACTCAATAGAGCACTGGCTCCTCATGGTAACTTTACTGTCGATTTTGCCATGCGGTACTGGAAACCGACAGCATTTGAAATCCTCAGCCGGTTTAAGCAGAAATCGATCACCGACATCATCGCATTAACCCTCTATCCTCACTATTCAAGGGCTACTACAGGATCATCGATAAAGCACCTCAAGCAAGCCAACAGAGCAATGAACAGCATTTTTACCATCTCGGAAATTGACTCATGGCCGAGCCAACCGCTCTATATCGACTGCCTTGCAGAAAACATCAGAAAGGGTGTTGAGCTGTTTGGCAACGAACCTGTTCAAATTGTTTATAGCGCCCACAGTCTTCCTGTTTCATTCATAGAAGAAGGTGATCCGTATGTTGACCACCTGAAGCAGACAATTGCAGCAATTGAAGCAATAACAGGAAAACCAGGCAGACTCTGCTACCAGAGCAGAAGCGGCCCTGTTGAATGGCTTTCCCCTTCAACTCCGGAAATGATCGAGCAATTGGCCGGTGAAGGATGTAAAAATATTCTGATGATCCCCATAAGCTTCGTCTCCGACCATGTGGAAACGCTCTATGAAATCAACATGCAATACAGGGAACAGGCAAGAGATTTGGGCATGAGGCTGGAGCCAAGCGAATCGCTCAACTGCAACCCCATTTTTATCGAATGCCTTAAAGAACTGGTGTTGGAAAGCTGTAAATAATCAACAGAAAATATTTTCTGGGTCGACCTGGAGCTGTGTGCATCTGATAGTGCTGTAGTTCTAACCAATTGAAGTTGAAATTTTAAATAGTTAAAGAACCAAAGCCTGTCAGCGCTCATCAGTGCTGTAGGTTTTTCTGATTTTATCGATAAATTATAGTGGACCTATATCTATCGGTAAAATCAGAGAAAGATGCAGTGCTGATGAGCGCTGACAGGCTTTGGTCTAGTTGAAGCGCCTCATCCTAATATTCATCAAAATCCCAATTCCAAGCAGGGTTGTCAGCAGAGAAGAGCCACCATAAGAAACCAGTGGTAAAGGAATACCGACAACAGGAAGAAATCCGAGAATCATCAACAGATTAATCACAGCCTGCCAGAAAATAAGTATGACAATACCATACGCAAGTAGCACTCCGAACCTGTCTCTTGCAGATAAGGCAACATTCAAACCCCAAACCAATAAAACAAAATAGGCTGCAAGGAAAAACAGGCTGCCGAAAAACCCCCATTCTTCCCCCCAGACTGAAAAGGCAAAATCGGTATATCTCTCCGGTAGAAAATGTAGATGCCCCTGGGTTCCTTCTAAATAACCTTTACCAAGTTTTCCCCCGCTTCCAACTGCAATTTTCGACTGGGTTATCTGGTATCCATGCCCAAGATGATCACTTTCCGGGTTAAGAAAAGTGATAATACGTTGCTTCTGATACGGTCGGAGAAAATAGTTCCAGGCTACAACTGCACTGGTCACCGAAGCTGCCCCCAAAACAAGATAGGTAGACAGCCGCAGCTTGACAAAAACGGTCATGGATACGAAAATTATTCCCAGCATGAGAGCAGTTCCAAGATCGGGTTGCATCAAAATCAGAAAGAACGGCAGTGCCGATAAGCCAATCGGTGTGACAAGCTGTTTGAACGAATAACCTTTAATCTCTTCTTTTCTTGAATAATAGCTTGCCAGGGTGATAATCAGGATGAGTTTAGCAAACTCGGATGGTTGTATTTTTATCGCTCCAAATCCGATCCAACGCTGGGCGCCTCCAGCACTTTTCCCAAAAAAGAAGGCGACAAGAAGCAACACGATAATACTGAGATAGAGCGGATAGTTCCAGAAATGAAACGCTTTATAGTCAAACAGAAGCAGGGTGATAATGGCAACACTGCCAATTAAAAAGAAATAGCACTGTCTCACAAATGGCGAAGATCCCCACTGTTTGGGGGGATATGAAGCACTATAGAGGTTAAATAGAGCCATGCCGATGACAAGCAAAAGTAATAACAGCAAGGTCCAGTCGAAATCGGAAAAAAAACGCCTATCTACCCGAAACATGATTCTCTCCCACTTGAGGGTCGGCTGTTACCGGTTCCGGCTTGTCTTCTTCTGCAAGCCTTTCTTTATAGTATTGTTCAATGACAGCTTTTGCAATTGGTCCAGCGCCAGAGCTTCCATGCATCCCATGCTCCACTAAAACTGTTACGGCAATCTCCGGATTTTCGGCCGGTACAAAACAGGTAAACCAGGCATGATCCCTTTCCTCATACGGAATTTCATCCTCTTTTAGATGCTTATGTCTGGAGAGTTTCACCACTTGGGCTGTCCCTGTTTTTCCGGCAATCGTCAACCCTTTTATCTTCACCCTGCGTGCCGTTCCATGGGCACCATGAACAACTTCTTCCATGCCCTGACGTATCAACTTCATTTGATACATGGGAACATCAAGTGTCGATATCAGCTCAGGCTCTGTCCTGGCAACGATTACCCCATCCGGATCTGTCACAGCATCCACTAAAAAGGGGCGATACAATTTTCCACCATTGGCGATAGCAGCAGTCATAACAGCAATCTGCAATGGCGTTGTCAGGTTGAATCCCTGTCCAATGGCAATTGACAATGTTTCGCCTTCCTGCCAATTAATTTTATAGCGCTTCTTCTTCCATTTTTTCGTGGGTACAAGACCTTTTTTTTCATGTTCCAGTTTGATGCCGGTAGTCTTTCCAAGCCCGAACTTCTTAGCAATTTCAGCAATTGCATCGACTCCAACTCGTAATCCAGTCTGATAAAAATAAACGTCACACGATTGGGCAATGGCCTGTTTCAGATTCATCGGTCCATGACCTGCCTTTTTCCAACACCCATAGGTCCTGTCTCCGAAAAAAAAGTGGCCTGGACAATAGAAAACAGTATGTTCATTGACAGCCCCCTTGGCTAAACCGGCAAGAGCAGTTATCATCTTGAATGTGGAACCGGGCGGATAGGCACCCTGGATGGCTTTATGCAGAAGAGGCTTTTGAGGATGCTCCGCCACCTTCTTCCAGTTTTCTGTCGATATCCCTCCAATAAAATCTTCTAGATGGATCTGTGGTGTGGTTGCCAGGGTGAGCAGGCGACCGCTGTTTACATCAATAACAACAACAGCTCCAGCCTTCTCTTTGGCTGCCATGGCTAATTCAGCAGTTTTTTGCAGATTGATATCGAGATTCAGGATTAGATCATTGCCAGGAAGCGGATCCTCTTTTTTGATCAATGCCTGCTCAAAACCTCTGGCATTCACCTCAGAATAACGCCTCCCCTTCTCTCCCCGCAGATCAATCTCGTGGAGTTTTTCAAGGCCTGTTTTGCCAACCACATCATCTCCACGATAATAATCAGACTCCGTTGCATCCAGCTCCTTTTTGCTGATCATGCCCAGATGGCCAATGGTATTTGCAGCCAGATCCTGATGATCATACACACGTACCGGCATTACCTCTATATGGATACCGGAAAACTCTCGATTGTGGTTTTCCAGATAGGCCAGAGTCTCCCAGTCGATATCTTCATGTAACCGGATAGGCAGATAAAGTGGCTGATTGCCATGTTCCCTGATGCGCTTCCATAAAATGGAAACGTCGATCCGCAACACCGCCGCCAGTTTTTTTAGTATTTCATCAAGGTTGTCGGAGTCTTCACGAATTAAAACAACATTAAATGACGGTCTGTTGGTCACAATGGGATGACCGTTGCGATCAAAAATCTGGCCTCGGGGAGCAGCTATCTGACGCGTCCTTACCCTGTTATTTTCTGCCTTCCTTTCATAATCACTGCCGTGATGTATCTGAAGGAACCACAGGCGACTAACAATAAGTGCAAAAAAGAACATGACGACAATAACTGCGACAATGACCCGCTTTTTAAGAAAATCGAGTGACGCATCATCCTGTTTGGTAATGTTCTCATGCGCCTCAAAGAGGTTAAAATTAAGCGCTCTTTTCATAACTTACTTTGCCAATGTCTGACTTTTCGGGTTTCGAATTTTATGACCTTTGGCTGGACGGTTGGTAAAATATTCAAACAACTTGTTATAAAACAGAAAAAAAGGAACCGAAGCAATCAACAGAATGATCGTATCCTGTATTTTCTCTATCCAGGACCATAAAAATTGACTCTGAGGGGTTAACTGGGAGAAAAGAGCATATAAGATGAGTTGTGATACCAGATAGAGGATAGCCGTTAACGGGATCTGATACGCTTCGTCCCGTAACGGACTGTATACCGAGACAAGACGTAAAATGATAAAAACGAGAATGTACTGTATCGGATAGACACCTAAATAGAGAGAAGAGACAACATCGAGCATCCAACCACAAAGAAAAACAAGACAAAGGCCGCCAATCCACTCAAACCGATAGCCGATAAAAGCAATCAGGATGAATACAAGATCGGGCCGTCCCAACACCTGAGGAAAAAAAGGAAGGAGTGTTGTCTGAAAAGAAACCAGGAAAAGCTCAATGCAAAAGAAGACAAGAAACAGCATAATAGGCTCACCGCTTATCAGGAAAACTCATTTCTTTCCGTATTTTCTGCCTCTCAGACGTATCGATGAACAGTATTTCCAGCTTTTGGAAATCAATAATCGGTTTCACACGAATATCCTGAAACATTCCTCTCCTGCCTTTTCTAACAGACTCGACGATGCCAAGAGGTGTTCCCGAAGAGAACATTCCACCAATACCGGCAGTAACAATCAGGTCACCCTGCTCAATCGCTTCATTTTTCAGGACATAGTGGAGAACCAAGCCGTTTTCACCGGCACCTTTCAATACTCCACGAACCCTGCTTTTCTGGATCATGGCATCAATGGCACTTGATGGCGCATTTGCAAGCAAAATCTTTGCGTAATTTTTTGAAACCTGGATAACCTGTCCAACAACACCAAGCGATGTCTTGGCAACCATCCCTTCGACAACTCCGTCGTTCTCTCCCCTGTCAACAACAACATTGTGAAACCATCGCTCGCCATCCCTACCAACGACACGAGCAGTTATTGAAGGAAATTTTTCCTGTTTCTTGAATTCCAGCTCTCGCTCGAAATGGAGAAATCTGGTGTAGCCCTCACGATATTCATCGAGTTCTTTCTGATATTCATCAAGCATAAGGCGTAAACGTGTATTCTCTTCCTTCAAATCAACCAGATGAAGGTACTTTTCAACAACATTCCGAGTGCTGTTTCCTGCCTTGGATAAAGTCGATTGGACCGGCCCCATCACATCCAGAGTCTGTCTGTGGAAAAAACCGAACCGTCCACCGACGGTAGTAGCCAAAAGAAGAATGGCACCAATGAGAAGCCCTCCGAATAGAAGGATCAGTTTGATTTTAGTGGAGCGGGATTGCTTTTTTCTGCCATTTATTATTTTTCTCACGACTCAAGCATGATGGTGTTAGGCTCTAAACACTGCAGAGACATCCGCAGCAAAAAAAATCTTGTGTCTTCAACCTGCCCGGAAGACATAGAGGGACTGTTGCAATTAATCGATGGTCACTTCCCGCAAAATATCCAGATTGTCCAGAGCCTTACCTGAACCAAGTACGACGGAAGACAACGGATCCTCTGTTACAATAATCGGCATTCCCGTCTCTTCTTTCAGACATTTGTCGAGATTTTTCAACAATGCTCCGCCACCTGTCAAGACGATCCCCTGATCGACAATATCCGCTGCGAGTTCAGGTGGAGTCGACTCAAGAGCAACACGAACCGCCTCAAGAATGACATCAACTTGCTCAGAGATAGCCGCTTGAACCTCGTCAGATGTTATCGTTATCGTTTTCGGTACACCTGAAACCAGATCCCTGCCTTTGATATCCATCGTTTCGTATGGTTCTTCAGGCAGTACATTTCCGATGGTGATTTTAATAAGCTCCGCTGTTCGCTCACCGATGGCCAGATTATGTTTTCTTTTAGCGTACTGCAGAATCGCCTCATCCATCTTATCTCCGGCAACTCGAACGGACTTGGCATAAACAATACCCGCAAGAGAAATGACAGCTACTTCCGTTGTACCACCTCCAATATCGACAACCATATTGGCAGTAGGCTCGGTAATGGGCAGGTTTGCCCCAATAGCTGCTGCCATTGGTTCTTCGATAAGGTACACCTCACGGGCACCCGCGGATTCGGCCGACTCCTTAACAGCTCTTTTTTCAACCTGAGTAATACCGGAGGGAACAGAGATCATAATACGGGGATGAACAAGGGTCCGGCGATTATGCACTTTATTGATAAAATACCGAAGCATCGCTTCGGTAACCTCAAAATCGGCAATAACACCATCCTTAATTGGCCGAATCGCCTTTATATTTCCGGGAGTTTTACCCAGCATGTTTTTTGCATCCTGCCCAACAGATAAAATCTTATTGACTCTGCCCTCTTGTCTGACGGCAACAACAGAAGGTTCTCGCAAAACGATTCCCTTACCTTTTACGTATAAAACCGTGTTTGCGGTCCCCAGATCAATGGCCAGGTCATTGGACAACCAACCGAATAGAAAATTAAATGGTGAAAACATGCAACTTCCCTTTATAGGTAAAACTTTTCAGACGATGTTTTTTTACAGTGGGAGTAGTTCAGCTATAAAAAACAGACAGACAGCAAGGGTAACCGAAATTGCCCCGCCCAAATCAGCACTTGTTTGACGAATTGAGGCATTATGCAAGGGATTCCAGTTACAAAACAATTAACATTACCAAAGCGAAACTAACTTGGCAACAAATATGCTTGCTCTCCCACCATTTACATCGCCCTATCATTAAAAAAATATCCATGCCAATCTAAAACAAAGAATGACATACACCATTTTCTCTCGAACTATTCAACCTCTATTATGAATAATCACTGATTCATGTCTGATAAAAAGAGTTGACAGAGAAAAAAAACCCTGGTATTGATCGGCCTCATCTTTGCTGCATTGAAGGGGCTATAGCTCAGCTGGGAGAGCGCTTGAATGGCATTCAAGAGGTCGGCGGTTCGATCCCGCCTAGCTCCACCAACAGTTAAAAGGGGTTACAGTTTAAAACTGTAACCCCTTTTTTTATTTGTTTAAGCCGGGTTCAGAGTTCTGACCTGTTGATATGGTGGGAAATTGAAAACAGTAATCGGCAGCTGTTTTAAAAACTACCGGCTATCTCTGACCACTCTTCTTCATCGCGTCTTCGATGGATGTAACATATGGATCATGTTTTCTCAGAAAGAGTGGCAGGTTGTTCCTGGCCCTCCTTGCCGAAACCTTAGACGGGTAATCGCCATAAAAAATATACACTGAAGGTTGAGAACCGGAAGATTCTAAAATAAACAGCTCATCAGCAATCCTCCTGTACTCCTTCCTTGCCAATTCCTTTTGAACGTTCTGCCTCGATTTCTCTGCTGTCAGAACCATTATCTGAACTGTAAACCGACCATTATCACCATAACTGATCCACCTTCTGGCGGCAGCCACCCGGCGAGAATAGAGCTGGTCGACAGGCTCATTCTTTTGCTCAACAGCATGGCCAGGAGATCTTTTTCGAGATGAAATATAACGACCCGACTCGGAACTGATAACAATAAACGGCTGGGTCTCAATCTTACCAATGAGCGGCTGTTCCTGGACAGGTTGAATATCGGCTGTCTTCTTCTTTTTCTTCTTCTCTTTCTGTTTGATAACTTCCGGATCAGCAGACGTTTTTACAGCTGTTTTTTCAACACTCTTCTTTTTGTCTTTCTTTGATAAAGTTTGTTTTTTTGCATCTGGTTGCTTCTTCTTTTCTTGAGTTGCTGCAGATCTGGCGGGTACGTCTTTTGGGGGTATGTCTTTTTTGGGTTCTGTGACTTTTTCTTTGGCGCCATCACTTATCGTTTGTTGAACAACCTCCCCAGGCTCCCCGCCTCTTTCAGCCGTATCTTCCCCATTCTGTTTACCCAGAAGGACAATAGCGATAACAATAACAAGACAACAAACACCTATTGCTGAAATAAATTCTGAGCGTCTTAACCAGCCTGGAATGGCCGGAGTACTCAGTGAAATTTTCCTTCTCTTTTTTCTCTCTTTTTTCCGTCCGTTTTTCTCAGCCAGGGTAACTGGTTGTACTGCAACCTCATCATCCACAAACTTTGCTGCTTCAAGATTGGTTTTTGCAAAATTACCTTTTGCCAAACTGTAAATATGATCGCTGATCTCTTCAGTGAATAGTTCTTTTTTCAGGCCAGATTGATTGGTCTGAAATTTCAGGTAACCAAACGTTTCTTCTTCATCCAGCGGAGCAAGAGAAAATGAGCGTTCTGTGGCTCCCTGAAAGTTACACAAAGCAAGTTGATCCAGGTTTGACTGCAGACTTGGTTTGCCGGAAAACAATACTTGAAGATATGGGCCATCTTCATTCAAGATGTCCAGCATCTTTCTTATACGCTCAAGGGTCGCAAGGAATATTTCATCCGCCTGGTCAAAAACCAGCAGGAGCCGCTCACCTTTCAACTGAAGTCGTAACAGAATTTCCGCAAGCAGATTACTGAGCTCTTTCCTCGTCATCTGCTCTTTCATGTCAATACCAATTTTTGCGCCAATTGGTCGAATGACATCTTCAAAAGACATGATGGCCGAATCATATAAGACAACTTGGTAACGGGCCGACAGCTCAAGCTCAACCATTTTACACAGCATGGTCTTACCGCTCCCCTCTTCACCAAAAAGAGTGAGCACCGAGACAGATTCCAAAACCGCTTTTTTTATCTCATTGAGCTCCAGGCGACGTCGGCATTGCCCATAAAACAGAGTAACATCAGCGCTGTTTTGAAATGGTTCCATATGAGGCTCACCAAGTTCTTGTGTACTGTTCATATTGTTAGGTGTTGCCTGAAAAACTAAAAAGAAACTTTTTCAGTGTGCAGCTTGAACATTTTTTGGTTCAGGCTGTGAAACAACAATGACATTTTAATTGCACCACGATTAATCCAAAAGCAGCCATCACTTCGTATTATCCAATAAAATTAACCATCTCTATGGCAAATCCTATAAGAAAATATATTACCACGCAAGGGGTATTAATCACAATTGATTCTCTACTATTTACTCTCCCACCTGTTCATAACCACATTTCTTGCCCCATTTTCTCAAATAGACTTTCAATTATACCTTTTTTCTATCTACTCTACTTTAATCCTTTAACATCCATACATACTGTAT
>CAZMFP010000029.1:0-48383 GCA_964565605.1 uncultured Desulfocapsaceae bacterium | reverse complement strand
AATCCCCTTTCAGGGGTTAATCAATACCGGCCCCTCTGGGGTCGGTTGTTTATTGCTGGCTCACGGCTTTATGGACAACCGGCCAAACTGGAGCATCTCTTTTTCGCTCAGGCCCAGAATTATTGCTCATCAGGTTTCTTTTGCCAAGAGTTCTTATGTGGATTGGGTTCTTAGTTGAGAAAGGAATGACAATAATTAAAATTTCATCTTGCTTGAAGAAGACTTTGATGCTTTACTGAAAATGGCTTATATGGCAAATAATAAGAGCTGTTTAGTCGTAAATCACAGTTGTTTGAATACGGAATGTGGTATGTCGTTTATTTCGGAAAAAAACCACATGATTGTTTCGTATGAGTGGTTGTGGACTAGAGTTGAGCAAGAGGGAGCCAACTAAGTTAAATATGAGTAGAAACCATGATTGATACGATTCTGGTTGTCGATGATAATATCGTCAACAGGAAACTGCTTGAAGGTATTTTAAGAAAAGCGGGTTATGCTGTCATTGAGGCTGTTGACGGAGAAGAGGCTGTTGCCCGTTCACATGATGCAGTACCTGATCTGATTCTGCTTGATGTTGTCATGCCTAAAAAAGACGGGTATGAAGCTTGTTTGGAGATTAAACAGTCTGAACAGACAGCGGATATTCCCATCGTGTTTCTTTCTGCTAAAACGGAAACCCACCATAAGGTAAAAGGACTGGAGGCTGGTGGGGTCGATTATGTGACCAAACCGTTTAACAAGGAAGAGGTTCTGGCCCGTGTAAGAGGGCAGTTGAAGATTAGGCATCTGACAAATGATCTGAAGAAAGCTAATGATGATTTGATTCTCAAGCAGAAGAAAATTGAGGATGATCTGAAAGCCGCCGGTGAGATTCAGAAAAGCCTGCTTCCCAAAAAATCGCTGGAATTTGAACAGATGGACCTGCGCTGGCGTTTTATTCCTTGTGATACTGTGGGAGGTGACATTTTCAACGTTTTTCAACTCTCGGAAGAGATTGTCGGACTCTATATGCTTGATGTAAGTGGTCATGGGGTTCCATCGGCACTGGTCACCGTTTCAACTTCACAGGTGCTTCAACCGCAGACCGGCTACCTGCAGAAAAAATCAATAACTTCACCGCCGCACTATTCGGTGATTCCACCCTGTGATGTTCTGGGTTTTCTTGACAGGGATTACCCACTTGAGCGTTTTGATAAGTATTTTACCATAACCTACCTGCTCTTTAATCGTATGGATGGTACTGTGCGATATTCAAGTGCTGCCCATCCACCACCGATTCTTCTACGTAAAGACGGCTCTCTGGAACTGTTGGAAAAAGGGGGAACGATCATCGGTATGGGGGGAATGCTTCCTTTCGAAGAGGGTGAGGTTAAAATGGAGTATGGGGATAAGCTTTTTCTCTACACAGACGGCATAACTGAATATGAAGATGTGGGAGAGACCTTTTTCGGCGAAGAGAGGTTTTACGCGCAACTGGCGGAGAATAAGGATGAACCAGTTACGGTCATGCTGGACAACGTTATTCAGTCGATGATGGAGTTTGGGGATAACCTGAGTCCTAAGGACGATGTAAGCCTGCTCGGATTCGAATACCTTGCACCGGTTTCTGACGATTAACTACTCTGGCGACTCTTCCCATACCTGAATTGTCCCTGAGGCAAGTAATTTGTCATCACAATAAAGCCGACCTTCCAATCGTGTCATATCGTTGAACTCGAATATTTTTTCAGTTTCAGCCAGAAGTGGTCTGGCAGAGAGCGAATGGGGGAAAAGTGAGAAATCATCGAGTTTGACGATAAATCCGGCACCCGGCTCTTTTCCATCGACCAGCGTGTCATAACCGTTTGCCGCTGCCGCTGTCTGGGCAATGATCTCGATAAAGAACTCAGCTGTTATTCCGTGCTCCTGATCGATAAAGAGTAATTCTTTGTCCATCAAAACGGTGGTAGCCGCAAGTGTCCGATCATCCGAGCGTTTGACCAGATGGTCAATAAGACACATCGGTTCTCGATGGGGTATGAGCAGCTCGGCTGGACAAGGCAGCTTCAGCCCATTTTCTTGTTTATTTTCCATAATATCTCTTCTCTACATATAGAGACCGCCATTAACACCAATAACCTGTCCGGTAATATAGCTTGCCTGATCACTGAGTAGAAAACGGACAACCCCGCTTATCTCTTTTACTTTTCCGTAACGTGCCAGTGGGATTAGCGGAAGTAGCTGTTTTTGTGGAAGTTCTTTGGTCATATCCGTTTCGATGAGACCGGGGGATACCACATTAACCAGAATGTTTCGTTTAGCCAACTCTCTTGCAAGTGATTTGGAACCACCAATGAGCCCTGCCTTGGCCGCGGAATAGTTTACCTGGCCCGCTTGTCCGGTCTCTCCAGATGTGGAGGCAATTGTAACGATTCTTCCTTCACGCTTAGGGATCATCGCCCTGGTAATAAGACGAGCCAGAAGAAAAAATGAGTTGAGGTGGATATCAAGTACTTGTTCCCATTGGTCCCGACGCATCATGGGTAGCAGGGTGTCGCGGGTAATTCCTGCATTGTGAATAAAGCCATATGGCACCTGCTTTTCCAGAAGCGGTTCCAGGGATTCATTGACGGCCTGCTCATCAGCCACATCAAAGGGAAGCAGCGTACAACTCCGGCCAGATTGTTCGATGCTCTTCTGAACGTCCCGGGCGTGTTCGTGAGAGCTGCGATAGTTCAGCCAGATATCGAATCCGGCAGCGGCCAATTCTTTGGCAATGCCGGCACCTATACCCCGGCTTGCTCCACTGATGAAGACAGTTTTTACCATCAGGTTACCTCTCTTTTTGCTTCATTTTCCTGATTATCATCAATTCGTTTGCTCGATTTGGCAAAAGAGAGGAACTGGCCAAGATTTTGGATGAAGCGAAGCCAGCTGTCCGGGGATTTCCAGATCATGGACACATAGCCCAGCAGGGTTTTAAGTCGCTTAAAATGGCTGCGATAATAGTGAATAAACAGTTTGTCCAGCTTCTCTTTCGTCATTCCATGGGGAATGAAAACAAAGTCCATACAATCCATTTTTTCCCAGTCCTCTTTAAAGGTGCCAAGCGTATGGATATTTTTATAGAGTGGAGAACCGGGGAAAGGGGTGAATTTCGCCAGATTAAATTCATCAAGAGGCAGTGAGAAGACATAGTCCATACTTCTGCGAATCGATTGTTCTGACTCACCCGGCAGCCCCATCATCAAAAGACCTTTAACCCTGATATTATTCTCTTTAATAAGGCGGATAGTATCGGCCATCTGTTTTAGATCAACGTTTTGCCGGTGTTGGGCCAGTAATCCTTCATCGCCGGTCTCAATGCCGAGACTGATCATCCAACAGCCGGCCTCTTTCATCATTTTAAAAAGATCACCATCGGTGTGTTCAGCCCGAACGGCGCAGTTGAAGCTCATATCAAGCGAATTGTTCACTATAAGAGTACAGAAGTCTTCTACTCGCTGCCGGTTAAAGGTGAACTGGTCGTCATAGAAATTAATATGACGGATGCCAAAGCGCTCTTTTAAGTATCGCAGGTGTTCATAGAGGTAAGTGGCTGAGTTGAAACGAAAAGAGCGGCGAAAAACGGAGCGGTCGCAGTAACTGCAGGCGTAAGGGCAACCACGGCTTGAAATGCAGCTTGAGTTCGGCGCGGTTGGGTAGTTGAATATGGGCAACTTATAAGCATCAGGGTAACCTGTTAATTTTTCATAAGCTGGGAAAGGCAGGGTGTCCAGCTCAATCATTTTTTTTCGATGTCCGTTAAATTGCACTTCTCCATCTTTTTGCCGAAAGACCAGCCCTTCAACTGACTCGGGATGATCCGGCCCGTTTTGTATCAGCTGCAAAAGACTTTCTTCCCCTTCTCCAGCAATACAGAAATCCACCTCCTGATAGTCTTGGATGATTTTATTTTTTAACGCGGAGACATGGACCCCACCGAAAACAGTTTTTATCCCGGGTAAAAGCGATTTTGCCAGCTTGCTTATCCTCACCCCATCAAGAAAAGTTGAGGTTGTACAGCTGAAACCGATCCAGCCAGGTTTTTCAGCAAGCAGAAAATCCTTGATCAAGGTTAGGGAATCGGGGTGGGCGTAACAGTCAATGATCGATACTGAAATGTGATTTTTCTCAAGATAGGCAGCAATTGAGGCCAGTCCAAGGGGCGGCATGATATTCGCTAACCTCGATATATCCTTCTTGGCCGATTCGGGACGGTATCCCAGCGGATGGACCAGTAGAATTTTATTGAAATGAAGCTGTGACATGCCGGTTTTTTGCTATTAAGTAAATGAGTGATGTTATTGAGTCTGTCCTGTACGCAATTTAATGGTACCGTTTGGACTTGTGATCTCAAAGAAATGGTCTTTACTGTCAAAACTGTTCAGAATGTCACTGACCATAAACGGCGCGTGGAGCGGATGAGTAATGGAGGAAGTTTTTCCATCGTGGACCAGACTGTCTGTTGGATCAAGATAGCCAGGCTGCCAGCTTGGTGTCAATTCTGTTTGTATGGGATTGAGTATCAGGGGATGATCTTCGTTCTTAGATTGCTCGAGCAGCCATGCGACAGCACCAATTGGCCATTTGGCAGCGGCAGGATTCTCCGAAAGCCTTGCGTCTTGCAAAACACCTGAGAAACTTTCAACCTGGAGGACGACACACTGTTTCACAAGTCCTGATTGTACAGCGTCATAACCAGTTGTCAGGGCCTGAAAGAAGGGATAAAAAAAATCGGTTAGTGTGGCTGTATATCCTCGAATATTGAAAATTCTGGTAAGATAACCAGCTGCTCCATTAAAAACGGAGTGGGAAAAATAGGTTGGCGATGTCTGCTCGTCTTTAACAATCTGATCAAGTACCACAAAATTTGTTTCCATAGGGCCGAATGAACTGCCGACGACCAGGCCCCAGTTGTTTGACTCCTGCTCTTCCAGAGGGAAGTTCTCAATCAGAGAATCATGTACGGACATGACCGCCAGCCTGATAAAATCATCAGCTCTTCTCAGTTCTCGTGCAAACTCAGGTGCAATGTCGATATCACCGCTGAGGTGATTAATGGCTGAAATAACAACACTCATGAGGAAGATCCCTCCAGAATAACAACACCGTTAGAGCCGCCAAAGGCAAGAGACTGACTCATGCCGATACGATTTGGCAATTCCACTTTTTCACCTTCAGGAACAACCGCAATCGGTAGGGCAGGATCCTGGGACCTGCAGCCGATAGAGCCGACACTATATCCCTTATTGAGTGAGATTAAGGTCAATACAGCTTCGATGCCGCCGGCAGCCCCCAAGGTGTGCCCTGTGGCTCCTTTGGTAGAAATGATCCGTGTTTGGTCCGAGTTGAAGCCACATTTGAATAAGGCGGTTGTCTCGGCACTGTCATTGGCTAAGGTTCCGGTGCCATGGCTGTTGATAAGACCAATATTATCGATAGTGAGACCACTGCTGCTAAGACAGTTTCCAATGGCCTGCTGTAGCCCCCTTCCTTCGGGGTGGGGGGCTGTCGGATGATAGGCGTCACAGGAGGCGCCATAGCCGCGCAGCCAGCCAAATAACCGACCGTCTCTTTTATTGAGCTGTTGCTCATTTTCCATAAGTAGCAGGCCGGCCCCCTCTCCCAGGGTTAGGCCGTCCCGCTTCCGGTCAAAGGGTCTGCAGGCAGAACTTGAAACCAGCATGAGAGAGTTGAAACCACGACAGCCGATGCGGGCAATACCGTCGGCACCTCCGCAAATGACCAAATCGCATTCATTCTTTTCAAGCCAACCTTTTCCAACACCAATGGCATCCGTTCCAGATGCACAGGCGTTTGTGACAACAGCCCTCGGACCGCTTAAACCGAGAAGTTTCTGGATTGCTTCAGCAAGGTTGGAAAAGAGATACTGATCCATGATGGCAGCATCAGGATTGTTGTTGTTTTTCCAGTCGAAATAATATTCTTCGTTATTAAAGGTGCAGCCAACTGTTGTTCCCAGTGCTATGCCGACTTTTTTCCCTTGGAGATAGTCGAGCGTCAACCCGGCTGTGTTAAGCAGGTCGATCATTGCCGCAAGAGTTAATAAAATTGTCCGATTCAATGATGGTATGGGAATGGGACAACCGGTCGTGTCGTTTGGCTGGCTAATAAATGAGAGGATTTTGGGAGTGATTTCCTGCTCATCAACCAGGAACAGGGGGGCTTCACGGCCTGGAACAAAATAGTTACTTGGGTCCATGATCGCATTGACCCGGCCCTGTTCAAGGCTCTTCCATACAGAACGGTGATCGACTCCTGCTCCGCAGCAGCAGCCATAACCACTGATTGCTATTTTTTTAGTTACAGTTGTTTTCATTAAAAAAGCGGATTACCGCTGTCCGTAAAGGATGGCAACTACTATCCGAAGTCAATTAATTTGCCAATTTCACAATATCACCGACCAGAGCCGAATTAACCATGAGTGTGCCAACAAGGCATTGAAAGTTGGTGGTGGATGAGGATGGGTTATTCTTGATATTTGAACGAATATTGATAATAGCATTTCCTCCCAACTGCATTGCCCGATCCTGAAGAGCTATAATAGCTGAAGCCAAGGCCCATTCACACGCATCCTGTTTGTCTTTGCCAAAGCCGTTTGTGCGCTTTGATGATTTATAGGTGCCGAGTTTCATCACAATGGGAGGGGTGTCCTGTTGACCCCAATAAAGTGAAACATTGTTTTGAATAGCATTGGCGACCTCTGTATTCTGCATAGCGTGATCAATGGGGAACTCAAGCAGTTTGTCCTCGCCAAAAGCTGAGGAAGTAAGGAAAAGAAAGAACAGTGGAATAAGCAGAAGTTGTTTCTTCATCATAATTATCCTCTTTGAAGTACTATGTATACGTGTTTTGTTGATGAATGTTAAGGGTTTGAAGTCTAAGCAGTTACTCTGCTGCCTTTTTGATTTCACTGATAAATTTTACCAGAGAGTTAATCGAGGAAAAAGCTTCTTTGCCTTTTTCGGCATCAACGATCTGAATATCGAAATGTTTATGGATAAGGACCGCCAGTTCAACAGCGTCAAGGGAATCAAGGCCGAGGCCTTCACCAAAAAGTGGGTCGTTATCATCTAGTTCATCCAGCGCCGTCTCCTGGATTTTTAAGTCAGTAATCAGAATCTGTTTTAATCTGGTTTTTATATCGGTCATACTTGCTATCCTAATGTTATGATTCACTATTTTTGTTCATATCCCAAAAGTCGAAAAAATTATACCACTGATAGGGATAAATGCTTAGATATTTTTCAAGACAAGCGGTGAATTTACTGCAGCAGTCATCAAGCGTACTCTGTCGATCATCACGGTTCTCAAACTGAGGATAAAAACTATCCCATACTTTAACCTGAAAGTGTTTGGCTGAGATTTTTGCAGCCAGGAAAACAGCCACCGGAGCACCGACACAGCCGGCCAGGGTGTAAGCGCTGTTGGGCAGTCGCACATTTTTCCCGTAAAAAGGTATTGTTGAAGATGTACCTTTAATGTAGCGGTCTGCCATAATAATGACCACTTCACCCCGCTGCAGGGCTGCCGTTGCTTCAATCATGCCACCAAAATCCGCATCGGTATTGATTATTCCGATTGTTTTGCCACCGTCGATTTCCTCGAAGGGATGTTGGCCGGCAGTTTTTTCGTCATATTGCATCAGCGCATGCACTTTAACCGGTAGAAAGTTGAGACGGGTCAAAGCCGAGTACCAGTTGCCCACATGGGCGGTCACCAGCACAAGACCTTTGCCGTGATCGACCAACTCGGCAAGCTGTTCTTTACCGATAGTGTCACAGCGTATCTGCGCATTCAAATCATTTTCCAGCCAGCCTCGATCCACCAGAACTCGACCAAAAGAGAGAGTGAGTCTCAATCGATGCAGAAACAGTTGTATAGCTGAACAGTTGGGAAATCGCTTGTTCAGGTAAGGGCTGGTAGTTTTTTGTAACTGTCTGCTCAATAGTGCGTAACAGGTGACAACGGGGTAGAGAAGCAGGTATCCGCCCCGTTGCCCAAAAAATTTCATGAGCAGATAAAAGATTGAAGTTCCCAGTTTTTCCAGGGATTCTTTAGTTGAGAGAGACATTGTTCTTACGCCGGTGCAGTGCTTGAGAAAAGAAATAAACTATGGCAGCGCCTATCAGGCCAATCAGAGGGCCGACCAGAAGAGAGCCGACCAGCCAATCCCAGAAACGGTAGTGGACTTCAAGCCCCCATTTTTCCCATGTCAGGTCAAGCAAGAGGGAACCGTTCTGAAAAAAATATCCTGTCTGAATACAGAGAACAGGGACCACCGGTGGCATGCAGAACTGAGAAGCTGCCACAGCAGCAACCTTGTTTAAATGGAAGCGGTGGCTCACATAGATTATAGCCACAGTATGGCAGGCAATAAGGGGAAGCGCACCCATAAAGAGCCCAAGCCAGACCGCAACTGCCAGGAAAAAAGGCGATGAGTATTCTCGACAGATTTTTTTTAGAACTTTCCAGGGGTTCCCGCCGTATTTCTGTTTCTCTATTGTTTTAGAAGAATTTGCCAGTTGTTTATGCGGTAAGGGCAGCAGCCTGCGTAACACAAAGCTTGTATGCAAAAGGCTCAGCCGAACATTGTCTTTGAGTTTGTGGAAGTGGCTGATCCTCTCTTCACCTATTGGGTAATGGACTGAAATGGGAACAGAATCAATATGAACTCCCGCCCAGGCCAGTTTAACAAGAACTTCGATTTCAAAATCGTACCGTCTTCGTTTAAGGGTGAGCTGCAGCAGTTCGTCAACCGGATAGAGTCTGAAGCCGGATTGGGTATCGGCAAGCTCCAATCCTGTTTCAAGACGGACCCAGAAATTTGAAAAGCTACGACCGAAAAGGCTTGAGGTGGGGATATGCTCCTGGTCCATTTTGCGGTTGCCGATAATACAGGACGGCCAGTCTGTTTCGGCTTTTTCAAAAAGAAGGGAAGCCTCGGAGGGATCGTGCTGACCATCGGCATCAACGGTAATGATGGCACGATAACCTTGTCGTTTTGCCTCTTTAGCCGCAGCAAGAATGGCTGCTCCTTTTCCTCGGTTGACCTCAAACCGAATAGTTGTGCAGGAAAGCTTCTTAATCTTCTGTAAACCATTATCGGTGGAACCATCGTCAACAACCAGGGTTGCAAATCCGGTTTTCAGTGCTTTGTTGACAACATGGACGATGGTTGAACCGTGATTAAACAGGGGAATGACCAGCAGTACGTCCTTTTTCTCAAGTTTCATCACTTCTTCAGCTTACGCAAAATCAAGCCATCCCACAGTGGTCCATCATGTCCCATCATATGGAGCATTTGAATTTTTATTTCCATATCATCATCGAAATAAATTCTATCTGTTCTGCCTTTAAAACTGTCAGCCAGCTCAGTGTCGATAAATTTCCTGCTCACATGGGGAGAAAAATAAAAAAACGGTTCAAGCAGGACTTGGTCGCGGGTAAGGATTTTTTCATCAATCGCTCGTTGATGGAGATCAGTTCCAGGAAATATCCTGATTCCACTATAGGCAAAAACGACACTGGCAGGAAGGCTCGAGATATTTTCCAACCCTTCGAGCACGGTTGCTTCGGTTTCATCCGGGCCGCCAAACATGATAAAATGAGCGCAAGGTATGGATTCGGCCACCGCATCCTTATTGATTTGGACGACTTCTTCAAAAGTAAAACCTTTGTTTAAGCCGGAAATGGTGGTGTTGGAAGCAGCATCCGTACCCAGTTCCATGGAGGCCATACCACTTCGTTTTAATAGATTCAGCTTTTCCCGGCTTAAATTCTGGGGACGGAAAAAGGCGCACCAGGGAACACGGTTTCCTATTCGTATCAGCTCTTTTGCAACTTCCAGATAATGGCCTTTATTATCGTTGAAGACACCGTCAGTGAAAAAAATATACCGGGCCTGGTGTTCATGGTGGAGACGCTGAACCTCTTTTGCGACCTCTTCCGGGTCACGGTAGCGCATTTTTCTGCCTTCGATGGTGGGGTAAGAGCAATAACTGCAGTTATGATAGCAGCCTCTTTTGGTCTGGACGCTGAGCATTCCACCATAGTTAAGGTAGTAACTGGCAATAGAATCGTAAAAAACGGGAGTCGACCAGGGATTATGTGTCAATGAGCCGCAGAAGAGTTTCTGCTTGATTGTTTCACCACCTAATATTTTCTCTATCAGTTCCGGAAAGGCAAATTCACCCTCACCAACAACACCATAGTCTGCTTCTAAATAATCGAGCAATTCGGCAGGCATGATAGAGAAACCTGGGCCGCCCAGAACGATTGGAGCCGAGATGCGGTTACGCACAATCTCGATGACTTCCTCTATGTGGCCGAGTAATCCCTGGGAACTGGCACTGTTGACGGTATCAATATTTCTAATTGAAATACCGACAATATCAAAGTGCTGATTGCCAAGAATATTTTGCAGCTCCTGGGTTCCGCCTGCGGCCAGTATGTCGATATGGTGAACTTTATGCCCTTTCTCCAGCAGTGCGCCTGTCAGATAAGCTATGCCTACGGGATAGACAGGGTAGGGCGAAACCATTTTGTTGGCTGATATGAGAAGACAGTGGGCACCCATAGATATGTGATATGATAACCTGTTTATCCGTTTTGATCAGCAAAGGGGGGTGACGACCACCTTGATCCATTGGTTGAAAAAGAGTTTTCAATTGATATCACCAGCCTAGGTATTGCATTTGAATAGCCGGTGGCTTTGCCTGTTTGTAAGTTTGAAATCAATTATGCCATTTTTTCTGCCGAGTCAGTCGTCTGGGTACATAAGATCCGTCAGCCATTTCTTTTTTCACTACATCGGCAAAGAGTTTAGACATTCTCAGTGATTGATTTGTCTCTTTATAAAAATTATCCCAGGCATAATGATACATTTCCTGGAGTTTTTCCGGGCTCATATGTTTTGGCTGATAGACAACTTCGGCGGTTGTGTATCGCCCCCAGTCTTTATGCAGGATACGGTTCTGTTCACTGTAGCGTTGATGAACTGGAGTATGGGGAAAAGGAGTTAATATGGAAAACTCTGCCATATCAACATCAATTTCAAGGAGAAAATCGACCAGTTTTTTGATGTAGTCGCTGTCCTGGTTATCAGTACCAAGCAACACTGCTGCTTCCACACCGATACCATGGTCCTTGAGTCGTTTTACCCGGTTTCGGATGACATCTGAAGTGTCGAAGACGGCTTGATAAACATACCAGCAACCGGCTTTTGCTGCCTTGGCCACCACATCTTCCTCATCCAGGATCGGGTGGCTGATCCATTTCTTTTTTAAAGGGATTAAGGCATCGAATAGCTCCATCACCCAATCTTTATCCTGAGCCAGTGAATTATCCACCAGGAAGAGCCGATTGTTATCTATTTTATCCAGTTCATCTACAACAAGATCGATTGGTCGTGGCCGAAACGTGCGACCGCCAAGATAGGCTGTTGCACAGGGAAAACAGTTGAAGCGGCACCCCCTTGAAGCGTGGACCAGGTCAACCATTCGCACACCGCGATAGGTATATCGTTCTTGATTGAGGACTTCTCTTCTTGCCGGACCGATAGATTCAATGGGAGGAAAGTCATGGAAAAAGTCATATGTTGGTTTGAGTTGTCCCTCTTTAAAATCAGACAGCACCTGCTCGAGTCGGCCGTCTTCTGTCTCTCCAAGAAAAACTGAGTCGACAAAAGTGGCTACTTCGTCACTATGGAGCATGGTTGAAATACCACCTGCAACAACCGGGATTCCCATCTCACGAAACTTGGAACTGATCTCTTTTCCACGCGGTAACTGGCAGGTCAGCATCATCGACAGTAAGACAATATCTGTCGGTTCGGAAAAATCGATATCATCAACGTTTTCATCAATGAAAACAAGCTTATATTCCTGGGGAACCGAAGCGGCGACACAAACGGGGCCGTGGGGTGGCAGGTGAAATTCGGTCTGTTCAGGGATTTTTTGCCATTTTGGATAGATTAAGGTGATTGTTGTCATGTTCGTTGGACGCAGGTGAAGGTTATTTGGAGTTGATTATTATCTTCTTCCGATGGGAATTCATCAAAACTGCAGGCAAGCATGAAATCTATATTGTCTGAGTGAATAAGTATTCGCTCACACTCTTTCTGGGCACTGGAAAAAGGTTCTTTGTTATCGATAATTGCATAAACCGGTCCAATCAGACCGTAATGATTTGCCGCTTCCGCCAGTGGAATATTGGCAAGAGTATAGCCAAACAGCGCCGGACTGGCAAGACCGATACCCTGCTTGAGGCTGTCACCAAAAGCGATATCAGTACTCAGCGATCCTCGGCGTGTTCCTCCGATAAGGCCGACAGTTAGACTTTTTTTTTCAAGATTTCTGGATGTATCAAGAAAACCATTTGACTGGAGGGTACGGCCTGCTTCAACAACAAGTGCTCGGGAAAGAGCTGGCATTCGTCCCCAGCGTACTGGAATCTCTTGCAAAATATCAGCCGTTTCCGAATCCGGAGTCTCGGAGTGGGCGTAATCGAAACGGTTTTGTTGAAGTTGGGCTGACACCATAATGCATGGGTTTGTACTCTGTTTTTAAACAATGTACAAGTGGCGATGAAAGGTTAAGAGTTTTGGAGCTAAAAGGTTATTCCCACAAGAAATTTAAACGAGTTAACCGGTATATTAGGGTCCGCACTGTCACCATTTGAGATGTGATGATAACGGAGCTCTAAAAAGAGCGAGCGGTCATCACTTGCCGGATAGCTTAATCCGAGACCGAATTGGTAATTGGCGTTGAGTTTGGAGCCAACACCATCAATTTCTTCGTCAACATAGACGATCCCTCCACCACCAAGAATATAGGTTTTTAAATCACTGGTTCCAGGAAAGATATAACGACCAAGAATATTTATGCCAATCATCGGTAAACCGCTGGGCTCGACTAGAAAATGAATGACCGGTTCTACCAGGAGGTAGTGGTTGCCATTGTACCATGACGATCGAGTGCCTTGTATTAGTACTCGTTCATATCTCAAAAAAATGTCTGCAGTTTCGACCCGGGTTTCCGATCGGCCCAGCCCGGGATAACTCACTCCGTAACCGGTAAGAAGTGACCACCCTGGAACTTCTGGCTGTTTTTCAAGGCTTTTTGAAAAAACAGCAGGAGTAATAAGGGGACAGGAGAGGAGCGACAGGATCAAAGCGATGAATGAAAACTGCCTTATAACTGCCTGTAACATCGGTATCATTTAGGTACTCTCAAGTGCTGTTATTAATGAGTTCATCTAGTCAACTAGTAAGTCAATAGCTTAACAGAAAAAGAAGGTCAACCAATAAGTGTTCAGACGATGGGGTTCAGGACTTGCCTCATCTACAGGGTAATAGTTTTCTTTATCTGAATGCCACGCAAGTTTAGCCAAACTGGCAGCACCTCTTATACCGTGAAAGCGGAGAATCAGTGGTAAACAAATATTTCTATTACCAGAAGCGTTTGATTTCAACGACAAAAGATGTGCTCCGTAATTGACAATTTCGTCTTCTGATCAACAAAGAAAACAACCTGCTGACTGTAAAAGAAATGTCAGTTTATTAATAGACCCCGGCTAGCTGGGTCACACCTGGATGATAAATAATATTTAGGGATTACTGCTGACAGGGTATTTGTTTTCCTCGTTACAGGTGTACAGTTTTGATGAAGGAGAACCGTCTAATATCAGAATATCACCCATCATATAGTCCTGAGCCTGTCGGGAAATAGTATTAGCTGATTCTTGCATGATCATTTATTGGTTGAAAAAATAAATGAATCGTTGTTCATTTGCACAGAATGAGGTACTGTTATTTAATTATTTAATGTAATTAAAAACCTTAAATATATTTGGAGGAAGTATGAGAAAGTTATTATCACTGTTGGTAGGTGGTGCGGTGGTTCTTTTCTTCAGTGGGGTAGCGGTTGGCAGCGATATCCCGGAAGACCACGCTTCCATGGAAGGACCATTTGAGAGCCCGATGGATGTAACCGCAGCTTGCCTGGAATGCCATGAAGATGCCTCGACTGAGGTGATGGCAACATCTCACTGGACTTGGAGTTCGGAGCAGAAGGTACCGGGAAAAGGGAAAGTCACCAGAGGGAAGAAAAACACTGTTAATAATTTCTGCATCTCCCTTAACAGCAATTGGCCTCGATGTACAAGCTGTCATGTCGGATATGGCTGGAAAGATGATAAGTTTGATTTCAGTGACCAAAATCGGGTCGACTGTCTTGCCTGTCACGATACGACCGGGAAATATTTTAAGGCAAAAGGCGCTCCGGCTGGTTCAGGGATGCCTCCGGGATTCACCGGTAATAAGAAGTTTGATGCCAAGCCATATGATCTGGTAGCCATGGCCCAAAGTGCTGGAAAACCGACCCGGGGAAGCTGTCTTAACTGCCATGCCCATGGCGGTGGCGGTAACAATGTCAAACATGGAGATATCGACAGATCACTGTATAGCCCCGATGCGACAATTGATGTTCACATGGCAGTCGAAGGTAATAATTTTGATTGTCAGAAATGCCACGTGACTAAAGAACATCAGATTGCCGGAAATGCCTCTCTTGTTTCCCCATATGGGAATAACCCTCTGAGTTGCGAAGAGTGTCATGATGAAGAGCCGCATAAAAATACCAAAATAAATGGCGTATATAACAAGCATGCTGAAAAGGTAGCTTGTCAGACCTGCCATATTCCCTATTTTGCCAAGAAGTATGGGACAAAAATGGAGTGGGACTGGTCTCAGGCAAAAAGCCCTAAAGAGCTTCCGGAGAACGGTAAAGTAATTAAAAGGGGTGGTCATAAGGTCTATGTGTATAAGAAGGGAGCTTTTATCTATAAGAAAAAAGTTGAACCGACCTATGCCTGGTATAACGGTACATCCGGTTTCTATTCTATGGGAGATAAAATCAATCCTGAAGAGACTACCCGGCTGAACTATCCGAACGGTTCCAAAGATGATGATAATTCTAAGATTGCTCCGTTTAAAATACACAAGGCTATTCAGCCTTTTGACAAGAAGAACAACATCATTATCACACCGAAAGTTTTTGGTAAAAAAGGAGATCCTGATGCCTTCTGGACGACATTTGATTGGAAGAAGGCTGCCGCTGCTGGTATGAAGGCAAACGGTCTCGAGTTTTCTGGCGAGATTGGTTTTACTGAAACAGTAACATACTGGCCAACTAACCACATGGTTTCCCCGGCCAAGAAGGCCCTGAAATGTGTGAGCTGCCATGGAAAGAAAGGGCGGATGAACTGGACGGAATTGGGGTATGAGGATGACCCCAAACTGCTGGCAAAATTGAAAAGGTTAAAAGAAAGAAAGAATAATTAACAGTTCATTAGCTAGGAATAAACAAAAAGGGCCGCTTCTTTTTAGAAGCGGCCCTTTTTGTTTTAAGTCTATTTTCTAGCAATCTGAATACACCGAAAAGCTTAGCGTTGATAGAGTAATTGTATCAGGTCAAGAATCTCCTCTTTATAGATGTCTATGTATTTGTTTTGACATTTCTTTCACTTGAGACACGTTTACAACAAAACTTGCGATCCTTTGGATATACCGGCCAAACTACCGGCGCTTCATTTTTATCCAGGTTGAGGATCATTGATACTCAGCAATAGAATTGTGCTGTTTAACTGACTTATGATGTATAGATATTCAAGTCATCAAAAAGTTGGCTGGAAAAAAGAAGTTTTCTGAACTTAATCAGGTCGTCATGAAAGATGGTTGAGTTATCGTAGACTGAAAACTCCTTGTTGAGAATAGAATGAATTTTTCCAGTTCCTTCTCCTAGTTTATCACCGTTTCTAAAAGAAAGGGCCTGGAGATCGGCCAGAATTTCCAGGGTGAGTATATGCTTGGCGTTGGAGACCAGCCTGAATGCTTTGCGGGCGGCAACAGTCCCCATTGAGACAATATCCTGATTGGAGGCATTGCAGGAAATAGAGTTGACGCTCATGGGAGCGGCTAGATTTCTGTTTTCAGCAGTTGAAGAAGTTGCCAGATATTGGGCACCCATAAAACCCATGGTGAGACCGACTTCGCCGGGTATGAGATGCTCGGGTAACCCTTCATTGAGACTTTTGTCCAGTAGTTTATTTGTTCTTCGCTCAGAGAGATTACACAAAGTGGAAACAGCAATGGACAGCATATCCATGGCAAAGGAGATTGATTGGCCGTGAAAATTACCACCATGAATAATTTTGCCTTTTTCAGGAATGATGATTGGATTATCATTTGATGAATTTGCTTCGATTTCAACGGTGGCAATGGCGTTGTCGATCGCTTCTTTCACAGGTGCAAGGACCTGGGGTGTGCAGCGGATGGAGTAGACATCCTGCACGTTGATATTGGTCTCAAAAACAGGGTTGTCATTATCATCCTGACTTCGAATTCTGGCATGCATGGCATCACGGATGGTTATGTTGCCTGTGCCTCTGTAAAGGTTGCGTATTGTTCCGGCGATTTTCACCTGGCCGGGATGCGGTTTTACCTGGTGCAGGTCCATATCAAAGGCATCGTCAATGCCGCCAAATATCTCAATGGCAAAGGCCGCATTGACACAGGCAATATTGAGCAGCTTATCGGCCCCGAAAAGTGTAAAGGCAGCTATGGCGGTCATGGCAGCAGTTCCGTTTACCAGGGCCAGGCCTTCTTTATAACTCAGCTTAATCGGTTTCAGTCCGGTCTGTTTGAAGGCCTCTTCAGCGCTCATCAGTTCTTTTTTATGATAGACCTTTCCTTTACCGATAATGGCCAATGACATATGGGCCAGGTGAATAAGGTCACCTGAAGCACCGACAGAGCCGGATTCCGGAATATAGGGTGCCAGTTCAGCATTAATCATGTCTCTCATAAGCTCCAGCAGTTCAAGGCGAACTCCGGAAAAACCTTTTGCGAGGGTGTTGAGTCGAACAGTGAGGACTGCAAGGGAGATATAGGGCAGCAGAGGTGAGCCGAGACCGGCGGCATGGCTTGTAATCAGGTTGTTCTGCAGAGTCTCGATTTCCCGGTCGTTGATGATTTTATTGCACATGGGGCCAAAAGAGGTATTCACCCCGTAGATTATTTTCTTATCACCAATTGCACGTTCGAGAAAATCCCTTGAAGCCCGACATCGCTCGATGCTTTTTTCTTCCAGTTCAACCTTTTTGTCCCCAATACCAATGGCGACGATGTCACGAAAGCTAAGGTCATTTCCTGTTAAATAAATTGTTTTATTGTTTTCCATATGAACTTGTTTTTAAAGGTTCTTTGAGAGTGTAAGGTGCTATCTCAAATCGAAAAATCTCTTCGGTTTTCTGCCGCCATCCTTTGTCATGACAGCAAGAACCGAATCGATAGGTTGTATTTGAATGTTTGGTCTAATTCTTAAATGCGCCTGCAGTTTGTTGGATATGCTTTTCTCATCCAGGTTATCGCCTCTTGAGCCGATATAAATCGTAATCTCATCGGAAAGATCAAAGGTGGAACGTACCTCGATATATGACTCAGCAACTTGCGGTATTTCCTGCAGAGCCTGGAAAATAGCCTCAGGATAAAGTGTGGTTCCCTTCATTTTCAGGCGTTGGGCCTGGCGTCCTTCTATAGGGCCCAACCGTGGGCTGTTCCAGCCGCAACTACATGGTTCGGTATGAAGCCTTGCAATATCACCTGTGCGGAAGCGAATAAGGGGGAATCCTTCAACTCCCAGAGGTGTCACCACAACCTCCCCCAATTCTCTGGCCTGGACAAGCTTGCCGTTTTCATCAATTATTTCTACGATCATCAGTTCCGGATGAACATGGCCGCCATTTGATTCTTCGCATTCACCAAAAGCCGTTTCCAGCTCCGTTGCCCCATAAGATGAGTAGATTTTGGCCTTCCAGGCATCTTCAAGCTGTTGCCCAAGCATAGTCAGGCTTCCTGTATGGTTGCGGATCGGCTCACCAATTGCTATCAGTTTTCTGACACTGGTATTGCTTTTCGCATATCCTTGCCGTATTCCAAATTGGGCCAGTTTTAACAGGAATGTGGGTACGCCGACAATTGCTGTTGGCCTTAAACGCTCTATGAGTTGCCACTGCTTCTCTATTTGTCCTGGTCCGGATCTGATTGCGGCAGCTCCCAGCTTGACAAGGCCAAGATAATAAGCCAGTCCGGCAACGAAGCAGCGGTCGATGGTAACAGTGAGCAGAACAGTGTCGGATTCTCTTATCCCGGCAGAATAAAAAGCCAGCATTTCGTTAAAAGACAAGCGCTCTAAATCGTTTGAGGTATATGGAACGACTACCGGATTGCCGGTTGTACCTGATGTAAGAGAAATATCAGAAAAGCGATGTGAACTGGGATTGCTGAAGTCTTCGGGGTTGTCGTCGATGTCCTCACGGTTGGTTAAAGGCAGGTTTGAGAGTTGCTCGATACTTGTCAGACTGTCCGGTTCAAAACCGATTCTGGAAAATTGATGCTGATAAAATGGTACGTGCCGGCAACGACGCAGATGGTCCTGCAATAATGGCAATTGATGGGCAGCTATTTCCTGAGAGGAAGCAGTCCTTAAACGAAGGGCGTCTTCAAGGTTGTATTTACCTGTTTCAGATTGTTGGAAAGAAATAGACATAGCTCTTAAGCAACTGTCAGACGCTGCTTTGATGATCGTTGCGGGCTGGTGATGCTTTCCTTATGTTTGGAAAGTTCTGCCTGAATGGCAAGGTAAGTTTCTTTTTTGAGCAGAGTAACGGCTTCGTGAATATCCGGGAGCTTCGGGGGGTAGATCGGGGGAAGAATAATTATCTCAACTTGACCTGGGTTTAAGAATCTGCTTCCCGGTGGCAAAATTTGACCGGAGCCAAAAATGCAAACCGGTAAAACAGGATAGCCGGTTTCAACAGCCAGCATAAAGGCTCCTTTACGAAATCGCTGGAGACGACCATCTCGGCTCCTATGTCCTTCCGGCCAGATGGTAATTGAAGAACCGGATTGAAGAACCTCTCTTCCTTGTTCGATTAAAGCCTTCCAGCCTAAATCGCTGTTAATATAACCGGCGAGTTTCATGAAATGTTTATAAAAAGGTATCTTAAATGGCCAAGAGGTGACAAAACAGTTTTCAATATTTAAAGCGCCAAAAAGGTAGGGATCAATAGCCGAGCGATGGTTTGGTGTCAAAATGGCCGGAGTGATAAGCTCAGGAGCCCGGTTTCTAACGGTTACCGGTTTTAGAAAAGGAATAGCACAGACAATAAGCCAGCCATAAAACCTGATGAATCGCCTCAGACTCGAGGTCAAACTCCGTGAGAAAAAAGTTAGATGAACCAAAAGAATAATGGGGCAAAGGGGAATGATAATGATATTTACCAGGAGGAAAGCCGGCCAGAAATAGAGGTTGAACAGCAGCTTTTTCATTTCCTAGGACTGTCTTTTAGTGTGTAGTGAGACAAGATAACAATGCAGGTCATTCATTGTTCGTATGGAACGTAACGTTTCCTCATCACCCATTTTAATTTGAAAGGTCTTCTCCAGGACAACGACCATATCAACCATGTCAAGACTGTCAAGGCTCAGATCATCGTAGAGAGTTGCATCTGGAGTCATTTCCTCTGGATCCAGTTCAAACTCTTCAGCTAAGACCTCAACTGTTTTAAGTCGTAGCTCCTCTTCGGACATCATCTGCTTACTCTCCTCAATACAAGGCTGGAATTAACACCTCCCAACCCAAAATTATTTTTCAAGACCGTGTTGAGTGCACGGTTTGTTTTCTTTCTAACCAGGTTGATCATAGCACAACAGGGATCAATTGTGTCCAGGTTTCGGGTGGGAACAATTTCCTGACGTCTCAACATCTCAAGCAGGATGATGGTTTCCAGAGAACCGGCAGCACCCAAAGTGTGACCGATATGACCTTTCATTGAACTCACAGGTACATCAGATCCAAAGACATGATATAAGGCTTCTGCTTCAGCCTGATCACCGGATCTGGTTGCAGTGGCATGGGCTGATACATAATCGATTTGGGCCGGTTCAACCGATGCTTCCTGCAGGGCGTATTCCATAGCCCGGATCATAACATGTTCATGGGGATTGGCAATATGATCCGCATCATTGAAGTTCCCAAAGCCGATGACTTCCGCATAAATATGTGCCCCCCGGGACAAGGCTGAATCAAGTTCTTCGAGTATCAGTACACCGCTTCCTCCTCCGCAGACAACTCCATCCCGATTCTGATCAAAAGGCTTGGGGTGTGAGGCCGGATCATCGTTTCCATGAGAGGCGGCACGGATAAGATCAAAGACACTGGTGACAGTATGATGGGTTTCTTCGGCCCCACCGCAGAGAACAATCTTCTGACGACCGGATTGGATAAGGATCATACCCATTCCTAAAGCCTGCAATGATGAGGCGCAGGCTCCGTTGGTCGACCATTGTTCTCCGGATATTCCCAGACTCTGGCAGACATTGGCACTGCAGGTATGGCTCATCATTTGAAAGAACTCACCAGATTTGATCTGGTTAATAACCATATTCGGGGTAAAACGACTATAGAATTTTTCATAGGCTTGTGGACTACCGGTGGTGGAGCCCATGATGACACCGGTTTTATCCGAGTGTAGAAGCGTTTCATCAAGACTGGCATCTGTCACGGCTTCTCTGGCTGCAATTGTATTGTAAATTGCCATAGCCCCCATGGTTCGACGCTGGTTCCTGGGGATTATCTTTTTGGTGTCAAAGTCGGGAACAGGAGCAGCAATATAACTTTTCAGTCCCTCAATTTGTCGCCATTCATTGATCACAGTCACGGCTGAATGACCGGCCCAGATATTTTCCAGCAGAGTCTGGACACCAATACCAAACGGTGAAACTGCTCCCCGTCCTGTTATGACAACTCGCTTGAGCTTCATTCTCGATATTTCTCCCTCAAGCCGACTTGGCGATAACTGATGTGATGCTGGACATGGGCCGAATCCTTATCTCTGCTGTAATCTGCATGGAAAATCATTTTTTGCCAAACGAGTTCTGGTGAAACGGTTCGATAGAGTAAGGGGAACATCGTATCAATTATTTTGAGCAGATTCGGGTTTATAATTTTTATTGGAATATTGCGCAAAACAGCTCACCAGGTGCTTAGCCGGAAAACTATTCGCAAAAGTCAAACAATGTAAATTACCATTTTAGAAGATGGTCTGCAAGCGGATGTTGTTCATTTTCTGCTAGTGGAAACGGGCAGTTGGGACAGGACAACTCCACGAGGACAGGCTGTCTTAGTTTAACAGGATTTGATAACAAGTGCTCCATTGATTCCACCGAACCCTGAGGCGTTACAAAGAAGGTATGTTGAGTTTAGAGCAAGCGATTTTTTGGAAAGTTTGAATCCGCTGATAGATGGGTGTGGTTTATCCAGGTTTGGGTGGCCGGCCCCAAAATTATTACGGCTCATGAGAAGACCATAGACTACCTGAGAAGCTCCGGCCATCCAGAATTCGTGCCCGGTAAGTGACTTGGTTGCGGCAATATACGGATAGTCTTTTCGTTTAATTTCAGAGAAGATTCGCTGCAATGCTTCTGCTTCTTTTTCATCACCGGCCGGGGTGGAAGTTGCATGGGCCATAATCAGGTCGATCGAATCTGGAGAAATACCGGCATCATCAAGTGCGATTCTCATGGCTCGCTCAAGGCCAAATCCACTGGGAATTGAGATATGGTGACCGTCTGATGAACAGCCATAGCCGCAAACTTCTCCTAAAATTTCAGCGCCTCTTGATTGTGCAGATTCTTCTGATTCCAACAGAAGCGCAGCTGCACCGCCGCTTGGGATAAGACCGTCCCTTTCACTATCAAAAGGCCTGGACGCACGCTGCGGTTCTTTTTCTCTTAGAGAAAATGCACCAATGGCATCGAAACTGCACATCGATTCCCAGGAAATTTCCTGACAGGCCCCGCAGATAACCCTGTCCTGGCGGTCATTTGCAATGAGTTCTGCCGCCTGGCCAATGGCCATAGCACCGCTGGCACAGGCCCCACTGACGGTCCATGCTGAGCCGTGCAGCTGTAATTTGGTGCTGAGATTTAGAGATACCGTTGAAGTGAGCAGACGAAAAATATGGCCTGAGCCGATTGTCTTTGATTCCCCTTCAGCACGCAGGATATCACATTGTTCAACCCCGGTGACAACCGATGAATCATTACCAAAGATAAGACCGGTACGCTGGTCACCGGCCAGTTCTTTGGCTTGTATTTGGGCCTGGTCGAGACATTGATTGACCGCGTCCCAGGTCCAGAGGCCATACTCGGGCAGGGTTTTTCTATATCTTCTTTCGATTGCGTAGTGACTTTTGAATCCTTTGATAACACCACTGAGCCCACTGCGGAACCCAATTTTCTTTCTTTGCTTAAGAAAAACAACCCCGCTTTCTCCCGTTTGCAGGGATTGAGTCACTTTGGCAGTGTTAAGGCCAATTGATGAGATGATACCCATTCCGGTTATCACCACTTTTCTGGGAGAATGATTCAGTGTACGAGCTTGGTTTAACATGGTAACTCAAAAAACAATCCGTTGAGCAAAATCAAACCGAGAGGGCTGTCTTGATCAGTTCTCTGCGCCAGCCAGTAGCCAGTTTCAGCCCAAGACACTTGTCAAGGTTGAAGTTATATTTAACAAATGTTTTGAGATCTTTCATGTTGCCGATAAGGGCAGGATCTATCCCGTTGATGTCACATTCCAGTGTTAGAATGTGCTGAAGGTCGCTTAACTTTGTCTTTTCTTTCTCTGTCAGACGAATAGATTGCTGGCGCGGAGGGTAATTCTCTTTAGAAATATTACATCCTTTCATAATACTGTCGATGAGGGTTGAACCGTACCGCATTGCCTTTTTTTCACTCAGTTCGCAAAGCTTTATTAGGTCTTCACTGGTTTCCGGGAGGTTTCTGGCCAGAAGAAGCAACCCTTTGTCGTGTAAAATATGTCCTCTAGGGCGGTCTTGGCGTCTGGCCTCTTTTTCCCGCCAGAGAGTCAGTTCTCTTAAAGCAGAGAGTGATTTTCTCGATAAACCGTTTACACCTTTTACCCGTTTGTATCTTTTGTTGTCTTGAATGCCATTGTGGGTACTCTGATCGTCGAGGGTTTTCATTTCCTCTTGCAGCCAGCTCCTGGTTGTTCCATTTACACAACTGGCCAGGATACAAACACGTAATGCCCGAAGATAACGTACGTCATCAAGTCCATACTCAATCTGTTTTTCCTTCAGTGGTCTCTGTAACCAGTTTGTACGTGTCTGGCTTTTGGGTAACTCGATATCAAGTAACTTTTTTGCCAGGTTTGCCAAAGACAGTGTGGAGCTTAGACCGGCAAAACCGGAACCAAGCCTGGTGTCAAAAATGTTTCTTGGTGTGGCTCCTGTGGCGGTTGCTAAAATCGCTAAATCCTGAGGTGCATCATGGAGGATTTTTATGACATTGGAGTCATTGAGCAATTGACCCAGAGGGGTCAGGTCATCAATGGCCAGTGGGTCAATGAGATAACAGTCTTCATCGGAGAGGGAAAGCTGGATGAGGCCCAGTTCGGGATAATATGTTTTTTCCCAAACAAATTCAGTATCGATACCAACAGCGTCCACTTCTCTTGCACGACCAATCAGTTTCTGCAGTGCACTCTTCTCTGTTAGAATATTATTCATCTCTGACACCGGACTATCGTTGCTTTTTATAAAAACAGTGTTGTGAAGACAGCGTTAATTGGCATATATTCAGCCTGGAAAAAAGTGTTTCTGGGCTGTATCATATGTCCAAACTCATTCATAGTAATAAAGAGTGTACCCAGAAAGACACAAAGTAAGAGAAAAAACAAGATTTAATTGCTATTCATTCCAGTTTTCCTTTTAACAGACTGACGAAAGAAATTGTTTGAAAAGCCGGCAGTCGAGAAACTTGAATTGAATCAAATCAAACCTGTTTTAGAAAAATCCGAATAGATGCTGTTTTATATCGTAAAACGAATACTTCTCATGATTCCGACTCTTGTAGGAGTTATGCTGATTACCTTTGTTGTTACCCAGTTTGTCCCTGGTGGTCCAGTAGAAAGAATGATTGCCCAGCTCGAAGGCCATGGTAAGGGAGGAGGGGAGATTGGTCCGGTTAGTTCATCAATGTACCGGGGTGATTCGGGGCTTGATCAGGAGAAAGTCGAACAGTTGAAAAAACTTTACGGGTTTGACAAGCCGGCCCACCAGCGTTTTTTCACCATGATGAAAAATTATGCGATGTTCGATTTTGGCACTTCATACTATTACCATAAGAGTGTGGTGGAGCTGGTAGTTTCTCGAATGCCTGTATCCATGTCGCTGGGGTTATGGAGTTTTATTATTGTTTATGGTGTCTGTATCCCGTTGGGGATTAAAAAAGCGGTAAAGGACGGTTCGCGTTTTGATATGATCTCTTCAAGCGCCATTCTTGTTGGATATGCCATCCCCGGGTTTGTTTTGGGCATTGCCCTTATCGTTTTGTTCGGTGGCGGCAGTTTCTGGAATATTTTTCCCTTGCGCGGGTTGGTTTCCGACAACTGGTCGGAGTTGAGCTGGTATGCAAAAATTACCGATTATCTCTGGCATATGACCTTACCGATTATTGCAAGTGCCGTCGGTAGTTTAGCTGTAATGACCATGCTGACTAAAAATTCATTTTTAGAAGAGATTCGTAAACAGTACGTTATGACGGCCAGAGCAAAAGGGTTATCTGAAAAGCAGGTTTTGTATAAACATGTGTTTCGCAATGCGATTATCCCGATTATCACCGGCTTTCCAGGCTATTTTATCGCTTCATTTTTTACCGGCAGCCTTCTCATTGAGACAATTTTTTCTCTGGATGGTATGGGGTTGCTGGCCTACCAGTCAGTGTTGAACAGGGATTATCCGGTTGTTTTGGGAACACTTTATTTCTTTACGATTATCGGGCTTGTTTCCCGGTTGTTGTCCGATCTCAGTTATGTGTTTGTTGATCCGAGGATAAGTTTCGAAAGCGTCGAATGAAAGAGGGAATTACCAGGGCACTTCATTTTTGCATATCCAGCACTTTCCGCATAGGCTGAACTATAGCGATAAGTACTGGATATGCAAAACTAAAGCACTCTGATAATTCCTGGGGAATGTTTGGGAAAATAGTGAAGATGTAACATTTAAGAATTGTGAATTGTAACTTTTAATGACCTGTTGGGAGTATGGAGAAAGGGAAAAGAACATATAAGAGTAGTCTTGGATATCGGCGGTGGCGGAGGTTCAGGCGGAACAGGAGGGGATATTTTTCTCTTATTCTTTTCAGTCTGCTGATTGGCCTCAGTCTGTTTTCCGAGGTTATCAGCAACGATAAACCGTTTCTTGTTCAATACGAGGGAAGTTTTTATTTTCCACTGTGGAACCAGTATCCGGAGACGACGTTTGGTGGTGATTTTGAAACGGAGGCGGATTATCGTGATCCGTATATTTTTGAAAAAATTACAACCAATGGTAATAGCGCCTATTTTCCTTTTAATAAACACAGTTTTAATTCCATTAATATGGAAATAGATGGTCCGGTTCCGTCTCCCCCAACTTCTGATAATATTCTGGGGACCGATGATCGTGGTCGCGATGTATTTGCCCGGCTCCTGTACGGTTTTCGTTTAAGTGTCTTTTTTGGTTTTTTTCTAACTGTGATTGGTACATTTACCGGTATTATTGCCGGTTCTCTGCAGGGTTTTTTTGGAGGCAAGGTTGATCTCTATTTTCAACGGTTTATTGAGATCTGGAGTTCAATGCCCGAGTTGTATCTACTGATCATTTTTGCCTCTATTTTTAAACCCAGTGTGTTGCTGTTGCTGATTTTGTTGTCTCTTTTCAGCTGGATGGGATTGTCCGATTATGTCCGTGCCGAATTTCTCAAGGGAAGAAATATGGAGTACGTCAAGGCTGCGCGGGCGCTTGGCGTGAATAATCTGACCATCATGTATCGTCACCTGCTGCCAAACGGAATGACACCGGTGATCACCTTCCTTCCTTTTCGCATGTCTGCTGCCATCCTGGCTCTTACTAGCCTTGACTTTCTTGGGCTGGGTGTTCCACCATCTACCCCCAGTCTCGGTGAACTGCTTTCCCAGGGAAAAGCCAACATCGATGCCTGGTGGCTTTCACTGTCGACATTTCTGGTCCTTGTGGGAATGTTGATTCTACTTATCTTTATCGGAGAGGCATTGAGGGAGACGTTTGATCCGCGAAAGAACTGATTGTTGAAGATTGAGGTGCGGTTCTTTTGCGAATCTCCAGGTATTTCTCTTTGTTTTCCTGGAGTTTATATGCTAAATTCATACTGTGTAAAAGGCAGTTCCAAATGGAAGTACTTACCGGAAACCGTTTCTTCCTTCAACCTTACCTGTGTTCTTTTTTTTATCTGAGATCAGAATGATGAAGAAAGCTCTTCCTCTTTTTTTACTTTTTTTTCTTCTGGTACCTTTTGTTGTAAATGATCCGGCTATTGCGGCTTCAAAATCATCGGTGGAGGACCTGTTGGATGATGATCTGCTGGATGATGATCTGCTGGATGATGAATTGCTGGAGGAGGACGAAAGCGAAGAGGAAGTTTACGATCCGTTGGAACCGATGAACAGGTTCTTTTTTGAGGTCAACGACACTCTTTATTACTGGGTCATTAAACCAGCCAATAAAGTCTACTCCGCCATACTGCCGATTGAGATCAGGGACTGCCTGGGGAATTTCTTCGATAACCTCGCATCACCAATCAGGTTGCTAAACAATCTTCTGCAGGGGGATTTTGAAGATGCCGGTATCGTCCTATCCAGATTTGTGATCAATTCAACCCTTGGCATCTACGGGTTTGGTGATCCGGCTTCCAGCGAGTTCGACATCAAAGAGCGGCCTGCCGATTTCGGCCAGACTCTTGGCCGGTATGGTGTAGGGGAAGGGTTTTATCTGTACTGGCCGATTATCGGGCCGTCCAATGTCAGGGATACCATCGGTTACCTGGCCGATACTTATACACATCCGTTCCCTTACCTCAGTGAGCAATTCACCGATGAACTGCTCTACTACAGCACAGAAAAGCTCAATGATGTGTCACTCAGTCCAGATGCCTATGATGATATAAAGAAATTTTCGCTTGATCCTTACATTGCCATCAGGCAGGCGTATTACGATTACAGACGTAATAAGATCAAGCAACAGTCATCTAAAGATTCAGCGCCTGTTGATTTTTAATTCATCTGTATGAACAAGGAGAAAATAATGATAAGACGTTGTTGCCTGCTGATTGCTGTGGCTTTGATTCTCGGTGTTAGTGGATCTTTTGGGGATACATGTGCTGGACCAGGGCCAATCGATCAGGTAAAGCCCACACTGGATAAGATCCTGGAGGTTCTGCTCGACAGCAGTTTGAAAGGTGATGTGAAGAAGGTTGAGCGTCGTGCTATAGTTATGTCTATCATTAAAACGCGATTTGATTTCCGGGAAATGTCCAGAAAAGTTCTTGGAAAGACATGGGCAAAGATTACTCATGGAGACCAGGATCATTTTACTTCTTTGATGACCGAACTGTTGGAAAATGTGTACATTGGCAAGTTGGAGTCGTATTCGGGTCAGAAGATCGATTATACCGGTGAAAGAATAAAAAACGATAAGGCCCTTGTATCAACCACCATCGATAATAACGGTGAGAAGATTCCACTTCATTATCTCCTCATCAACCGCAAATCGAACTGGATGGTGTTTGATATCAATATTGACGGGGTGAGCCTTATTAAAAACTACAGACAGCAATTTAAGTCTGTTTTAAAACGAGACGGTTTCCCGGGGCTTGTGAAGGAAGTAGAGCAGATGAATAAAAAGCTGGCTGGAGAAGATAAGAAATAAGCTTGTACATCGGTTTGGCTTTTTATTTCATTGTCCCTAAAAGATTGGTTGTTCCTCAAGGTTGAATGGCAAAGTTTTTAATCAGCTATTTACCTGTTTAAAAAAGGTTCAAGTATTATTTTTTTATTCGATGGGGGCAAAATAGACACGACAAATTGTTGATGTCCCCTTTGTTCTCCATCCGATTTTTATGTTTCTTTTATTCTAGGCCGTTTTTTTCTGGCCATTCCAGCTAAAATTGAGTATTAATCCTCACTTCGTCTGTCCGGCTTTTCTGTAAGTGCCGGAGTCGGAGGAAAGTGAGATGGAAATGATGGCTGCTGTGTGCAGCCTCTCTATTGAAATGATCAGTATGAACCTTTGCTTTTCACCGGGTAGTAAATATAACCTATCTGCTGGTGAGACAAGGGGAATTTTTCAGGAGATATCCTGTTGAGTATTGGAGGAAATTATGGCCCTGCCTAAGAGAAGACATTCGCGTTCACGAACAAGGAAAAGACGTTCCCATGATGCTTTGAAACCGGCTGGAATTGCAGTCTGTTCCGACTGTGGTGAACCGAAACAACCACATTGTCTGTGCGGAAGTTGTGGGAAGTATAGAGGAAGAACTGTTTTCCATATAGATACCGAGCTGGAATAAGGAGCCGAATGTGAAAATTGCTCTGGATGCCATGGCGGGAGATCTTGGCGTAGGAGAATTGATCGAAGGAGCTTTGCTTGTCATTGAAGAGTTGGCTGATGTTCAAATCAGTCTGGTCGGGGATGAAGCAGCTATTCGATCATTTTTAAAATCCAGAAATTGTTCACATGAAACCTTATCGCGACTCGATATTGTACACGCTTCGCAGGTCGTTGGCATGGATGAGTCACCTGTGGAGGCAATACGGAAAAAAAAGGACTCATCGATTTTGGTTGCATTCGACCTTGCCCGTCAAAATGAGGTCGATGCTGTTGTCAGCGCCGGTAATTCCGGGGCAACTATGGCTGCTGCCATCCGCAAACTGGGAAGGTTGAAGAATGTGGCAAGGCCGGGTATCGCTTCGGTCTTTCCAACCTTGAAAGATCCGGTTGTCATTATGGATGTTGGTGCTAACGTGGATTGCAAGTCGATTCATTTGTACCAGTTTGCCGTTATGGCATCCGAATTTGCACGTATCTACGAGATAGAAAATCCAAGAGTCGGTATTTTGTCCAATGGTGAAGAGGTTGGCAAGGGGAACAGCCTTGTCAAAAGAACCTATGAGCTGCTGAAAAACAGTTCTCAGAATTTCGTTGGAAATGTAGAAGGACGAGATGTTTTCCATGGAGATATCGATGTCATTGTCTGTGACGGATTTGTAGGGAATATCTGTCTGAAGGTAAGTGAAGGACTGGCTGATGCAGCAATGCAGATGCTCAAGGATGAAATTCTGCAGTCTTTTGCAGCAAAAGTCGGCTACCTTCTGGCAAGACCGGCTTTTAATGCCTTTAAAAAACGGGTTGATTACGCAGAGTATGGAGGAGCACCACTTCTCGGTATAAATGGCATAGGAATTATATGCCATGGTAAATCAAGTTCCCATGCTATTAAAAATGCGATTCTGGAAGCTGTGAACATGGTCAAAAACGATGTTAATGAGAGAATTGTTGAGAAACTGACCGCTGACAAGGCCCAAGAGACGAAGGAGGGGTAATGGGAGCGGTTATTCTGGGTACCGGTTCATGCTTGCCTAAAAAAACACTGACAAATCAAGACCTTGAGAGGATGATTGACACCAGTGATGACTGGATTACAAGTCGGACTGGAATCAAGAGTCGTCGAATTGGTTCCAAGGGCGAATATACTCATATTCTGGCAGCTGATGCTGGAAAAAAAGCTCTTGAAGACAGTGGTATTAAACCTGAAGAAATTGATGTTCTGATTGTTGGCACCATAACGTCTCATATGATCATGCCATCATGCGGTTGTTTCGTTCAAGAGCAGCTTGGGCTGGTCAATGCCTATGCCTATGATGTAAATGCCGCCTGTTCCGGTTTTGTTTACAGTCTTGATATTGCCGATCACTACGTATCGGCAGATCCTGAAAAAAAAGTACTGGTTATCGGTGCAGAAACCCTTTCAACAAGGGTGAACTGGGAAGATAGAAATACCTGTATCCTGTTTGGTGATGGGGCTGGTGCTGCTGTAGTCGGTTATGTGGATAATGACAGACGTGGAATGGTCGGCTCTAATCTTTTCTCAGATGGTACTCTTTGGAAACTTCTGTATATGCATGGTCCCACCAGTTGTAACCCTGATCTTGTTGTGGAGAACAATCCCGGTTCCCATATCATGATGGAAGGTCGTGAAGTATTTAAACATGCTGTTGTGGCCATGGAAGATGCAGTTAAAGGATTGTTGGAAAGGGAAAAGGTTGGCCTGGAGGATATTCAGCTCGTTATTCCTCATCAGGCAAATGTTCGTATCCTCAACAAGCTGCTGCAGCGGCTTGGAATTAATATTGAGAAGGTGTTTATTAACGTACCGAAATATGGGAATACATCAGCGGCATCGATTCCGATCGCTATTGATGAGGTGAACAGGGAGGGCTTGCTCAAGAAGGAAGACCTTGTCCTGTTCTGTTCCTTTGGCGGCGGATTTACCTGGGGAGCTTCTTTGTTGAGATGGTAGCTGCTGTCAGTATTGTTTTGAATTGAATCAGAAGACGCGGGAAGGAGATACTTATGGATTATTTCATTTCGGAAGAACAACAGATGATTGTTGATATTTCTCGTCAGATTACCGATGAGCGGATTATTCCAAACCGGGCTGAACTTGATGAGAAAGATGAATTCCCAAGAGCAATTCTTGAGGAGATGTCCCAGGCCGATCTCTTTGGTGTTCCGATACCAGAAGAGTATGGCGGGTTTGGCGGCGGTTGTTTAGATATCGTACTGGCCCTGGAAGAACTTGGCAGGGGGTGTATTGGTGTTGGAACGGCTTTTGCTGCGAACGCGCTGGGTGTTTACCCCATTCTCCTTTCGGGATCCAAGGAATTAAAGGACAAATATCTGCCGGATGTGGCCGCTGGAACAAAATATGCGGCTTTCGGATTAACCGAGGCCAATGCCGGCTCAGATGCATCCGGTATCCAGACCACAGCGGTACTTGATGGCGACGAATGGGTACTGAACGGAACAAAACAGTGGATCACCAACGGCGGAGAGGCTCAAATTTATACGATTATTGCAATAACCGATAGGGAAAAAGGTCCCCGGGGTGCAACCATGTTTGTTGTTGAGGAGGGAGATCCTGGTTTTACCTGTGGCCCAAAAGAGAAGAAGATGGGGATTAGAGCCTCATCAACGACTGAGCTGATATTCAACAATTGTCGTATCCCAAAAGACAGAATGATAGGCCGCAAGGGAACAGGTTTTATCACCGTTATGAAAACCCTTGATTCATCAAGGCCGGGTATTGCGGCTCTTGGCATCGGTCTTGCACAGGCGGCACTTGACGAGGCTGTCAGGTATGCAAAACAGCGGGTCCAGTTTGGTAAACCAATCATCTCTTTTCAAGCCATCCAGCATATGCTGGCAGATATGGCCACCGGAGTTGAGTCGGCTCGTGCGCTCACTTATCAAGCCGCTAAACATATCGACGCTCATCCGAAAGACATGTCCAAAGTGTCGGCAATGTGTAAAGTGCATGCGACCGATATGGCAATGAAGGTAACGACTGATGCGGTCCAGGTCATGGGCGGTTATGGGTATATGCGGGAATATCCTGTTGAAAAGATGATGCGGGATGCAAAAATTCTGCAGATTTATGAAGGAACTAACCAGATCCAGCGTAATGTTATCGGTCAGGAACTGAATAAGGAATACACAAGAAAGTAGAAGGTTTCTGCTCATTTTGGTTCATCAGTTTCTGGTGGCTAGATACAGAGTCGGCCTTTTTACAAATCCATTGAAATAAGGAATAGGATATCAATGAAGATTATTGTTTGTGTGAAGCAGGTTCCCGATGCCAAGGATGTTCGATTGGATCCGAAAACCAACACTCTTTCTCGTGAAGGGGTCCAGTCGATCATGAATCCCTATGATCAGCATGCCCTGGAAGCGGGAGTTCAGATTGCCGAGTCACTGGGCGGCACGGTGACCGTTCTAACCATGGGGCCTCCCCAGGCGGAAGAAACTTTACGGCAGGCTATTTCATGCGGGGCAAGTGATGCGGTTCTTGTTTCAGACAGGGCATTTGCCGGTGCCGATACCTGGGCTACCTCTTACACGCTTATGCGGGCCATAGAAAAACTGGGGGAATTTGATCTGGTCATTTGTGGAAAACAGGCCATTGATGGTGATACTGCTCAGGTTGGGCCTGGGCTGGCCATGCGCTTGAATATCCCTTTTGCCACCTGTATTCAGAAAATAAGGGAAACCTCTGAAAAATCACTGATTGTTGAGAGGATGATGGATGACGGTTTTGATGTACTGGAAGTTCCATATCCTGCTCTACTCACAGTCGTGAAAGATGTCAATGAACCTCGTGTTCCCTCTTTAAAGGGTAAAATGAGGGCCAAGAAAGCCAAAATTCAGATGCTCACCGCAGAAGATATTAATGCTGATTCTGCCTGTATTGGTCTTGCCGGTTCGCCTACCCAGGTCGTTGACGTTTTTCCACCTCCGGCCAGGGGAAACAGGACAGTACTTACCGGCACAATTGATGAGCAGGTCGAACAGCTTGCCGATCAACTCAAACCATATCTGCAATAAACTATCAGAGTAAAGATGTGAGCCAATTGTTTTCTCTTTGCAATAAAAGCTATCTTTACTTGATCAGAAGGGAAATGAGCTCAACCGGCTGAGCCAGTCGGTTGTTTTACTGGAACTCGGAAAAATCAAGACAAAAGAACAAGGGTTGTTAGGTCATGTTAATAGTTAATAGTGAACTCTGTACCGGCTGCGGCGACTGTGAAGGTCAATGCGCCTTTGGTGCCATAGAGGTTGTTGATGGTTGTGCCATTGTCAATGAGGAATGTACCCTCTGCGGGGCCTGTGTCGATGGTTGCGACTTCGAAGCTCTCTCTATGGAGGGTGTTGAAAAAACAGTCCAGGCAGATTTGGCAAGCTGGTCCGGAGTGTGGGTTTACTGTGAATTCAGAGGTGCTGAGTTAGCACCTGTCTCTCTTGAATTGTTGGGAGTTGGTCGAACTCTGGCAGATGACCGAGGCGTTGACCTGGCTGCAGTGCTCATAGGTTCGGATACTGGGGATGTTCCAAAGAAACTGATCGGACATGGTTGTGATAAGGTTTATCGCGTTGATGATCCAGAGCTTGCGGATTTTTCTGATGAAACGTATGGAAAGATCTTGACCGATCTGATTGTTGAACATAAACCGGAAATAATTCTCGCAGGAGCTACAGCCATTGGCCGTTCATTTATTCCAGCTGTAGCGACAACACTTGGAGCCGGGTTGACCGCCGACTGTACCCAGCTGGCTATTCGTGAAAGTGATGGTGCCTTGATGCAGACAAGGCCGGCTTTTGGCGGTAATATTATGGCCACAATCGAGTGTCCTTTCTCCAGGCCACAGATGGCAACGGTACGACCAAAAGTTATGAAACCTCTTGAACTTGACGAGTCTCGGACAGGGGAGGTCATCGAGGTTAAACCGACTGAAGACCAGCTGAAGAGAAAGGTTCAATTGATTGAGTCTGTAATATCTGAGCATGATAATGTCAATATTCAGGAGTCTGATATCCTTGTTGCCGGTGGTAGAGGGATTGGTGATGAGAAGGGTTTTAAGCTGATTAGAAAGCTTGCCGAATCATTGTCGGCTGATGTGGCTGCCAGTCGGGCTGTTGTTGATTCCGGATGGATATCGTACCCTCATCAGGTGGGGCAGACCGGTAAAACAGTTGCTCCCAAACTCTATATTGCCTGCGGTATTTCCGGTGCCATCCAGCATGTGGCTGGTATGCAATCTTCCGACACTATTGTAGCGATTAACAGGGATGAAAATGCACCCATATTTGATGTGGCCGATTTCGGTATTATCGGTGATCTGAACGAGGTGCTGCCCAAACTGATAACTAAACTTGAGGAGACACGCGGCTCATGAATCTTGAAAGGAAGACAGCAGTCGTAACAGGTGGAAGTAGAGGTATTGGCCGTGCTATCAGCCTGAGGTTGGGGATGATGGGGGCATTTGTTTATGTAAACTACATGAGCGGACAAGATGGTGCTCTGGAGACAAAAGAACTCATAGAAAAGGCCGGAGGACAAGCGGAGATTATCGGCTTTGATGTGGCCGATGGAAAACAGGTTCAAGCCGCTTTTAAAACGATTACATCCCAGCGAAAGATTGTTGATATCCTGGTGAATAATGCAGGCATAACAAGAGACGGCTTGATGGCAAGAATGAAAGAACCCGACTGGGACGCTGTTCTGGCCACAAACTTGAAGGGGAGTTTCCTCTGTGCAAAAGCGGCAGCCAGAACAATGATGAAGAATCGTTGGGGGAGAATTGTTAATATAACATCCGTGATCGGTTTTGCCGGAAACGCCGGCCAGGTAAATTACGCCTCAGCTAAGGCCGGGCTTGTTGGCCTGACTAAATCCATGGCCAGAGAGTTTGCTACAAGAAATATCACGGTTAATGGGGTTGCCCCAGGGTATATCGTAACCGATATGACCAGTATGCTATCAGAGGAGATTCAAGACAAGATCAAAGGGGAAATCCCTATGGGAAGTCTTGGTAAACCGGAAGATATTGCTGGTGCGGTTGCCTATTTGGTCAGTGACGATGCCCAATATATGACTGGGCAGGTGTTGCATATTAATGGCGGCATGTATATGTAGACAGAGCTAAACGAATACTGTATTTTAGTCGCTACTGTCCGGAAGACGAAAGTTTGTCTGCCAGACGGAAGAGTTGTTGTTGAGAACGTTATTGTATAGAAATACTAGGTTTTTTAGTGATTGACGACTGGTTCTTCTGTCGTCAATACTGTTGTAAATGTGAGATGAATATTACGTAATAATTTTTAAGGGAGAGGAGAAAATGGCTATTAATCAGGAAATGACTGATATTATTGTTGAGCAGCTGAACGTAGAGAGTGATAAGGTTGTACCCGGTGCTTCTTTTGTTGATGATCTCGGTGCTGATTCACTTGACTTGGTTGAGCTCATTATGGCTATGGAAGAGGAGTTTGATATTGAAATTCCCGATGAGGACGCCGAGAAAATTGCCACTGTCCAGGATGCAATGGATTATGTGGAGAAGCTGAAGTAAGAACTGAAATACCAGTCAGATAGCGATAGTAGAAAAGAGTCTACATCTTCATCCTCCAGAATCAATTAACTGCTGTTGCCGGGTCTGATAAATTGATCCGGTAACAACAGTTTTTATCGGTTCTTGGAGTGAAATAAGGCAAATAATGAGGATAACAAGGTGGGGCGTAGAGTTGTAGTTACAGGAGCAGGGTTAGTTACACCGCTGGGCATTGGAGTTGATAAATGCTGGGCAGATCTTTGTGCGGGAAAGAGCGGGGTTGATACAATCAGCCGTTTCGATGCCGACGGATATAGGGTGCAGATTGCCGCTGAAGTTAAAGATTTTAATGGCCTGGATTACTTCGATAAAAAAGAGATTCGGCATCTTGATCTCTATGTGCAGTATGCCATTGTCGCCGCCCTGGAGGCTGTGAAAAATAGCGGTTTTCAGATCACAGATGAGAATTGTGAGCGGGTTGGAGTCATTACCGGTTGCGGCATGGGTGGACTGCCTACCATTGAGAAGAACCATAAAATCAGCCTTGATCGGGGTGTTAGAAGAATTTCACCTTTTTTCATTCCCATGGCTATCCCCAATATGCCATCTGGACATATCTCAATGCGTATCGGTTCTAAAGGAGCCAACTTGTGCCACACAACAGCCTGTGCAGCTTCAACCCATGCTGTTGGTGAAGCCTTTCGGAACATTCAGTATGGTGATAGTGATGTTGTGATCACCGGTGGAACAGAAGGGGTTGTTTGTTCGCTGGGTATTGGTGGTTTTAGTTCCATGAAAGCTCTATCCACCAGAAATGATTCACCCCAGGAAGCGTCAAGGCCGTTTGATAAAGACCGGGACGGCTTTGTTCTGTCAGAGGGATCAGGCATGATGGTGCTTGAAGAATTGGAACACGCTAAGGCCAGGGGTGCTGTAATATATGCGGAAATTGCAGGCTATGGCCAGACCAGCGACGCTTACCATGTGGCGGCACCTCCCGAGGATGGTGAAGGAGGAGCACGATGCATGAAAAGAGCGCTTGATGATGCCGGTTTAACAGCGGAGGATGTAGATTACATAAATGCTCATGGTACCTCGACTCCACTAAATGATCGTTGCGAAACACAGGCAATTAAAACTGTTTTCGGTGACCATGCTTATAAGCTGGCTATCAGTTCCACAAAATCAATGATTGGTCACATGCTTGGTGGGGCTGGGGGTGTTGAGGCTGTCATTACTGCTCTTTCCATAAGAGATCAGATTGCTCCGCCTACCATAAATCTGCAGGAACCAAGCCCGGAATGTGATCTTGACTATGTACCCAATCAGGCCAGGAAAATGGAAATTCGGGCTGCCCTGTCCAATTCGTTTGGGTTTGGCGGCACCAACGGAGTTATCTGTTTAAAGCGATACGTAGAGTAGCCAATCGTTTGTAGCCGGATCTCAGAATCCATTCAAAAGAGGGCTGCTTCTGTGCTGATTCTGGTTAATTTTCAAAAGGAGACAATTCATGAAAGTGGTAATAGGGGCCGACCATGGCGGCTTCATTATGAAAGAGTCTATCAAGGAATTGCTCGTTCAGGTTGGTCTGCAAGTTGAAGATGTCGGCTGCTTTTCACCCGAATCTGTTAATTACCCGGATTTTGCAGAGAATGTTTGTCAAAGGGTAATCGCCGGTGATGCTGACAGAGGTATTCTTATATGCGGCACAGGAATAGGCATGTCAATGGCGGCTAACAGGCATCGGAGTATCCGTGCGGCACTTTGTCATGAGCAATTTACAGCGGCCATGAGCCGTGAACATAATGATGCCAATGTATTGTGTCTGGGAGAGCGGGTCATCGGTATTGGTGTGGCAAAAGAAATTGTTCGTACATGGATTGATACGAAGTTTGGTGGTGGCAGACATCTGGAACGCATTGAGCTTTTTAGCTGAACTTCAATTGGTATCAAAAAATAACATGTTTGATATATGTAAATAATTCAGAGTTTTTAGTGGATTTTCTTCCCGGTGTTGTCGCATTGACAATGCCGGGTTTTTTATTGCTAAATAGTGTTTTATTGATCATATTGAAACCTGATTGCCAATGGTTCTCAGCCTGGATGATAGAAGAGTTGTTGTCAGTTTGGCTGGCGTATTTCAAGGATTTCGGGTTGAGGAAAAATGTACATCAAGTAAAAGACATTTGTTAAACTCAATATACTGTCATCCATAAAGTGGTGATCCCTGATTGAAGGCTAACCAGATATATTGAAAAAAACTGTGTTAACTTAGGCTTTCTTGGTAATCAGATATTGAAATGCAACCCGTTTTGATGAAAAGGAATAAAGGAATAAAGGAATAAAGGAATAACTGACATGATTTCGTTAAAAACAGCAGACCCTGATGTGTATGATGCTATTCAGAACGAATATGATCGACAGGATCGCCAATTGGAACTGATTGCCTCTGAAAATATTACTTCTCAAGCTGTTATGGAAGCACAGGGGTCTGTTTTTACAAATAAATATGCCGAAGGCTATCCAGCAAAACGATATTACGGCGGCTGCGAATATGCCGATAATGTTGAACAACTGGCCATAGAACGAGCTAAGGAACTGTTTGGTGCCGAATATGCAAATGTCCAGGCCCATTCTGGTTCGCAGGCCAACATGGCTGTCTATTTTGCCACGTTAAATCCGGGAGACAAAGTCCTTGGTATGGACCTTGCTCATGGTGGACATCTGACCCACGGAAGCTCGGTTTCATTCTCCGGGAAACTGTATAATTTTATTTCTTACGGGGTTGATCGAGAGAGTGAGATGATTGATCTGGATGAGGTGGAACGTATTGCCTTTGAAAACAGGCCCAAGATGATCATTGCCGGTGCCAGTGCCTATGCCAAGGAGATCGATTTTGAAGCTTTCAGATGTATTGCCGATAAGATTGGCGCTATTCTTATGGTAGATATGGCCCATATTGCCGGGCTGGTGGCTGCCGGGGTCCATGGCTCACCGATACCCCATGCCGATTTTGTCACCACAACAACCCATAAGACATTGCGTGGTCCACGTGGAGGCCTCATACTTACTAAAGAAAAATGGTCTAAATCATTAGATTCAAATATCTTTCCTGGTATTCAGGGGGGTCCTCTGGTTCATGTGATTGCAGCTAAAGCAGTTGCTTTTAAAGAGGCGATGGGTGAGAAATTCAAAGAAGAGCAGAAGAGTGTTGTGGAAAATGCTTCCTGCCTTGCCGGAGAGCTCGCCAGCAAAGGATTCAGGCTGGTTTCTGACGGAACAGATAATCACCTTATGCTGGTTGATTTGTCCAGTAAGGATATCAGTGGCAAAGATGCGGAAGAGCTCCTGGAAAGGGCTGGAATAACGGTGAATAAAAATGCTATTCCCTTTGATAATAAACCCCGTTTTGTTACCAGTGGTATTCGGATCGGAACTCCAACCGTTACAACTCGAGGAATGAGAAAAAAAGAGATGGGATTGATAGCCGATTATATTGACAGGGTTATCAGAGAACGTGATGAGAAGACCTTAGGTGAAGTACGAGAAGAAGTACATAAGCTTTGTGAACAATTTCCATTGTCAGCTATTGTAGAAAAATAGTGGTGGGTTTTTAAGAATTCGCTGTTTCCAGATTCATCAATTCTGCAACCCGTTGCTCTGCTTCAATATGGGAGGAGAACCATGAAGTGTCCTTACTGCGGCCATCTTGATAACAAGGTTATCGACTCCAGGCTGAATAAAGAGTGCACAATTACACGCCGCAGACGATCCTGTCTGTCATGTGAGCAGCGTTTTACCACTTATGAGCGGCTGGAAGTCATGATGCCGATGATTGTGAAAAAGGATGGTAGACGAGAGGCATGGGATCGTCATAAGATGGTCGTTGGGTTGGAAAAGGCCTGTGAAAAACGACCGGTGAGCCGGGACACGATAGACGGTTTTGTTGATGAAATTGAAAAAAAACTCCAGGATATTGGTGGTAAAGAGATATCGGCAAAGCAGCTTGGCCGATGGATTATGGAGGGACTGTCAGAGTTGGACGAGGTTGCCTATGTTCGGTTTGCCTCTGTGTACAGGCAGTTCAAGGATGTCAATGAATTCATGGATGAGCTGAAGATCCTCCTTGATTCAAGGGAAGTTGATGAAAAGTGAGTGTGGATCGTGATGAAAAATATATGGATCTTGCTTTGCTCGAGGCAAAGAAAGGTTTAGGACGTACTTCTCCCAATCCCTGTGTCGGATCTGTTATTGTTTCTGGTGATACAATTGTGGGCCGCGGATACCACAAGAAGGCCGGAACCCCCCATGCTGAAATTCATGCTCTACGTCAGGCCGCAGAAAAGGCTCGTGGATCAACACTCTACGTAACTCTGGAACCATGCAGCCATACTGGCCGAACACCCCCATGTTGTGAGGCTATTGCTGAAAGCGGCATACAGCGGGTTGTTGTCGGTATGATCGATCCGAATCCTCTTGTGGCTGGAAATGGTATCAGGTACCTGCAAAGCCATGGTGTTGAGGTCAGTTCTCCTGTGCTTGAACACAGGTGCGTCAGAATCAATCAGCCTTTTATAAAACATATCACCACAGTTACTCCCTGGGTTGCTATGAAGGCGGGTATTAGCCTTGATGGTCGCATAAGTTACCAGAAGGGTATTCCTGGTCGGATTACCGGCAAAGATTCCTCCAAGAGGGTGCATCAACTGCGTGACCGGTTTGATGGTATCCTTGTTGGTATTGGGACAGTGATTGCTGATAATCCTTCACTTACGACCCGATTGAACCATGATGGTGATAAAGATCCAATCAGGATCGTACTTGATACAGATTTGAAAATCGCACAATCTGCCAAGATGCTTCATCTTGAATCCTCTTCACCGACCTGGATCTTTTGCTCATTGGATGTGAGTGCTAAAAAAATATCAGCACTTCAATCAGTGAATACCTCAGTTTTTCAGGTGAAAATAAACAGTGATGGCCATGTTGATCTGCAAGAAGTCCTGAGGATTTTAGGAAAACAGGAAGTCACATCCTTGCTGGTTGAGGGGGGCGGTGGAATTCATGGAAGTTTCTTGAGAGAAGAGCTTTTCGATTATGCATATCTCTTTTACGCCCCGATTTTCGCGGGTGATAGTGGCAGTGAGTTCATCAGGCATCTCAATGTCAATGATAGGAAACAGGCAATACGGATGACTGATGTAAAGTATGAACGTATGGGTGAGGATATGTTGGTTGAGGGGGAAATAGCCTACAGCCGACACGAATCGTAAGAAAAGACGTTACTCCGCACCATAATACGTCATTTGGGATAATGTGGGTAAGGTGTATTAATCCAATAGCAGTTTTCCCATCTTCTTCCACTTCTTTTGAAATTCTTCTTCATCACTGAATGTAACAATTAAGCGAATCTGTTCTGTCTCAAAGAACGGGCTATGTTCGAGTGTGCAGGTTTTTGGCAGATTGAGCTGTTGAACTCTTTGTTTGAAGGCAACCTTTGCATCATGCAGTCTTGGGCTGTGAAGGGTCTGTAAATGGGCAAAAAGTCGGTTACTCTTCTGGGGTGTATTGGTCTCAGTCTGGTGTAATATTTGAGTAATATGATTATCGTCAAGCAGTGATTCGATGCTTTTTCCGTGTCTTCGGCTGATATCTTGACACAATGTCAAAAGCCTCTTTTGTTTTCCTTGGCCAAGGTTGAGGTCTAAAAAGAGCTGACTTAGACGTTTTCTATCTGCTCTGTGGAGGCTGAGAAGTGCATGAGCAGTTTTCTCACCAATAATCTGTTGGTGGACCTTCAACTGCAGACTCGGCTCGAGATCGAGTAGTTTGAGCAGTCGTGTAACAACATTTTTATTGTGTGAATAGCCCAGCATTGGCAGGAAAGTAGTCATCACATCGTTAATATCCATATGATTGAGGCAGAGCCTGATAAAGTAGGCCTGTTCAATACAGGATAATGGGGCTGTTAGCTGGTGTTGGATAAGTAGTGTTTCGAAAAGCAACTTGGCTTCAATTCCAACCGGAAGGATGTGGCAGACCAGGGAGTCTTTTTGTAGGTCAAACGCAATTTTGATACGGTTACGACCATGAAGAACCCGGTATTTGCCATCGGGCTTTTCTTGCAGAAGGGGGGGATGGAGCAGACCCACCTTTTCTATGGAAAGTTTCAGATGGGTATAATAACCTCTGTCCTGCTGGGGAAGCAGGCTCCAGTTCTCTTCCAGATCTACTTCGCTGAGTTGAACCGGCCGTGAAGTAATCGGCATGGAATGGTCGTCGACAAGCTGTTTGTTAACTTTTATAGAGGATTAGAAAAAAGTTTAAATAGGAACAGGAAGCTTGACGACTCAATCAGTCTTTGTTGATTTTGTCGCGTAATATACCTGAAGGCTTAAAAGTAACTACCCTTCTGGCTTCAAGAGTCAGTTCTTCACCTGTCTGGGGATTACGACCCCTTCTTGCTTTTTTATCTTTGACGTTGAATTTGCCGAATCCACTTAATAGTAAGTTTTCACCATTGATAAGTGAGTTTTTTGAGATCCGCAAAAAGCATTCAACCGATTCAGTAGCCTGAGCTTTTGTCAGAGAATCGTGGTTTTTGTAGACTTGCTGAACAAGTTCCGCCTTTGTAAGTGTCATAGGTCGCTCCTCTCTTCAATTAAACAATACTACAATTGTTCCTTTTTCTTTAGAGCTTGCCAACGAAATTTCTAATAAAGCCTGAGTCTTATGGTTCCTGACCAAGTAATACTGAATAAAAACAATATGTTCAACAGTTATTTTTAATTTTATTAAAATAGTTGTGTATTATTCGGTTGTTATGGGGTGGCCCAAAAACCGTTTTACATCATGACACTTGACATCTCAAAGATCGGCAGATACATGGCAACAACAATTCCGCCGATTAAACCGCCCAAAAATACCATCATAAACGGTTCGATCATTGCGGTCATATTTTCAACTGCCTGATCAACCTCTTCGTCATAGAAATCGGCAATTTTTGTCAGCATAGCGTCAAGGGCACCGACAGATTCACCGACATTAATCATCTGCACCACCATATGGGGAAAAACCCCACTTTCTTCAAGTGGTTCTGCAATCGGTCGACCTTCCGCAATGGCTTCGCTGACCCGAAAAACTGCCCGTTCAATTATCTTATTGTTAGCCGTTTTAGCAACCACCTGTAGAGCTTCTAAGATAGGGACACCACTTTGCAGCATGGTGGCAAGGGTCCGAGTGAATTTTGCTACGGCAACTTTTCTAAGTAGTGGGCCAAATACCGGCACCGAGAGCAGGACTTTGTCAAAGAAAAGTTGTCCCTTTTCGGATGAATAGATTTTCCTAAAGAGAAACAGTACGAAAGCAATTAAAATCACAATATAAAAGAAGTAGTCCTTAACAAAACCGGACATAGTGACAACAATCTGTGTGGGCATAGGCAGGGCGTGTCCAAATCCGGCAAACATCTGTTCAAATACAGGTACGACAAAAATGAGGATAATAGCAAGAATAAGAATTGAGATTGCCAGACAGATGATGGGATATGTCATGGCTCCACGTATTTTTTTTCGAAGAGCAAGTGATTTTTCCAGGAAAAAGGCAAGTCTTGACAAGATTGTATCTAACACGCCGCCGGTCTCACCGGCCTCAATCATATTGCAAAATAAATTATCAAAAGTTTTTGGATGTTTGCGCATTGAATCGGCAAAAGTAGAGCCGGATTCAACATCTGAACGGATTGTGGTGAGGACTTTTTTTAGAGTAATGTTCGACTGTTGCTTGGCAAGAATCTCCAAACCTTGGACCAGGGGCAGGCCTGAGTCAATCATCGTGGAAAGCTGGCGGGTAAAAATAACCAGGTCCTTTGAACCGACTTTCGGCTGGAAGAAGGCTATATTTTCCAGCAGATCTTTAGGCTTTTCTTTAATAGTCGGGTTTTGTATTCGTAACCGTCGGACATGGGCGAGGGCGGCAGTCTGGTCAAGCGCCTCTACTTCACCTTTTCTTTTTTCGCCGTATCGGTTAACACCTTTCCAGATATATACAGGCATAATGTGTCAAGCTCCTGTTATTGTTTAATAGGCTACCCACATAGGTGAATAATATAACATGGATTTTTAGAATACAAGGGTGATCACGTATTTACCTGATATTTTGATTGTTCCCCCAGGTGAATAGAATAACAACGATAGTACCCCAATCCAGTGAAAAAGATGCATTTACAGAGAAGGTTAAAGTTGGTAAACTAATTTTTTTGTTGTTTAATTTTTTTTAGGTTGTTAAATAAACAATCTTTTGCATTGAGTAGGGAAATTACAGTCTCGTTTTTAGAAAAACGATTGAAGCAAGTGAGTTTGTTTTAAGGAGGAAGTATGCAGAACCAGAATACTGTTAACTACAGTGATGGAAAATTTGAACCGATTATTGAGAAATGTGAAGGTTGTGAGAGAATTGTTGAGGATTCAGGGAAACAGTTCTGTAAGTCATATATCAGCCCGGAAGCAAAATGGCGTTTAGGGATTTGCAACTTTGCAACCCATGCTAAACCGGAAATTAATGTGATTAAGGTCCGAATTAACCCGTTGAAGGCAGCCAAACGGGCCTCAAAAGGCAAGTAACGCATAACACGATATGAAAAAAGCCCCCTGTCCTTGAATGGGACAGGGGGCTTTTTTTGTTTTCAATATTAAAATTATCTACTACGAACGACCAACACCAGTATAGGTGAATCCTTTTTCTCTTAAGGTCTCCGGTTTATAGACATTTCGCAAATCAACAATCACTTTTTGTTTCATAAGACTGCCGATCTTATCAAAATCCAAAGCCCTGTACTGGTTCCATTCAGTAAGAAGTATAAGAGCATCAGCATCGGTGCAGGCTTCATATGCGTTCTCCACATAGTTAACACTGTCCGGCAGCAGTTCCTTTGCCTCTTCCACCCCTTTTGGATCGTGCGCTTTTATTTTTGCCCCTCTTTCAATGAGGGAGGGGATAATTGTAACCGATGGTGAATCACGCATATCATCTGTTTCAGGCTTAAACGTCAGTCCAAGAACAGCTATGGTCTTTCCGGATTCCGAACCTCCCAGGCTGTCTCGAACCTTTTTTATCATTTTTGCCTTCTGGGCGGCATTCACCTCTACAGTCGCCTCAACGATACGCAAAGCCTGTCCATGTTCCTGGGCAATACGCAGAAGAGCCAGTGTATCCTTGGGAAAGCATGACCCCCCATATCCCGGCCCAGGATGAAGAAACTTTCGGCCGATTCTCCCATCCATACCGATACCTTTAGCAAGCTCGACAACATCGGCACCAATGGCATCACATAACGTTGCTATTTCGTTAATGAAGCTGATCTTGGTTGCCAGAAAGGCATTGGCTGCGTATTTAGTTAGTTCTGCAGTCTCGATATCTGTTCTTACAATGGGTGTTTCCTGAAGATAGAGCGGTTGATAGATTTTTCTTAAAACTTTCTCAGCTTCTTTTGACTCGACACCGATGACAACTCTGTCAGGCCTCATGAAATCAGAAATTGCCGCACCTTCCCGTAAAAATTCGGGATTTGAAGCCACGTCAAAGTGGGCTTTGGGATTGACTTCCCTCAGTATCCTGGCGACCTGTCTTGCTGTACCCACCGGAACTGTGCTTTTATCGACAATTACCGTGTAATCGAGCAGGTATGGAGCTATTTCACGGCTGGCTTCAAAAATATATGTCAGGTCGGCATAACCATCACCTCTTCGACTGCTCGGTGTGCCGACTGCAATAAAAATAGCTTCAGCACCGGCTATTGGTTCCTGCAGGGATGATGTAAAAGTAAGTCTACCTTCATTAACATTTTTTTCGACAAGGGTGTCGAGACCCGGTTCATAAATAGGAATTTCACCTGAAAGAAGCCGTTCTATCTTCGACTCGTCTTTATCAACACAGGTAACATGATGGCCAAATTCGGCAAAACATGTACCGGTAACCAAGCCAACATATCCTGTGCCGATCATTGTGATCTTCATGTTCTGTATATCCTTGGTATCAGAGGTATGAAAAATTAATCTGTTTAGTTCTCAGAAACCGATAAAGGGGACGGAAAAAGGACTTCTCCTGCCTCTTTTGCAGTTGATCTGTTGAATTGTAACAGAGGATTAGTTTGCGGCAAAGTATCAGATATTCTGACAAATTCAAAGCAATATCCTGAACCATTGAGTACTTGCTAAATATTATGTGATCTGTGATCGGTTCAGGTGCAAAAAGAGTTATCAATAGCTGCGAGGACCGAAGATTGCAGTACCGATACGTATCAGTGTTGCGCCTTCTTCAATGGCAACTTGAAAATCGTGCGACATCCCCATCGATAGTTCCACCCGCGAATCAGTTTCAAAAAGCCCTTTTTTCTGAAAATCCTCTGCCAGCAAGCGCAAAGATCTAAAATGAGCTCTACTGTCTTCAGGTGAATGCGAGTAGGGCGGCATGGTCATAAGACCACGAACAGACAAAGCAGGCAATTCATTTATCTCTATTAGCAGCCTTTCGGCCTCTTCCGGCAGGACACCCGATTTGTTCGGATCTCTTCCACAGTTCACCTGGATAAGAATTGGCAGGATCAGATGACCATTTTCACTATGTTTATTTAAGGTCCGGGCCGTTTTAAGTCGATCAACCGTTTCAATCATCTGGAAAAGATGACAGGCTGTTTTAGCTTTATTGGATTGGAGATGGCCGATAAAATGAAAAACAGCCGCATCACCGATCTGGTTGATCTTTTCTGAGGCCTCTTGAATATAATTCTCTCCGAAAAGAAACTGATTGGATGCAAGCGCCTCTTTAATAGCAGCTGTTGGATGTTTTTTGGAGACAGCCACAATTCGGATGTCTTCCGGATTTCGTCCACACTGCAAGGCTGTCTGACGCACTTCTTCCCGTATTCTTTTCAGGTTGTCGGCGATCATCGCTTATTCCAGATCAAAGGGTAAATGAAAAAGTCTAATACTATTTGCGGTGGTTTGGCTTGCTAACATATTTATATCCATATCTCTTAAATGGGCAATTTTTTCTACCGTATACAGTGTGTATAGAGGTTCGTTTCGTTTTCCTCTCCAAGGCTCGGGTGCGAGAAACGGACCGTCGGTCTCAATGAGCATGGATGACAGGGGAATCTTTTTGGCTACTTCCTGTAATTCCGTACTTTTTTTAAATGTTACAATACCCGGTATTGAGATGTGAAGACCAAGGTCAATCACCTTCGTGGCAAATTCATAGTTGCCGGAAAAACAGTGCATTACACCGCCACAGTCAAAAGGTGCCTCTTGCTTGAGGATGGCCAGGGTGTCATCATGGGCGTCCCTGTCATGAATGATGATGGGAAGTCCAAGTTCTTTGGCAAGAATAAGCTGATTTCGCAACTGTTTTCGTTGGTTTTCCGGTGATGAGTACTTTTTAAAATAATCAAGGCCTATTTCCCCGAAACCTACCACATGAGATGGGTTAGTTGTCGCCAGATGGGACAGGGTTTCCAATGCCGTGTCATCCATTTTATCCACTTCATGGGGGTGGATGCCGACAGTTGCAAAAACCATTTCATAACGACGGGCAATCTCAACAGCCTTTTGTGAGCTTTTTACATCAATACCGATAGATATGACTGAGAGAATGTTATTTTCTTTTGCCCGCTGCAGTATATGACTCAGGTCATCCCGATAGTGGTTCATATCCAGATGGCAATGGGTATCGATCAGATAACTGGTTCTTGATAATTGAACAGGCTGTCTTCTTTTCTTTTTCACAATGTCTTATAAGAGATTTTATCGAATAGCTGAGAAGGTGAAGGAGTATTTGTATTTCAATTGACAATAACCACTGTCCAGATCATCAGAGACGATTATTTCGCAACAAGAGGAGTGTTCTCAGGGTGGTTTTTTTAAAGAGTCTGCCTCTGCTCAACTTCATCTGATAATGAAGAGATTGTTTACTTATCAAATTCGATAACCAGAATCAATAGTTTTAAATCAACAAGATGTGAACAAGCCGGCGATTATTTCTTTCGGGCGGTTCCGGCCAATTAATCTTATAGATCAGTATACAAAAGGCAACTATAGTCTGCTGGATTGTTTTTCGCATGTCTAACCACCTTGACTATCTGGAAATTCTTGCTTGAAAATTCTGCTGGCAAATGAAAGATACTGATATTTAGCCTATTCAGTCTGGAAAACAGATGCGATAATCTTTTTTTTGTTATAAAAAAAGAAAGTTTGAAAGAAAATGAAGTTATTGTAGTATGTTGAAGGTTTATTATGGTGTTTGAAACTGTCTTTTGCTTTCCTTCACCAGATTGATTAGTTGCAGTGACAGGGAGATTGAAAAGAGCTGTAACACAAATCTGATATTCGCTGATTCATGTGTAATATGAAGATATTTTGTTTAGTTTTTTTTTTTATTAGATATTTTAAGCGGATGAATATAGAATAGATCTTTAAAAGCGATAGTTGAGTGTATCGTATAAGTTGGTCAAAAAGGTAAAGAACGGAATTAAATTTATTCGGTTTTTTTTGTTCCTGCCCGTTATATTGAGGTTTACCGTATTCTCTGCATTTCATAGGGTAAACAGTATACGTTGAGTGAAAATGAGTGCCGAATTATTCGGCCTGCAACCAAGAAGAGGTAACCAGTATGAACTATGGTATTGTCAGTCAGGAACAGCTTGAACAGATCGACAAAATATTGTCGAAGAAGCTAATAAAGTTGGGAGTTGACTGTGTCATCATTATTGATATGGCTGGTAATATCATTACGGCAAAAGACAATGGAGAGAGTAAATATGATGTGTACTCTTTTGCTGCTTTGGCGGCAGGTAATTTTGCGACTGTAGATGCTATGGCCAAGCTTGTTGGGGAGCAGGAATTTTCTCTTCTTTTTCACAAAGGACAAGAGTCAAATATCCATTTTTCTAAAATAGACGATGAACTGCTTCTGATCTCAATGTTTGGAAAAGACATATCATTGGGATTCTTACGACTCAATGTGGTCGATGCAATTGAGAAGATCCGGCTTGTATGGGATAAAGATTAGTTAATCCAAAGGCCCAAAAGATAAAGATGGACCTTTAATCGTCTTTTATAGAAAAAGTTGGAGGTGTTAAGTTGAGTTTTATCAACTTAAAAGAACGAGTCGTTCAAGTTAAGATTGTCTATTCTGATTACCAACATTCCTCAGCAAGCTTAAGTTGCTGATATGGTATAGGGT
>CAZMFP010000028.1:0-48628 GCA_964565605.1 uncultured Desulfocapsaceae bacterium | reverse complement strand
TTTGATTATTTTGCCGGTGAAATCCTGGACAAGTCAAGTCCGGAACTTATAGACTTCTTTTTCAAAACAGCATTGTTTCCGTATATGACCCCCGAGATGGCCACAAAGCTGACAGGCATGGAATCAATGGAGCTTCTTGAAGACCTGAACAGACGCAATTGCTTTCTGGAAAAAAGACAGCTGTCCGAAGCAAGTTACCAGTATCATCCTCTCTTCCGCGAATTTCTTTTATCTCGCTCGATTCGTCATTTTACCCCTGAGTCGCTAAGAAAACTCAAAACCAGGGCGGCTGAGATTCTTACAGATAAAAGTTTTGTGGAAGAGGCTATCGATCTCTATAGTGAGGCTAAGGAGTATAAACCTCTGATTAAACTTCTGCTTGCCCAGGCCCCTGTCCTTATTTCTCAAGGAAGGCATCAACGGCTGACCACCTGGATTGACCTCCTGCCGGCTGAATTGGCTGAAAAAAATCCCTGGCTTCTATTCTGGCATGGACTGGGGCTGCTCCCTTCTCATCCTCGTGAAGGGCAGGAACGCTGTATCCGAGCCTATGAACTGTTTACGCAATCAGAGGACCTGCCGGGCCGAATATTCAGCTGGTCGACAATTATCGAAACGTTTCTCATCCTTCGGGCGGTCATTACCCCGGTGGATTATTGGATCAATGAGGGTGAAAAACTGGAAACACTTATTTCTGACAAGTTGGATATCAATCTCGTCAGTCGTTTTACAAGCAGTATGTTTGCCGCTCTAGTATTACGGAATCCAGGACATCCGAAAATCCTTCAGTGGCAATCTCAATGTGAAAAATTTCTACAGCAGTGCACTGACGAACAGATCCTGGCTGTTTTGAGCACCAATCTAACTATCTCATACTTTTGGTTCGGTCAGATCCATAAATCAAGATTGATGCTGGCCTCCCTCCAACCACCGGATCCCACACGCATCTCTCCGGTTATTCTTCTGGGATATCATACGATTAAATGTTTACTCCTGCTTTCTCAGGGAAATTGGACACAATGCCAAAAAACCGTCGAAGAAACGATTGCCATTGCCAAGGAAAGCGGTATTCATATCCATGACTCCATTCTGTTAACAAACGGGGCCTACAGTGGTCTGCTAGTCGGTGATCTTAACACAGCCAACCGCTTCTTACAGAAGGTTAAAAAATCCCTTCTTCCCCAGGCATTATTCGATATTGGCCAGTACCATTTTGCCAGGGCCTGGTATAAGGCGGAAAAAGGACTTCTCGTCGAAGCGGCAATCGAATGTGAGATATCCCACAGTCTGGCACAGAAAAGCGGTCATCCATTTGCCATCGGTTGTACAACACTGCTTTTGGCCCAGCTGTATCTGGAAAACGGTGAGGTTGAACAGGCTGTAAAGGAGTTGGAGCATCTCAGGGACAATCCAAGGCTACTCAACTGTAACCAGATTCACTTCTCAATGCATCTGATTTTAGCGGACTGTGCCTTTTCTCAAAATCGGCGAAAAGCGGGATATAGTCATCTTAAAACAGCTTTCTCACAGATCAGCGAAGATGGGGTAAGCGTACCGTTGGGACTTGTCCGTGAACGGCTGGCCTTTCTATGCGCAAAGGCTCTGAGTGCAGAAATAGAGCCGGAAACAGTAAAAGCGTTTGTCAAGCTGGTCAAGCTGCCATCTCCATCAAAAACGGTCGTTGGAGAAGAATGGCCCTGGCCGGTCAGGATCTATGTACTGGGGCAGCTGGAGGTGTATCATTTTGACGAAAAACTCACCCTGTCGAAAAAGACTCCGACCAAGGTTCTGGAGTTACTCAAATTGCTCATCGCCACCGGAAAAATAAAACAATCCCGTGAGAGCGTGGCCGACCGATTATGGCCGGACTCGGATGGTGACAAAGCAATGCAGAACCTGTCTACGACCACTCATCGCTTAAGGAAACTGCTCCGCTTTAAAGACTCGGTCATCTCTGAGGAAGGAAAGCTTTTCCTCAACAGCCGAATCTGCTGGATTGATTCCTACTATTTTGCAGATCTTCTTAAGCAGATAACACAGGTAAAACAACTCGAGCAGAAGCCAGAGAAGATTCGACAAATCTTATCCGTTTACAGAGGTGGTTTTGATCTGGGCCAGAACTATAATTCGGTTATTATCGGATACTCCGAGCAGCTTCGCAAACAGTGGGAGAATATTGCCGTCCAAGCGAGTCGTGAGTTAGTGCTCACCAATAATTCCCAGGAAGCAATTGATATACTCAATGATTTTATGAATTATGGCGGCAATATACATCGGATTTATAAAATGCTTGTCAATTTCTTTTATGACAGTGGCCGTCTCAATGAAGCCCTGATGATTTATGAACAGTATGAGGCCGTGATCATAAAATCTGGTGAAGTTCCCGATGACGAATTAAAGGCAATTTGTAAAATTATGTTAAAAAATTAATACTGATGACAACAGGAGATGAGCAAAATGTTTTTTAAAGCAGGCACGATTCTAATAACCATAGTACTTTCATCTCTATCATTCTCTGTTCATAATACTTATGCAGGCAGCTATCCTCATGGAGCTAAAGGAGCTGGAATGGGAACGGCCTTTTCATCCATTTCAGATGATCCGTCCGCCATCGCCCATAACCCGGCTGGAATCGGTTTTCAAAAAGGTACCCGGATATATGGAGGGGGTATTGCTCTTATCCCGAAAACGGAGTTCAAGAATGCAGCCGGTAACAGTGAAGAGACGGAGTCCCAAGTATTTGGCGCTCCCCACCTGTTTCTGACCTCGGAAATATCAGATACAGATTTTACTCTCGGTTTGGGTATCTTTTCCCCTTTTGGTGTTGGCGGTCGAAGCTGGTCGGATACGGGATCGACCCGCTATATTTCAACCTCCAGTCTCATTTCAACACTTGCAGCCAGCCCTGTTGTTGCCTGGCGTCCCCAGCCGACCCTCTCATTTGCCTTTGGCCCTATCCTTATGTGTGCTGACGAATCAATGGAGCGTATGGTCAATCAATCTGCGATGATGGGCTCAGACGCCAGGACAAGTTTTGAGGCTGACGGTACCGGCTGGGGATGGAACGTGAGTCTGTTATGGAAGCCATCGAAAAAGGTCCATGTGGGCGCTGTATATAGAAGCCGTGTAAAGTTAGATGTCGAGGGTGATATTGAGTTGACAAATATTGCCCCCGCATTACAGCCTCTGTTTGGTGGTCAGATGGTCACAACCGCTGCCAGCAGTAGCCATGATTTTCCAGCTGTTGCCACATTGTCTCTCAGCTGGCTGCCGGATGATCACTGGACGTTTGTTATTGAAGGCGAGTGGGTTGAGTGGTCGACTTTCGACAATCAAACCATTTCAATCGACAACCCGGCATCAGCGAGAGGACTTACCGGCACCACAATCATTATGGACTGGGAGGACAGCTGGATTTTTAAAATTGGCGGTCAATACAAGCTAAACGACACTTGGGCTTTTCGCGGCGGTTATTCTTTTACAACGAGCCAGGTTCCATCTGAAACGATGACCCCGGCAACTCCCGAAGGAGATCAGCACTACTTTTCAGCTGGAGTCGGTCTCTCTTTCACAAAATTGACTGTTGATTTCTATTACTCCTACACCCTGCATGAAGATCGGACGGTCTCCAACACAGTTACAAATGGAGAATATTCCAATAACAGCCACTCACTAGGTGTTAGTATGGGTTGGAAATTTTAGAACATCAGCGGCAATAAGCAGGCAGGGCGTTCAGTCTCTTGCAGTCAAATATTTAGGAAATCCAAGCTGGAGATCGAAGACGTTGTTGCCGAATGCGAATTACTTATTCTCACTGGCAATGCCGGAGTAGAGTCCCATGTAACTGTCTGATGGAGTAAGGGGCGTCACTATGCCGCCTTCGGAAGGAACCTTCCATTAAATTCGAGTCCTTTATCAGGTATTTCTAAATCTGTGACGAATATTGTTGTTTGAGTTGGTAATATCTTGATATGATAAGGTATTGTTGAATCAAGCTATTTTGGCCCCAAAAAACAATTCACTCTTCGGGGCATTGATAAAAGCCCGCCAGGTATATTTTTTCCAGGATTCTCTCAGATAACCACTATCACCATTTGATTGCCTTACATCAGCGGCCTTCCTGTTTAATGTCGATGTTTTGATAACGTTTCACAACACGCCCAACCCAGATTCCTCATGAACATTGCGTCAATTTATTGAAATGCTATTTTAATTCAATACATATAACCATATGCATGCCAGCAAAATTAATATACACAATGTTTACCCCTCAAGGGGGTACTAAACAGAGCACCGAAGGTCAGCCCATGCGGTGCCATTTTCTGCAGTGTTTTAGCAGTAAACATAATCTACTAGAGTTTACTGCTAAAAATCTTTGAACCTGAAACCGACTGAACTGATAAGAAATTCGGGCTAAGTGACAATCATGTTTTAAAAGTTCCATCAAAAATGATCTGAATTTTTTCCACCATTTTTCATTTGTAATCTATTTGTAAGCTACACCAATTATCTTTTTTGCATAAATAGAATCAAATCGGAGAGATTAGTGTTGAGTATGTGATGATAAGGTGTTTTGGGGAAGACACCGATAATACTACGGAGGAGGATCAAGCCAGATGGATTATTACAAGTTAACTGTTTATGCCTCATGCTGTAGTGATGCTTCCAACCATACCGAATTGACATGGATTGAACTGATCGATATTAGAAACCGCTCTTCCCACATCTTTAACTTTATTTCCGGCTCTACATATACTAATTCGTTCGGAACGTGTGGTTTTTTCAGCAAAAAAGAGAAGATTCCCGACGATGTACAGCCTAAAGCGGATATTGTTATTTCAGAATCGACTTTCATTGCCATGGTAAAAGAAGGTCTCTCCCTTCACAATCGCTTCCTTTTTTACGAAGACAATTACAACTCTAATTACAACTCTGCGTTCTTCGTAAACGCTTAACCAACCACACCCGATTCATGAAGGGAACCTATTTGTTCCTTTGTAACATTTCATGTTTGATGATGGAACTGGCGCGTTTTCAAGGATGGATACGTCACTATAGGATAGTACTATAATCCGTTTTCATCCGGTTCTTATTTCATCAAGTTCCGATTACCTTGTTCAGAACCCATGTTTTGTTTATGTGGGGAAGGGGGTGAAAAGCATTTCCTATCACCCGTTTCAGAAAGGAGTGTTCCGATGAAATATCTAAAAGCCGCATCTCTCGCTCTATCTATCCTGCTCCTCTCGGGCTGTGTCACCACGCAACGTGTCAAGGATGCTCTCTGCGATTTAAAGAACGGTGATGATACAGCGATCAATGCCGAGATGCAACGCGAGGAGATGCCGGAGCAGGCGGATATGCTCGGTTATTACACTACCTTCATCAAATCCAAGGACGGTAGGGAGATCGTAGATCATGCCTATGTCTATGCCCAGCGTGACAATACTTGCGTCCAGGTCTATTTTCCCTGTTACCTTCCCCTGCCGATGCCCAATAAAGTGCAAGTTGCCAGGGACCGTGGGGATCTGAGCCTTGCGCGTGTCATCAGCTGCGGAGATCCGGACGATACGAGGTGGTTTTATTACCGGCAATTTGCAGCGGCTGACAGCAGTATCGGCATCATCAATCGGCATGGTGAGACCTTTGGGCTCGGGGACTGCAGTGGTATCATCTACGGCCTGACAGGAGTATGCTTTCAGATGGCCAACAGAATACTTTACAGCGCTGAGGGTTACCCGCGGCTCTGCCCGGAAAAGGCGATGCGCATCCTGTATCTCGTTTACGGGATATACGGCAACACCTACAAGTTTTTTTATAAAAAGGGTGTCGGCAGCCTGAACTGGCTGGAGTTCCTCGCTGCATCTGAACTCATCTATGAGAAAGCCATCCCCGTCCCGGACGGTTTTGATTACACACAGCACATGCCGGCGATACTTCAACGTGCATTAGAGATACAGTCAAAGCTGACTGCGTTTGCAAAGATCAGTAACGATCGATATTTATTGAACGAGATGGCATACATCGACAACCCGGTGCTGCTCATACTGTCCCGGTTCCGCCTGCTTTGTGAGGATGCAGGGATATCTCCAGAGCAGTACGCGAGCCTCAAGAAGTTCTTGAAAGATTTTCTGGACTATCTCTTTCCCTCAGACACAATCATTGCCGGAAAAGTGCCGACAGACGAGACAGATGAAGAGGAGATGAAGCGTTCCTATGACGAGATGCGTTTCAGCGACCGCGAGATAGACCACCGCCTGTTTGCTCAGGACCTGCTCACACGGATAAATACCCTCATCAAGGATTTTGATACGGTCCTCGACGATAAGGACTATAGAAAGCTGCTCGGCACCGAACCCGGCAAGGAGTTGCCGTACCAAGTGAAATAGCTACGTGATGAATATTGTCAGAATGAATACTCCATTTTGGGGAATTTGTGTGTGAATACCATTTTGCCATCCCAATTGGAGCTTTTTTCCAAGAAAAACGAATTTTCAGATTAATAGTTTGTTGTGTAAGTTCAGCTTGATATATTGATGTTAGGGTAAACAATGATGATTCCTAATCCTGGTGCCGCACGGTCGAATCGTGCCAAGGGCACCATAAAACACAAAAGGACCAGCAAGTGATTTCAGCTTGTTGGTCCTTTTGTCCTTTAACAGTGCCGAGTGTGGTTTATACTTCTCTTTAACGTCGATTCACGAGTGTATCTGTAAAAAAAGTGACTATTGTTTGAAGTGCGTCCTGCCGTGCTTCTTGATTGACTTGTAAGGTTGTTTCTCTAGAGCCGCAATCCTGATAGAGGTTTGCCAGAAACTCCTGCCAGCCGAATTTTGTGGTTACTTTGCCATCCAGAGCTGATTCATGACCATTATTCTCGATATACATGAGCCCACAGTCGCGAAACGACATACAATATTCACACTCATTGATACCGAAATCATTGATCCAGCCGTGATGAGTATCGTTGTATACTTTAATTGAACTATTAAAATCTGAGCTGATAAAGCTATCAACAAGCTCGGTGCAGTAGTGGGAAGGAAGCCAGTTATCGAGTTCCGCTCCCAACACAAGTAGCGGCGCTCCTGTAGGTCGCGGATGACGGAACCGGGTCTGGCAATCGGGACTCACCGGCAAGTGAGCGGCAAATATTCTCCCTCTGGCAAGACCCGCCTCGCTAAATCGCTGATCTAAAGAGAGCAGTGAGACCGTTCCCCCGAAAGAATAACCGCTGATGCCGATCTTGTTTTCATCGATTTCTTCATAGGAAGACAGAGCATTCAATGCCTGGAAGGCATCGACCAGCCGTGCTGCTAAGGGTAAACGAGCCTGGCTGGCAACGGTATCTGATATTTTTCGTCCGGTAAAGGAATCAATGACAAATGAAGCGATTCCTGCCCGTGATAAGTGGAGCACCAGTTTATCATACCAGGGACTCAACTCTTTAGGATGATAATTTCCATGAACCAGAACAACGGTCGGAAATGGTCCTTTGCCATGAGGCAATGTCAGTTTACCTGATATTTTTCTTGGGTGAACCCGCCAAGTATCATTGAAAATCTGGCTGATCGTGTTTGGGGTAAAAGTGAGGAAATCGATTTTATCTTTGTCAATAAATCCTCCTTTTGCGGCGAAAAGGGCTCCACCTAATACAACTCCGACCATAAACACGCCAAGAAGACCATAACGAAAAGAATCTTTCTTTTGAATTTCAAGTATTTTCTTAATGACTGTCATTACCCGCCCATCTCCACTGCCCGTTTTCCTGTACAATCCTCATGAACGGCGGCAGGTTTAAGTCGCCGATCAGGCTATTTTTTAAATACCCTTCCACCAATCGTTCTTTACCAGACGTTTCCACTTTGGTTATGTGAAGTTTCACATCTCTGTCGGCGGTAAACGGTTGTAAATACTTTTGCAGCTGAGGTGGTGTCAAACCGCTGACATTGAAATTCTTGCTAAAGCAGCCATTTTCTTTTTTTGTAGAAGAATGTAGAAACGATTGGCCGCATCGATTTATGAACTCATGTATCTCTGTTGAGAGTTCCGCGTCAAAATATTCATCTCTGTCAAGGATATCCGCATGGTCGGGAGAACCGAGCCAGAGCCAGCGGCCGTTGAGTTTAATCAGATTTTCCAATGGGAACCAACCGATCGATCCCTCATTCATATTCATGTAGGATAATTTGAGGAGTCCCCGCAGATAGGCCCTGTTTTTGTCGATACGTATCTTATGTATCTGCACCGATTCCAGCTCGCCACTCCCACCGTTAAATATCTTTCCCCAGGTTTCGTACACCGTTCTAAAGCCGTCCTGCGCACTCCAATACCCCTTTGCATAATGAAAGGCGACCTTATGAATATCATTGCTGGCAATATCTTTAGAAAAGCGGATAAAGAATTGCCGAATTTCATCTGGAACAGAAGTGGTGAAGATAAAATTTGGTTCAAAATAGGCACGTGTATCCTGGTCACTATAGAGACGCGCTGATTCTTCGGGACTCGATATTTCACCTACGGAATTCATGATCAATTTGATCAAGGTATCGTAGCCGCTGATAAGTGATAATGGGAACTGGGATTTTGAGGAAATTGCGATGACAAGATCGATATTAGGAGCAAGGACAATATATTGGCCACCATCTCCTTTGGCAGTAAACGTGCTCAAGCCATTGAACGTACCTGGTTTCCAACTGCCATAAGAGTCACGGTGCTCTCCAGGGTTCAATGTGGTGATTTTCTCTACCCATTCTTGAGGGATAAGTTGTACACCCTGCCAGCTGCCCTTATGTAAAATCAGGTAGCCGAGTTTCGCCAGATCCAGCGTTTTTAATCGAAAACCAAGAAAATCGTCTTGATATTCGTTTTGATTATTTATTTCGTCATAGGTTGATATGCCCAAAGGTTTGAAAAGTTGGACATTGGCATATTCAAAGACAGTTGAAGAGGTAACTTTCTCAATTATTGTTGCAAGAAGGAAATTGGCTGCAAATTTGGCAGCCGGGTGAGGGACGCCTGTTGTGGACACGAGTGTGGCAAGTGAAGCAGAAACCTTGTCTTTTGCATAAAACAGTTCCCAATAGTCTTGTATGTTGTCTCCCCAGATGGTCGGAGCATGGATTTTTAGGAGATCTTCAACGGTCAATTTCTTGGCATCACCATTGAAGTGTTTGAAAGAATTGGGAAAAAAATCAGCAAGAGGCTGGTTGACATCGGTTAAAATTTTCTGCTCGATGGCAATACCTACAAGAGCATGTAAAACGACACCATTGAGAGAATGGAGATAATCCTTTTCCTGCGGACCACCCCGCCAGTAATATTTTTCAAGTACGGTTTTACCGTCTTTAATGATAATCAGACCCTGGGCCAGAGGCAGCCGGGATTCGATATAATCAGCGGCCTGTTTGAGCCGACTTTCGTCTATTCCCTGATCCGAGGCTTTTGCCGGATTCCACTGTTTTTTCGCGACATGAAGGGGCTTTTGGCCAAAAAACAGGGTAGCAAAATAGATGGTAGAGCCAACCAACGTGGCTAAAACCAGGTAGATAAACCCCGCTTTTATCGTTTTCTTTAACGTGCTCATGAATGAGTGGTCAGGTTTTTATCTGCGTCTTTTTTGTACAACCTGCTGAGTAGAGCAGGAGCCATGAGTACATCAGCAAAGAAGGCAATGAGCAATGAAAAACCCATTACCAGGCCAAAATCACTGATCACCTTAAGCGAACTAAACAAGCGGAGCCAGAAACAGGAAACAAGTATCATGGTTGTTGTGATCAATGCCCGTCCGGTTGACCGCATGGTTTCCGTGACCGCATACTCAACATCACCGGATTTCACATAGTAGTTTCTGAAATTATGGAAAAAATGAATGGTATCATCAACAGCTACCCCGATAACGATGCTGCCGCCGATCAGGTTATAAATATTGAGCGGTATGTCGAAATGGCCCATTATTCCCAGACCGGCAAATATTGGAAAAAGGTTTGGGATCATCGCAACCAGGCCGAGCTTTATCCCGCCGACTGATATCACCATGAAAATACCGATTAATACGAAGGCGGATAAATACCCAACCACCATACTCTTCATCATGGACTTAATAACACTTGAACTGACCGACACCACTCCGGTGACATTGACTCTGACATCAGCTCCGAACTGTTGGGCTGTAAAGGCTTTAAGTCTTTTAACAAAATCGACATCCATTGCAGCATCTTTCCAGTACATCATGATTGTGAATCGAGCCAGGCTGAAATCCTGATCGGTATAGTCAACAAGGATCTTTGGAGATTTTTTCTGGAGTTCCGTTAGCTGATCTTCAATTGAGCCGTCATCGGGGGGGATAATGTGATGGGCTGGGTCACCATCATGCCAAGCCTGGTTGGTCCTTCTTAAAATGTTCAAAATTGACAGGGTTTTACCAGTTATCGGCAGTCCTGAAATGGAGTTCTGCTCCAGGGAAAAATCCTCTATTTTCACAAGGGAGTCCATAAGCCTGCGGTTGAGGATACCATTTTTCTTTTGAGTATCGATAATGATTTCCAATGCCCTAAAACCGCTGCTCTCAGTCTCAATCAGCTTCGTCTGTTTAATAAAGGGATCTTCCTCTGTGAAATAATGCAACATATTGTGAGAAAGATTCACTTTGGTGAAACCGGGTAAAATGATGATAAAGGCAATGAGAGACAGGATATACATGTCATTGGAGCGATGAATGCCGGTACGGCCCATCCAGATCAGGGCCCGGTTAAAGACGGATTCTTCATAGCGGCGTTCACGCTCTTTGCCTGGAAGGATATTGAGTACACCCAGTAATGCCGGAAGTGATACCAATGTCAGAACTAAACAGAATGCTATACCGATCGCCGAAAAAATTCCCATCTGTGCCACAGGAGCAATATCAGTAAAGGCAAAGGAGAGCAGTCCGGCTATTGTCGTCAGACTGGTCATGCAGATCGGTAATCCGGAATGGCGAAGTGTGCGGATAATTGCCCGGATCCTTCCATACCTTTTCTGGTATTTAAAAAAAACAACCATAAAATGGATAGGGGCTGTCAATCCCACCGACAGCAAGATGGAAGGGAGCATTGAGGAGGTTAATGTAAAGGGAACCTCCAAAAGAGCCATCAGGCCGAGAGTGGACGCCAGTCCCATCGATACAACAAACTGTGGAAGGAAAATACCCGAGACCCTTCTAAACAGCAGTGCCATAAAGGTAAATGTCAGGGCCAGAACCATACCGGACATTTTTATCATGTTTTCCCTGATTATCGGTTCCACTTGAAATTGATAAACAGGGGTGCCGCTAAATACGATTCTGAAATTCTCAGTGTTGTACTGCTTGATAACGGCTTCTACTGTGCCTATTATTGCCGCGTTCTCAACTTGTGATATGGATTTTCTCTTGTTGGCCGTTGCTGGAGCACTTTGGTTTTCAAGGATGCCTCTGCCGTGGTTAATTATCCTTCTGCCGTCTTTGGTTAAAGCTGAAACAGCCTGGGTTTTGATGACCACCAGCATGAAGTCGATGTTTTTTGAAATGTACAAATTTTTATAGAGAGGATAGGAGGTGACTGCTTCTTTGAGAAGCTGCACTTCTTCGCTGGTTTCAGGTATTTTTTCTATCAACTGGCGAACATGCAGCTCTCCATTTTTCCCTTCAATGTATCGGGCATTGATTATGGACCGTACCTCGCTTAACAGGGGCAGTGTATTTTCCAGATCCTGGTGAAATTGTTTCAATCTGGAGAGAAAATGGGGGCTGAAGATATCTTCAGATTTGATCAACAGAATGATCTTATCATCTCTGCCGAACATATCCCGAAATTCCTGATAATCTTCAATGGTTTTATTGTGCCTTTTGAAAGAGCTTTCCAGGGTAGTTGCAATGTTTAGTTTTGAGAGGTTCAGGCAGAGTAATCCCGTACAGGCTATTGTGAAAAACAGGACAACAAATCGAAATCGAATGATTTTTAAACCGACCTGCTGGAGAACTTTTTGGGTGCGTTCGATAAAAGTCTGCATCTGTTGAATCAGGCGGTTGTCTTCATCCGATAATAATCGGTTTCATTGAAGGAGTTGGTGGGATTGAAAAATGTGGAGAAGCGATATGCAATTTTACAATTTAACATTTTTTTTTCGTTTCTCCATTGGAAGAACAAAGAGTAACATTGCTGGAATAATAAAGACCGTGCAGATCGTTGATACCGCCAGTCCGCCGAGCAAAACACTGCCCAGACCACGGTACATTTCCGAACCGGCACCGTTGACCAGAACAAGAGGCAGCATCCCGAAAATACTGGTGGCCGCACTCATATAAATCGGTCGTAACCTGCTTCGAGTCGAATCAAGAACAGCATCTTTATAATCCATGCCCCGTTTGTGAAAATTATTCAAAGTTTGATGGACGATAAGGATTGCGTTGTTCACCACAACACCGATCAGGATGACAAAACCAAGCATTGTTAACACATCCAACGGTTGTTGAATAATAAATACGTTCAGCAGTTTCAGACCAATAAAGCCTCCGGCACTGGCCAGCGGCACGGTGACCATAATGATTAAGGGGTAGATGAAGTTGCTGAACAAAGATGCCATCAGCAGATAAGCGATGAGGGCGGCAAGGATGAAATTCCATTGAAGTACTTTACGTGTCTCAATAAGTTTATCAGCAGAGCCGCCTATTGAAACATTGACATTGCTAAACAGACCATCTGCCCGAACTGCTGGTATGCTCCTGTCATTTATTATCTCGAGTGCTTCCTGGAGCGGCATATCATTGGGAGGTGTTACCTGGAGGGTTATGGTTCTGGTTCTTTCCAGGTGGCGAATCTGGGTCATACCGGTGGTGTATTCGATATGGGCCAGGCTTGATGCGGGAACCATTTTCCCTTGAGGAGTGGAAAGCATGGAATGATAAAGATTCTCTGGTGTGTCGATATCGGTGTCAGCCGACTTGAGGATCATATCGATCTTCTTTTTGCCTTCCTGTTTAAAGTCACCGATATAGGCTCCACCCATCAGCACATCCAATGCCAGGCCAAAATCACGTGAATTCATTCCATTTGCCTTCAGCCGGTTCCGATCTGGAATAATCTGCACTTCCGGGTAGGTCAGTTCAATGGATGGAATAGGGCGAACCTGGGCCTCATCAACATCTTCGAGAATTTTGTCAAATAAAGCCGTGGCAGCCTCAACGATCTGCTTGAGATCATTGCCACTAATATCAAGTTCGATACTTCTGCCTTTACCGATTCTTCTCGAAAATATTCCAGGTTGAAGGCTGACGCCATACATACCGGGAATACTGTAGATCATCCTGTAAAACAGGGGACGGAGCTGGGCGGCCCTGTCCCAATGAGTACTTAAGGCGCCAACGATATTAAAGCCTTCGCGACCGATATAAAACATATCGGCAATTCCCGGCAGTCCGTCAACATCTTTGCCGAGATGAGGTTTGGCAATTTCGGTAAAATGGTTGCCGATATCAAGGAGTTCGTCGTTGGATAGACCTGGCGGAGGGACAAGAATACTTAAAATAAAGTTGCGATTGCCCTGGGGTAGATATTCCATTTTTGGAAGCAGAGCCCAGACACAGATTACCGCAAGGAGAATCAGGGAACAGATCGTTACTACCCGGGTCCGCCAGTTCCGAATGGCAGCCGCTACAAGAGCAGTCATTTTATTGGCCAGTATGGTGCCTATATGAACCAGCATACTCTCCTGCTGAGTTTTTCTCCTGGTTGTGAGGCTGAAGAATTTACTTGAAAACATCGGGATAACAGACACCGAAACAAAAAGGCTCAACGAAACCGAGGCGACCACGGCAATGGCGATATCACGAAACAGCTGACCGGCCTCTTCCTGAATAAACACAATCGGTAAAAAGACAGCGATTGTGGTGATGGTTGAGGCGAAAATTGCTCCCCACACCTCCTTTGTCCCGTCCAGTGAGGCGTCAATGGCTGACTTTCCCATTGTTCGATGCCTGTCGATATTCTCCATAACAACGATGGCATTATCCACAAGCATACCAACGGCAAAGGCGATTCCCGCAAGGCTGATGACATTAAGGTTTCTTCCCATGATGTCGAGCAGGGTAAACGTTCCAACAATACTGATTGGAATGGCAAGGCCAACGACGGCTGTGGCTCGAAGGCTTCGTAAAAATAACAGAAGTACGGCCACGGCAAGAAGGCCGCCGAAGACAATGTTCTTCTTGATCAGATCAATTGCGCCGCCAATATAAAACCGTTGATCGTACAGCCAGTGGAAATACAATTTATTTGGTTTGAGTTTGCTCTCATTGAGCCATTCGACTTTTTCCTCAAGAAGATCTGTCATTTCCAGAACATTTGTTCCAGCTTCCGGCCGAACACCTATTGCCATCCCTCCCGAACCGTTATGCAGCACAACACCGGTCTGTTCTGCATAGCCAAAATCAACATGAGCAACATCTCCCAGCAGAACCCGTTTGCGGCCGTCAGAACGCAGGACAATGTTTCTGATCTCGTCTACGGAACCAAATTCCGACTTGGTCCGTATTCGATACTTCTGTCTACCGACACCAACTATTCCTGCTGATACATTACTGTTTTCTTTTCTAAGGGTTGTGACGAGATCATTCACTCTCAAACCAAGAGCTGCCAGGCGGTCAGGTTTTACTGTGATGTGCATTTCCTGCTTGGTACCGGCGCCGATAAACAGATCGGAAACTCCTTTAACACGCTCAAGATGATGGCGGATTTCGTTTTCGAAAAAGGTTCTGTATGTCTCGACGTGACGTGGATTGTTTTGAGTTGTTTTCAGTATGATCCAAACCACCGGAGATGTTGTTGCACCCGAGGCGCTTACGATTGGCTTGTCGACATTGACAGGATACGATGCTACTTCGTTGAGTTTATTCGACACTTTGCTCAACACATCGTCGACATCAACGCCGACCTTAAAGCGCAAGGTAACAGTTCCCTGGTTGTTTCTTGAGTCACTTTCCATCTCAACCAGGTTCGCCAATCCTTTTAATGTATTCTCCTGCTCTTCAATGATTTCGCGCTCAATTTCATATGGTGTGGCACCTCGCCAGGTTGTTGTCACAGTGATTTCCGGTTCAATAACCGTAGGACTCAACTGAAAGGGAAGGCGTTTTAAGCTGATGAAGCCGAACAGCAGTACAATGATGATAACCGAGAGAACGGTTACCGGTTTTTCAATGGAATAGCGGATAATGTCCATGTTTTGGGTTGCCTTAGACAAGAGAAATGGTGGCTAATTTTCAACAGCTCCCTTGTAGCGCACCTGTTGGCCATCTGTTACTCGTTTACTGCCTTTGACGATGACTTTCAGACCTTTTTCCAGGCCATCACCGGTAATGACCGCTTTCAGGCCGATATAACCGGCAACTTTTACCGGAATCATCCGAGCAGCTTTGTTTATTGCCAGAAAAACCATGATCTCACCGTATTTATTCACAACGGCGTCTCTTGGTACAAGGAAGCCTTCGGTTTTCGGTCCGCTTGGAAGCAGTATCGAGGCCTCCAACCCCTCGAAAATTTTTTCGGGCGCATCTAAACGGAACTTAGCTGTAAAGGTCCTTGTGGCGATATCACCCTTTGGTATGAATGTATGAAAAAGAGCGGTCCTATTTTTTTTGCCGATTGTCACCTGAACAGGCTTTTCTTTATCAAGGTGCTCTAAAATGTCGATGGTCACTTCCGCAAGCACATCAATATAGGTGTTGTCGGCAATAAGTGCTACCTTCCCTCCCTTTGCCAGCCACTCTCCAACTTCGGTTGATTTTTGGACGATAATACCGGAAAAAGGAGCGAGTATATTCTTTTTCTCTTTTTTTATCAGGAGCTTCTTGAATTTGGATTCAAGGATCACCGAACGTTTTTCCAACCGCTTTTTGCGGGAAAGGGATGAATCGAATGCTGTTTCAGAAATGGACTGTTTTTTATAAAGAGTGTTTATCCGCTCAAAATCTTTCCTGGCATTCTCAAGGTCAATACTATTTTGTTCATATTCCGCTTTGGTTCCAATCAAATCAAAATCAAGCAGTGCGGAGTCGAGTTGAACAAGTTGGGTTCCTTGTTCAACCGTGTCACCGACGTCAAAGTAGAGCTTTTTCACCAGACCTTCAACATCAGTTGCTATCTGTGAAATCCTTGAATAGTAGGTTGTGCCGATAAATTCAGTTATGGGTTGTATCGAACCTTCATCCACATCCTCAACGGTTACCAGAAGAGGTGGTTTTTTATGCTTTTTGGTAAGGTCTTCTTCCTGTACGGCCAGACAATAATTTGCGGCTGTGAAAAACAAAATAGATAACAGCGCTGTTATCCTGATACCATAAGAGCGGATCATTTTTATCAGACTCCTTCTATCTGTCTCCCCGTGCTGTGGTGATCTTATTTACGATCGGGATTGATCTTGATGACATTTTTGTTGCCCGATGGTGAGATAAGGGGTGTATGGTATCATGTTGGAAGATTTTCAACAACACTACAAAGTGGGTTTTCTTTCTGAAAAAACAGCAACTTTACACTAACCAGATCATCTGAATTGGCATGAAAAATATCTTTTTCAACCAGACTGATTGGTCCGGTAGTATCCGCTTCTTACCTGGACTCTTGAGGAAACCGGGCAGGTGCATCTTGTAATCTAATTATATGAGTTATTCCAACTTTGCGATTCAATGATTTTTTAGTATCATGAACAGGAATGTTAGCTGTTTATGTATCAAATATTCAACAGGGGTCTCAAATGGATTTGACCAGGAGATGTCTTAATACCGCCTGTTGTTATTCATTATCTTTCCAGTGCTGATATGAAAAGAGTTCTTTTCTCAGCTTTCTTTCTCTTTCTTTTTCAGCCGAAATCCGTTTTCGCTCTTCAAATCCATCCCTATCCAGAAGGGCTTTATTCCCATCAGCTGGGACATATGTTTTTTATCATCTGCATGGGGATCTTTGCCCGTCGACTCTTTAAGAGGGGGCTGCACAAACAGTTCGGCTGGAAGTATTTCTTCTATGGCTCAATTTTTCTCATTCTCTGGAATATCGATGCTCTACTGGGTCATTGGGTCGCTCTTTATATTTCCAAAGATCAAATTATTCTTCAGCCGGGATACCAAATACCACACTTGTCGGTCAGCTCTTTTAAGGATGTCATCTACTACCTGTTTCGCCTGGATCATCTCTTTTGCGTACCAGCCCTTCTCTGTTTCTATCTCGGTTTGAGGAATCTTCGTTCTAAACTGCATCAGACGGAAAAGAGAAAGAGAGGAGGGATGCGGTGATGCTCTGGTCACTCATGCCTGTCTGGCTGCTGGATGTCGGCGGCTGCGTTATTATGATAGTCCTTTCAAGTCTGTCACTGCAGTTGGCTAGAGAAATTGTGAAAGAACACCCAAACCATGCCCTATCAACGTATCTGCTCTGGTTCTGCATTGCCATTTTCGCCTTCTCAATATCTCGATCGTTGGGTCACATTGTTAAACACATCCTGTATTTTTCCGATATGCAGCACGTATGGCGCTCCATCGCTCCTTTCAGCGGCAGTATTAACACTATCACGTTTGTTATCATCGGTTCGGTCACTCTGGTGTTCAACAGGATGGAAGGAATTATTGAGGAGATGACCGAGGATAAAGAGAGGATAGAGGAGATGAGCTATAAGCTCCTTAATCTGAATCGGGAAATGGAGAAAATTGTCAGTGAACGAACAATGGCAAAAATGGCTTTGCAGGTAGCCCATGAGGTTCGTAACCCGGTTCTGATCATTGGAGGCTTGATTCGTCGCCTGCAGAAAGAATATTTCGCTAAAGGGCAGAAAAACGACAAGTTGGAGTCAGTTTTAGAAGAGACCACAAAAATGGAGTCCATGGTCAAGCATTTTGAAGAGCTTTCAACTATCGTTCAGGATCATTTCAGCAAAGAAGACATTGGCCGGATTGTTGAAGAGGCTATACAGATTGTTCAGGTTGATGCCGATGAGAAAAGAGTTCTGCTCCAGCTGCAGCAAGTGCCAGGTGATTATTCTATCCATGTTGATGAATCGTTATTAAAAGTTGCCATTGTTCATCTCCTGAGAAACGCAATAGAAGCGTGTGAGCAGGAAGAACGGGTGGGGGTGAAGCTTGAGCCGAAAGGAAGCTGGATTGAGCTGAAGATAATTGATATCGGCAAAGGCATATCTGAGCCGCATCTTGCTCAAATCTTTGAACCGTTTATTGATGGAGAGGTGAAAACCGGTTTGAGTCTTCCATATATCAAACAGATCATTGAACAGCATCATGGTAAAATCAGTATAAACAGTACAACCGGAAAAGGCACATCCGTCTCTGTTCAGCTTCCTGCCCTGTTTGGTGAGTTTGAATCATAGTTCTATGTTGTCCTATTCTGTATCCTGATGAGCAATTATTCTCTACCTTGGCGATAAAAGAGGTGTTATCGGTTTAACTGATGTGTGACAAGGAAAACGGATTTTCACTTATGTGTGTCTAAAGGAAAAAATGTTTTAAAAAATGAGTATAGTCCTCCATAAAATGATCCTTAACCGAAGATTAGACCACAAAACTGACTGCACCTCTTGTCAGGCTGTTCGTTCTTAGGAATCACGTTCTGTTTTTGTCCCAGTAGAAAAAGTAGTTTATTATTTTCCTTTTCAGGTGTTGATTAGGCGCATGAGTAATAGATATTCTGATTTACAGCAAATTGTCTTAGACGATATTCCCCTTGTCGATGTCCGCGCTCCTGTGGAGTTTTTTGGCGGTTCTTTCCCAGGGGCCGTTAATCTTCCACTGATGGATGATGAAGAACGTCGCAAGGTTGGCATCTGTTATAAAGAGAGGGGCAAGGATGCGGCCATAAAACTCGGCTACCGGCTGGTAAGCGGTGAGAAGAAGAGAAAGCGTGTTCTGGCCTGGACGGAGTTTATTCGCTCTCATCCTGAAGCACTGCTCTTCTGTTTTCGTGGCGGAATGCGGTCACAGATTGCTCAACAATGGATTGAAGAGGAAATTGGAAAAGTTGTACCGAGGATTTCCGGCGGATCTAAGGCCTTCAGGAGCTATCTTCTGGGGTGGTTGGAACCGGATAAGATACGGAGTCGACCAATCATTCTCGGTGGCCGAACCGGTTCCGGTAAAACCCAGCTGATCAACCAGCTGAAAAACGGCATAGATCTCGAAGGAATTGCCAATCACAGGGGATCTGCTTTTGGCAACTATCTCACACCCCAGCCGGGTCAGAAAGACTTTGAGAATCAGCTGGCCTGGGCATTGATCAAACATGATCATCAAGCCCACAAAACAATGGTTCTGGAAGATGAGGGGAGCTATATCGGCAGCTGTTCTTTGCCGCGAGAGCTGGTTATCCATTTTAATCGAAACGACAATCTTGTGTTACTGCAAGCGCCGATTGAAGCACGAATCGATAATATCCTGCAGGAGTATGTTATCGACGCCCAGTCTTCACACAGAGTGCTCCATGGTGATGAGAAAGGGCTTGGTAAATGGTTTGAAAAACTCAATACAAGTGTTGACCGGATAAGAAAGCGGCTTGGCGGTGAGAAGAAACAAAGAGTCCAGCAGTTGATTCAAGACGCCTATCTGCAGCAGCGGGAAGGGAATGGATATGATGGGCACAGGCTGTGGATTGGAGTGCTCTTGAAGGAGTACTACGATCCGATGTATGATTATCAACTGGACAAGAAAAAACAGTCGATCCTATTTACCGGAAACAGTGATGAAGTGATGGAGTTTTTTCACTTACAGGAAAGGGATTGAGTAAATTTATTTTGTTGTCGGGGGTGAATAAGAGTATGGTATCTAAATTGCCAAAACAGCATATTTCTCGTACAATATTCAACTGCAACATCTTGAATATACTTGTTTCCTCAGCTGCTGCTAATTCATGAAATATTTACCATCTCTTCTTCTCTATTTTTTTCAGAACCGGACCACCAAGAGGAATTTTGTCCTGCTGGTCAAATTCTTCCTGTTTCTCGGTGTCATTGTTACTATGTACAGTGTCCTGTTTCATGTTCTCATGCTCTATGAGGGCAGACATTACAGCTGGATTACCGGCTTTTACTGGACACTGACCGTCATGTCGACTCTGGGTTTTGGTGACATTACTTTCCAAACCGATCTTGGTTTGGTCTTTACCCTGGTTGTGCTTCTATCCGGGATTGTTTTTCTGCTGATTATCCTGCCGTTCACCTTTGTTCAGTTCTTTTACGCTCCTTGGCTTCAGGCCCAGGAAAGTGCGAGAACACCCAGAGAATTGCCTCCGGATACCGCCAATCATGTTGTGTTGACCAGCCTTAATCCAATAACTGAAAAGTTGGTCTCCAAGCTATCCAAATTTAACTATGACTATGTAATCATCGAGCCGGATGTCAGCCAGGCCCTTGAATTACACGACAGGGGGTACAATGTCATCGTCGGTGCTCCGGATGAGTTGAAAACATATGAAAATCTCCGGGTACAACAGGCCAGCCTGGTGGTAGCAGTCAGCGATGACCTGATGAACACCAATATCTCTTTTACCGTCAGAGAAATTACCGACGCCGTGCCTCTTGTTGTTAATGCTGAGAAAGAGAATTCCATTGATATCCTTGAATTTCCAGGGAACTCTCATGTGTTCCAGTTCACCAGGATGCTTGGTGTGGCTATGGGTCAGAGAACGCTGGGAGCCAGTATGGGAACCAGCGTCATAGGCCGATTTGGCAAGTTGCTGATCGTGGAGGCACCGGCAATGCGCACTCCAGTTGAAGGAAAGAGTCTCAATGAGATTCATTTGAGAGAAAGAACAGGAATGACTGTCGTCGGCCTGTGGGATCATGGAAAGTTTAAATTGCCGCAACCTGATGAAAAAATCGATTCAACCACGGTGCTTGTATTGGCCGGTACGGAGAAGCAACTTAAAAAATATGACGAACAGTTTTCCATGTCTTGTGCCGACTACGCTTCAGATGCACCGGTCTTAATCCTGGGAGGTGGTCGTGTCGGTCGTTCTGTTGCCAGTACTCTTGAGGCGAAAGGAATTAAATATATTTTTGTTGAAAAGCACAGCAGGGCGGCAGACAAGATAGAGGGAACGGTTATTCATGGTGATGCTGCAGATATCAAAACGTTGAAAAAGGCGCGTATAGATGAGGCACGTTCGGTAATCGTCACAACCCATGATGATGCGATGAATATCTACCTCACATTCTATTGTCGAAAGCTGCGACCGAATGTACAGATCATCAGCAGAGCCAATGAAGAGAAAACGGTTGTTAAGCTGCACAGGGCAGGAGCCGGTGTTGTAGTTTCGTATGCCTCCATGGGAGCTAATGCCATTTTGAATTTTCTCCAGCCCGATGAAGTCTCCGTTTTTACAGAAGGGTTAAACGTTTTCAGCAGAAAAGTACATCAGTCCATGATCGGTAAAAGTCTTTCCGAGAGTAAAATCAGAGAGCAGACAGGATGCAGTGTAATTGCCATCAACCGAGGCGATAGACAGATGGTCAGTCCCGATCCGTTCGATCCATTACAGGATGGCGATGAGTTGATTGTGATCGGCAGAATCGATTCCGAAAAGAGGTATCTGAGGATGTATTGATTCAGGTCAATGTGAAAAGATTCATATCAGGTTACCATGTTAGCCAACATAATACCGGATAGTCAATTCCGGAGATGATTGACAAGTAGAAACTGGAGTTGTTGTTATTAAAAGAGCAAAAGAGTGTTACCAATGAAGAGAATAGTTAAAGCGCTGGTCTGTTTTCTAACCCTGACCATCCTGTTGCCGCAGGTGGCTTTTGGGGCTGATTTTATAATTAAATATTATATTTATTCAATGAAAACCCCCCAGGATCGGGACAAGGTCGTCACATTCATTACCGGTTTTGAAGGCGTGGAGAAGGTCGAGACCAGACTTGACCGTCACTGGGTCTATGTTTATTTAGAAGATGATGTGATGCAGGACGAGAGATTTAAAATTCGGGTTCCTTTAGGAGAACTTGGGTTTCCGGTAGAACGCTGGGAAGTACAGCTTGAAAAACCGAATAGCCACGATTGATTTTTTACCGAATCGTAATAGAGCCGGGTTTTTTCTTGCATATGAATTCAAAACCTGTTTTCAACTAGGTACGTAGTTGAAAACAGGTTTTTTTTGTTTTCATTAAATAAAATGATTCAACTGGGTAAGGACCGAACACGAATATGGAGCTGATCTTTCCTCTACTGCAGCAGACGGCAATCATTGTCGCCATAGCGTATCTATTCAGTAAGTCGCCACTGATGCATTATTTCGGTGATGGCCCTCTTTCGACACGGGATAAGATCGTTCTTTATGTTGTCTTTACTACATTTTCCATCCTTGGCACCTACTTTGGGTTGCCGGTAAAAGGTGCCATTGCCAACACCCGCGCAATCGGAGCTGTACTGGCTGGTCTTGTTGGTGGTCCTGTTCTGGGAGTTGCGGTCGGTGTGAGCGCTGGAGTTCACCGTTTTCTGCTTGGCGGTTTTACCGCCTTTTCCTGCGGTATTTCGACGGTTTTTGAAGGGGTTTTAGGAGGACTCGTTCACCTCTATTTTATTCGACAGAAAAAACAGGAATACCTGTTCAGTCCGCTGGTAACCTTTGTGACCGCTTTTTGTGCTGAGATCGGTCAAATGGCCATTATTCTTCTGTTGGCCAAGCCCTTTAGTGAGGCCTTGGGCCTGGTGAGGGTGATTGCCTTGCCGATGATCACCGCCAACGCTGTGGGTGCCTCTCTTTTTATGAGTATGGTGCGAGACCAGAAGCGGACAAAGGACAGGGTTGGTGCTCTTTTTTCTGCAAAAGCACTTGATGTTGCCAACCGGACATTAGGAATACTCAGTCGTGGATTCAACCGGGAAACGGCAACGGAGCTGGCAGAGGTTCTTTGTAAAGAAACAGGTGTCGGCATGGTCGCTATTACTGACAGAAAGAAGATTCTGGCAACCACTGGACTGGGAGCCGACCACCATCTTGCCGGTGGTCCCATCATGTCTGAATTGACCAAAAGAGCCATCAGGGAAAACAGCGTGGTCTTTGCAGATGGAAAGACACTTCATTTCACCTGTCCAGTTGACTCGACCTGCCCTCTTGGTTCTGTTTTGATTGTTCCACTCCGTATTGATCGTGAAGTGATTGGCACCATTGAGCTCTTTGAACCCAAAGATAAGCTCTTTTTAAAAATTAACCGGACATTCGGTGAAGGGCTGACCACTCTCTATTCCCACCAGCTGCTTCGGCTTCAATATGAAGAGCAGAAAACGCTGCTGATGCGCTCGGAGTTGAAACTGATGCATGCCCAGGTTAATCCCCATTTTCTCTTTAATACCTTGAATACCATTGTGGCTGTGGTCAGAAAAGATGCCGACAGGGCAAGGCAGCTGCTCATCAGGTTATCATCCTTTTTACGGACAAATCTTAAACGGACAAAGGAAACTGTCAGGCTTGATGAGGAGCTGGAACATATTGGTGACTATCTTGAGATTGAGAAAGCCCGATTTGCCGATCGCCTTCAGGTGCATATCGATGTTGATGATGATCTGGCAGGTTTGCAGGTTCCCATCTTCACCCTGCAGCCTATCATTGAAAATGCCATTAAACATGGTATTTCCGGCATGCTGGAAGGGGGGCGTATTACGGTAAAAGGGTTTCGGCAGGCAGACACGGCCATAATCAGTGTTGAAGATAATGCGGGAACCTACAGAATCACTGAGTCTGATCAGGGGCTTGGTATGACCCTTGTTGATAAACGGTTGAAGAACCTGTTTGGGCCGAATTACGGGGTAGAGGTGGACTGTGTTCCCGATCAGTATACCCGAATTATCGTCTCTCTACCGATGCCTGAGAGGAGCATACAATGATCCGTTCAGTTATCGTTGATGATGAATTACACGCCCGAGAGGAGCTGGAAATTCTACTCGAAGAGACGGGCAGGTTTGATATTTTAGATAGCTGTGTGAATGCTTTTGAGGCCCTGAAATCAATTCGTAAGAACAGGCCGGAGTTACTGTTTCTTGACATTGAGATGCCGGTTATGGGCGGCTTTGAACTATTGAGTATGGTCGATGAAGAGATCATGCCCTATGTGGTGTTTGTCACTGCCTATGATGAATATGCCTTGCGGGCGTTTGAAGAAAAAACCCTTGATTACCTGCTCAAACCCATTGACCAAAAACGCCTTGAAAAGATGGTTGAAAAGGTGTTGCAGGCTATCAAAAACAACTCCCGTCCCTTTATTTCCGATGCACCGTTGAGTCGAATTCCCTGTTTCATTGGGACGACGGTAAAGATGATCTCTCCCGGAACTATCGACCATGTCCAGACGAAAATCGGTGGTGTCTATCTGACGACCTCTGAAGGCAGTTATTATACCGATCTGACCCTGAAACTTCTTGAAGAACGAACAGCTCTTGTTCGGTGCCACAAACAGTATCTTGTTCATCCCCAGCAAATCGACAGGATCAGGCCGCTTGACAACGGCAATGCTGAAATCACAACCAGAAAGCAGTGTACTGTTCCGGTCAGTCGTCGGTATTTTAGAATTCTGAAAAAGATTCTCCAACTCTGAAAGTGGTGACCTCTTAGTATTCCTGTACAACCGCTTACTGTTTTTTCAATAGTGGTATATAAGGCAAGGCAGTACTCTTCCACTCTGGCCGATCGAATTATTGTTACCTTTTTTCATCGGCTTTTCAATTCAGGTATTTCAAGAGTACACATAACCTATCAAGGAGGAAAACATCATGAAACTGTTTCGTTCCGCAAGATTTGTTCTGGCCGTTCTTCTTATTTGCGGTCTGACCGTTACAGCCGGACTGGCGACCAAAGCGTCAGCAGCTCCCAAATATCGCTGGAAGCTGGCCATGACTTGGCCCACCAATTTCCCCATCTTTGGTGATGCCGTTATCAAAATGGCGGATCTGGTCAAAAAAATGTCAAACGGAGAGATGGAAATCCGGATCGATTCCAAGAACAAACATAAGGCGGCTTTTGGAGTCTTTGATTTTGTCAAGGCCGGCCAGTATGAGATGGCTCATTCAGCTTCCTATTACTGGAAAGGCAAAGACATCAATACCCTGTTTTTCACTACCATGCCCTTTGGAATGACCGCCCCTGAGCAGTATGCCTGGTTCTACTATGGCGGTGGTATGGAATTGATGAAAAAGGTGTATGATCGTCACGGCGTTTATTCCTATCCGGGTGGTAACACTTCCAACCAGATGGGTGGCTGGTTCCGTAAAGAGATCAAGAGTGAAGCGGACCTTAAGGGGCTGAAAATGCGCATTCCCGGTTTTGCCGGTGAGGTTCTTTCCAAACTGGGTGTTGTTGTCACCAACATCCCGGCCGGTGAACTCTACACGGCTCTTGATCGTGGAACCATCGATGCTCTCGAGTGGGTTGGCCCTTCTCTGGATCTGAACATGGGCTTCCATAAAATTGCACCGTTCTACTACACCGGTTGGCATGAACCGGCCACCGAACTGCAGTTTATGGTGAACAAGAAGAAGTTTGATGCTTTGCCACCGCACTTGCAGTCGATACTGAGTACAGCTATGGAACTGGCAGCCTATGACATGTATGCCAGGTCTTACCATGAAAGCGCGGTAAACTGGGCCAAGATTTCCAAAGAGTATCCCAATATTAAAATCCGTACATTCCCTAAGGAAATTATTACAAAACTTAAAGCTGAAAATGCCAAAGCACTTGATGAAACAGCGGCAAAGAACCCTATATTCAAAGAAATTCTTACCTCCCAACGTGATTATATGAAAAAAGCACGTGAATGGACTCGAATTTCTGATTACTCTTACTTGAAAGACAATATTAAGGAATAAGTAATTTCATACATAAGGCACACCGGTTTTTCAGCCTGATGAGAAATTGGTATGCGCTTTTTTTCTCAAACCGGATTTCGGCATTATGCCGAAATCCGGTTACAGGTTCTTGAATCTGTGAAGAAGATTGTTGTTTGAGCGGATCTTACGGATCCAGGAGATTGATTATGCTGCTTGCAACAGAGAGGTTTATCGACAAACTCAGTGATATCATCGGCTACATTACCGGTTTTTTACTGATTGCATTGCTGATCAATGTCTTTTATGACGCGATTATGCGGTACTTTTTCAGGTCCGGTTCAATTGCCCTGCAGGAGACGGAATGGCATCTGTTTTCCATAATCTTTCTCTTTGGCATTGCCTATACCTTAAAAGATGATGGTCATGTCCGGGTCGATCTGATCTATGACCGGCTTTCCTCTAAAGCAAGGGGATGGATCAATATCGCTGGGACCCTTCTGTTTCTGTTGCCTCTCTGCTATGTCATCGTTACCGGTTCTTTTGGTTTTGTGAAAGAGGCGTATGAAATGGGGGAAATCAGCGGTGATCCCGGTGGTCTGACCCATCGCTATCTGATCAAAGCGGTTATTCCAGCCTCGTTTTTCTTTGTGACAATTTCAGCTATTGGTTTTCTGGTTCGCAATATCAATGTCGTAAGAGGTGTTGAACCTGCTCCTAAGCATAATGTGGGGTTGTCAACAGAGACCCACTCCTGAAAATATCGGAGTTGAATCCATGCATATCAACCTGTCCCCATACGGCAGACTTCATAAATATAGAATGGGAATTCAAGAATGATTGGACTTGTGATGTTTGCGGTGGCACTGATTATGCTGCTTGTCGGTTTTCCAGTTGCCTTCACCTTCGGCGGTGTGGCTTTCTTTTTCGGGGTCTATGCTGAAGGATTGTCCATCTTTGCCATGATGCCGCATCGCATCTGGTCCATTATGAACAACACCATTCTGATGGCCATACCGCTCTTTATTTTTATGGGAATTGTCCTGCAGAAATCAAAACTTGCTGAGCGGCTTCTTGAATCCATGGGTTTTCTCTTTGGTGAGATTCGGGGAGGAATCGCCATTTCAACGATCCTGGTGGGTGCTCTGCTTGCCGCTTCAACCGGTGTGGTTGGAGCAAGTGTTGTTGCCATGGGCGTCATCTCACTTCCGGTTATGTTGAAGTATAATTACGACAAGAAGCTGGCGACAGGTGCCATTTGCGCGGCGGGAACTCTTGGACAGATTATTCCGCCCTCAATTATTCTTATTATTTTAGGTGACGTATTCCAGGAGCCTGTCGGCGACCTGTTCAAGGCGGCCTTTTGGCCGGGATTGTCCCTGGTCTTATTTTATGTGGTTTATATCTTTATCGTAACCTACTTAAAAAAAGACCTTGCACCTCCTATAAAAGTAGAGGAGCTGGTTGGTAATAAAAGGGACCAGGTAAGAAAGGCCCTGATTGCCATTATTCCGCCGCTCACTCTTATCGTTCTGGTGTTGGGTTCTATTCTCACCGGGGTCGCGACACCGACAGAATCATCCTCTGTGGGCGGTATCGGCGCAATCATTCTGGCCGCCATGTACAAACAGCTCTCTTTTAAAATGCTCAAGGAAAGTGCCCTTGAAACGGTGAAAATAAGTTCCATGGTTTTTGCCATACTCATTGGTGCCACAGCTTTTTCCATGGTTTTCACCTATACAGGTGGGGATTACCTGGTTGAAGATTTTATGATGGCCTTGCCGGGACAGAAATGGGGCTTTCTGATTCTGTCTATGGTGGTCATCCTGGTTCTTGGTTTCTTTATCGATTTTGTGGAGATTTCCTACATCATTGTGCCGATTTTAGCTCCGATTGCCGCCAACCTTGGCATCAATCCAATCTGGTATGCGATCCTGGTCGCCATGAATCTGCAGACATCCTTTCTCACCCCGCCTTTTGGGTTCAGTCTGTTTTACTTAAAAGGGGTTGCGCCGCCTGAGGTCAGGACAACTGATATTTACAAGGGGGTCATTCCCTTTATCATCCTTCAGGTTATCGTTTTGGGACTGCTGGTTGTTTTCCCGGAATTCTACGGTTTTTCCAAGTAAATCAATACCGTTAAATAAGATGCTCAAGGCAGAGGCTATTACTCTTCTTTTCTTATCACACGGCTCAAGAAGCCGAGGCTACAGCACCGTCAAACACTTACAGACTCTGGGCACTGCTGAAAATGTCTGTTCATTATGAATGATCACGATAAAAACATCCTCAAGGTGACCTGTTACGGTCACTTTATGAGTCATTTCAACATGTTGGTCTTTCCGGCCATCTTGCTGCCGCTGTCCGGACGTCTGCAGATGGAGATGACCGATGTCCTGGCGCTTTCTTTTATGATGTATCTGCTTTTTGGGGTTACCTCACTGCCGTGGGGAATGCTGGCTGATCGTCTGGGCGGCCGAAAGCTTCTCTGTCTTTTTCATATTGGGGCAGGTGTCTGCGGCCTTTTAGCCGGTCTAACCATCGATTCGCCTACTGGTCTGACCTGGGCTCTGGCAGGCATTGGCCTTTTCTCAGGAATTTATCATCCTGCCGGTCTGGGCTGGATCGCCAAAGCGGTCTCCCGGACAAGTGTCGGTATGGCCTATAACGGTATGTTCGGCAATCTTGGTCTTGCGGCAGGACCTCTGCTTGCAGGTCTGGTGAATTATCTGTTTGGCCCGGCAATTGTCTATTATGTGGTCGGGTTGATGAACCTGGCCGGCATCTATTTTCTTCTTCGATCGCCCACCAGCGATGCGGCGACCCATGAGAAGAAGAAAAAGCACAGTGCGGCTTCCTGGCCCCGCTTTGGAGTTTTGTTGGTAGCTATGATGCTTGGGGGAGTAGTTTATCGAGGAACAACGGTGACATTGCCGGCTCTTTTTGAATTACAGGGAGGCGGCTTTTATCAGTGGGTTTCAAATGTGGTACAGGGAGCGAGCACAAACGTAGTTGCAACTGTTCTTGTATCTTGTCTTTACCTGGTCGGAATGCTCGGGCAATATGCTGGTGGTCGTATGGGAGAGAAGTTTGATCTTCGCTGGGGATATTTCATCTTTCACGCACTCACCATCCCGGCAGCCTTTGTTATCGTCATGCTGACCGATGTTCCGCTGGTTCTCATGGCCACATTCCATTCCTTTTTTCTCCTTGGTATGCAGCCCATCGAAAACACCCTGGTGGCCCGGTTGACCCCACCCGCACTCCACCATTCCGCTTACGGCATGAAGTTTGTCGTCACCTTTGGCGTTGGCGCCCTGGCAGTGAAAATGGTTGAAATGGTCAAATCCAGTGGCGGACTGGCTGATGTCTATCCGGTTCTGGGCGGAGTTTCTATTGTTCTGGTTTTTTCAATTCTCCTGCTGGTCAAGATGGTACCGCCTATCCGATCGTGAACTACTGACTGGATAATTGTTTCATGCACTTGATGGGGATTGAGCCATCTGTCATTGGCGCTTGGATAAGTCAGCCGGATCCTGGTTTTTGATGACAAAGCCTGCAGCTGCGAGTGCCTCCAGTCTGCTATTTATCTCTTGCTCGCTGACGTCAAACGCCTGTGCCAGTTGTTCGGGGGTGAAATAGCCGATACCATCTTCATCGTACATGGATGGTATAAGGATGGGGAAACTGTTCTGCATTAAGCGGCCAACCTGTTCTTTTGCTTTCTGGTCAATGTGCTCAAAGAGATATTGCATAGCGGCATGAACTAGAAACGATACCTTACCTTTCGACTTTTCTGGGCTGAATTCGGCTGCTTGTAATGCGCATTCCATGCTGTTGAATCTCTTGTACAAGGCCTGAATAATGATGGTTGAATCAAGGGGGGATAAGCAATTACACTCACAGCCAATGAGTATTTTGTGGCAGCAGGGGCACTCTTCTTCACTGCATCCGGGCTGATGAAGCTCTCCAGGTTCTACAGAGCAGGAAGGGCACCTGTCAAACTGATGACGTGTGTTGCTGATTTCTTTCCCAAGCGGTGTTCTGGTTTTTGTTTTCATCGTCTACATGTTGCTCAGATATTTTCCGGAGAAGAACCATCCGTGATTTCTCTTTAAAGCTCGTACAGGATAAAATAAAAACGATATTTATCATGTCAACTTACCTCTATTTATCTTGAATATTTTCTTTGAAGATGACAAAGTTTCAATACCGCAAAAAAAAGATAAATCACCTGATCAAGCAATTTTACATAAATTGCTTATGATAAATGAGAGCGAGGAAGAGACTGCATAAACAGCAACCACAATGTAGTGTTTTTGCAAGGTTTTTGGCGAAATTCACCGAAAAATTTAGAATTTGCTTAAATACTTTTTGAAAAAACTTGACACAAATATCTGCAAGTGTAATGTGCCAATGTCCATAATTTGGTGAGAGTATCAGTTTTATTCTTGATCGTACTGATCGGGTCTGTTTTTATTACAGAGCAGTAAGAGAAAAAGAGAGATAAAAAACTAATTATCCGGTTCTGCCGGTGAAGAAGATTTTAAGATTAAGGTTTTTTGCTGTGCAACCCTGAGGTTTCATGGAGGTCTGAAATGAAAATAAAAGACTTGGAAAAGCTGAGGAATGAAGGTGCTGATTCGTTAAACCAGCCAGAGCGTCGTAATTTCCTCAAGCTTGGTTTAACGGTAACCGGCGTTTTTTTAAGCGGATCGGTCTTGTCACTGACAACGATCAAAAGTGCCAGGGGATTGACGGCTGGTGTTATTCCCACGGAGGGCCAATATTCTTTTAAAACCCACTATAGCATGGTTATGCGTCAGGATCGCTGTATTGATTGTGAGAAATGCGTTGTTGCCTGTAACGAGACAAACCATGTGCCGAAAGGACATGATGCTTATCGAACAGAGATAAATGAAAAGCTGACTGTTTCTCCGGAAGGGTTTACGGAACGAGTGTTCAGGCCGGTTCTGTGCAACCACTGTAACCGTCCTCCCTGTGTGCGTGTCTGCCCGACAAAGGCAACCTATAAAGATACAGAAACCGGCATAGTTATGATGGATGATAAAAAATGCATCGGTTGTAAAACCTGTATGGCTGCCTGTCCATATAACGCCAGATATTTCTCTGAGGAGAAAAGGTCAATTGATAAGTGTAATTTCTGTTGGGATACGAGATTGTCCAAGGGCATGAAAACAACGGCATGCGCTGAAGCGTGTCCTGCCCAGGTGAGGGTTTTTGGTGATTTGCTCGACAAAAAGAGCGATGTCTACAATTATCTTCATACCCCCGATAAAAAAATCTGGGTACTGCGGCCTGAGACTGGGGCTCTGCCAAATGTCTTCTATATCAATTTCTAACAAGCAACCTGAAAAGAAGAGCAAGATGAGGACGCTATGAAACTCAACAGAAAAAAAATATACACCAGTTTATCATTTTTAATCGCAATCGCAGTCTTTGCGGTGACACCATTTCTTCTTGTCGCATCAAATGAGACACCAAAAAATGAAGAAGTCAGTGAAGAGGAATGGGATGAAGAACAGTACGGTCCAAAGGAAAGAATACATCTGGCCGGAAAGAATGAAAATACCTATTTCGACCATTCGACACATACAGTTGATCTAAGCCTGGATTGTGAGGCCTGCCATGACAGCCTGTTTGAAATGGAAACAGGCGCTGCTGAAGCCAATGGCGATTTTACCATGCAGTCGTTAAAAGAGGGCAAGTATTGTGGTAGCTGTCATGACGGTGAGACCGCCTTTCATGCGTATACCAATTGTGGTGGCTGTCATGAGGTACCTAAAGATCTAATAGTTTTCACAAAGCCGGTAAAGGCCGTTATTTTTGATCATCTCACCCATACCGATCAGGGGATCGATTGTGAGGATTGTCATAAAGAGTTTTTCAAAATGAAGCTCTCCGAGACTGAAGAAAAAAATGATTTCACCATGGATTCAATCTACTGTGATGCACGGGAGGTTAAATACTGTGGAGTCTGTCACGACGGAGAGACTGCTTTTCCTTCAACATCGAGATGTAATGTTTGCCATATTGGTGTCAAGGGATATGACAGATTGATGAAAGGGGAAAGTATTGAGCGGTATGGCTCTGGTCATTAACGCGAGCCCGATGACGTTATTTTGAAAATATCTCAGTAAAGTCGAGTTTTTAATCAGGAGAATACAAATGACAACCAAAACACTGACATCCGTTTTTGAACAGACTGCGGATTCACGTTTAGCGACTCCCAAAATAAACAGGACAATGGGAATCTTTCTGCTTATTGCCGTTGTCGGCATAGGTTGCGGGGTTCTTTCCTTTATCTTTGGTCATCATGCGATTTATAACAATACCCGGGAAATGCCTTGGGGAATACTCATCTCCACCTACGCTTTTTGGGCAATTACTTCAACAGGTCTCTGTATTTATGCGGCTTTGAGCCATCTTTTTGGAGGCAATCGGATGGCTATTGTTTCAAACCGGATGGTTTTTCTCTCCATAATCACCATTCTTGGTGCGTTTGCGACCATTGGTGTTGAGATTGCCAGTCCTCACCGCATGGTGCTCTACAATGTCCTCTCACCCAACCCAACCTCAAATATCTGGTGGATGGGAACGCTGTATGGCTTAGCCGTTGGCTGCATGGTACTTGAATTTTTTGCCATAATTACCGGTGTTGCGAGAATGGCCCTTATTCTCGGTGTATTTGGTGCGGTTGCAGAAATAGCTGCAAACAGCTGCCTGGGAGGTGTTTTTGCCACATTGCCAGCGAGACCATATTGGTATGGCGCTCAGTTACCGATCTATTTTCTCACATCGGCTTTTCTCTGCGGTGCAGCCGCTGCCGTTCTATTCAACCATCTTGCCTATAAAATTCGTGGAACTGAAATGACTGAAGCGGTTACAAATGCGGTTGTCAGCGCCGGTAAGGTGATGACATTGGTTCTTGTTCTGTATACGGTTGCCACATTCTGGCGGCTTATCTCATTTTTTGTCGGCGGTGCTGAGCTTGGACGGATTGCTGCCGGTTCCCTGATTAACGGTCCGTTGTCAATTAATTTTTGGGTTCTTGAAATTTGTATTGGCCTTTTACTACCTCTTCTCCTTGTCTTCGTTACCAGGTTGAAGAGTATTCCCACCATGGCTTTTGCCGGTCTGCTGATCCTGATCGGACAATTTGTTGCCAGATATGACCTGGTTGTGGTTGGCCAGATTGTTCCACAGAATTTTGGCTGGGATGGATTACCGCAATATATGAGCTATATCCCGTCCATATTTGAGTTTGGCGTGATCGTGGGTGGCATTGGTATTGTTATGGTTGGTTTTTTGATTGGCGAAAGGATGTTTGGTAAGCTGTTTGATCAAAAAGAACACCATTGATAGAATTGTTGTTTCGGATTGTGCCTTTCTTGTACAATCTTCCAAATTAGTCATTATTAAAATATCCGGCTGGAACAGGTTTCCATGCCGGATATTTTTTTTTCTTTTCACATATTTTTCCGTTATATTCCTAAAACAGAGAAGAAACAGTCATCATTAGATGTTCGATACAGTTTGGATAACTTTTGGTAGAGCGGAGAAATGACAAAAAGAACAGATCAAGACCATTCATCCACCCAGCAAGATACATTCATTCAGGGTGGTGGAGATGAGCTTTTTCAGGCAATACAGGACCCTGTCCTTGTCACTACCCCTTATGGAGTGATTCTTGACGCTAACCTGGCCGCAATCAATGCGGCAAAAAAAACCAAAAGCCAGGTTATTGGTAAAGGAATCTGTGAGATTATCCATGGGGGAAAATGGCCACACATTAAATGCCCACTCGAAGAGTTTCTTCGTACCTGTCAGCCGCAGGTCCAGGAGACAAAATTACCTGGTCTGGGCGGTGACTATCTGCTGACCATCTCACCAGTCAAAGAGACCAATGGCCAGGTTAATAAAATCCTTCTCGTTGCCCGGGAATTGACGATGGAGGAGAAACGCAAGGTTGATACCATTCGAACTGCGCAGTTGGCATCCATTGGTGAATTGGCTGCCGGTGTTGCTCATGAGGTCAATAATCCCATCAATGGTATTATTAATTTTGCTCAACTTCTGTTAGATGACGGAGGACTGCAGAAGTCCCAGAAAGAACTGCTTGTAAGGATTGTCCAGGAAGGGGAACGGGTTGCAACTATCATACGTAAATTGCTTTCTTTTGCCCGCGAGAGTGCGAATGAAACTGAAATTATTGATTTGAGAAATGTTGTCACCGAATCAGTTGATCTTGTCCAGCACCAGCTTAAAAAAGAGGCAATTGTTGTTGAAAAAGAATGTTTTGCCAGTGATTGCCAAATAAGAGGAAACTTTCGTCAGCTGCAGCAGGTTTTTCTAAACTTCCTCTCAAATTCTAAATATGCCTTGCATGAACGCTTCCCCGAACCGCACAAGGATAAGAAGATTTATTTAGCATGCGATGAGTTTGAACGGGAAGGAAAACGATGGGTCTCCATGGTTGTGAAAGATTATGGCACAGGTATTCCACAGGGCATTCTCGAGAGATTATTCGACCCGTTTTTTTCAACAAAACCGTCGGGAAAAGGGACAGGTCTTGGTCTGAGTATCAGTTACGGCATCATCCAGGATCATGGAGGGACAATCCGAGTGAACTCTGTTCTCAATCAATTCACAGAAATGATTGTTGAGATCCCAGCATTTGAAGATTAGGGAAAATTGGTCAATGACAACAACAGAAAACACTGAAATACTCATTGTTGATGATGAGGAGTCTATTCGTCTTACCTTTGAGATGTTTCTCACCCGAGCTGGCTATGGTCCAATCATTACCGCCTCTTCTGTAAAAGAGGCCATAGAAGCCATTGAGCAACACGATTTCCAGCTGATAATAAGTGATATTGTCCTGGAGGGCTCAAAAGGAACAGATCTGCTCAAGCAGTTGCGGCAGACCGGTATCGAGTGTCCTGTTGTGATGATTACTGGCTATCCAAACCTTGAAACAGCCGCTGAAGCTGTTCGACATGGTGCTTTTGACTATGTTCCAAAACCGGTCAACAAAGAAACACTACTCCGTTTTGTTGCACAGGCCATTAAACATTGGAACCTGCAAAAGGAAAAGAAGCGGCTGCAAAAGGAAAATGAGAGGTACCAACGATACCTGGAGGTCATTTTCTCTTCCGTCGGTGATGCCATCATTACCGTCGATAGTGATTTCAACATTGTCCAGCTCAACGATAAGGCCAAACAGTGGTTTAGATGGAAAGATACCAATGCCCCGATCAATTTAAGAAATGTTCCCAGTGAGCTTGGGCTTACCTGTTTTGGTGATGCTGATTCAGTGCTTGGTAGCGGAAGAATAGTACGGGAACATCAGGTAGAATGTAAGAAAGAAGATGGCGGCATTCGAGTAATCAGCCTCAATGCTTCACCTCTTAATGACGAACAGGGTGAATTTACGGGAGTTGTCATTGTGGTGCGAGATATTTCTCCGCCAAAAGTTCCTCATAAAGGGAGAAGAACACGCTTTCATGGGCTGGTTGGTGGCAGTCCAGTGATGCAGGGTATCTATAGATTAATTGAAAATGTTGGCAAAGTTGATACTGCGGTACTCATTACCGGCGAGTCCGGGACGGGTAAAGAATTGACCGCCGAGGCATTACATGCTGAAAGCCTCAGGTCGGAAATGCCTCTGGTTAAGGTCGATTGCGCGGCGATGGCTGAAGAACTTCTTGAAAGTGAACTGTTTGGTCACCTGAAAGGTTCATTTACCGGTGCTGATCGAGACAGGCCCGGTAGAATTCTACAAGCACATAAAGGAACACTCTTCCTTGATGAAATTGGCGATATTTCTCCCAGAATGCAATTGCGTTTACTCCGCTTTCTTCAGGAAAAAACCTTTACTCCCGTTGGTCAGGATTCTCCTGTTTCCGTTGATATTCGAGTTGTAGCCGCAACGAATGTTGATTTAAGAGAAACCGTACGACAGGGAAAGTTTAGAGAGGATCTCTATTACAGATTGAAGGTGGTTGAAATTCCACTTCCTCCGCTTCGAGACAGAGAAGGTGCCATACAGCTGCTTTCCCATCATTTTTTAACCCTACTCAGAGAGAAACTGTCAAAGAAGATTACCACAATATCCGACCAGGCAATGGATGCTCTCAATAGATACACATGGCCTGGAAATATTAGAGAACTCAAACATGTAATGGAAAGAGCTGTTGTTCTATGCGATGGCTCAACCTTGTTTCTGAAACACTTTCCTGCTGAAATACTTGACTATACGATAAATAATGGTATTGGAAAGTCTAACGACAAAGAAAACTTGGTTCAGGAAACCATCAGGGAACCTCTATTCCAGCCATATATGGACGAGGAAGAAGAAATACTCCAAGCCTTGAAACATGCAAGGGGTAATAAGGCAAAAGCTGCCAGATTGTTAGCCATCGATCGATCGACCCTCTACCGAAAGATTCAACGGCTAGGCATTGGAGATGAAGTAAAACAACTGTTGCAGAAGAAACGCTAAGCGTTGCGTTTATGTCGCGGAGGTGTTGCGCTTATGTTGCGTTTATGTCGCGTGCGTGTTGCGTGTTGTCGCGTTTCTCTTGCATGCGAATTGGTAAAAGGTGTTTTGGCTCATATTTATCACGTGTAACTTGCTGATATAAAAACTATTTATTGAACGTATCTGTTTTTTTTTGAATGCTTTTTAAGCATCCTTTCTGGTTTTATCCTTATCTTCTTGTGTTTCTATCGTTCTGATTTTGTAGAATAAATTCTGATCTGCACCATTCTCTAGTCCGGTTGTTTCGAATTTTCTTTTTTTGTTCTCATTCCAACCGTCAATAAAAATAGCTATCGAGATTATTTTTTATTGTTGTGTAAAATCGGCATGTTACTGTTTGTTTTTTTGTGAATATGTTGGTAGCGAGCAATTTTGGCATCACTCTTGCTGTACAGAGGGTAAAGGAAACAAATTACCGCTGTGAGGTAAAAAACTGAAAGAGGAGACGGGGGAATGAGCGAAGCAACAAATCAAGAAACTATCAGTAGAGGTTTTGAAGCAAGTCCTGAGTTGAGCAGTGAAGTGTCTAAACTCTCAGTCATTGGTATCGGCACTATTTCCGCTTTTATAGGCGGGTGGGCTCTTGTTTGTCTGGTAAGTGGAGTTGTTGCCAGCGGAGGTCCGGTTGCAATGGTTGCCAACTGGTTTAAAGCGGTAATTGGATAAATTATTGAACGTACGAATATCATAGGAGATAGAAAATGGAAGACCTTACTATTGCAAAACAGGCAACTCAGACAAATGAATCGGCAGAATCAACCCATGCCTCAAATGAACTGTACAAGGTTGGTGTTGTAACAACTGCAACTCTTGCTGGAGCCATTGGCCTTTGGTCAGTAGTCTGTCTGGCGAGTGCTCTTTTTACAGAAGGCGGACCGGTAGCACTTGTTCAGAACCTGGTTAAGGCGATTGCCGGATAAAGAATAGTTCATCGAGGAAGGGTTGTCTTAACACCCTTCCTTAAGAGTCTCATATAAAAAATCCTGAGAGTTTTCATCTCAGGATTTTTTATGTGATGCCAAAGTCATAAAAGGTTGATGTTTAACAAGAATGGAGATTATTTTTGATGACATGAAGAAGGCAGGCCAATGTCAGCTTGAAAAATTGAATAATCACCTTTAAGGGAGCAGTGATGACTCATCTTGTTAGAAACCTTTTTATCTATTCTCTCGTACTGATCGTGTGCGGGATGATCTATTTCTTCTATTCTTTAGAAAACAAATTACCGAATCGTACATTCACGGAATTACAAAACGACTTAGAAGCCCAAAAGGTCAGCTCACTCGAATTCACCGGTGATAACCTGACAGTCACCGACATTTCTAATTTCCGCTACAAAACAATCGTCCCCAATCCGCAGGAACTGATTTCCCGTCTCGATGATAAAAACATCAGGGTTACCTTGAAGAAGGATTACTCTCTGTTAGCTCTATCAGGAGTTGTTCTGCTTGTTTTAATTATAGGGACGCTCATCGTTGTTTATTCAATCAATACAAAGCAAAAGAAAAAGAAAAAGAAGTTTGGTTCAGACAAACTCATCGATCCATTGTTGGCAGGAAATCGGATAACATTCGACGATGTTGCCGGCATACCTGAGGCTGAAGAGGAGTTACGGGAAATTGTCAGTTTCTTAAAAAACGCTCGCCATTTCAGTCAGGTTGGCGCAACCATGCCAAAAGGGATCCTTCTCCAGGGTCCTCCAGGAACAGGAAAGACTTTAGCGGCAAAAGCGATAGCTGGTGAAGCTGGTGTGCCGTTTTACAGCTTCAGTGGTTCAGACTTTGTCGAGATGTTTGTTGGCGTGGGTGCCTCCAGAGTACGGGATATTTTTAAACAGGCAAAGGAAAATGCGCCCTGTATTATTTTCATTGATGAAATTGATGCCATGGGGGCAAAACGGACCGGGTCATCCGCAGCAGGGGGCCAGGATGAAAGAGGTCAGACACTGAATGCTTTGCTGGTTGAGCTGGATGGTTTTTCCTCTTCAGATTCTATCATTGTTCTTGGCGCAACCAATCGGCCGGATATCCTTGATTTGGCTTTAAAGCGCCCGGGACGTTTTGATCGCCAGATCAACATATTGCCACCTGATGTCAAGGGCAGAAAGAGGATTTTAGAGATTCATGGGAAGAAAATTAAGATGTCCCAGGATGTAGACCTTGGTCTTATTGCCCAGATGACACCTGGGTTTACCGGTGCCGATCTTGCTAATCTCACCAATGAGGCCGCTTTGATGGCGGCGAGAAAGTCTAAGGAGGTTGTTGAGACCGCTGAATTTGAAAAGGCCCGGGATCGTATCCTCATGGGTGTAGAGCGAAAAGGCATGATCCTGACAGAGAAGGATCGACAGATTCTTGCCTACCATGAGGCTGGTCACGCAGTTGTCGGAAAGTCACTTAAAGAGTCTGATCCGCTGCATAAGATAACAATTATTCCAAGGGGCAGGGCCCTGGGACAAACACAGCAACTGCCTCTCCACGATCGCCATTCATATTCATATGAGTATCTCAGAAATAGAATAACAACCTTTCTTGGTGGACGTGCCGCAGAAGAGCTCATTTTTGGCCATCGGACGACAGGCAGCCAGGATGACATCTATCAGGCTACTGAAATAGCCACCAGTATGATCTGCAAATGGGGAATGAGTGAGAATCTCGGTCCCCAGGCCTACACGGTTGACAGTGGTGGCTTTCTCCAGGCACAGGCCCATCGTCTTGCCATGGCTGATGATACAGCAAAACAGATCGACAGTGAGATTAAAGAGCTGTTGAAAACCTGCTATCTGGAAGCAAAAGATATTCTTGAAAGAGATAAACTCTTTCTTAAAACTGTCGCTGAAATACTGCTGCAGATTGAAACGCTGGATAACGAAGAATTTGAAATTATCTATGAGTGCTCGTTGACCAAACAGACACAATCTGATGACGATTATTCACTTCACGATTGTGCAACCTGTCCGGCTTTCGAAAATTGTGATCACGCAAAATAACCCGGCTGATTCTATGTATTCACTCCGTAAAATCTGTTATTTCGCTTTTTTGGGAATAGCCTTGATGCTGCTGATCGTCCTTGTCTTCAGTGTCGGTCAATTCATGCTCAATTCCCAATACCGACAAATAATCAAACAGAGTGAGCAGGCAATTTTTGAATTTAATGCCACTCGAGAACAGATGATCAGTTCTCTTATCAAAAAAGATTTTAATAAGGTAACTCTTGTTGCAGATGATTTACACACCCTGAATTCCACATTAGTTGATTTGCAGGAAAACAGCCTGATTCCTACGCAGTATAAACTGGATATGGTCAACCGGGTCGATCTTACCGAAATGGTTATCCTGGCAAAAGATATTGCTGATAATTCCGATAGAGTCGCAGCAAGCTTAGAGCTTCAATCGCAGATGCGGGGCATTGGTGAATATCTCCTTCGATTTGACCGGATTATTGTTTCGCAGATGAAGGCCAAAGTGGTCCATTTTCAGACAATTGTAATCGGGATACTTGGTGTAGTTCTGTCGATGATCACATTTGCGCTTCTTCTTTTGTATAGAAGAGCAATTCGACCCTTATCGTCTTTAACAGAGCAGGTGAAAAATCCATCCGTTTTCGAGGGAGGTGTTGGGGTTGTGGAAAACAGCTCAGTTGAAATCGGAGAATTGCGAACGGCAATCAATACGATTATCGAGACGAGTCAGAGTACAACCACCAATAAACAGACCGATAACAACTCTGCAGAGTTCAGTGATCGTTTTGCCGGTGTGCTCAATGCCATTACAAACCTGCTCAACGGCATCATAAATTATGCTCAACTGCTTGACGATTCATGTGATAAGCAGAGTGAAAGAAAGGGTGAAAAAAAGATGATTCAGTCCATTATCAGCTATGCTGAGAGGATTTCCGTTATTCTGTCAAAAACGTAAGGGCTGGAGAAAAAACAATAGCCCGCTGCTACAAGTTTAAGCGGGAAATGACAGACACTCTGTCCTTGTGGGAATCATTATCCGAACAGAGTGCGAGTGAGAAATTGGGCAATATAACTTTAGTAATTTTTTAAATACTTATGTTTAGGAGGCTTATGATGAAAAGAAGTGTGTTGCTCACCGTTGTGGTGTTCGGTTGTCTTCTTGTGGCCTTTGTGTTGGCAACGTCTGACAGTGGCGTCGCTGATATGGCCAAAGAGGAAGAGAAGGTTGAACAAACAGCAGCGGAACCGGAAACAGAGGAGATGGAAAGTGAAGAAGAGGAGGCTGATCACGGTGGTGTGATCACCTACGAGGAACCGGTCAAGGCTATATTCGACCATGACTTGCATCTTGACGGTGGTATGGAATGCGACAGCTGTCATGATGAATTGTTTGAAGAGGAAACAGGTGCTGCAGAGGCATCAGGTGACTTTACAATGGCTGCCTTTAAGGAAGGAAAATATTGTGGTTTTTGCCATGATGGAGATACCGCCTTTCACATCTACTCCCAATGCGAGTCCTGCCATTTTGCACCCGAAGAACCGGTCTATTTCACTAAACCGGTTTTAGCAGTTATTTTTGATCACAAAGTTCATGTTGATAGGGAAAAAATTCAATGTGAAGAGTGTCATAAAGAGGTTTTCAGCATGAAGCGAGGAGCTGAAGAGCTGACAGAAGATTTTGTCATGGCCAATATCTATTGTGAAGGAGCCGATGTCAAGTATTGCGGTGTTTGCCATAACAATAAGCGGGCATTTGCTGATAATACGCGCTGTACAGTCTGCCATATTGGTGTCAAAGATTATAACAAGATTATGGCCAAGAAGGCTGGAAAACCTGTAAAAGACAAAGCAAAAGGTCATTAAGTAACCTTATTTACTGCTGGTTTTGAGAACAGAAATAAATAAAAAAGCAACCGGTCTTATATCAAAGTTATCATAGAAGGCCTGGTTGTCAGCATATAAAGGATAGAAAAATGGCAGAAACAAAAATGGATATTGCAAAAAAATGGGGCTTTCACGGTATGGAAGCCTTAAAAGCGGCCAGTCCGCAATATAAGCTGATTATGGCCGTTTTCGGTCTGCTGAGTATTGTCGGATTAGCTGTCGGGCTGCATGGTATGGTTACCGGCTATCATCATGTGTATGGCGTTACTCGGGAAGTGCCGTGGGGAATACTCATTGCGGCCTATGTGTTTTGTGTTGTTACCTCAACAGGACTCTGCATCATCTCATCGATTGGACATGTCTTTGGCATGGAGGCATTGATGCCCATTGCCAAAAGAGCTGTATTTATGTCAATTATTTTTATTTTAGGCGGTTTCTGTATCATCTTTTTTGATATCGAAAACCCCTTTCGTATGGCAATCTACAATATTATCTCACCGAACTTTCGCTCAAATATGTGGTGGATGGGAACACTGTATGGGGCCTATCTTGTTTTTATGATGGCAGAATATGGGTTTCTTTTGAATCAGAACCACTCTATGTCGAGGCTGCTGGGTTTTTTAGGTGTTGTTGCTGGTGTTGCGGCTCATAGTAACCTGGGAGCAGTTTTTGGTATGTTGCATGGTCGTGCTTACTGGTATGGACCGTATATGCCGATTTACTTTATCTTTTCAGCCGCCATGTCCGGGTGTGCCGCCATTATCTTCTTCACCACTCTTGCCTGGAAAATCAATCCGGAGATTATGAACTACCGAATGGAAAGAGCTCTGAGGGCTGTTACCCAGATCTGCATCGCTCTTATTTCGACTATCATCTTCTTTACCATCTGGAAAATTATTACAGGGACAATCTCACACGCAAAATCAGATGCGCTTATGCCGTTTCTCTCCGGCAGCTATTCCGTTAATTTCTGGCTGTTCGAGGTCTTTCTGGGGCTCATTCTTCCCCTGTTCCTGCTGATCAAATCAAGGGGAAACAACTGGAATATGATGCTGTGGGCTACAGGATTGATGATCGTCGGTATCTTTTTTATGCGTTACGATATCGTTCTTGCCGGTCAGCTGATTCCTGTGTATCAGTCTCTTGGTGTTGAAGATGCTGCAGGAGTTTTACACTACATGCCGACATTCCACGAGATGATGGCCACTTGTTTCGGCCTGGCATTTATTGTCTTAGCCTATTTTGTCGGTGAGAAAATGCTCAACGGGCATCAGTTTGAGAAACATGAAATTGTTCCTCCCGGCGGTTATATCTGTCCAGGCTGTGGTGCCATTCACTTCAAGAAGGAAGGAGAGACTGAGGAAGAGGCGACCAGAAGACATCATAGAATCTGGTAGAGGGTTTCTTCTAAACAAGAGATTGAAGATAGGTTGGAATGATACTTTCAACGTATCTTTTTCGAGCCCAAACGGCTCATGATAGAAAGGAGTAGTTCCATGAAACAAAACGGAAAAATTGATTTTGATAAACTGGAAAACGAAGGGACAGCTTCCGTTACATCAAAAGAAAGACGGAAGTTCCTTAAAATGGGTCTTGCCATTACCGGGGTCTATATGGGAGGAAAACTGCTGTCTGTTCGTTCAATCCTGCCTGAGGCAAATGCCGCCACCTATGGCTGTGTTGAAGAATATGATATAGAAAAACATTATTCCATGATGATTCGCCAGGCGTTGTGTATCGATTGTGAGAAATGTATGGAGGCCTGTAACAAGATAAACAATGTGCCGGAATATGGGTATCGTACTCGTATTCTGACAAAGCGGTATAGAAAAGCAATTGATAAGCCGGCTGAATTTATCCCTGTGCTTTGTAATCAGTGTAACGATGCCCCGTGTACGCGGGCCTGTCCAACCAAAGCCACTTATAAGGATATGACGACAGGAATCGTGATAATGGAAGATAAAAAATGCATCGGCTGTAAAAGCTGTATGTTGGCCTGTCCCTATGATGCCCGGTATTTCAATTCGGAGAAAAAGGCAATTGATAAATGTGATTTCTGCTGGGAGGCCAGGCTGAGTAAAGGAAAGGATTCTACCGGATGTTCAAGCCATTGTCCGACAGGAGCGCGAACATTTGGCAATCTTTCTGATCGACATGATCTGGTATACCAGTTGGTTCACCAGATAGAAGAGGCTGTCTGGGTGCTCAGGCCGGAAGACGATACCAAGCCCAATGTCTTTTACATGAAGGGAACCCTGACATCTGTTGATAAATTCCTGCGGAGTAAAAAGCTCAAACGCTCTTAAGCCGGTCTATCCAAGGTTTATCATCAGTTCAGGTTGTGCTGGATTCAAAGTTTCCGGCAGTTAATTGTAGTAGGCTATGTTTGCTGCCGGAAGACAGAAGAAGATGGAACCAGATGAACTGTCCTTTGGAAAACATTGTGTAAATTTATTTTACTTTAGTGCATACGTATAATATACACTGGTTATCAATGATTCTCAGCCTTGACGGAAAAAGATGTGTTGTCTGTTTGGCTGGTGTATTTCAAGGATCACAAATTCTTGCTTCAATGTGAATAAAGGCAGAGAAAATTGAAAAAATATATGTATTGTCTTTGATTAGTAGTGATCCTTGACCGAAGGCTAGCCAGACAAATTGGCAACACCTCGTATTAGGATGAGCTTACTTGATAATCAGGTAATATATTGAATTACAATAGCTTTTCAATAAATTGGCGCAATATTCATAAGAAATCTGCGCCGGGAGTATGCTGCGGCTGAAGCATGTATCCAGAAAAATGAAAAAGGCTGATACATTTTAGTGTATCAGCCTTTTTCATTGAATAAATGATCAGTGAATAACTACTCTTCACCCCGCAGAGTTTTTATAATTTCAGGCTCTTCCTCCTCTTCCGCCATGACGATATGACAGGTTTCGCAATCCTGGGAAATGGTCTCACCATCGGCCGATTCGAAGGAATCGTTATGACAGCGGAAACAACCACCATCATCCAGGTGACCGATATTGCGGATGTATGTATCCCAACCAATTTTCATCGAAGGGAACACGTTATCCGTATAGGCTTCCTGAATAGATGCAACTGCCTTGGCGAAGATCTCTTTATTTTCCTTTAGGTAGTCTGCCTGATTTTCTTGATACCAAGCTTGTAGCTTGGTACTGATTTGCTCTTTTGCCTCCTCATGGGAGGAGTATTCTTCCTGGATAGCCGCCATGGCCTGCTGTTTGATAAAAGGAATCTCTTTTGAGATTTCTTCGTTGGTGATTCTTTTATTCAGGGCTACTGAGGCAGATTCATACATATGAGTAGGCCGTGTGTGGCAGTCGACGCAATCCATCAATTTTGTGCCGCCCTCATCACTACCTTTAGCCATTTCTTCTTCCAGGTCACTGTTCTTGTAAATGATTTCACTGCCATCATCACGGCTCAATGTGACTTGAGAAATCTGCTGACGATCGTGGTCGAGATAGGTATAGCTAATTTTATTCCCTTTAGAAACATGCCAGTGAATGCCGGAGGCTTTCGTTCCTCTGTGTCCGCCGGAACCAACTTTTAAAAGAAGAGCCGTCTGGAGTAGTGTGTTGGTTTCGTCTTCCTGGTACTTGTCTTTAACCATCAGTTTTTCCCCGACAAAAAGCTGGGGACGGTGACATTCTTCACATGTTTGCTGAGCCGGGCGCAGACCGTGAATCGGTACTTTAATCGGCCGGTCATAGTTGCCTGTCACCATTCCCACCAGCTGCCTTGCACCGTTGACCTTGGAGAGTACAAACCATTTTAAACCAGGGCCTACATGACAGTCGACACAGGCGACCCGTGAGTGGGGAGAGTTTTGGTAGGAAACATATTCAGGAGTCATGGTCTGGTGACACAATGTTCCGCAAAATTCGGGTGTCTCACTGTAATGATGACCGGTAAAGGCGACCATCAGAACGATGAAAAAATTGCCAACGGCAAGCAGGGTCGAAAATAAAATGACTTTTCTGAAAGATGTCTTCTCGGAGATGTTATGAAAGTGTTCAGTGAAGTAGGCAAAACTGAAAACTGATTTTTTATTGGGATCACTTTTTACTAAGAAGAAACCGAAGAAGAAAATAGCATGGCCTGTAAGAAAAAGCGGAGTCAAAACCATGTACAGGATGGCGCCAATCATCTGGTTATGGAAAACCCCCATGGCATCGAGCAGGGTACCGACAAGCAGCAGCGGAAATGTTATTGTCGTGATTGTTGCACCAAGGCAGGATAATCTGTTCCTACAGATACCTTTAAAAAAGATGGCAATGGATTCCCTCATCGTGATCATTTTATTCTCTCCCCTAACTGTTTATGAAAACGTATCCTTCAATATTATCTGTTGGTACAATATGAGCAAGTACTACGAAGTGGTTATCGCTGACGGTTCATATATAAAAAAAAATAATCATTTTGAAAAGGAATAATTATTTGTCGGGCCTTATAGTAATGGTTCTGATGATTTCAGCTCAAATCCGTGATGGGGAATAGAGCCAAATATTCCAGCGAAACCGAAAAACGATTGGCCGGCTTTCAAATGGCCAATAATTCATGTTACAATGAGCTAAAATACCTGGTTATAAATAATTCTCAGACCGGATGGAAAAATTGACAACACCTTCTGTCAGGCTGAGTGTTCCAAGGTATCCCAAAGAAATATGAGAAGAAGAGATGAATCAGACATCTTCAAATGAAGTCGTATCCACAATTCTTGACAGCCTTGACGGTATCATATACGTATCCGATTTTGAGACGTATGAACTGCTCTACGTCAACCAGGGCTTGAAAGATCTTCTCGGTTTTGATCCTACCGGACGAAAATGCTGGCAATATATCCATGCTCAACATAAGGGTGCCTGCTCATTCTGTTCGAACAGCAAGTTGTTGGATAAAAATGGACAGCCGGAAAAAAAATCGCATTGCTGGGAGTATATCAATCCTTATAATAAGAAGTGGTATTCTGCCCGTGACCAAGCCATTCGGTGGTCTGATGGCAGGTATGTCCGACTGGAAATAGCAGTTGATATCACTGACCAAAAGTCAATTCAGCAATTTCTCGAAGAAGCAAAAATCCAGGCAGAAGCGGCAAAAGATTTGAAGAACAGGTATGTGGCCATGGTTGCTCATGACCTGAAGTCTCCGTTTGTCGCGATTCTTGGTATGTTGCAGAGAATTTTAGAAAAAGAGGAGTTCAGTAAACCAGTCCATAAGCAGTTTATGAAGGAAATAATCAATAATGGTCGCCGCATGATGTCGATGATCGATAACCTTCTGGATATGGACAGGCTCGAAGCCGGAAGAATGAGACCGGATCCCAGTTTTTTTGACAGCTCAAAGATGGTTGATGAAGTCTTCAATAAATTTGCCCATATGGCCCAGGAAAAAAAGATCACCTTGGAAAACCGGGTTCCACTTCAAAAAGGGATTTTTGCCGACAAATATCTCTATTTCACCATCCTCAATAATCTCATATCAAATGGTATTAAATTCTGTCACCCTGAAGGGGAAGTGTCTGTTTTTGTTCCTGATGGTGGCGGAGACAATACTCTGGCTGTGCGGGATACAGGGATAGGTGTAAAAGAAGAAATTATTCCGGATCTGTTTGAGGAGGACATTGAGACCACATCCCGCGGAACTTCAGGGGAACAGGGGACCGGTCTTGGCTTGATTTTTTGCAAAGAGATCGTTAAGGCCCATGGCGGCACCATACGAATTGAATCCTCAGAAGAAGAAGGATCAATTTTTTATATCGATTTACCGGAAGTATGTGATCTCGGTAACGGTGAAAAACAGGAATAGTTCAGCACACCAGCCTGTTTTACTTCTCATTTTCCTCTGTACTATTTTCCCTTTCTGATTGTTGAGTTTCTTTAAAACATTTCTTTGCATCATCACAGACAGAATGAATGATCCGGTTTGATTCGACGGAACCGGCAGTGCCATCGGATGATGTCCCGAAAACAGCCATGATAATATCATTATGATTTGTTTTGTCTGCTGGAGCGGCCGGCAGGAGCTGTTGGTCATCTCCATGGAGCCTGATCAGATTTGCTGCGGCAAGCAGGGAGACAGTTTGACTGATGGTTGATGGGTCGTACTGTGTAAGCTTGTGGTTGATATCAGCAACAGTAACTGGCGTCCTGTTATCAAAACGGCTGTATACATGAGAAAGCGTATCAAAGGCGCTTGCCAGCAGCTGGGCCGGGGTCGATGGTTTACTCACAAGCTGATAACTGTCTCTGTTCTGGATGGCATAGGCTAACAGCGCACCTGCTAAAATAAAGAACCAACCGACATAAAGCCAGATGAGCAGCAATGGCAGGGTGGCAAAAGAGCCATAGATCGCATTGTAATTAGCAACACCGATTTGCAGATGGAAGTAGATATTCTGGGCATTGATCCAGAAAAAACCGGCCATCAGAGCCCCAATAAAAGCTGGTGCTTTTTGTACTTTGGTATTTGGGAAAAAGAGATACGTCACGAAAAAGGTCAGTGTAATGAAAAATACCGGAACCAACTTTAGAAAAAAGGCCTGAATCCAAACGATTGGAAGGAGTTGGTTGATCTTGGTGAACAGGGTTGGATTCTTTAAAATGGCACTGGCCGCAAATCCGATATTGATTGAGAGAGGAAAAAGGATGATCAGTGTCAGGTAGTCCGTTATTTTACGAAAAAAAGAGCGCCCGCTGGATACATGCCATATGGAGTTCATTGCAATCTCCACCGTGCTGAGCATGAGAATCACACTGATAAATATACCCACAACTCCAATTGTTCCAAGTGTTGCAAAATTTGTCCGTTCAACATAGGCAAATAATTTGTCTGCGGCCGAGTATATGTGTTCTGTCAGATTTGAAGAGGCTTCAGCCGAACGAGAAGTGCGTTGTGACTCGGTATTTAGATCAGGAGATTGTTCTTCTTGCTGTGTGCTCGTACTGCTGTCCAGGGTTTCGATATATGAATAGACAACTTGGCGGAGTTGATTGCTGCCACCAAGTCCTTTTACCACTGCAGTGCTTAAGGCCAGCATAGGAACCATTGAGAGTAAAATGGTATAGGTCAATGCCCCTGAGCGCAGAGACAGCTTATTCCGCTTGAATTCCTGCACGAAAATAAGGAGCACCCTCGTGATGGTATGGAGGGCTGTTTGGAAGACGTTTAAGTCGGGGGGTAACTCGTTAGCCCATTGGGTTAAATTTCCCGTTTTCTGCTTGTGCTTATTGCTGTCAGAGTCAGGAGTCATGGGTTGTTCCTGTAAGGTGGAGAGGAAGTAAAGCCAAAATGATAATGAGTTATAGTAGGGTCAAGGCTTTATTGCGTAGCTCGGGTTTAATACCCCGCCGCTTGCGGCGAAGATAAAGTTAT
>CAZMFP010000027.1:0-54343 GCA_964565605.1 uncultured Desulfocapsaceae bacterium | reverse complement strand
GACCGGGGTCAATTGGAACTTAAAACTGATGACACAGAATTTTGAATACTCCCAGTCTGACAGGATTTGGGCTTTGCAGCAGCCTACTGGCCGCTATAAAACCTTATTTCCTTTGTCTTCACATTATAGAAGTAGTCAAGAACAAGTCGAGCTGAGCCTCCACCAGTTGATTTAACGCACTGGATATTATACAGCAACTCATCTCCTCTTCTTTCAACAAAGGTAATTTTTACCTTTGACAGGCTCCTTGGGGTGGTACCGGGGTATTGTTCGACGAAAAGGGTTTGATAGTTTTGTTTTAGAGCTTCTTCACCGGTTGCCACCAGATAGCGGTATTGTATATCCTCTATTGTCTGTTGAATCTCTTCGATCTCCTCTTTAAATTTCTCCTCGGAAGAGAACCTGCTGGTCTGGATGGTTTTGATTAAAGAATTCAGAGTTTGCAGTGACTGGTCAAATTGCTTTTTCTTCAACAGCCGGGCAGATGTTTGCTGATGTTGGAGAATGATTATTTTGAGTATTATCCTCGATATTTCGATTTCGTATTGCTTGCTATTGATATCAGGTAACATTGTAGCGGGTAACTTGAGAAGCCGGATTGCTGCCCTGTAGTGATTTAGCGCATTTCCCCACTGTTTTTTGTTAAATGCGGCCTTACCTGCCCCCACTTCATGGTAGAGCTTGACTTTTGTGATGTCTTTATTCAGTCGGCTTAACAGCTCTGAAGGCAGTCCGCCGCCAGCGTCTGTTAAAGAGGCGGCTTTGTTCAGGTGTTCGTAGGCTGAGCTCCACTTGGATTGTTGCATCTGTTTTTGGGCAAGCGTATACATCTTGAGTACGGTTACCCTGGATGTCAGTTGCTGGTGAGTCGTTTCATCCAGCAATTGACGGCTTGACTTTTGCTCAAGGAGTTTGTTCGCTAATGTGAAAAAATCAAGAGCCTTATCCCATTGTGAGTGGATTGTTTGGCCATAGCCTTTTTGCAGGGAATTGTGAATTGTGGCCAGACGAAGGTTCTTTCTATTCTCCAGGAGTCTGTTTTCCTCTACACGATTGAGATTCTGGGAGAACTTCAGAGCCTGCTTATATTCGTCAACAGCACCCTGCCAATCTGATTGTTTCATCCTTTTCTCAGCAGATAGAAGCAGATTTTCATATTGGAGTTGTGCTTCTTTTTGAGCTTTTGAGAGGTACACCTTATCAGGGGAGGGTGAGGCTGATTGTGCCATGTTTATGGATACCAGCACATCGGAGATTTTTTTTCGCAACACTTCTTTCTCTTGTCTGTGGAGGAAGCGAACGAGCTCAAGATTTTCAAGAGCCTGGTTGCATTGGGTTCTCACCTGGCTCATATGGCTCAGCAGCAGTGATTTTTGGCACAAATCGGTGAGCTCGTTGGCCCGCTTCCAATGGCTGTTGATTGAGAGGTATGTCTGGACGATAAAAACAATCAGGCCGAGCAGGCAGAGTGGTATGACAAAACGGAGAATTTTAACCACCAAACCGACATCTTTTTTGTCATCAAAAAAGGTGAGTTTAACAGGTTGTTCTTCTGTTTTTTCAGGTTTTTTTGTTTCATCGTCCTCTTGCCTGGCAAGATCCTCCTCCTGATATTCTTCTTCAGGTACCGACTCTATAGTTTCACCGCTTAGAAGCTCCAGGCTTGCCGTCACCCGCTCAATACCATCAGTGATGTCTGGATAGTCACAGACAAAGGACTCGGCGTCCTGGTAGCATTGAAGAGCCTGGCCGGCAAGTCCCTGATCTTCAAAATCCTTCCCTTTCCGGTAGAGCTGTTTTGCCTTGGCAATTCCATTTTCTATCGTTTCTAAGATAGATTCCTGGTTTTCGATATGAGCAGAATTTCGTATGCTTTCAATCTCCTCATGCAGTTCATACAGGCGTTTTTGTTGCAGAAGGAGGTTCATGCGGTCTATATCATAAACCGATTCCTGGCCAATCTCCTCTGTAGGTTCTTCTGATTCCAGAGTAAGAGTCTCTATTTGCACATCTTCTTCTTCGCTTGAACCTGTTTCTTTTAAATCGATGGTCGACGAGCTCTCCGATGGCTGGTCGTCGAGATAATCAATCTCAAGGTTGAAGTCAGATTCGCCGAGAGTATCGATATCAAGAGATCCAAGTTCGATGTCTGGGGCAGAGAGATCATCACTGTCGATCTGGAGAGTTTCAGTAGAAGTCTGGTCAGGCTTTGTAAATGGAAGACGATGCTGGTTTTCGATATACCAGTTGACTGCGTCACTGTTAAAGGCATTGTCGGTGGAATAGATTTCACCGCTGATCATTTTACCGATGTAATGAATCAGATCGACAAGTGATTTTGACTGTTTCCAATAGTTACCAATGCAGATGGCAGAAGGGTCAAAATCTGGATGGTATATTGGCGTTTTTGGCTTGCAGCTTGGCGGGAAATGGGGGAAACCTATTGGAATATTTATGATTATTTCATGCTTGTCACTCTCGCAGATGTCTCCTTTGGAGTCCTTGTAAATAGAAGGGATACGGTAGGTAACCGAATATTTATCAGGAGGATTCCCTTCAAAAGCAGAAACAGTAATCGAATCGTTGTGTTCGAATGCCTTTGTAACGTCCTGGTAAATATTTTTGAGTGTTGTTTGAACTGAATCAGCCATGGCAACTAGAGGGCAAACATGAATTATTAAAACATGTTACCGCATAAGGTACCAAAAAGACAACAGAAAAGAGAAAAAACAAAAATAGGGTGGAATAATAAACTCTTTCTGAAAAATCATGCAGAGATTTATGGAGGAAAAGGAGCGGGACGTGGGGTGATTTGTGAGTGAAGAAATAGATGAAAATCAGCTGAACGGTTGCAGGTCGAGAATTTCCATAAAGCTATTGACATGATATTCAGCCTGAAGATCTGGGCTTTTAAAGCCGATCAGTTTCATTCCGCAGGCCTGGGCATGCTGCTGATCGATGATTGAGTCTCCGATATATATGGCTTCGTCCACTGTGCAGCCAAAGTGACTGAGTATCTCGAGTAATGCGTCGGGAGCAGGTTTGGGTTTTGCGGCATTTGAAGCAGTCATGACCTTGCCGAAATACTTTTTAAGATGGAATATCTCAAGAATCAAACCCATTGTATCCGTTCGATTAGTAGAAATAGCGAGATGATAGCTGTTTTGAATTTGATTTAAAAATTCGACAAGGTCCTTCTCGATGGTCATATATTTGAGAAACGGTGTATAGCCGATTTGCTGCCGATAATCGTGGATTTTGTCTAAGATCTGGCCGGGGTAGTGACGGAAAATATGAGCAACGGATTCGTTTACATTATGCATGTGAACAAAATCGACTTCATCGCTGTCCATAGGAGGATAGCCAAACTGGTCAAGAAGATGATTGTAATATTCGATATTGGCATGTTTGGAGTCGAACATGACACCATCACAGTCAAAAATAACAAGTTTAAGCATAGCGTGGCTGGATGTTTGTTGGGAGTTATCTGATATTTTTTTTATTTATAATCTTACATGGCAGCGACAAAGCTCCATGCGAAGAGTATGGAACCACATTGCTAAGAACGGGACTTGCAGCCGCGTGGGGATTCTTGCAGCGTTGAGCTGATTAATTGTCAAAAAAAGATATTTTTATCCAGTTCATCGAATATAACAGCAGCTCTTCGTCGTCCAGGGCTTCAACACTCTTTTTTGTTGTCCCTGGAAGAGGTTCAATTTCTCCTGCCAGTAGCTTTTTTCGAAACAGATCAATATTGTAAAGAGCCAGCAGAAAGAGCTCTATCTGTTGTTTATTTGGAGAAAAACCTTGGCGTACTTTTTCATGCTGAATGATATCGGCCAACAGGTCTGTAAAACGATTATATGGGGACAACCCCTGGCTCCCTATATATGACAGGGCTGTTTGCTCGGTTCTGTTTGAAAAACCAAGACAATGGTCTTCTTTTAGCAGAACAAAAATCTCTGAAATTCCATTGTTCTTCTGGGTAATTCCTCTTCCCATGGGGTAGGTTCTGCAGGCTCCTGGGCGGTTCTCATAGACGGTGCAGCCTTTTTCTGAAACAAAAACACAACTTGCCCGGCCATCATCGACCATAGTCAGATAACAACTTGGAAAGATATCTTCAGGGCTCTGCTCAATGATCACATATTTGTCGAGGAATTCAGCCGATGAAAGCCCGGTCGAACGGCGAAGCCGAAGAACATCGTATGGACTTAAAGTCAGTTCGAGTTGTCGGCAGCACTCGGTGAAACAACTGTTCGTCGTTAAACAATCAAAGGAGAACGATTCCCCATTTTCAAGTGATTGAACATTTGGTGGCAGGTTCGGTTGACTCATTATAATCTTTCAACAAAAACCCCTTTTACACTCTGAAAGAACAGAGCTGGAAAAGGGGTAGAGAGGGTCTTGTCGATCTTATACATTCTTCCGCCACAGAGATAATACCGGGGAGGCAATAAAGATTGAGGAATAGGTTCCTATCAATACACCGGCCAGCAGGGTGAAAGAAAAATCATGAATAACGGAGCCACCGAAAAGATAGAGTGCAAGCAGTACCATGCCGGATGTGAGAGATGTGACGATTGTTCGGCTCAGTACCTGATTGATCGAATCGTTAATGACAGAGAGAAAGGAGTGTTGACCGCCTTTCCCCATATTTTCACGAATTCGGTCAAAGACAACAACAGAGTCGTTGAGCGAATAGCCGGCAAGGGTTAGCAGGGCTGTGACAATTAACAGGGTAATTTCAATATTCATCAGCCAGCAGATGGCAAGCACCACCAGAACATCATGAAATGTTGCAATAGCAGCTGCAAATCCAAAGCTAATGTCAAACCGAAAAGCCAGATAGATAATAACTCCGACAAAAGAGATGAGAATGGCCTGGATAGCTTTGTTCCGCAAAACGGCACTGATTGAAGAACCGATCTCGGATTGGCTTTCAAGGACAAAACCTTTGTCTTCGAGTTCATTATTGAATACGCCTGCCAGCTGTTGGTTCAGCTGGGCAACGGCTTTTTCAGATTTTTTCATCTTGACGATAAGACGGTTTTCATTCTCCACTTCCTGAAGGCTGATACCTTTAATGTTGTGAGTGTCAAATGCTTTCCGTACTTCTTCCATGGTGAAATCCTGTTTCCCTTTGTATTGCAGAAGAGATCCGCCGGTAAAGTCGACACCAAGATTGGCTGTTCCCTGTAAAATCTGAAAAAAGGCAACAAAACCAATGACAACCATGAGGGCTGAAACTGAAAAAGCGGCCTTTTTCAGTTTCATATAATTAAGTGACGGTTGTTTAATAAACTGTAAGAATTTAAGCAGACGTATCGGCTTAATAGAATTTTTCACATCGAACATGAGGCGCGAACAGAAAAGCGCAGTAAACAGGTTGAAAATAATACCCAGCGACAGTGTGACCGCAAAACCCTTAATAGGTCCAGTACCGAAGAGAAACAGGGCGAGAGCGGTGATCAATGTTGTGACCTGGGAGTCGACAATGGTAAGAAATGCTTTGGAGAAACCGCCTTCAATACTTGATTTGACCGATTTACCAATCTGGAATTCCTCACGCATACGTTCAAAAATCAGGACATTGGCGTCAACAGCCATACCGATGGAGAGGATGATGCCTGCAATACCAGGCAGGGTTAGAGTTGCGCTGAGAACAGCAAGGCCTGTAAACAGAAAAAGAATATTGAAAATAAGAGCGCTGTTGGCGATCACACCGGAAAGCCGATAGTAGATGACCATAAAGCAGAGCACCAGAAGAGCGCCGAAAAAACCGGAAATAAGGCCTTTCTGGATAGAGTCCTGCCCAAGGCTTGCACCGACAGTGAGCTTCTGGATAGTGTCAACGGGAGCCGGCAGGGCACCAACACGGAGTACAATGGCCAGATCCGCAGCTTCTTCATGACTGAAGCTGCCGGTGATCTGGGCGGAGCCTCCAAGGATTTTTTCCTGTATAACCGGGGCGGAACGGACAATTTCATCAAGAACAATGGCCATTCGCTTACCAACGTTCTGTTCGGTAATTGCTCCAAAAACCTTCGATCCCCGATTGGTCATATCAATGGAGACATAGGGCTCGTTAAAGCTGCCGCCAATACGCACCTGGGCGTCCTTGATCATGTCGCCGGTCATAAGGGTCTCATTTTTTAATAAAATAGCCCTTTTGACCTCTTTGCCGGTCACCTTATCCTTATCTTTCTCAAAATAGATTGAGCTATTTTCTGGAAGAAGGTTCTGGACAGCCTCATTGAGTTTGGCCCGGGACTCGCCCTCCTGCCATTTTCCGGATTTTTTGGCCTGTTCTATCAGCTCTCCGAGTTTTACGCCGGTTGCTTCTGAAACGATTTTAAACTCAAGCTGAGCTGTCTGACCGATCAGGTCCATTCCTCGCTGAACATCCTTAATACCCGGCAGCTGGACAACTATCTCATCGGCTCCCTGTCGAATAATGACCGGTTCGGCAACACCGAACTGGTCAATTCGGTTTCGGATGATTTCAAGAGATTGATTGACTGCGTGACTGTGAATAAAATCTATTTTTGACTGTTTCAGGCGCAGTTTGATACGGGGGAATGAGTTCTCCCTGGACTCTATGGTGGCGTCAATATCGGGGAAGTCATCTTTAACCAGTGTTTCGACCTCGTTTGCAGCCGAAATATTTGGCAAGGTAAAGATAATTACGTCTTCAAGCTCAGTTTTCGTGCGGACGGCACTGATGGATTTTTTTGCCAGGGTGCTTTTCAGGTCGTTGGCAGCAAGCTCCAGTGACTTATTTTCAGCTTCTTCCAGATTAACTTTCAGGACCACATGCATTCCGCCCTGAAGATCAAGACCAAGACGCAGCCCGCCTGGGGCCAGATATTTAGTCCACCAGGATGGGACATCCTTTTGGAATGATGGAATGATCGTAATGACAGAGAGAACAATCAGAAATAAGAGAAAGCCCAGTTTGAGTTTAGTTGATCTGTTCATTGAAGTCCTTAAATAACGCCAAATAGTAAAAGTTGTGATAAGAGGTTGTTGTTAGGTGCTAAACCACACGATTATACCGCAACGGTTGAATAGTGCAAGAATTAGGATGTTCTTTGAAAAAAATGATTGTTTTTTCAAAAAAGAGCTCCATTTTTTTCCAACTCTATTGGCTCTATTTGAAGGCCCAGAGCACATTTGCGGAAAAGAAGGGCTTGATTTCGTTGAATTAAAGGGGGACATCTGGTTATATACTTTTTTATGGAAGTTGTTCTTTGTAGAACGAAGTGACAGACCCTGTTCATACTGTTTAACAAGGAGAGGCTTATGAGAAAGGTGTTTGCAGTTGTTTTTTTTATTGTCTTCGCCATGGGTGTGGTTTCTGCTCATGGGTCTGACTTTGTCCAATCTATCAACAAAGCCAAGGATCTCTATTTAACCGACCATGCTACTGAAGCGGCTATGAAAGCGCAGGAAGGAGTCCGCCAATTATGGCAAGAAATTCCTTTTAGTGTTGGCAATGTCCGGTTGGTCGAAAACTTAACCGATTATCGAAATAAAAATGGCAATACCTACTCGGGGGAAGATAAAATTTATCTGACTTCACAGATATTTGGTCATAATATTCGAAGAACAGGTGATAGTTATATGATCAATGTGGCTGTGGATTTCCTGGTCAAGACACCTGAAGGAAAAGTGTTGGGCGGTATTAATGACATTTTACAATACAACAGGATTACCCCGATCCCGGTCACCGATTTTTATCTGAATCTGACCTATTCTCTCGGTAAAGCTCCTGCCGGCACGTATATCATTCAGACGACGGTAAGAGATCTCAACTCCCAAAAATCGACTCGATTTGATACAACCGTTGTTTTTCAATAAGTAGTCGTGGCTCAATCAGGGCTTTTCCGCTTTAACCGGAGAAGGAATTGAGGGATTATTCCTGTTGAAGAATAATGTTTACTGATGGCCCGGGGGGTGATTGGTAGGTTTGAAAAACAGTGTGATCAAATAACTTTATGTGATTTTAAACTGTTACCAGTGTGGATGATTCCTTTTACAACGGATTCAGTGCGCTGGACAACACAAAAGGACTGTTAAATGCGTATCTCGTTTCAAGGAGCGGCCAGGCAGGTTACCGGATCACTGCATGCAGTGATGTCGGGCGAAGATCTTGTTTTATTCGATTGCGGACTCTTTCAAGGAAGGCGCCAGCAGAGCCGGGAAATGAACTCGCTCATTCCCTATGACCCTCATCTGATTACAAATATTTTACTCTCTCACGCCCATATAGACCATTGCGGCAGAATTCCGATGTTCACCCGCCAGAAAGGGTTTAACGGACATGTGGTCTGCACCCGGGCGACTGCTGATGCCTGTGAGTATCTGCTGAGAGACTCGGCCAACATCCAGGAGTCGGATGCCGGTTATCTCAACTATAAAACGGTTAAGCGTTTCCTCAGTAAGATCGAATCATCTTCCGGGAAGGATGCGTCTCTTCCGTTGAAAGAAGTGAAAAGCCTGAAGAAGCAGTTGAAATCAAAGCCGCATAGACTGAATAGGGCGTTGATAGAAAACCTTCTGGATCAGTATCAACTGGAAAAGATAGAACCCCTTTATTCGATTCAAGATGCTGAAGATGCCATGGAGTATTTCCAACCAACCACCTGCCAGCGTTCTGTTCAGGTTGGCAAGAATATGAGTGCCACCTTTTATAATGCCGGTCATATCCTTGGTTCAACCAGTATTATCTTGCGGGTTAAAGAAAATGGCAAGAACTATACAGTTATGTATTCCGGTGATCTTGGGCGTTACGATAAACCGATAATCAAAGACCCCAATAGCCAATTTAACGATGAAGATAAAGAGGTTGATTTGCTTATTATGGAATCGACCTATGGTGATCGAATACATGAACCGGTGTTTGACCTCAAGCCGCTGTTAAAAGAGGTTATCCGTGAAACCGCAGCAAGGGGTGGTTCCATCATGATCCCGGCGTTTGCCTACGGCAGGACCCAGGAGATAATTTATTATATCCATGAATTATATCTTGAAGAAGAGGTTCCCAAACTGCCTGTATTCGTCGATAGTCCACTTGCCGCCAATATTACCCGGGTCTTTGGTGAGCATCCCGAAAACTATGATAGAGATACCCATAAGACATTTCTTGAAAACGGTAAAAATCCGTTTGCCTTTCCGGAAATTCGCTACATTCAGTCGGTCAAGGAATCGATGCAGCTCAACCATTCAAAACAGCCGCACATTGTGCTTTCTGGATCCGGAATGTGCGAGGGGGGGCGAATTTTGCACCACCTCAGACATCGAATAGATGATGAGAGGAATACTATCCTCATTGTCGGTTATATGGCGCAAAACACGCTCGGGCGGCGGATTCAGGAGTATGGTGAGGGTTATGAACTGTTGGGTCGTCGTGGTAAACCACCCGAAATCCGCTTCTGGGGGAAGAATTATCCTCTTGCCGCCAGAGTGAAAAAGCTGGGAGGTTTCAGTGCCCATGGTGACAGAAATGAAATGTTCAGGTTTCTGAGAAGCTCCGGCTTATCGATCAAAAAAATTGCCGTGGTCCATGGTGAGGAGAAGCAGTCCTTTTCCTTTGCAGGCTATCTGAGGGAAAAGGGGTATGAGGCTTTTGTGCCGGAGCATGGGGAAACTATTGAAATGTGATGCGGATTCTGTTGCCCCAGCCTTGTTTTAACCAGGTGTGTTGGATTGATTAATCGAAGCGGCAAGGCAGGCGGCCCCAAAACCGTTATCTATGTTTACAACACCGATGCCGGGAGCACAGCTGTTGAGCATAGAGAGAAGGGCAGCTATACCGCCAAAGCCGGTTCCGTAACCAACTGATGTGGGAACGCCTATAACCGGGCACTCCACCAGCCCTGAGACCACGCTCGGCAGCGCTCCTTCCATCCCGGCAACAACAATGACGACACGCGCCTGGCGTAACACTTGCTGCCTGCCCAGAATTCTATGGAGTCCGGCCACACCGACATCGTAAAGGGTTGTGACTGGATGACCAAGGGCCTGTAGGGTCACCTGGGCCTCTTCTGCTATGGGAATATCCGAGGTCCCACCGCTGACAATAACAATCATACCTGAATCTTTTTCCTGCTGTTTTTCATTACCGGTGAGCGCCTGAGCCTGTTCATGATAGGTGAGAGTCGGTAAGCCGGAAAGGACCAGCTTCGCTTTGTCCTGATCAACTTTGGTGGCAATGACGACAGTATCACGATCAAGAAGGGAGCGACCGATGCTGATGATCTGCTCCGCCGTTTTGGACTGACCATAAATGACTTCCGGGATACCTGTTCGAAGAGCTCGGTGATGATCGATGCAGCTTTCACTGGAAGTTTCCATTGGTAAATTGCTCAGTAGACTGGCAGCGTCATCGATACTGCATTGACCCTGCCTGACATCGTCCAGCAATTTGAATAGTTTGTTTTTATCCATGTCTGTACTGGGAAAAGATTATCAAAGGTAAGTTGAATTTATTGAAGTTGGAATTGTTGTTTAACGTTTTGCAGTATCATTTCAGAACCTGATGCTCACGGATTCAGGTTCATGGGTAATCAGATTTCAGAAAGAGAATGTATCACGGAGTGATACCCAGGTAAAGCTATATCACTGTCTCCCTGTGAGTTGCCTGCTGCTCATCGACTGAGTCTCCAAATAAAATTAAACGTTTTATCTGATGCTGTTTACTCAGAGTGAGGAGTCTGGTAACATGCTGGCTCTAAAATGAATCACTAATATGGATGTTACAGCCTAGGCCACATCCAATAAGGAGTATATATGGTTGATACCAATTTGCCTGAATATATCCAGTTTTTACTCAGTCCTGAAAACTATCCCCATCAGGTTGGGGAGGTACGTCTTGTCCAGACCCATATTTCCTATGTGCTTATTGCAGGAGACTACGTTTACAAATTGAAAAAAGCTGTCGATTTCGGTTTTCTTGATTTTTCAACATTTGAGAAACGAAAATTTTATTGTGAACGGGAACTTGAGCTCAACAGACGGCTCTGTCCCGATATATACCTGGATCTGATCACTGTTAATCAGAAAGATGGCGAATATTCGATAAACGGAGATGGTGCGGTTGTTGAATATGGCGTCAAAATGGCCAGGATGGATGAGGAGATGATGATGGCCAATGTGATTGGCCGAAATGAGTTGAGTCAACAGGATCTTGATCGGATCATCGATCAGCTGGTACCATTTTACCGGAAGGCCGATGGCAGCGATACCATCAAGGAATTTGGCAGGGCAAAAGCTGTGGCAATCAATGTCCTTGAAAATTTTGAACAGACCGAGGGGTTTATCGGTACAGGAGGACTGAGCCGTTCCCGTTTTGATGCTATCAGTTCCTATGCCAGATCTTTTCTGGAGAAGACAGATCTCTTTGACAAGCGAATTGCAGAAGGGAGAATCCGAGATTGTCATGGTGATCTTTATTCGGCAAATATCTGCCTGGGCAAGGAGGTCCATGTCTTTGACTGCATCGAGTTCAATGAACGGTTTCGCTATTCGGATACCGCAGCCGATATTGCCTTTCTTGCCATGGATCTTGATTACCACAACCTCCCTCATTTCTCCTCCTACGTCGTTGACAATTATATTAAAAGATCAGGGGATAGCGGGCTTATTGAGATGCTTAATTTCTACAAATGTTACAGAGCCTATGTCCGTGGGAAAATAGGACTTTTTACTGCAGCCGATCCTGCGGTTGACCGCCAGACAGCAAAACAATGCACAGAACAGGCTGAAAAATATTTTGAACTGGCCGAGCGTTACGCCGGGGCTTTGGCATGAGAGTGAAAAGGCGTCTTTTTGTCTTTTTCGGTATGATAGCCACCGGCAAGAGCTATTTGGCGTCCCATTGGGGAAGGCAACAGGGTTACTCCTACCATAATTCCGATGTGGTCAGGAAAAGACTTGCCGGACTCAACCCTTCTGCCGGCCAGAAGGAAGAAGTAGATCAGGGCATTTACACCAGTGAATTTTCGCGAAAAACGTATGATGAACTGATTGAGCTGGCAAAGGCTGATCTGGTAGCTGAAAACTGTAATGGGGTTGTGCTGGATGGTTCATACCAGTCTCGCCGGGAAAGGGACTTGGTGCAAAAAGAACTACAAGATTTCCGGCCACTGTTTATCTACTGTTATTGCCCGGAAACGGTGATGAAAACAAGGATGGACCAAAGAAAGAGAGATCCCCAGGCTGTTTCTGATGGGCGCTGGGAAATATATCTGAAGCAAAAAGAACGGTTCGAATTGCCTGATGAGCTTGGGGTTGATCAGCTGATTAATATAAACACCGACCAGGAGCTTGACCATCTGCTTGGCAACCTGGATGCAGCCGTTTTAAAGTTAACGTTTGAGGAGTGATGATGTACGATCATATTTACATTTTACGATTTCCCAAAGAGATTTGTGATCAGCCGATTATCTATCAGCTGGCCAAAAAATACGATGTCGAGTTCAATATTCTCAAGGCGGATATCCTGCCCCAACGCGGGGGAGTGATGATCCTTCAGCTTAAAGGGCCGAAAGAAATGGTACGATCCGGGGTCGATTTGCTCAAATCAATCGGTATCGATATCAAACGATTGGCGGCTGCCATTTACCGCGATGACGAGAAATGCTTCGAGTGCGGTGCCTGTACCGGTATCTGTCCGGTAGATGCCCTGTCGATAGATCGACAAACCATGGGTGTCCTCTTCGACCCGGAAAAATGTACCGGCTGCAGTCTCTGTGTCCCGGTTTGTCCTGTACGGGCGATGGAGGTCTCCCTCGGCAGGGACCAGGATTTTCCAGAACCCCAGGCATAATAGTACTCTCTTCTAACAAACAATAACAAGAGGGATGTGTTTGCTGAGGGTCAACTACTGCTATTAATGAACATTGTCTCTGGGTAAAGACTCCAAGCCGTGAATGAAGAATGAGTAAGGTCGCTTGTCAGTAATCACCTGAAGCCTGAGGAAATACCAAGAAGTTAGGGTAGTACGGACATTCGTCCGTAAATGCACGCTAAGGATATTGACTTCTGTTTAGACTAACCAGCATGGCTGGACCATATTGGCCAGCCTCAACAAACCATGAAAGTTGGTCACTCCGGCATGGCGAGTTCGTACATGCCGGGGACTTTCATATAACAGGTGCCATCTACAGTTTAGAGACATCCATATTGCTCTATTCTTTGATGTGGCAATATTAGCATCTTGTAATGGAGGGTTATTATTATATCATCCGAAACGTCCTGTAATGTAATCTTCCGTGAGTTGATGAGATGGACGGGTGAAGAGTTTATCGGTCTGCCCCACTTCAAGAAGATCGCCCAGGTGAAAGTAGGCTGTACGCTGGGAGACACGGGCTGCCTGCTGCATGTTGTGCGTGACGATGACAATGGTGTACTGCTGTCTGAGTTCTGAAATAAGCTCCTCGATGGTGGCTGTGGCTATTGGGTCCAGGGCGGAGCAGGGTTCATCCATGAGGATCACCTCTGGGCCCACGGCTATGGCGCGGGCAATACAGAGCCGTTGCTGCTGGCCGCCGGATAAGCTGGTCCCTGGTTGATCCAAGCGATCTTTCACTTCATCCCAAAGTCCTGCCTTAACAAGAGAGGTCTCAACGATTTCGTTCAGCTCCGTCTTTGCTGCTGCAAGGCCATGGATGGTTGGACCGTAGGCGATATTGTCATAAATGGATTTCGGAAAGGGATTGGGTTTCTGAAAGACCATGCCCACCTGGGCCCTGAGGGGTACCACATCTACCTCCTTATCATAGATATCCATGTCATCCAGGAGAATGTTACCGGTTACCCGGCAGATGTCTATGGTATCGTTCATCCGGTTCAGGCAGCGCAGGAAAGTGGACTTACCGCAGCCGGAGGGGCCGATCATAGCCAGCACTTCATTTTCAGCAATATCTATGGAGACATCTTTGATAGCGTGTTTATCTCCATAGTAGACGTTGACATTCCGGCAGCTCATCCGTGGGTCTTCTACAAAGGGGTCTCCAGCAGTGCGCCGATCTTCACGCTCCACCAGGCTTCTTCCTTTTTGTTCTGTTTCCTTTTCGTTCATATTCACTGCCGCTTGCGTATTACTGGAAAGTGTCTGTAACATCTCTTTTCCTCGTCACTGGCGGGAGCCTGCCATAAAGCCTGCTCCCGCTGTCTCTTTATTACATCTGCAGAGAGGTTAAATTTTTAATATCTGAAGCAAACTTTTCACGCTCATCAGTGGGCATGGGGATCATCCCCTTGTCGGCCAGATATCCTTCATCGCCCCAAGCCTTATCAGAGGAGAACTCGGCAAGGTAGCCCTTGATTCCGGGAATAACAGAGACGTGGTCCTTTTTCACGTAGAAGTAAAGGGGCCTTGAAACCGGGTAGCTGCCGTCGGATATTCCCTCAAAGGTTGGCAGCTGACTGTCAATCTCTGAACCCTGCACCTTATCTTCATTTTGATCCAGGAAGGAAAAACCGAATATCCCCAGGCTTGTTGGGTTGGCCTCAAGTTTCTGGACGATCAGGTTGTCATTCTCACCCGCCTCAATGTAGGCACCGTCTTCACGAATGGAGTGAGCAACATGCTTGAACACCTTCTTTCCTTTTTTGTTAAAAGCGGATTCGGGGATTCCCAGCTTTGCCATGAGCGGTTTCACCCCATCCCCCTTGGCTTTGCGCAGAGCGGCCATATCAGCAAATGTCCTGGCACCACCTTCCATGGCCAGTTCCACAAAGGCGTCACGGGTTCCTGAGGTGGGAGGAGGGCCAAGGACCTCAATTTTGGTGGCGGGAAGGGCTGGATTCACATCCCTCCAGGTCTTATGGGGATTATCTATGAGCTTTCCATCAGCTCCCGGAACCTGCTTTGCCAGGGCCAGGAAGATATCTTTTCTGGTGAGCGTCATGAGCGGACTCTTTTTAGAATTGGCCAGCACGATACCGTCATACCCGACCTTCACCTCGATAATATCTTTGACCCCATTTGCCTGGCATTTGTCGTATTCGGACTTTTTGATCCGCCTGGAGGCATTTGTGATGTCCGGATGAGACACCCCGACACCTGAGCAGAAGAGTTTCAGACCACCGCCCGATCCGGTTGACTCCACTTTCGGTGTGCTGAATTTGGTGGATTTACCAAACTGCTCGGCAACAGTGGTTGCAAAAGGATAGACCGTGGAGGAACCAACAATGGAAACATAGTCCCTTGCACCGGCTACGCCGGCTGTAAGGACGGCTCCAGTGATGACGGCGGCAGTAATAAGTGATGCGGATTTCTTTTTACTAATCATTTCATTCTCCTTCTCTAATTGAATTTTGATTACAGCTACTATTTTCTTTTACCTGAGTAGAGAAGTTATCCATCCATTGTTAGAGGAGTATTAGGGTTTTGTTTAAATTTGGTCATTTTTGAAAGTTACCAGCGTCGTTCAAATTTCGAGCGTAGATATACCGCTGTTCCATTCATCAGCACCAGAAAGGTGAGGAGCAACATGATGGCTGCGGAGGTTCTCTCCACAAAGGCCCGTTCAGGACTGTCTGCCCAGAGGTAAATCTGTACCGGCAGCGCGGTGGCCGGGTCGGTGAACCCTGAGGGAATATCAACGACAAAGGCAACCATGCCGATCATCAGTAGCGGTGCACTCTCGCCCAGAGCCCGTGCCATGCCGATGATGGTTCCGGTGAGCATGCCGGGCATGGCCAGGGGCAGTACGTGGTGGACCACAGCCTGCATCTTTGAGGCGCCGACACCCAGCGCTGCTTCCCGAATGGAGGGCGGTACTGACTGCAAGGCCACGCGCCCGGTGATGATAATGGTGGGCAGAGTCATGAGAAAGAGGACCAGACCACCCACCAGGGGGGCCGAGCGTGGCAGCTGAAAAAAGTTGAGAAAGACAGCGAGCCCCAGAAGGCCGAAAACGATGGAGGGGACCGCCGCTAAATTATTGATATTCACCTCAATGATATCGGTGATTCTGTTTTTAACGGCAAACTCTTCCAGATAGATGGCGGCCCCGATGCCGATTGGAAATGCGAGGAACAGCGTGATGGTCAGCATGTAAAAGGAGCCCATGGCGGCCCCCATTATTCCAGCAGACTCCGGTTCCCTGGAGTCACCGCTGGTAAAAAATCCTACGTTAAACATTGATTTGACCCGGCCGGCTTTATCAAGTGTATCAATCCAGCCGACCTGCTGGTCATTCATGCGCCGATCGGATTCAGGGAGGTTACGGTCGATATAGCCTTTCATCAACATATCCACATCGTCATCGGCCAGGAGCCAGAGGGACCTGGTCTCACCCATCAGGGTGGGGTCAGCCAACACCATATCCCGCAGCTGAAAGGAGGCGTCACTGCTCACCAGACCGTAGAGTTTCTTCTTCTCTTTACGCTTTTTCACCTCGGGAAAGATGGAGCGCAAGGACTTCTTGATAAGCCCACTGTAGTTGGCTGAAGCCGGGTCCTTGACATCAAATACGGCGGGATCAAAGTAGACATCTATTTTCAGGGAGGTCTGGTAAAAGGCCTTGTATCCGTTGAGAAAGATGGAGGAGAAGAGAAAGAGCAGAAAGAGCAGGCTGAAGAGGATGGCAGACAACCCTATGAGCTGGAAGCGCCTTTCCCTCTTATACCGTTTGGCCAGCCCCTTCTGGACAATCTCCATGGTTTTTCGATTATTCATATTCTTCTCTGTATTTCCTGACGATATAGAGGGCCAGGACGTTGAGGATAAGGGTAACCACAAAGAGCAGCAACCCCAGGGCAAAGGCGGCTAGAGTCTTCGCGCTGTCAAACTCCTGGTCACCCACCAGCAGGGTGACGATCTGCACGGTGACCGTGGTTACCGCCTGCAGCGGGTTGGCGGTGAGATTGGCGGACAGACCCGCGGCCATGACCACGATCATGGTTTCTCCGATGGCCCTCGATACAGCAAGCAGGATGCCGCCGACAATGCCGGGCAGAGCGGCCGGGATTACCACGTTTTTCACGGTTTCCGACCGGGTGGCTCCAAGGCCGTAGGAGCCGTCCCGCAACGCCTGGGGCACTGCGTTGATCACGTCATCGGAAATGGACATGACGAAAGGAATGATCATTATCCCCATGACAAGACCTGCGGCGAGAGCCGATTCCGAGGAGACCGCAAGCCCGAAAACAGCCCCTGCGTCACGGATGAGCGGCGCCACCACCAGAGCAGCGAAAAAACCGTAGACCACTGTGGGCACTCCGGCAAGAATTTCAATGAGCGGTTTGGCAGTGGCTCGCACCCTTTTGGATGCGTATTCGGAGAGGTAGATGGCTGACATCAGCCCGGTGGGGGCGGCAACGGTCATGGCGATGGCGGAGATAAGCACAGTTCCGCCAAAGACCGGCACCGCACCGAACTCGCCGGAAGCACCCACCTGGTCGGCACGGATTGAGGTCTGCGGGCTCCAGGTGAGGCTGAAAAGGAACTCCGTCAAGGGAACCTTCTGGAAGAAACGGATGGCTTCGAAGAGGACAGAGAGGACGATACCGATGGTGGTAAAGATGGCGATGAGGGAGCAGAAGATGAGCAGATAGCGTACGATATTCTCCACATGATTTCTCGCCCGCAGTGTAGGAGAAATCATCCTGAAGCCAACAAATAGAACCGTGATACCCAGAACAATCAGGGACGCACTCTTAATATTCACCCCTGTCTGCTGCAACTGGAGATAGTACTTTGAGGCCTCAAGGAGAACCGGGTCAACTGTTGTCCCGAAGCTCAGCCCCTGGGCAAGATTTTTAATATCGTTCAGCACCAGCCCCACCCTTTCCGAAGACAGGGAGCTGTACTTCTCTGGGAGGGAAGAGATAACCAGGGAAGAGATGACCGATGGTTCCACAAACTGCCAGACGAGGAGAAGCAGAAAAGTGGGGATAGCGCACCAGAGCGCGATCAGCATACCATGGTAGGCGGGCCTGGAATGCAGCTTGGAGACGCCACCGACTTTGGCCCCACTGGCAAAGGCAAGCTTCCGGCCATAGCTGTAACCTAAGCTGATGAGGCCGAGAAGGAGTGCTGTGAGGATAAAATTGGACATTTATACTCCTCTACTCCTGATCAAAGTCCAGTTTTTTACGCACAATATCCCCTTCAACCATGTAGATCACATCCTCGGCGATATTGGTGGCACGATCGGCAATCCGTTCCAGGTGACGAACCACCAGGTAGAAGTTGAGCAGCGATGTGGTGTGCTCGGGGCTGCGATTCATCTCCTTGATGATCATCTTGAAGCCCTTGCTGCGCATTGCGTTCACTTCTTGGTCCAGGGTGAAGATCTTTTTTGCTTCCACCACGTTTCGGTTTATCAAGGCATCGATGCTCATCCTCAGCTCTTCCATGACCTTGTCGGTCATTTCCTGAAAATTAAAGGAGAGTGCCGGGCTGTCAAACTTGGAAATCTTCTTTACTCGTTTGGCTATCAGGGCAGCATAATCGCCTATGCGTTCCATCTCGCTGTTGATCTTGATGATGGTCACCAGAAAGCGTAGGTCTCTTGCCACCGGCTGATGCAGGGCCATAATTTTGAGACACTCTTCCTCGATCTCGATTTCCAGCTCATCAATTTCCCAGTCCGATTTGATGAGTTTTTTGGCAAGGACAACATCGCCTGACTCGATGACCGAGCAGGCTTTGCGCACCCGATCCTCTACCATGGAACCCATGGTTAATAGTTTTTGTTGTATTCTGTCTATTTCGTGGTGAAAATGTCTGTGCATACCATCTCCATGGTTGAATAATCTCTCTGCACGACACAATAGATTGCGACTGTTTACCCCGTGTTAGGATAGTGTTAGAATTGTGTTAGCAAAAAGGTATCCCTTGACGAGTGCAGAAAAATCTCTCTATATAGGCGGACAGTATGAAGAGCGTGGAACACTTGTAAGAGGTTAAAATGGCGAAGAAACACATCCTTATTGTTGAAGACGATGAGGATATCCAGCAGCTTGTCTCATTTAACCTGTTAAAGGCAGGCTTTCATGTCACCTGTGCCGACAGTGGTGAGGAGGGGCTGGCTCAGGTAGCTAAGGACAAATTCGACTGCCTCATCCTCGATCTCATGCTTCCCGGCATGTCCGGATACGAGGTATGCCGAACCATTCGTGAAAACAAAAAACAGCACAAGCTCCCCATTATCATGCTCACAGCCAAGGGGGAGGAGACTGATATCGTTACCGGCCTTGACTCCGGCGGCGATGACTATATTACCAAACCATTCAGTCCCAAGGTGCTGGTTGCCCGGATCAACTCCGTACTGCGACGGGGCAGGGAAGGCGGAGATGATCTGGAAACGGATGACGGAGACGAAGGAATTCTCCGTTACGATGAGCTCGTAATTGACCGGGGAAGGCATGAAGTACGACTGGACGGTAAAAATATCCAGCTGACCATGACAGAGTTCAATATCCTCAGCCTCCTGGCTGGCAAACCCGGTTGGGTGTTCAGCCGTCAGCAGATTATTGATAACGTCAGGGGCTATGATTATTCGGTGACTCCCAGGGCCATAGACGTCCAGGTCTTCGGACTCAGAAAAAAATTAGAGATTGCCGGAGAGCGAATCGAAACGGTTCGCGGAATCGGATATCGCTTTAAAGATTAAAAAAGCATGCAGCCAAGAAAGTTGATCTATCATATCTTTCCGGCCAACATCCTGGTGACCATCGGTGCACTGCTGGCCATTATCTGGTACGGCTCATCCACCCTGCAGCAGTTTTATATGGATGAGACCAGGTCCACCCTCCTGGCCCGGGCTTACTCCCTAGAGAATCAGGTTCAACAGTTCCTGAGAGAGAATAATATTTCTGCTCTTCGTGAATTATTGCAGAATATCGGTAAAAAGACATCTACCAGAATCACCCTCATCAATCCAGAGGGTGTGGTCATCAGCGACTCCCTGAAAGATCCAGCCAGTATGGACAACCATAAAAACAGGCCGGAGTTCCTGCAAGCCTTCCAGCAGGGAAGTGGCTCCTCCACCAGGTTCAGCCAGACCCTGGGCGAGCAGATGCTCTATGTCGCTATCACTCTTTCAAAAGAACAGGAGCAGGAGAAAGGTGAGCTGGATGGACTCCTGCGAGTCTCCGTTTCCGTGGCCAAGCTAAAAAATACCCTGGCCAAGGTGAAGAGGGATGTGGCAGTGGGAATGATGGTTGTGGTGCTTGTGGCCGTCCTTGTCACTATCTTTGTCTCCCGCCGTATCAGCGGGCCCCTTGAAGAGATGACCCGCGGCGCAGAACGTTTTGCCGTTGGCGAGTTTGCTCCCCATCTGATCCCGCCCAATCATGTGGCCACAGAAATCGAAACACTCTCCCATGCTTTAAACTCCATGGCGGATCAGCTGCAGGAACGGATAGCCACCATTCTTCAGCAGAAAAATGAACTGCAGACGCTCCTTGACTCCATGCTGGCCGCAGTGCTGAGTGTGGATAGTCAGGGTATGATTATCAGTTTGAATTCTGCGGCCGCTGACCTGCTGCATCTCGACAGTAGTACTGGTGTCGGCAAGCCGATCCAGGAACTCATCCGCAATATCGATCTGCTGCAGTTGATGGAACAGGCAAAAAACAGCGGACGGTCGGTGGAAGATGAAATTGAAGTGATAACAAATGACAGCAGTGCTTTTCTGCTCACTAACTGCGTGCACCTCTATGATGAAAACAACAACAGTTTCGGCCTGCTGCTGGTGCTCCATGATGTGACTCGGCTGCGGCTCCTGGAAAAGATGCGCAAGGATTTTGTCGCTAACGTTTCCCATGAACTGAAGACGCCGATAACTTCCATCAAGGGCTATGTTGAAACGGTAATTGACGATGGACTTGTTGACAAAGAAAACAGTATCCGCTTTCTGGAGATCGTTCTGAAGAAGGCGAACCATCTCAATGTCATCATAGATGACCTCCTTCTTCTTTCACGTATTGAGCAGCAGGCAGATGCCCAGCAGATAGAACTGCAACCTGATCAACTGAAACCGGTGTTGGCTGAGGCCGTTCACAGTTGCAGGCCGATGGCGAAAGAAAAAGGAATCCGCCTGCAGCTTGAATGTCCAAATGATTTAACCATTCACATGCACGCGGTGCTTCTGGAACAGGCAGTGGTTAACCTGATTGTCAATGCGGTGCGATACAGCCACCAAGAGAGCGAAATCTTTATTCAGGCTTGGAGGCAGGAGAATGGGGAGACGAATCAGGTTGTTATCAAGGTACAGGACTTCGGTGTGGGAATCGGTGCGGAGCACCTTCCCCGTCTTTTTGAGCGTTTCTATCGCAGTGACAAGGCGCGAAGCCGGAAACTTGGCGGCACCGGCCTCGGGCTTGCAATTGTAAAACATATCGCCCAGGCACACCATGGGGATGTTGAAGTGCAGAGTGAAGCAGGAAAGGGAACGATCGTCAGTATCAATTTACCTGGCTCAGTTAATGCGCATTGAAAATGTCTGTTGTCAATCCTAAGTTGTAAGCATAAGACACAGTATAACATATCTTCCTGATTATATTCGTGCACCAAATACCCTTCGGTCTTTTACCTGAATAGATCTCACACACAACTTGGCTTCTTTATCCCATGTTTTTTAGACAGTAATGCTAATTTGCTTGTGTGGTACCGTATATTTTGCAATATATGTCTGATAAGGCATTACGGCAGAGAATACGAAGAGGTTTACTCAAAGATGAGCAAATTCATGCCTTGGCTCGTGACCTCAATTATGGAAAGAGAGGGAGGTTAAATAAGTCGGATATACAAGAACAAAGGATGTCGTGTAGCTGAATGACATTAATTTTGGCTTGTATAATCTACTGGCAGCCGATAGAAAAGAAACGCCGTTTTATAAAGAAAAAGGCCTGATTCTGCAACCGTAACTGTTGCGGAATCAGGCCTTTTTTGTGTCCTTGGTACTTTTAAGTTAGTTTACTTTTTCTCACTTTTGAAAAAAAGCATCCAATCAGGCAGAGACAGGTCTTTAAACCAGTCCGAGAACGTTTCTTCTTTATATTCATCGCTTTCAAGCTGGGCAAGAAGCTCTGTTGCTCTTGGCACAATCTGCGTATCCGGATAGGCGGCAAGAATATATTTTAAACGGGCAATTGCCTGCTCATTCTTGTCGGTTCGCAAATAAAACCTGACCACAAAAAAGTCATGGTTTGCCAGAAAGTTTCTGGCAGCTATGATTTTGGCCTGGGCTTCAGCTGTGTAGGGTGATTTGGGGAATGATTTGAGAAGCTGCTTGAAGGCGCGTATGGCCTTTTTTGCAGAGCTGGTATCTCGATCAACGGTTCCGATATTCTGGTAGTAGCAGAGTCCTTTCTGGAACAGGATATATGGGATTGCCTCATTGGTGGGGTGTCTCTCCTCAAAGGCTTCGTAGAGAGCGAGCGCTTCGGTATACTTCTCCAGATAATAGTTGGAATCGGCCGCTTTGAGTTCCGCCAGTTTGGCCTGTTCGCTGAAAGGGTATCTGTCGAGGATCTTTTGGAAATATTCAATGGCGGTATGGTAATCGCCAACGTTGTACTCATCCAATCCTTTTATGGCAAGATCCTGAACCGTCTTGCTTACATCGATTTCTTCGTCGTCGGAAAAGTCAAAAGCTTTTTTAACGGTTGCGCATCCTGGCAAAAAGGAAATAGTGACGATTAGGCAAAAGAAGATGGTTTTCTGGAAAAAAGATGTCTGGACACTCATGGTTAACTCACTTTGGTAGAGAGGCAAGGTATATTTCAGCGGCAATTACGGCTTTAGCACCTTCACCTGCTGCTGTAACGATTTGGCGAACCTCTTGGTCCCTGATGTCACCTGCGGCCATTACGCCCGGCACAGAGGTTCGTGTTTCACTATCTGTTTGGATAAAACCATCATCAGTCATTTCCAGCTCATCGGGGGAAAACATTGAACTGTTGGAGGAAACGCCGATGAGGATAAAAAGACCGTCCACTTCAAGGGTGGATCTGTTGCCATCATTGTCCTCGATGAGCAGTCGTTCAATGCTGTCTTCTCCTTCGATGGCTTTGACATGACTGTTCCAGAGATAGGATACTTTTTTATTGGCAAAACATTTTTCCTGGACGATCTTGGTTGCTCTGAGTGTATCACGGCGGTGAATTAATGTCACCTTGGAGGCGAATTTTGTTAGATGATCGGCCTCATGAACCGCTGTGTTGCCACCACCGACAACGGCTACATGCATATCTCTATAAAACGGACCGTCACAGGTTCCGCAATAAGAAACACCCTTACCGGTGAGTTCTTTCTCGCCGGGAACACCTAACTTTTTTTGTGTGGCACCGGTACAGATGATCAGGCTGTCGCAGCTGATTACAGTTCCGTCATCAAGGTGGAGTTTCTTTCGCAAAGGATCACTAAGATCAACGGAAGTAACTTCTGTCACCAAAGTATTGAGGGAAAACCTGTTTGCCTGCTCGGACATGAGGCTAACCAGATCAAAACCGGAGATACCTTCAGGGAAACCTGGATAGTTATCCACCCAGTCGGTGAGCAGAACCTGCCCTCCCGCGACACCTTTTTCTATAAGAAGATGGTCGATTCTGGCTCTTGCAGCGTAAAGGCCTGCAGTCAGTCCGGCCGGGCCTCCACCCAAAATAACCAGCGAGTGGTGTTGTTCTGTCATGTTGGAAGAGAAAACAAATGATTTCCATCCGAACAATGTTGTTCGGATGGAAAAATGAAATGGGTTGAAAATTATAAGGCTTTGTTGATCAGATCAACAAGTTGGTTTTTGCCAATAGCGCCGGTAACCTGGTCAACGACTTCACCGTTTTTGAAGAGAATGAGGGTCGGGATGGCTCTGATGCCGAACTTGCCGGGGGTGCCGGTGTTCTCGTCCACATTCATTTTCATCATGGTTACTTTTCCTTCATATTCATCGGCAAGATTGTCGATGAGAGGTCCAATTGCTTTGCAGGGGCCGCACCAGGGGGCCCAGAAATCAACCAGACAGGGAGTGTCGGAACTGATTTTACCTTCGAATTCCGCATCGGTTACATGGATAACTTTGTCGCTGGACATGGTTAGTCTCCTTTTAAGTGGGAAAATTTTCTATAAATAAAGTAATACCGTTTTTATATAATTCAACGGCTAGATAGCCTGAATCACCCTATAGCATACCTGCTGCTTTTGGGACTGACAAGCAAAATATTTCTGAAGCTAGGATCAATTGAACCTGTTTGACACCCTTTCCTACTCCGTGCTATAGTTTCGCTTCCTTCGGCTGATGCCGATCAGGATGGTTTATTGATTGAGCGGTCTTCATTGACTGTTAAGGCCGCAAAACTTTATATTTTCACATTCTTTCAATGAATTGCCATCATAACAAAATTATCATCACGAACTCAGAAAAGAAATAACCAGTACTAGAGGAGAAGGGAATGGAAACAACCACTTCGAAAAAGATGTTTGATGAAGCGAGAAAAGTAATTCCAGGAGGAGTTAACAGCCCGGTCAGAGCCTGTAAGTCTGTCGGTTGTGATCCCCTGTTTATCAGTAAGGCCTCAGGTTCTTCTGTATATGATGTGGACGGAAATGAGTACCTGGATTTTGTCTGTTCATGGGGACCGATGATCATGGGTCATGCCCATCCGGAGATACTCGAAGCCATACAGAAAACGGCTGTAAACGGGACAAGTTTCGGTGCTCCTACTCCAGCTGAGATTGAGCTTGCCTCCATGGTGGTTGATGCTGTTCCATCCATTGAGAAAGTTCGCTTTGTCTCCTCAGGGACAGAAGCGACAATGAGTGCTGTGAGATTAGCCAGGGGCTATACAGGAAGAAAGAAAGTGGTGAAGTTTGACGGATGTTACCATGGTCATTCTGATTCGTTTCTGGTTAAAGCGGGCTCCGGTGTGATTACTTTGGGTATTCCCGGAAGCCCTGGTGTTCCCGATGATATCGTTAAAAATACCATTTCCATCCCATATAATAATGTCGATGTCCTGTCTAAAACACTCCAGGAGCAGGGTGATGATATTGCCTGTGTTATTGTTGAGCCGGTAGGGGGCAACATGGGTTGTGTTCCGCCAGCAGATGGTTATTTACAGGCATTAAGAGATTTGACCGCAGAACATGGTGTTGTGCTAATCTTTGATGAGGTGATCACAGGTTTTCGTCTGGCATACGGGGGTGCACAGGAGTTTTACGGGGTTACGCCTGATCTGTGCTGCCTTGGTAAAATTATTGGTGGCGGGCTGCCGGTTGGAGCCTATGGCGGGAAAACTGAAATTATGGACCAGATTGCTCCTGATGGACCTGTTTACCAGGCGGGTACGTTGTCGGGCAATCCGTTAGCCATGGCTGCCGGTGTAGCCACGCTGAAGTTGCTTGGCCGGGAGGGATTCTATACTGAACTCAATGAAAAAGCGGCAGGCTTTGCAGCTCTTCTCGACAATGCAGCTCAGTCGGCTGGGATCGATGTTACGCTGAACAGGGTCGGCTCCCTGATGACCGGATTTTTCACCGATGAACCGGTCAGCGATTTTGATTCAGCAATGAAGGCGGATGCTGATAAATATGGGGCTCATTATCGTCAGATGCTTTCCAGGGGCATCTACCTTGCTCCATCCCAGTTCGAGGCGGCTTTTGTTTCGGCGGCACACACGCAAAAAGAGCTGGAAAACGCGGCTGAAATGACTGAATGGTCATTCAAAAAATTGGCCTAAATGCCAAAAATTGATTGACTTTCACAGTAGGTCATGCTACCAAGGTTTATGTTATTGACGGTCACCTGCGTCGTGAATAGGAGGTGGGTATGTCGAGTGTGAAAAGCGAGTTTATCCAGTTGTTGGGCCGCTATGGTCACATCGGTATTACCTTTGTTGCCTCAATATTTATTGGTCTGGGTGGCGGTATTCTGCTTGATCAGAAAGTCTTTGATGGGAGTACCAGTCCCTGGTTCACTTTTATCGGACTGGCATTTGGGATTGCAGCCGGTTTTAAGAGTCTGTTTGATCTGCTGAAGCGGGAAAATAAAAATAGTTGATTGGTGTCGGGTGGACGAAGAAATTTTTTCTCTGCAGAAAATGCAGGTAGTCAGTTGGGTTTATCTCGTTGTCCTGACCCTTGGGGCCTGGTTATTGAAATCATGGTCGTTTGCATGGCCGGTTCTTGCGGGCGGAGTGATTTCCATTGTCAGTTTTATCTCGTCCCATAAAGATGTGATGAATTTCGTCGAATCCTTGACTCCGGCTATTGAAGAGGAGAAGGATAAACCGGCGGAAGAAAAAACAAAAACAAAACAGACCAAAACCGGGTTCATCATTCGATTCTGGTTGAGAATTATCGTCATCGGCATTCTGCTGTTGCTCCTTATCAAAAGCGCAAAAGCAAATGTCTTTGGTCTGATAATCGGTTTGTCAACGATGGTATTTACAATCACGTTTACTGCGGTAAGTGTGGCCAGACGCTATTTCTTCAGGTAGCAGAAGTTAGGAGGAGTTATGGAACATCCGATATTGTTTATCTCGATAATCCTTGAAAAGTTGGGACTTCCCGTTCCTCCTGGCTTTGTTGGTCACGGGCTTTTAGAGCAGCTGTGTGCTCCCTATATGACGTATACCTGGCTGGTTATGGCCTTTCTGGTAATTGTTGCCAAGTTAACCCTGTCAAACCTGGAGATGGTTCCGGGGTCCGGCCAGAACTTCTGGGAAATCATTATCGGTGGAATGGATGAATTTTTCTCTGATAATATGGGACGGGAAATGACCGATAAACTCTTTCCTATGATTGCCACTTTTGCTCTGTATATTGCTGTTGCAAATCTCATTGGATTGATTCCCGGTTTTATGTCACCAACGGCCAGTATTAATACTACTCTGGCTTTGACAATCATCGTCTGGATAACACACCATGTTATCGGTTTCAGGGCCCATGGTCTGAATTATTATAAACATTTTATCGGACCAATGTGGTGGCTGATTCCGCTTATGCTGCCAATCGAGTTAATCAGTAACTTTGCTCGACTGCTGTCGCTTTCCATTCGACTTTTCGGAAATATCATGGCGAAGGAAACCCTGCTGGGTATCCTCTTTATGCTGGCGGGTGCCTTTTTCGCACCGCTGCCGATCATGCTGCTTGGTGTTCTGGTTTCTCTGGTCCAGGCCATGGTTTTTGTTCTCTTGACAGTTGTCTATATTGCACAGGCACAGGAGCATGCTCACTAATTGAGCGATTAATAAATAATAAGCATCCTCGGGAATGCGAGTTCCAGGATGCAAAGAAGAAGGCCAAATATAATTAAACAGTAAGGAGATTAAACATGGAAGGTAATATTCAATTAGCATTGATCTGTGTTGGTGCAGCACTTTCAATCGGTCTTGCCGGTCTTGGAGCAGGTATCGGAATCGGTTCTGTTGGTCAGGGTGCAACCATGGGTCTGGCCCGTAATCCTGAAGTTCAGCCTAAACTGATGGTTTTCATGATTCTTGGTATGGCTCTTGCCGAATCAATTGCCATTTACGGACTCGTTATCTCTCTGATTCTGCTGTATGCCAACCCACTACTTGGCTAAGCAAATAGAGAAATAAATAAGCTGTACGAGGGGCCGCGGTATCTTCTTGATGCTGTGGCCCTTTTTGTTTTTAGGGGAGGAGCATTCGCTAGCACTGCATCTTTAGACGATCAAAATGTCAGATATAGGATGTGCTATTATCTGACGTTTTGATCGTCCAAAGCTACAGCACTAGCGAATGCTCTGGGGAGTGTGTTGTTTTTGAAGGTTTAAAAAGAAAAACAGATCTGTGGACATTCTTTTACCTGATTACCCCTATTAATCAGCAAATTGGAAAGAAAGTCAGCTTTTCAAAGGAAATGAAAAACAGTCATTGCGAGTGAAACCAAGTAATCTCAACCTGTTAGCTGAGATTGCCACGGCCTGCGGCCTCGCAACGACTTCCACTAATACATACCAAAAAGCAAGATTCTTACCTCCGCTGAGAATTAGTGGTATTCAGATTCTTTTAAGAGGTGATTTGATTTGGAATTCGGCCTTAGAAGACAGACAAGCAGGTGCAATACAGGTCCAGGTCTCAGAATGACGTATGGGGCCTGGCAGCAAGATCAAGTCCTTAGTGGGATGATAGAAAAACAGAAGTGGTCATAACGGATGTTGTTTGGACAGTAGCGAGCTGTTTCTAATGAGGCAGACCTCAAATTGAGGGCTGAATAGATTCTATTTTCCAATGTCCAACCTCACAGGTATCGCGTTCAGGTTGAGGATGGGTCGGCAAAACAATATGGGTCTTTATCGTTGAAGATATCAAGGCCAATGCCATAGGTGACCGCCAGGCAGCCGCCGCAGACGGCCCTTGTCTTGCAGCCGTTACAGGCAGTGCAGCCGTTGCGATATTTCTCAGCGATGTCTGAATCATAAATTTCAGATAAAGTTTGTTTTGTTATATCACCTAGATACGACGGTAGTTTTCTGCAGGCATGCACTTCACCTTCAGCCAGAAGAGTGATAAAATTAAAGGCCGCTCCGCATCCGAAACCGGTACAGCCGCCCATAATGTCGCTTCCTTCCTGGGAAAAGAGAGTGTTGAGATGATTATCTTTAAATCCCATTGACGGATTATCGGCTGCCGCTGCAGTATAGTCGGCAAGAAAGCGGCGATAACTCTTGGTGGGAACCGAGTGGAGACTGGCCCCTTCGCCCACCATGGATAAACGATTGAAGCTGAAACGATCCACCTTGCCACGCAACAGCTCCGCCAGTTTAAGTACCTGATCCTGATTGCTTCTGGTCAAGGTCAGCATGACCATGGAATAGATTTCCAACTCCTTGAGGATTTCAAGAAATTGTAAAATATTCGAGTAATGGTTCTCTCCTCGAATTTCATTATTATGATCCTCCAACCCCTCAAGACTGACCTGAAAAAACTTCATTGGCTGTATCGCAACAAGCTCTGCAAGCACTTCTTTGGGCGCTGGGTTGCCAAGAATTGCCAGTCCAAAGCCCCGGTCGGCAGCCGCTTGATAGATTTCTTTAAAGTGGGGATAAAGAAGTGGGTTTCCACCGGTAAAAGTCACATGGCCGTTGACGTATCGTTCATTGCAAAACGAGCGAAAATCATCGAGGATTCGTATTCCTTCATCCAGCGGTAACGTTTTCCTGCTGCTGCGATCATAGCAGTGCTTACAATTTAGATCACATGCCTGGGTGATGTGCCATTGCAGGGTGAAGCTTTTGCTCTTGAGTTTCAACTCATCCACATATTCCGTCGCTTGGAATATCTCGGGATTGCGTATAAGCCGACTTTCAGGGCGTAAAACAAGCTGCTCATCATAGGCAAGTTGAAGTGCCTTATCTAAGACGCCAATACGGATCTGTTCATCAAGTGCGGTTTGTTCAAGGTTAACATTTTCTGCAACCAATTTGAGAGCCAGAAGTTCATGTTGCTCAGCCGCTTTTACAACAACGTCACCATCGATGTTCTGCCAGATGCAGATATACTGTTCACCTGCACCAATATTTTTTGCTGTTCGTTCAAGTGGTTTGTTGTCTGAAAAAAAATCGGCCAAACCGGTAAAAGCTGTCTGGGTGAGCTGTAAAGTGGGATTGATGATTGGCTGGTGGCCGGGCAAGGTGATCTGAACAGGCTCTGAGCGGATCTCTTCAACAATGCTCTCGAGTCGAATCAGCTCAGGTAGATAGGGAGGCAGATCAAGGTCATGTTGATTGTCCTCAAACCACTGAGGGAAACTGATGTTTGTCTGCTGAAGCTCATGACCGATATCAAGTTGTGTCTGTTGCTCAGCTAAGGAAGTTGAGATGTGAAATGGAGATGCCATGTGTTTGCTATTTGGAGTCTGTCTTTACTGTTGATTCAGGAATAAAGAAAACCGGTGCCTGGCGGGAGGAGCCAGGCACCGGTTATTTGTCTCAAGCACGAACCGTGCTTGTCAGCTATTAGCTTCAACTGCTTCAGCTGCTGGTACTTCCACTCGCTGTCGAGCTGCTGCTTGAAGTAGTTGTGCTGGACCCGCCGGTAGAGCTGGGTCAACTGCTGCCGTCATCGCTACTGCTGCTGGGACAGCCGGCCATTGTGACTCCCGCGCTGGCAATAAGACCGGCGAGGCTGAGCCGGGCCAGGAGTTTTTTGAGCTCTTTGATCTCCATCGTTCCTCCTCTTGTTAAAATGGCTGTTTGGGTAGAGAACACCCCCTCTATGCCTGATACCACAGCTACAACATTACATAAATTGCGGGTGAGTGCAAAGAAAACGGATCAAAGTGATACTTTTGTTAGATTTGAGTTTGTGCCATCAGAAGGTTGTCTTTTAAGCCTAAGGCGATCGGAAAAGGTTTGTTAGGGGTAGTTGAGAAGAGTGGAAGGCAGTCGTTCTCATGAAAAAAATTATCAGCTGGCAGAATTGTCTTGGTTATATGTCTTAAAAAACAGTCATGATCACCATTGACATCTGTGGGGAAATGGGCAATCCTTCCGGGCAGGCAGCATGACAAGAAATATTGGTTTGAAACAGAGGTTAAAAAAGGAGCTTATGGAATGCAATCAAATGGATAATGACTGCATCATTCAGCCCAAAAGACTCAAAGGTGAAAAACGACTTCCTCCTTCAGGGATATTTCTGCCAAATCCAGGTGAGGCAAAAATTGCTGCTGATGCCTTGTTGGAAAGAGGAGGGAAAAAGCGCTTTTTTTTTCATTCGACTCTTTTTGTCTCTTCAGGAAATGATTTTTTTATTGCCGGACCTGCTGTCGGTGCACCAATGGCAGTGCTGTGCCTGGAGAAACTGATCGCCCTTGGAGCAACCAGGATCATTGTGGCAAGCTGTTGCGGCAGCTTGGATGAATCAATTGGCATTGGAGATATTATTCTGCCAACAGATGCCATCTCGGGGGAAGGTACATCCAAATATTATCAACAAAATGGGAGCAAGCCGGATAGCAGGTGCAAACCGGATAGTCGGCTGACAAAAGCTCTTGGACAGCTGCTCCTGGCTGGAGATATCAGCGAGGTGCATCGAGGGGTAATCTGGTCGACAGATGCGCCCTATCGGGAAAGCCGGTCACAACTTGCTTCACTCCAGAAGAATTTTGACATCATCGGTGTAGACATGGAGTTTTCTGCCCTGTGTGCTGTGGCAGCATTTCGCCGCATTTCACTGGCGGCAGTGTTAGTTGTCTCCGATCTTTTGTGGAGTGATACCTGGAAACCCGGTTTTAACGATAACCGTTTTAAAAACAAATCAGCAGCTCTCATTGGCCGATTGTTGGACGACCGGCTTGATAGCCTGTCATTTGAGTAAAGCGAAATATAAAAAAAAGACGAGATATTATGGGTACAATTCATATCGTCAGCCTTGGCTGCGCGAAAAACCTGGTGGATTCTGAAGTGATGCTCGGCAGTCTGCAGAAAGACGGCTGGACGGTTGAAGAGGATGCCAGCAAAGCCGACTTGCTCCTGGTAAACACCTGCGGCTTTATTCAGCCGGCAGTTGAGGAGGCTATCGATGAAATTCTGATGCTGGCCGATTTAAAGAAACAATTTCCAGAGAAGAAACTGGTTGTTACCGGTTGTCTTGTCCAGCGATATAAAGAGAAACTGCACGAGGAATTGGTGGAGGTAGACCTGTTCATCGGCACCGAAGGCGTAAAGGATATTGTTACTCCGATTCGTCAGATGATGACGGGTATCCAACAACCGATTGTTCAGCTGCCTAAACGATTCCTTATGGATAGTGACATGGAGAGGCAGGTCTCAACGCCGCCTTTCAGGGCCTGGTTGAAAATCACCGAGGGATGTTCGAACCGATGTTCCTATTGCATGATTCCATCTATCAGGGGCCCTTTACGCTCACGGGATATTGATGACCTGGTTGCTGAGGCGAGTCGTCTTGAACAGCAGGGTGTGAAAGAACTCAGCCTTATTGCCCAGGATCTCACAGCCTTTGGTGTCGACAAGGGCTCGCCGCAGCTGGTATCCCTGGTCACTGAATTACTGGTAAAAACGAACATTCCCTGGCTGCGTCTTCTTTATCTGTATCCCAATGGCATAACCGATGACCTGTTGGAGCTGATGGCGGCGGAGGACCGTATTGTTCCCTACCTGGATATGCCCTTTCAGCACGTGAGTGATTCGGTTTTAAAGAGGATGAATCGGCGCTATGGCAGGGATGATCTCTACCGCTTGGTTGAACGTATCAGAACCATTGTACCTCACTGCAGCCTGCGAACAACCTTCCTGTTGGGTTTTCCAGGTGAACGTGAAGAGGATATTGTGGAAATAGAGAAGTTTATGAAGGAAACGAAACTCGATCATGTCGGGGTGTTTGGCTATACCAATGAGGAGGGGGCCCCGTCAGAATTCTATGAGAACCAATGTTCCCAGGAGGTTATCGATAACCGGGTTGACAGAATTCTTTCACTGCAGACGGGAATATCAACCGAGGTGCAGAAAAAATATATCAACCGGATTGAACCTGTATTAGTTGAAGGATTATGCAGGGAAACAGATCTTCTGCTTGAAGGGAGAACGCGCTACCAGGCGCCTGATATCGACGGTTGTGTCTATATTACAGACGGCCAGGCGAATCCTGGTGATATCGTTAATGTGCAGATATCGGAGACCAAAGTGTATGACCTGGTTGGGGCGATTGTCGAGGGAAGCTAAAGAAAATGCAAAGAATGCTGAAAAGCCAAAACAGGAGGGTGGAACCAACCCTCCTGTTTAAGCCAAGTCGATTGGTGGTCGGGTGGACGTCTTTTATTTTCTGTTGGAATTGACGCGTTCTCGCAGGTCTTTGCCCACTTTAAAAAAAGGTAACTTTTTGGGCTTGACCTTGATTTTTTTGCCGGTTTTCGGATTGCGTCCTTCGTAGGAGTTATAATCTTTGATGACGAAACTACCGAATCCTCTGATTTCAATTGAGTCTCCACGGGTCAGTGCATCCGTCATTGTGTCAATAATGGTATTGGCAATGGCGGAAGCTTCGCGATGGGGAAGATTCATTTCCTGTGCAAGGCTTTCGATAAGTTCTGATTTGTTCATACCCGACTCCTGTTTCTGAGTGCCTACCTTCCTGCCCGTTTGGGGCCTCTCCTGATTACTATGGGGTGCATTGAAATTATGCTTTTTCGGCCAAACTCATGGTTGTAAGGAAAATTTATCCTTGGAATATCATCTATATGCCAGTGGTAAATTTTTCCTCACTCCTCAATTTTGAACGAAAATCCTCCTGTTCAAGCTACCCAATGGTCAATTTTTTCAACAAACTGAAAAAGATGAATAAAGTCCAGTTGTTACAAGTAAAACAGCGCAAATAAAAAAAGCTAATATTTTCAGCGAGTTAGCAGCGCAAGGCCTTGGTTTTTCCAAACATAAACAGATAACTACCCAGATTTAATCAATTATTTTTTATTTTGTAAAGAATTATTTATAAAAAATTTTCTTAATATCACTTATTTTCAATCTCTTATAACTACCTTTGGGTAAATTACCAAGTGTCAACCGACCATAACTGATCCGTTGCAGATGTATGACAGGGTGACCGACGGCATCAAACATTTTTCGGACTTGTCGTTTTCTTCCTTCATGGATGGTGATGGTATAAATTGAAGTTCTTTTTCGTTTCTTTTTCAACTCTACCTTGGCGGGTGAAGTCTTCTTTCCATCCAGAAGAATACCGGTTTCCAGCTGTCTTATCTTCTTTTGGTCTGGAAAGCCCAAGACAGTAGCTTCATAGCTTTTATGGACTTCATACTTTGGGTGCTGGATTTTCTGAGCCAATTTGCCATCATTTGTAAGAAGCAGAGCCCCTTCGGTATCAAGATCAAGACGGCCAACAGGAAACAGGCGCACGGAAACATCTTTTATAAGAGAGGTGACAACAGGTCGGCCTTGAGGGTCGGAAAGAGTTGTAACATACCCCTTTGGTTTGTTGAGAAGAATATAGACAGTCTCGGTTTCCTGGCCTAATTCACGGTTATCCAGGGTGATGACCTGTTTGCCGGGCACGACCCTGGTGCCCATTGCGGTAACAATAGCACCATCCACCCGGACACGACCCGCTTTGATATACTCCTCTGATTTTCTTCTGGAAGCAACCCCACAGCTGGCCATATATTTTTGTAGACGGACAGGTGTGCTCATCGCTTATTGGATTTTTGGAAGTAGTTGTTCCACTGTTGATCAACCCTTTTGTTCACTTCCGGATCCTCGATCAGAGCAGGAGCGTGGTGTGGTTTGAGCCGGGCGTCGATAATAAGAGCAGTCTCGCATTGCCAGTGTTTGTGAACTGTTTCACCATGAAGGCCATGGATATCCACAGCCGGATCGGATCTTGTGAAAGTGACCCATAAAAAATTATCCAGAGTTTCTGCGGTAAAGTCACTGTCGTCAACGACTACAATAAGAGGAAGACCCTCACTCCAGGTATGGGTTTCAAGGTGATCGATCAGCTTGTTGATATCCTTTTGGGCTGATTGGACATCTGTATACGGCCCGGCTTGAACGGCAACGGCGCCAGGAAAGATCATCTTAGGGTTCGTCACTGTGGCTGGCAGACTGATACCACCAGGCAGGTTGCTGTCAAGCTCTCTTAACTTTTCACCGGCGGCTGCCAGGATCACCTTTGATCCTTGATTAAGACCACTACCTGAATAATCGAGAGTGTCAATGGTGGTACGGGTTTGAAAATGAATATCACGTGTCAGGTCAATCCGCTCAAGAACATGCTCAAAAAAACAATCAATCTTTTGAATATCAGGTTGCGGCTGATCATCGCTTGCGGCAATTATAAGGTATTTGGCCAGAGCGCAATGGCCAAAGCCTAAAATAGCGTTTGCATGGGTCAAAAGCTCCATGGGTTTCTTCTTTTCATAGGGAATATAGCGTTCCTTTGCTGTGGCCAGAAGCAGCGGATGGACACCGGCAGCATCGACGGCGTGCAGGGAATCTACACCTGGTATGGATGCAGGGACCATCGGTTTGGTAATTGTATGAACCAGTTTACCAAAAGAGGTATCCTCCTGGGGTGGCCTGCCGACGACGGTAAAGGGCCAGATAGCATTTTCCCTGTGATAAACCGAATCGACCCTGAGATAGGGAAATGGGTGTTTTAAGCTGTAATAGCCAAGATGGTCACCAAAAGGACCTTCAGGCTTGGTTTTTCCGGAGACGATGGTCCCCGTTATGCAGAAATCTGCATCGAGGGAGAGAACATGGCCATCTTCCACGGCATAACGGAAACGTTTTCCGGTAAGAGCGCCGGCAAACGTTACTTCGGACATCCCTTCAGGGAGCGGCATCACCGCAGCAAATGTGTGGGCAGGGGGGCCACCGATAAAAATGGATACCTTGAGCGGCTCTCCGCAGCTTACAGCGTTGGTATGATGGATACCGATATCTCGTCGAATCTGGTAATGCAGACCGATCTCCAAATCCTGTTCATACTCATTGCCGCTCATCTGAACTCTGTACATTCCCAAATTTGAGTTGAAAATCGAAGGATTCAACGGATCTTGGCTGAAGACCTGGGGCAGGGTGATGAAAGGGCCGCCGTCATCGGGCCATGAGTGGATGAGCGGAAGGCTGCTGATAGATGTCTTTTTAAATTGGTCGGTTAAACGTTGTTTTTTAGGCCAGGAGTGGAGCAGTGTCCGTGGAATAGACAGAAAAGAAAACGGTTTTCGTAAACCGTTGGCCGGATTTGCCTTGAGATTCATCAGCCGTCGAATGCGGGGAAGAGTAGAACGGAAAATGAATTCGGATCGCTCCGGGGTGCCAAAAAGATTTGAGACCGCAGGGAATTTGGTACCTTTCACCTTCTCAAACAGCAAGGCTGGTCCTTTCTCTTTATAAACCCGCCGATGGATCTCGGCGATTTCCAGATACGGATCAACCTCCTGGCTGATTTTTACAAGATGACCATTGTTGTATAAATCATCGACACATTGGCGCAGGCTTGTGTAGATCATAACCGACTCACTGGGATAGTATTGGTTTTCTATTCAAAGGGCTCAAGGTTTGGCTGAAGTCGAAGTTTGAAACCGAAATGAACAGAGTTGTCCAGGTAGACAACGGTTTTTGGTTGAAAGGTGTACCAACGGACCTGAAATTGCTCTTTTAACCATTGAAGACGATCGGTAAGAGCTGCAGGCATGTTGCTGTCTGGAAAAGAAAAACGGTTGAAATATTCTTTAAAGGCCTGCAATGAATGAGTACTTTTAGTTGCCTCGGTTATGTTGCCTTCCATCTGAAGACCCCTGATATCCGTCCAGTCAACAGGATTGTGATGGATTGAAGCAGAGGCATGTCCAGTCTTTTGGCTGTTGGCAATATGTTTGGAAGTCTGTTTTGAGAAAAAATAAAAGTGTTCACTCTTATAGACATAATAGACTGGGGCAGTCCAGCTGCGGTTTCTCTCTGTAGAGGCCAGGGTCATGATGTGGCAGGATCTGATATATGCTTTGATTTTTGATCGCATGTATCACCATAAATAAAGAATGTGTTTCCACATTGTAAGCGCAGCATGACAGACTCATTTGTCATGGGGGGAAGTTTCTTCCTGGAGAAAGAGGCAGTGGTATTCGTCTTCGGTTATGTGGCTCTTGATAAGCGAGGTGAAGTCGACAACGAATTGTTCGATCTTGTCGCTGGGAAGTCTCTGAGCAAGAACATCGGCAAACTCTTTATTGCCGATCAGTTGCAGGAAAAGGGCAAAGGAGCGCTCATCGAGTTCACGATTGAGACCGAAACAGATATGGTGGGGATTAAAACTCAATAGTACCAATCAGCTATCAGGGCTGATTCTCCAGATAATTTCCCGAGTTCTGGGACCGTCAAATTCGCAGAAGAAAATTTTCTGCCAGATCCCGAGAAGGGCTTGTCCTTTTTCAATAAATATAGTCAAGGAGCTTCCCATCAGTGAGGCCATGATATGGGAAGGCGAGTTGCCTTCCAGGTGTTTATACCGATACCTGAGCGGCACAAACTCTCTGAGCCCATCGATAATATCTTCTTTGACTGCCGGATCAGCCCCTTCATTGATGGTCAGTCCTGCAGTGGTGTGAGGGTTAAAAAGGTAACAAACACCATCTTCCACACCGCTTTTGGTAATAATTTCATTGACCTGGGCGGTAATGTCGGCCAGTTCCATGTGCTGGCCTGTAGAAATTGCTAGCTTACCTGCCTTCATATTCGCCTCAAATTGGATGTACGGTTTCTTTTTAGAGTAGCAGATGAGTTTGTTTTTTACCAGTAAAAACAAGGTGCTTGCTGTGTGATGGAGTAAAAGATTGGTAAAGGGCAGCAAGCGTTTGGTTCTATGTCTTTTCAGTATACTGCTGGTTGCCGGGTTCTTACGAAAAAGCTGCATGAGTCGGTTCATCGTAACCTTTGATGTGGCTGTAAGACGAGCCATTGGCCGTTGTCTTTTCGGCAAGCGGTGATAAAACGCGGTTTTTTCGCAAGTTTGCCTTGGTTGACGATCTCGGCCTTTCGGCAAATATAGCCAAGAGTCAGGTGCTTAAAGGGTGGTCGGGGGATAATGATGAAAAGAGTATCCTTGAGCTGGCTTTTCCATGGGGCTTGACGAAAAGAAGGGGTTCGTTCAAAGATTCGATTGATCCGGGCCCGGTCAATATCACTCAACGGCAGCCTGGCGATGGGGCCAAATAAAAGTGGACCGGAGATCGCTTTTTTCACTGATGGTTTCTTTTTAGAAGGATGCAGGCCGGCAGGAGAAATGTCACTGACTGGCGCGAGGGTGCAGGAGGCAAGGCAAAGAATAAAAGAGCAAATAATGGATGGTAACAGAAGTCGCATATCTGGCTAAGAAAGAGTATGATAAAGCTTTTGTTCCAGGCAAAGGCCGATTGTTTGGTTGTGTATAATTCTTGACATAGCACTGAGATTTCATACAATACACAATTTTCAGAAGAAAAGAAAAATGAGATGCTGTCATCTTTTTCATAAGGAGGATAAATGGCAGGCAATACATATGGTAAGCTGTTTAAAGTAACAACCTGGGGTGAGTCTCACGGAACGGGTGTGGGTGCCGTGATTGATGGCTGTCCGCCGGGAATTGTTCTTGATCCTGCGACCCTGCAAGAAGATATGGACCGGCGCAGACCGGGCCAGGGTGGTGCTTCTAGTCCCAGAAAAGAGCCGGATCAGCTGGAAATCCTCTCCGGTGTCTTTACACCTGAAGGAGAAGGGCAACCCAGGAGTACCGGAACACCTATTTCTCTTGTTATTTATAATAAAGATGCCCATTCAAAATCGTATGATCATCTTCGTGATATCTTTCGTCCGGGTCATGGCGATATAACCTATTTAAAAAAATACGGTATTCGCGATCATCGTGGCGGTGGCCGTGCTTCTGCAAGAGAGACAGCAGCTCGAGTTGCAGCAGGTGCCGTGGCCAGACAGTTTCTGGCACAGCACAATATTTCCGTGTGCGCCTACACGGTAGCTCTTGGAGGGGTCCATGTGGAAAAACGGGCTCTTGGCGAGATTAGGCAGAACAGATATTTCTGTCCGGATAATGAAGCGGCCGAACAAATTGATAAAAGGGTTAAAGAAGTACGAGCCAAGGGTGACACCCTTGGTGGTATCGTTGAAATTGTAGCGGATTGTCCTGTTGGCCTGGGAGAACCGGTATTTGACAAACTTGAAGCGGAACTGGCCCATGGATTGATGTCCATAGGTGCAGTCAAAGGTGTGGAGGTTGGTGCCGGTTTCAGAGTGGCCGATATGCTGGGCTCTGAAAACAATGACCCTATGATTGAAACCGGTTTTGTCTCCAATAATGCCGGAGGTATTCTGGCCGGTATATCAAACGGCGACCAGCTGGTTGTAAGAGTGGCAGTCAAACCGATCCCTTCCATTTCCAAAAAGCAGCAGACAATCAATCTGGATGGCGAAGCAACGACAATTCGAGTGGGAGGTCGTCATGACATTTCAGCGATCCCCAGGATCGTTCCAGTATGCGAAGCAATGGTGCTGTTGACCTTGGCTGATGTATATCTCAGGCAGAAGGCGATTACAGAATAATCTCAGGTAACCTCAAAAGAGTTGTTAAATACATAAAAGATCATGGTTATAAAGAAGTCCTCATTACTGAACATCTGGATGCTGAGTCGGGAATATGGCACCCTGGTTGGTGCCGGTGGTGTAAAAGATGTTGTTGAACAGCTGGCAACCGCTTTAGCGGCAAGGCCCAAAAGCAGTGTCAAGGTGGTTTTACCGCTCTACGGTTCCATGGATGCCAGGAGACTCAAATTCAAGAGGGTTCGGGATCCGCTGAGAAGAAATCGATCTCTGGAATATGAGGTCGATATGAATTATGCCCACAGAGAGAGACGGGAGCGGGTTAAGGTCTGGACGCTGAAACGGGATAATGTGACCTTGCTGCTGCTTGAATCCGACCGCTTTTCCGAGAAGCTGGCACCCTATACCTACACGGCCGAAGAGGAGAAGCAGGATCCATCGAAAAAACGTGGAGAGGGTCATATCGACTATTTTTCCGTTAATATTCTCCTGCAGAAGGCAACCCTTGACTTGATGATGATCTTGGGCGAGCGGCCCGATATTATTCATTGCCATGATGGTCATACGGCTGTGTTGCCGGCCATGGTCTCTGAAAATCCGGGGTATCGGGCTTTTTTCAGGAAATGCGGCATGCTGGTCACCATTCACAATGCTGGGCTTGGCTATCATCAGGAAGTTGATGATCTACCGTTTGCCCAGGCGGTTACCGGGCTTGCCAGCCGGGTGATCACGGATAATTGCCTTGGAGATAGTTTTGATCCTTTTCTGGCGGCAGCCGACTACGCAATACTGAACACCGTCAGTGAAAATTATGCTGAAGAATTACGAGAAACAGCAGAAGACAGTCGTACCGGTTGGCTCGGACATGCCCTGGCTAAACGGGGCGCAGTTCTTGAGGGAGTAACCAATGGTATTGATCCGGATGCTTTGACACCGGTTCGGGCCGAAGAACTTGGGTTGATGGAACCGTTTAATCCAGCATCAGATGGGGTGTTGACGGGTAAATGGAAATGTAAAAACAGTCTTCTGCAGCAGTTAAATACTATAAACGAAGTGGGAGAGGGCAGGCAATATGGTATATTGAACAATACGCCTGATCTCCCCCTTTTCACCTTCATTGGCAGGCTCAGCAGCCAAAAGGGCATTGATTTGCTTATCGACTCACTGCAGCAGATGCTGAAAGACGAGGACGGTTTTCAGGTCGTTTTACTTGGAACAGGTGAAAAAGAAAAAGAAGAGTGGTTGGCTGAGCTTGCGACCCAAAAAGAAAACCAGGGTAAAGTCTGCTATATCCAGGGATATGCGCCCAAACTGGCCAATGAAATATATGCTGCCGGTGATTTCTTCCTCATTCCTTCTGAGTATGAGCCGTGTGGGCTCACCGATTTCATTGCTCAGCTCTTTGGCAATATTCCCATAGTTCATTATGTGGGTGGGCTGGTCAAAGTCCGCAATGAAGAAACGGGTTTTACTTACAAGAACCAGGATTCTGAAGAGCTTGTTTCCGTTATGCGTAAAGCGATCAAGATGTATAGTTCACGACCCGACAGAATACGGCAAATACAGAAAGCGGCGGTGAACATGATCAGAAAGAACCATACCTGGAAAAAAGTTGTTTCCCGATATGCGGAACTCTACAAAAGGGCGATGGTCATGAGATTAAAGTAGCGTTGAAGCATCAGATTACACACCAAGAAGAGTTTCCTGTGATTTTACACAGATTTACAAAGAGCAACAGTGATTTATAAGGAGGTACGGCTATGACAATAAAAATCGGTATTAATGGTTTTGGTCGAATCGGCAGATCAATTTTCAGGGCTATTGGCAAAGACCCATTATTCAATGACATAGAAGTAGCGGTTATTAACGACCTGACAGATAATGAAACACTGGCCCATCTGCTGAAATATGATTCCATCATGGGCACCAGTGAGCGGGAAATCAGCGGCACTGAAGAGAGTCTTATTGTGGGTGGTCGGGAAATCCCGGTTTTCAGTCACCGGAACCCGGCGGATATTCCCTGGCGTGACTATGGTGTCGAGTATGTTTGCGAATGTACAGGTGTATTTCGGGATGGCGAGAAGGCCAAAGCACATATTGATTCCGGAGCCAGCAAGGTGATCATCTCAGCGCCGGCCAAAGGCGATGTGAAGACTTTTGTCATGGGTGTGAATGAACATGATTATGATGCAACAAGTCACCATGTTGTTTCCAACGCCTCATGCACCACCAATTGTCTGGCACCGGTGGCGAAAGTCATTCTGGACCATTTCGGTATCAAAAGAGGGCTGATGACAACAGTCCATGCCTATACCGGGGATCAGCGTCTGCTTGATTTCCCCCATAGTGATCTCCGTCGCGCCCGGGCTGCAGCAATGTCGATGATTCCAACAAAGACCGGAGCTGCCGCCGCAGTATCCCTTGTTATACCTGAGTTGAAAAATAAATTTGACGGGCTGGCCGTTCGGGTTCCCACACCCAATGTATCGCTGGTGGATGTGGTCATCGAAGTTGAACAGGAAGTCACCATAAAAGATGTGAACCAGGCGCTGAAACAGAACAGCAACCGTTATCTCGGCTATTCTGATTTGCCGCTGGTCTCCATTGACTACCAGGGGGACAGCCGCTCGTCAATTGTGGACGCCCAATCCACCAAGGTGATCGGCACCACAGTCAAAGTGTTGTGCTGGTACGACAATGAATGGGGATATTCAAACAGGATGCTTGATCTGATTTTATATATGGAAGCGAATAAGCCACTGTAAGTCCGGATCGGCTCGCCCATAAGATGAATAACAGCGAATGTTCTTCATTAAAATTGAATCTGATTCCCCTTCATTCTTTGGCATAGGGAAGAAACTTGGTTTTTTAGCATGTATGAGAGGAAGTCGTTGCAATACCGCAGGTCGTGGCAGGTAAGTGTAGACTCCGATTTCACCTGACCGGTTGAGATCGGAGTCTACGCTTACCTGCACCGTCTCACTGGCAACGACAAAGTTGGATTTCCGTTGATAAGCTGACTCCCCTTCCAATTTGCCGAATAACAGGGGTAATCAGAAAAGTGAAAACACTATTTGATGAAAAGATGATGGCCAGGTGTGCTGCAACTCATTGCAGTGTGAGTGTTTACGATTAATCCCGTAAAGGCACCCTGAAGGTCTGGTGAGATATGAATAACCGAAACAGCATCGGCACCATAAAGGATTCAAAAGCGCTCAAGGCTAATCTTCTTGAGACAGCCGGAAAGGTGGAAATCCGCCAGGAATTGCTGGTGCTCCTGGAAATCGTTGATCAATATAAAGGGATTCATTCGAGCCTGGAAGAGCTGCTCTACGAGGTCTGCCATCCGTTTAAAAACTGGTCCATTCTCATTCCGCAACTCAGGTCATTTGTCCTGAAAAACAGTTCCTGTTATAAGCGTCACCCCAAAGGCCCGGAGTCTTTTCGTCTGTTCAATTCAATCTTTTTTGCAGCGATTGCAGAATCGTCAAAAAGAAAGACGCTGCTTTCCCAGATAACGGAGGCACAGGTCGGCTGGGTTGAGAAGATGGTTAACCTGTTTGATGGTGATGATCTGCTCAGGTTCCAGACGGCGCTGAACCGCTTATTTACAGACTTGGCTGCCCTTGAAACCGATGAGCCAAAGGCGCTGATGTGTATTGTTCAAGGCCAGCATCCTATGAAACGGATTGCGGAGCGGTTGCTCAAGCTCAGTGAGAATGGCACTCTCGGTTTTGATTTTACCCCTCTTGTCAGATTGATGCAGGTGATCTTCCAAAAAAATTATGAGTACTGGTTGTCTGAAGATGATCCCATGGAGTGGTTTTTGGAACGATGCGGTGTTTTATGCAATGATTTTCATTCGGAATCTGTATTTAAGGCGATTTCTCATGAATCCATGCACGACTATCTCACGAGTCTGAACACCATAGATCCGGCTTCCGATTCTTTTGGCGCTCTCGCCAACCTGCTTGAACTTCCTGCACATATCGATATCGTCCGCTATCAAAAAGAGATCCCCAGCCGCCTGGCGAATGTTGATGAAAAACTCGATATCTCAGGCCATGGTCATGAGCTGTCGGTCAGTCGCTTTGCCGAGAACAGAAAGCTGCTCTATCTCTTTCGGATAATGGATACGGCCGGACTCTACCTGATCCATGAAGAGACATTACGGGAGATCAATCGAAGCCTGGTTCAGCTGGTTCGTCAGCAGAGTTTTGAGGAGATCGAAGAGTTTCTGCTGACAACCTTTGAGTTGCTCAAAGCCAATGTGCGGAAATATCCCCACACGTCTCTTCAGTGTATCCAGGTGCTTGGCGGAGAAATATTTGACCGGGGTAATTCCCGCATGGTTGAAACCTTTCTCTGGCAGACAGTTGGTTTTGGTTTTCAGTATGCCAATGTTCTGGGAGTTGACGAGGACTGGCAACCGATTACCAATCCGTCTCATCTGGCCAATATTCGTGTCTGGCTCAGCCTGATCATGCATGAGCCCAAATGGTGTTCGACCCTGCTCTCGGCACTGATCATCAATATCAGGCTTACCGGGACCTGCGTTAAGGATACCGACCTGTTTCAGCGTGATATTACCGAGTTGCTCAATCATCCCATTGAACCGATCTATAACCTGACCAAACAGTTCACTAAGCTGATGCCGGTCTTTTTCAATGAGATTGGCGCCGAAGGGGACTTGCGTGATGTTTCCACTGAGCTTGATGAAATTCACAACCGTCAGGACAGGTTGATCCATTTTCTGAGGAAGCAGAGCCATGTTGAGAGCTCGAACCTGATAGTTGATTTCATTCAGGCCATTCTTCTTTTCTGGAAAACCGGCAAAAAAGAACTATTACGCTCTTTTCTGCCCGATGAGGTCTATTCGGAGATCGAGGCAAAAGGGCCCTATTTTGATGAGCAGCACGCATTGGCAGAAAGGATCAGCAAACAGCTCGGTTTTGCTTCCATGCGTGATATTCTGGAGTGGGATAATGATAAGCGCAAGGCTTTTCTCGATCGCCAGGCCGATATCTCCGAGGTTGAGCGAAACCGTTTCGAATTACTGGTTAAGATGTATAAGTTGTTGTACCAAAAGTACAACCTCGGTTTTCAGGAACTGCGAATCGAGCTGCTCCAGGCGAAACGGGCCGGCTTCCCGGAGATGGAAAAACTCCTTGAGAAGCTGGAGAGCTGCCAGACCGAAGTGTGTCTAAAGGCGCTATTAATAACGCTTGAAGGGTTAAAGAAGAACATTCTTTCCAAAGAGCGGTTCGAGGCCAAAGAAGACATTTATTATAAGCGACATATTGCTGTCGATATCCCTTCGGTGTATGGACGTTACCGGGAATTAAAGTTTGACAGCCTCAGCCTCACTTTCAGGCTGGAAAACCTGGCCAATCTCTACTTTGAGCGGCTGCCGGAAATTGTTAATCTCTCTTTTATTACCCAGGCGACATTTTACCGTATTGTTAAATGTTTAAAACTCTATATGCGTGCCCTGGATATTGACGGCATCACTTCCCGCCGCCTTGAAATCTACCTGTCGCTTCTGGTGAGTTCGCTGAAAATGCGGCGTTTTTCCTATACCCAGTATCTGGATATCTTCAGGGGACTGTCCGAAGGTGTTAAGGACATCATTTACGCTTTTTATACCAACACCCACCAGAACAACCTCTCCATCATTATTCCACAGGTCAAGCAGGAATATTTATTGACCAAGTACCGGTCGCAGATCCGGATGGCAAGTAAATCCAACCGGGTTCATATGCTTTCCGAAGCCTTTTTAAGAGACCTGATCGCTTCCACATTCGGCCTGCAGCACCTGGATAACTTCATCGTTCGTATTATTCAGACACTGGAGCGTCAGAAAGATCTGCTGGACGAGGATAAGCTCGACCTGCTGATGACCTACAACCCGGAAAAGGCTGTCTCACTTTTACATAAATCAAACCCCTATACCCGCGATCTGATCCATCTGGGCAATAAGGGGTATAACCTGATGACGCTTACAAGGGACAAGATAAAGGTGCCGCCGGCTTTTATCATCACCACCGAGGTTTTCCGCTGCTGGCCGGTGATCAAAGAATTTTCCACAGCCAGAGAAGAGTTTATGCGGCGGATCCGTGACGCATTGACCGATATCGAGAAGCTGACCGGTAAAGTGTTCGGCTCTCCGGAAAAGCCACTTCTGCTCTCCGTGCGATCCGGTGCGGCCATTTCCATGCCGGGTATGATGGCAACCATTCATAATGTCGGCCTCAATGAAGACCTGATCGATGAGTGCTTGAAAAGCGGCGGAAACGAATATCTCTCCTGGGATAACTATCGCCGTTTTCTCCAGTCGTGGGCCATGACCTTTGGCATGGACCGGGAGGATTTTCAGATGCTTATGGATGAAGCCAAGGCCGAACACGAGGTTGATTTTAAATCCCAGTTTACCCCGTCTCAGATGCGTAAACTGGCCCTGTCGTACCGTCGTTTGATCCTGGACCGAGGCCTTGAGGTGCCGGAAGATCCCTGGTTACAGCTGGTAAGTGCTGTAGACAAAGTACTGGGTTCCTGGAAATCGACCAAATCACTTGACTATCGAAAGATCATGGATCTGTCCGAATCCTGGGGTACCGCAGTCACTGTCCAGGAAATGGTGTTTGGTAATCGCAGTGATCAGGCGGGTTCAGGGGTCCTCTTTACCTCCCACCCGTACAGAAAGGTGCGGCGGGTTGCCCTGTGGGGCGATTATGCCTATGGCGATCAGGGTGAAGATATCGTTTCCGGTCTTGTTGTCAGTTGCCCTATCTCCGTTGAACAGGCCGAAATCGATGGTCGTAGTGTGGATGAGACCCTGGAAAGACGCTTCCCTGAGATCTATGAAAGTCTTCTGGCTATCTCCCGGGAACTGGTCTATGAAAAACTGTGGAATCCCCAGGAAATTGAATTTACCTTTGAAGGCCCAAAGGCTGAGAATCTGTATCTGCTGCAGACCAGGGATATGATTACCATCAAGAAAAAAGAACGCCTCAATGTCTTTGTTGAGTCTAAAAAGGTTGAAAAGTCGCTGCTCGGTCGTGGTGTTGGCGTTTCCGGCTCAGCTCTTTCAGGTCTCGCTGTCTTTACAACCCAAAACATTTTAGATCTGCGGATGGAAGATCCCGAAGCCCCGCTTATCCTTATCCGCCAGGACACCGTACCGGAGGATATTATTGATATCGATCTGGCAGATGGCCTGCTCACCTCGAGGGGAGGGCAGACCTCTCACGCCTCAGTGGTAGCCGTCCGCCTTGAGAAAACCTGCGTGGTTGGCTGCAAGGACCTCAAAGTGTATGAATCGAAAGAGTATTGTGAGATCAACGGCAGCAGAATCAATTTCGGCGACCCCATTTCCATCGATGGTCGTAATGGCCTGTTTGTAGAAGGAGATCACCCCATTCAGCGGGAGATGCATATCTTGCCGATTTGATGAACTGCCGGTTCAGGAAGAGTTCCGACAAAAAAGAACCTGATTACCAAGAAAGCTCAGCCTAACACGAGGTGTTGTCAATTTGGCTGCCTAGCCTTCGGTCAAGGATCACTGTTTTATGGATAATAATACCTCTTTTGCCTGACATTTCTATACCTTGATGTACTTTTAAGCCATAACCCGTGACCCTTGAAATACGCCAGCCAAACTAACAGCACCTCTTGCACCATCAAGGCTGAGAATCATTGGTAATGAGAAAAAAGCAATACAATACGCATTCACTCTTTTCCGTTATTCCAGCAAAAGCTGTAATCTAATCCGGGTTTCTCACGAGTCGAGGCGGCTGCATATGCGCGAAACGATCCTATGAGCTATAGTTTCCTATGCTTATTGGATCAGTGACAAAGCAGATGTGGTCGTATCGGCTCGCCTTTGGTGAACAGTTTGTAAGCAACCAGCCATCAACTGTGATTAAGAATAACCTGGCGCAATCAACATGTTATCGAGTTGCGCTCAAACTGTTTATGAGAAATCCGGGCTAAAAATCCTGCCGGCAGCTAGATCATGAAACACTATGAATCTTTTGATTTCCTGGATTTATAGTGGGCCAGCATAAGTTTAATCTCAGAGTATGAGATATCCTTTCCCAGCTCTTCTTTCAGCTCTTTGAGCGGCCTGGACTGTTCAGTCTCAAGTGCCTTGCCAATGGCAACCCGTTTTTCCTTTGAGAGCAGTTTGCCAACATCCAGCTTGCCGCTTTCGACAAAAAAACCAAGATGCCTCTCAATGGTGGAGCGAACCAGGCTTCTTTCCTCCATGATCTTTTCGATGCTTTTGCCTTTATTAAACAGATCGAAACTGATCTCCGCGCTCTTCTTTTTAGGTGGGCTCTCCTGCGGCTCTGTGTCGGCAGTGGATTTTGTTTTTGCTTTTTCCGATGCGGCAGCGGCTTTGGGTAAAATCACCTCACTGATGCCATGTTTTTTGCGATAGCCGGCAACCATGGCCACGATCTCTTCACCATACTTCTCAACCGTTTTAGGACCGACTCCTTTAATCTTACCAAGGTCGTCAAGACTGTCGGGCAAGTGAACTGCAATTTGAACGAGAACCTTTTGATGAGCAACCAGGAAATGGGCCACATTCTCTTTTTTGGCAGAATCAGCGCGCCATAGCTTGAGTTCAGCAAACAACTCAGGGTGATCAATATCCGCCTCAGAATAATCGGGCAGTTTCTCTTTTTTGGGTTTTTCGGGCGTAAAATTAATCTCGGCGGCTGATATGGCACGAAGGTAACCAGATGGAGAAAAGGAGTCTTCACATGATCTGACTGCGGCGAGTTTCACCTGTATTTCTTTGTTTACCTCAAGCAGGCTTTTGTTGATTCTCTTTTTGATTTGAGCGTTGTCCGTATCAAAACGAAGTTTTACCATCGGCTCGCTTAAAACTCCTGTAAGACTGTTTTGAAACCAGCCGGAGGCCTTGGTGATTCGCTCTTTAATATGGGGATCGGATTCCGGCAAATTGTTTGCTGCAAACATTGTTTGCAATTCACGCTTAAAATTTTCGCCGACCAGAAAGATATCTTTGGCAGCCTGTTGTTTCAGCTGATCCACATCGATGGCGCCGAGAAGCTGAATTGCCTGGCTGTTGCGGGTTAAGAGATGGGTAAGATAGTTCAAGCGGTTTCTCAGAAGCGAAAAGTCAAAACATTCGAGCAGCAGCTTCTGCTGATAATTGATCTTTTCAGCTTGCAACATCTCTTCAGAGGGCGGATTTTGACAAACATTCTTATCAAAGTGGAGCAGAGTTTCATCTGGTTGAATAGTTGTTGCGGAGATGGGCGATGTTAGAACCAGGCCTTCGAGTGTTCTGCAGCGGCTAAGAGCAACATAGGTCTGGCCATGGGCAAAGGCAGCTTTAGCGTCGATAACGGCCCTGTCAAAGGTTAGCCCCTGGCTCTTGTGGATTGTAATAGCCCAGGCAGGCTTCAGGGGATATTGCTTAAATGAGCCGATGATTTCCTCATCGACTTCGTTGTTGTCTTTATTAAAAGTGTACTTGATATTTTCCCAGCAGAGCGGCTCAACATTAATAGCCTGATTGTCACCTGGGCAGAGAACAGAGATCCTGTTTCCCGAGATATGTGTGACAGTTCCGATTTTACCGTTGAAGTAGAGCTTGTCGGTGGACGGGTCATTACGCACAAACATCACCTGGGCGCCTTCTTTTAGAAAAAGGGTTCCCGAGGTGGGGTAGCTGTGCTCTGGAAAATCCCCTTCGAGTTCGGCAGCAAAACCCCACTGTTTGCCTTCAAGAACCTTAAGCTTTTTGCGATTGATCGACTCAGCGTTGCTGTTGTGGGTAGTGAGCGTGATGCATCCCTCCCCATCAGCAGGTGTGTAATCAGGGATATAACGTTTGTTCAGGGTTTCCTGGGCGGACTGGTCAAAGCGGTTGTCGCGTACCCGGTTTAAGATATCGATAAACTGATCATCGGATTGGCGATAGATCTGTTTCAACTCAACGGTTACCAGCCTGGTCTGCTCAAGTGCTTTGCTGCTGAAAAAAAAGACGGAGTTGTAGACATCTTCAAGCAGCCGCCACTCACCTTGCTTAGCAACTGGCGGGAGCTGATGCAAGTCGCCGATCATCAGCAGTTGAACACCGCCAAACGGCTCATTGCTGCGTCGATGGCGACGAAGTGTGGCATCAACAGCATCCAGCAGGTCAGCTCGCACCATGCTGATCTCATCGATCACCAGCAGATCAAGGCTTTGGATAATCTGTTTTTTTTCTTTGCTGAACCTGAACTGTCTCTGCTGGTTGCGCTCATAACTTTCGCTGCCCGGAACATATGGCCCGAACGGTAGTTGAAAAAAAGAATGCAAGGTGACACCACCGGCATTGATGGCGGCAACACCCGTAGGGGCGGTGACAATCATCCGTTTAGGCGTTTTCTCTGCCAGGGAGCGAAGGAAGGTTGTCTTGCCGGTACCGGCCTTGCCGGTCAGAAAAAGATTGCAGCCGGTGTAACGGACAAAGTCTAAAGCCAGTTGCAGTTCGTGGTTAATTGAGACCATTTATTGAGTGCCAGTGGTTGCTCCAGAGGGCGAAAATCTTTTCAGGTTTAAACAGCAGTTTTTAGTAAAGATATATTATATCAATATATTATCAGCACCAGCAGAAAGATTTATCATGGGTGCTGGAGACAGTTAAACCTAGACTACTCAAAAGTTGATTTCAGATCAAATTCTTATGAGAGACCTGCCATCTGATCAAGGACATCAAGAGGGCTGGTAACCGGGTTGCGCATATCCTTGACCACATGAGTATATATCATCGTAGTCTCAACACTTGAGTGGCCGAGATAATCCTGGATCTGTCTGAGATCGGTGCCATTGAGCAGTAAATGTGTAGCAAAGCTGTGCCGAAGGGTGTGGACGGAACCATGTTTATATACTTTTGCATGTCGAAGAGCTTTTTCATCATTTTTTGAACCGCACTTTCACTGATATGGTGTCTCCTGGTCTGTTTTGTTTTTGGATCCAGTGAAAGATTTCTGCTGGGAAAGACGTACTGCCAGGCGAATTCCTTGCAAGCATTGGGATATTTTTTCCCCAGCCCACCCGGCATATATACTTCTCCATAACCATTTTTGAGATCTTGTTTATGGAGGTGTAGGATTTTCTCCAAGTGGAGTGAAAGTTCATTCCTAAGACTTTTTGCAAAAACTGTGGATCGATCTTTATCTCCCTTTCCTGAGCGAACAAAAAGCAATCCCTGGTCAAAATCAAGGTCTTTGACTCTTAACCGGATGCACTCATTTAAACGAAGACCACTGCTGTAGATCAATCTGAGAATTAATCCGCTTGTCCCTGTAAGGTGAGAGAATATTCTCTTTATTTCTCCAGGTGAAAAGACAACGGGTAATTTTTTTCCGGCTCTTGAACGAAGATTCTTTTCCATATCGTGCAATTCTATTTTCAACACATATCGGCAAAGGAATAAAATCGCACTAAAAGCCTGGTTTTGTGTCGACTTGGAAACGTTGTGTGTCAGGGCTATGTGAGCAAGGAAATCTCGTATCAATTTTTGGGAAACAAACACAAGGTCTGGAGTGTTACTACTATGATGTTCAAGTGAGTATTTAAACAGACGTTTGCACCAACTGATATATGATTTTTCAGTTCGATAGGCATAATGTTTAATACGAAGCCACTCCTCCAAATCCACAATCATTTTCCGTTTATCAAACCAACCATCTTGTCCATTATTTCCCGAACTTGAGCCACTGCTCTCTCGGTTGGTTTTTTGAGCGGGAAGGTAATTCTGGAAATAAAGCCAGACGCTTTGTTCGGCTTGCGTTACCTGCCAGTCAGCAATATTTTGATCTTTGCCAAGTAAAAGTAAATACTGGGACAGTTTCTCTTCCCAGTTTGGGCCTTTGAAAGTGGACTCGTTCGAGAGAAAGCGACGGAGCCAGAATACAAAGTACTTTTCTTTCCCAGGAGATACTAGGGATTGGGTTAAAAGGAACTGCCCGTACGAACTGAGTATGTATTCGATTTTGTTTTTTGAGATCATAAACCTGTTTTTTGAAAAACGCGATATTACAGCAAGATGTGGTCGACTCCAGAAAAGCCGATATTTTTTATCCATGTTATATGGACTCCAGATAACATGGATAATTATTTATCTACTCTGCTTAAAATCGCAAGTATTATTTGTCAGGATAATTCCGGTTTGTTAGGAAAGTCCTTGCAAATTAGTACTCTATGGAGGTAAAAAGAAATGATCAATTAATTGTTAGAATCTTGTCAATTGAGAGATTGATGGACTCGATTCCTCAAAATCGATCTAAGAATAGATAAAAGTCCGGCAAAAGCGGACTCCAGATATAAAAAAGTTATGTTTTAAAGAAAATGGCCAAATTAAGTGACCAAAAGAAAGAACAAATAGCATCTCTTCCAGTCGAGGAAATGGCCTACGAAATTAACCTTGGCAGAAGATCTCGGTTTCAAAGAGAGAAATTTGCATATCTTCAAACCTGTTACCAAAAAAGAATTGAAGAAGAAAAATCAAAGAATATTCTTGAAGCAGAAAATCATCCCAATAATGCCAAAGACGTAATAAACGAAAAACAACAGCAAAAAGAGTCTAAGCTTGTTTGGTTTGCTAGGAGTGTTGCGGTTATAATATTTGCAACTATTACAGTCTGGGTTCTCAACCATTATTTTAATCTTGGCTTACTTTAATAACATCTCATTTAAACGCGGGTGAATAATGGATTTCATTATCGACCATATCAAATCAAATCCAGGTACAATTGCCGGTATACTTCTGCTCATTGTTGCTTTCTTAAATTCACGACGGGCCACCGAACAACAAGATACTGCCTTTGACATGCCTGAAAATACAGACACAGACAGAATCTGTCGCCATATTCGTTTGCTTGAAACCAGAGTCTGGGTAATAGGGCATTGGATAGTCTTTTCCATTGGACTAGTGCTCGTATTTATTTGATAATAATGAAAAAATTAACATAACAATACTATACACCTGAAAACTGGAGGCCGGTCGAACCGTCAAGTATTCATTACGCTCCAAGTTTTGATGTGATTTCAGTTCCATACCACGCACTCCAGCTTCAGGTGATAATGGTCGTTAGCCGACTAATAAATTAAGTAGCACAAACTTAGGCTAATTAAATATAGATTCCAGGAGGATATCATGCAATCATTAGACAATATAGGGCTTAAACAATTTATAAATCTGATCAAAAATGAAATTATATCTGTTAATGATGATGTTAAAAGTGTTAACGAAATACCACTATTTGATATTCAATCTCTTGAGCTTGAAATACAATTTGTCCTAAGTCAGTCTGATACCACTCAAGGGACATTTGATTTAAAAATATTGTCAATTGGAAGTGATACAAAATCCATAGAAAATATCACACATAGAGTAAAAATCAATCTGAAACCCATAGCCAGCCCAACGGTATCTTTACACAAAGAATAATTTCATTAAACGGAGGTTTGAATGGAACTATCCGCCAAAGATATTTTAATGCTACGAATCCTCTTTCTTAAGATTGCACATAGGTTTCCAACAGATTCAGAACTTTCTGTTTTAATTAAACGGCAAGAAGAAATAAGTTATCTAAATGAATTCTCAGAGAAAGTCCGAGAAAAACTAGTCGTTAAATATAATAGAGAACCAACAAAAACTGAAATAAATGATGAAATTGGACGTGATCCAAATATTGGGGGTGTTGGTGAAGGATTTAATACATATGGAGCTGTAGCTAAATTAATTTTTGATAATATACCATTGGAAAAAGGACAATATTTATGGGGTTTACATTCAGGATATTGTGGCATTTTTGTTGATATGCTAGACCCATTACTTCCAAAAGATGAAGTGTTAGATCCGTATTTGCAAGCTGCGGTAAGCATGACATTACAGCATGAAAGAACACATCAGTTAAAGTTTTTTAAATATTTTAAAATTGATGTTCCTTTTGCTACCTCAATAGGATGGTGTATTTTTCATGAAGTATTAACAAGAAAAGGCATTAGTCCTTTTGATATTAAATCAGATATAAATATTGGCAAAATTAACTTTTTAGGTGGTAAGCTGAAAGAAAGCTATGATAAATCTGCCAGCTTTGCTGACAAATACCTTGAAACCTTAACAACAAAAACTGATTTTTATATAAGTAAATATCGAAATCTAAATAATGAGCCTCCTGAAAGTTATGATGAGGGTCTTGAATTAGCAACAATTGCCTTAAGGCTATTTGATGATCCTCTTCAGTGTATTCTATATTTTGAAAATGTATGTATGGGTAAAAGTGCATCTGAGGCGTTAGGGATTTTAGAAAATGATAATAACAGAAAGATTCATAATCAAATAAGACAAGACATGATTGATCCATCAATGTGGGATTTTGTTATAGCTGGCCAATCTTTTTGTGATCAACATAATGTAAAAGATGACAAATTTATTAGAGGATCTGCAATAGTCAATATATTAAATAGTTTAGAGTCTGGCCTGAATGCTGATACAGGCGTAGCTAAAATACCTAGATTCTTATATTTACGTCCTCCACTTATTTAAGTTCTCTAACAATAAACCAATTATTAATTACATTTTAGTATTAATATTATTTAATATTGTTGCCACATAAAAAAGTACACAGATTTCTGTTGTTGTGCAAGTGGCTTGAATAACAAGGGAAAAAAGGCTAACAAGGCGTTTCAAGGGACATACTACCCCTACGGTTATTCAGAGTTAAATTTTTCAAATCATATTTATCGGTTTAACCAGGTTGATTGTAACAAATCCGCTTGCCCCTGAGCTTTGACGTTAACTTTTAAAATTATGAGTAGAAAATCAATTCCTCCCAAAATTCAAGCAGAGGTGCTTCATTCCAGTAGACGAAGATGTCCTCTTTGTTTTTCATATGATTTTGATGATGGGGTGAAGCATGGTCAAATTGCTCATATAGATCAAAACTCTGCGAATAACGCTAGAGAAAATCTCGTTTTTTTATGTTTGAAACATCATGACGAGTATGACAGTAGTACAAGTCAGTCAAAAGGCATTACAAAAGAAGAACTTGTCAAATGTAATGCTGAGCTAATCGATTTTTTATCACAATCAACATTAAAGCCTCGTGCGGTGTTCAATTCAGAGCAGGATTCAGAAGCAGATAGACCGGTTAGAACAACAGCGAAAGAATCAGTGTCCCCTGAAGTATACAAGATTAGAATACCTATCAGTGCTGTCTCATAGTTAATCAATAAAAAGAGGCCCGGAGAGCCCTTTGTGT
>CAZMFP010000026.1:0-59888 GCA_964565605.1 uncultured Desulfocapsaceae bacterium | reverse complement strand
ATAACCTTTTTTATTTGATTTATCCAAAACACTCATTCCACGTATAAGGTGCTGTACTTGCAGATGCTGATCTTCTCTATGATAAAGTGCCAGATAGGTGTGTTCCAGGGCATTCATATCCAGATGCATACCATAGCGGCAGCCATAGGCCTGAAACACTCTGGCCATAGCCGAAGGTGTTGCTGTTGAAAAATAGCCGTAAATCAGAAAACGTTTATTCTCTGTTTGTTGCAGGGCAACACCCGCACGCAGTGTTCGCAGTTTTCTGTTCACTGATCCCGACCAGTTACCTCTTCCCCAGCTCGCTACCAGTTGACCGGGTTTCGTTTTCTGCAAGGCTGAGTCCCACTCAACAATGGGCACACCGTTTTGGCGCGCATGCATAACCTGATCGATCTGTTGGTCATCTTCAGTGGACCATGTTTTTATGTCAACTTCACCGCCGATTCGCATCAACACTGTTGCCAGATCTGGTTGAAGTGTACTGAGAACAACCCCATTTCCTATAAAACCATAGTGAGTGCCACTATTTTTTTGAGCCAGTCCCCCATACTTAAAAGCACCGTGAGATCGCTTGAATCCACCGGTAAATGTAGATACAGCCCGTGCAGCCTGGATAGGGTTGATCATCCCATTGGGGACAAGGGGAGTAATAGTTGCAATACCATCCGGACCGGCAAGATCCGGAGCTTTTACTTTAGCTATTGTACGCGGTGACCAGCCCACACGAGGATGATCTGTTCCAACGGTATAGCCAAGTTCAAAATGCTCAAGGTCAAAAGCGACCAGATATGCCAGCGCTCCCTTTTCAACACGATCAAGCCGGCTGGTCAACCTGGAATAACTTTGCAGGACTTCGGCAGCAATCGCTTTAGGTTGAATGAGGCTTACAAAAATGCCGGGGTTATTTTTAACCCCATACCAGTGTCCTGTCAGCATACCTGACTCTGCATCTTCTACCAGAATGCCAAGCTCAGCTGGGATAATCAATTTATCTGAATAGTCCGGGTCCACTTCCGCCGGTAATGGAAAATCAGGTGCCGATGTAGTTGACGGAATCTCGGTCGCCATTCTTGTGCGAGCACCATCCCGATGAGAATCTTTTAATATGGCTTTTTTTACAAAACCGACAATGGCTTCACCTCCAGGCAATTTATCACGAAAAAAACCTGTTACCGATTCAATAGCTGTTCGGTGTCCTCTGGTTGGGTTCCGAAGATACAGCATCCCATTACAAAGAGGTGAAAAGACCTGCCGGGTTTTTACGGCATCTTGAAGCACGCTGTCACCGAAAAGATCCCAAGGGGGACAGGAAAGCACCATGCTGTCCCAAGTGAGAATTAATTTGTCAGACGATTTTTTATCAAGAGATAGATTTAAGAATTGTGGATACGGATTTTCAAGATGATACTCTATAGGAAATTGTTTACCGTTTCTGTTGAGCCGAAGAATAAACCATTGATTAACCTTCGGATTTAAATTGATCAGTGTAATATCAGCCGGGGTACCGTCGGGCAAGTCGAACCCAATTGACTGGACGGTACGAGAATGCTGAAGATCGACAACAGTTATTTGGTCATCAGCTTCACTGAGATTGGCCAGTTTTTCGGCAAAAACAATCTCAGCGAGTGACACATCAACAATACACACAAAAAGTGACATCGCACACAACCCTGCAGTCAACAAATGACCGCGCACTAATTGCCATAAAAAACCGATATCAGACTTGTAGAAATATCTAATATCTGTTGACTGGCAAATTCTGCCGGTTGCCTGACGATTCATATAAAACATGGAATTTTGTGTTATCTGTTGGCTTCTCAACTGAAACCGTTTGTCTATAGCTTATGCGGCCACCTACACTTCCACCATGATAAGTGTCCGGAACCACAAAAGGACACATATCTGATCCACATAACACTATTGTATTTATCTTTTAATCGGCTCTTTTTCTTAATTCTAATTACCAATTACCTAAGAATCAATCAAGTAAAGCCGATATTTCTCAGACATGTGGCCAGTTTCCATCTCACATTATGCAGATATACCTCTGTTATTGACTAACAGGTTAGTGTAGACCTCTTACCACAAGCGAGGAATGATATATGTGTTATCCTCCACAAGGAGTGATCCTTGACGGAAAGTTAGACAGCCAAATCGGCAATACCTTTTGTCCCTTCATGACTGGGAATCATGGATGATCAGAAAAAATATGAACTTGAATATCAGTGAGTGTGATTGTATGTGTTCTTTCTATTGTCAGGCAATTTGAGAGAATCAAACCATGTCACTTGTAAATAGATCTACCCGTATAGATAGATTACGATATTAATTCTGATTCTCCTTCTATTAAGCAGATTGGAAAGCAAGTCAGCTTAAAGGCGTAAATCAACAACAGTTGTCACAAGTGAAATGAAGTAATCTCAACAGGTTAGACAAGACAGCCATGATCTGTGGCTTTGCTACGACTTCTGATTATACATTCTGAGAAACTAACCTTCTTACCTCTACTGTAAGTTAAGGGGAATAGGAAAAGTATTTTTATCCCGAATCTATCCTTCACACTGACTGCAGAACTGTAGAGTTTCCCAGTGACTCTATAAAAATTACACCTATAATCCAAGACAAACAGGAAGATTTTGGGTAAACTTTACTAAAAGATTCGTGTACAAAAATTTTCTACTTTCCATTCGATTATTGTAAACCTCATGGGAGGCTTCGCATGCTCGTAAATTTATTAAAAAAGTGCATAACGCTTGTTCTTGCTGCCCTTTTCCTTCTATCATGCAGTGATCAGGAAAAACACTCTTCTCCTCAAAATAAACTTCTAATGTACTGCGGCATCACAATGGTGAAACCGATCAAGAAGCTCGCCGCTATTTTTGAAAAATCCCATAACTGTACGATCACCATTATTCAGGGAGGTTCGGAAGATTTATATCAGAGCCTGAAAATGAGCCGAGCCGGCGACCTCTATTTTCCCGGCTCACCCCACTATAGAAACAAGCACTTACAAGAAGGACTACTTGGTGATTTCGTCGAAGTTGGTTATAATCAGGCGACAATGGTTGTTCCTGAAGGTAATCCCAAAAAAATCAATTCAGATATTAATAACCTGACAGACTCCCGATACAAGGTTGTCATCGGCAACCCTGAAAGCTGCAGTATCGGCAAACAGGCTGAAAAAGTGCTGAAGAATGTTGGTCTCTTTGAACAGGTCGTGGAAAACAGCATCACCCTCGCAGCCGATTCCAGAAACATGAATAAACTTCTTATAGACGGCAGTGCGGACATTATATTCAATTGGAAAGCAACGGCTTTTTTTGAAGAAAACAGAGGAAAAATGGATGCGCTCAATCTCGATGAATCCATTGCACCAAAAAACAAGTTGCTCATAAATCTACTCACCTTTTCTAAGCAACCTGAGCTGGCCAGACAATTTATGAAACTGGCGACTTCGAAAACAGGACAGAAAGTTTTCAAAGATTATGGCTTTACCGATTAAACTGAAGGGCACTTTGGGAAATTAGACATTTAAAAGTTGTCTAAACTGAATAACAACTGATCAGACAATTTATCCTGGTAACCTATGATTCTCTGCCTGAACCGAAAAAGGGTGTAGGCAATTAACGGCATACCACGAAGGTCACGGGTTCTGGTTTAAATACTCAAGGTTTGGAAATGTCAATACTTGACCGTATGCAGTAATTCATTGGCTCATTAAAAAAGAATAAAATGAGATTAAACACTCCGGTTTATAAGTATATTTTCACACTCTGCGCCACTTTTGTTGTCGGTTTTTTTCTGTTGATTTCTGTGCATGTATTTTTTCTGGGCCTGGTTGAAAACTTCGACAATGAAGTGAAAAATGAACGGGCCCGAATAAGTATCGGCCAACAGATCATATCGAGACTTGGTCAACTTGAACGCAGCTATTTCTCTCTTGTTAATTCTTTCGACAACAGAGAACATAAAAAAATATTGAACGATATTCTGTCAAACTACTCAAGCATCCTCTACGCATTTAAAGTTCTTGAAAATGGTGGTGACCTGGACGTAACAACCCGTTTAAACCTTGATGATATTTACGAGTTTAAGCACACCATTTCATATACACGACATGATCGCCAAGGAGCCGTTCTGGAAGTTATCGATCTCAAACCGAAGCTGATCTCAATTAAGGAACGAATTGAGAAGATCGCAGTCCTGGTTTTAAAGAGAAACACATCCTACATCAACGATCAGGTGGATACGTTGCTTCTTATGAAGCAGATCCAGAATAAGATCAAATCAACAAACTCACTCTTTGTGCGAATTAAAGAGAATGCCAATCGTTTTTTCTATTACGGCTATCAAAAAGTTGAACAGCTCAACAAGGAAATAGAGGAGAAAAAATTTTTCTACCACTATTTGGAAATCATACTTGTCGGACTTATCTGTATTTCGGTTTTTGGAATCAGTGTGCTGATTGCCAGACAGATCAATACAACCAATAAACAGCTTGAAGAAGCAAAACTGGAAATGCAGCAAGCCAAAGAAGATGCTGAGGATGCAAATAGAGTCAAATCCCAGTTTCTGGCAAATATGAGTCATGAAATCAGAACACCCATGAATGGAATTATCGGCATGACCAGCCTGGCCCTGGAATCAGACCTGAATGACAAGGAGAAAAACACTCAATTTTTCCAGACAATTCAAACATCAGCCGATGCGCTTCTAAGAATCATCAACGATATTCTAGACTTTTCAAAAATAGAGGCTGGTGAATTGGAGATTGAGAACCGTCCATTAAATATCCGGGAAGTTGTTGAAGCCACCCTGATGACCATGAACGTTATGGCAATAGATAAGGGAGTCAAACTAATAAGTTCCATTGACCCGGATATTACCGAACAGGTTGTAGGTGACAGCCTGAGAATCCGCCAGGTTCTGCTTAACCTGGTGAGTAATGGAATAAAATTTACCAAAGACGGTCATGTCTCCGTCGACGTTCACCAGCAATCTCGAGAAAATAGAGAATTAGAACTCATTTTTACTGTAAAAGATACCGGCTGCGGTATCAAACCTGAGAATATTCATTCAATTTTCGACAGCTTTGCCCAGGAAGACGCAAGTATCACACGCAAATTCGGTGGAACCGGCCTGGGGCTTGCCATCTGCAAAAAGTTATGTCTGTTAATGGGAGGAGATATAACCGTCAGTTCAATACTCGATGAGGGCAGCACTTTCACCTTTACGGTGTGTGTTCAGACTCTTGACAAGCACGAATCAGCACCTGATAAGGCGGTTTCTGATTTGCCGTTAGAAAGGTTGCCTTTACGTATCCTTCTGGTTGAAGACAATAAGGTCAATCGAAATATTGCCCGGATTGTATTAACCAAGGGTGACCATGAAGTTATTGAGGCTGAAGATGGATATCAGGCTCTCATGATCCTGGTTGATCATTATTTTGATGCTATACTGATGGATGTGCAGATGCCGGAAATGGATGGGTTAACAGCAACGAGAATCATCCGCAGCTGCGAACAGGGTCAGTTTATTGATGCTGCCCCGGCGGGTTTAACCAACCGACTCCGGGGTGGACATATACCGATTATTGCCATGACGGCCCATGCCATGAGTGGAGATCAGGAGAAATGCCGTGAAGCTGGTATGGATCATTATGTGACCAAACCATTTAAACCAAAAGATCTGCTGCAGCTACTGGCAAAAATTGGCTAACCATCCTTTTACTGAAATTAAGTCACTATAGACCTTTGGAAAACTATTTGTAAAACTGATTTCCCCTATTTCTCAGCATAGGTAAGAAACTTGGTTTTCCTGGTATGTATGAGTAGAAGTTGTAACAAAGCCGCTCACCTGCTTCGTTTCACTCGCAAAGACCATTTCTGGTTCCCGTGGATGAGCAGATTCCCTTTCCAATTCGCTGAGCAACAGTGGAAATCAGATTTATAGAAAATCCAGGCAAAAAAAATGCCCCGAGCAGATTCTACTGATCGGGGCATTTACATATTGAGGTAAATCCTCTAAAAGGCTCACCTCCTCTGCCAGGCTAATGAGTCCCCCAGCAGAGGCTATCACTTCAGTTTATTCTTTTGTGACCTCAAACGTACCATCTTTAGCCACTTTAACGTTTGCCAAAAGATACTTGGACTTGATACCTTGTTCCTTCAAGGTGTCGAAGGCCATTTCGGCCCGAACACCAGTTGAGCAGTGGATGACGATCGGTTTGCCTTTGGGAATCTCGGCCAATCGCTCTGCTACTTCATCAGCTGGGATATTGAGCGCGCCTTTGATCATCCCCTCTTCCGCTTCTTCTTCCATACGGACATCAAGAATAACGTTGTTTGTCGGATCGGATGCAGCCTTTTTAAATGCCGCGACCTTTACGGTTCCGGGTTTCTGCTTGGGTACGTAAACAATCTTGGTGGCCAGCTTGCCGCTCTCGGTCACCATTCCAGCTTTTTGCCAGCCGGTAAAACCACCTTTGAGTACCGAGGTGTTTTTATATCCCCAACTGCGCACCGTAGAAAAGCTGTCCAAACCTGTTTGGGTCGTATCCGCATAGAGGATAATCGGAGCGCCCTTACTCTTTGGAAAGCTCGCTTTAGCTTCAGCAATTGAAGCCGCGGGTAAGGTTACTGCCCCGGGAATATGGCTTTTAGCCGCCATATCGGCTGCACGAAGATCGATGATAACCGCACCGGCTTTTTCATCGATTCCCTTCTTCAACATTTTAGCAGTGGAGAGAACCGGCATTCCTGCTTTTTTCCAGGCAGGTAAACCACCAAAGAACACCTTGACATTTTTATAGCCAAGTTTTACCGCCGCACGGGCGGATGCGGGACTCAGGCGTCAGGTAGGCCCTCCGCAATAATAGATAAGCAATTTGTTCTTATCTTTTGGCAGTTTATCAACATTCTTTTTAAACGCGGCATTGTAGATGGAGATTGAACCCGGAATATGTCCCTTCAGATACATGGGACCAGGCCGGGCGTCGACCATTAAGAAATTACCTTCCGGACCCTTGGCAACGATCTCTTTTACCTGATCAACCTTGAGAACCATTTCCGGCTTGAGTTTTGCCGGTTTCTTCACGGAAAAAGAACTGGCATAAAGCTGGCCGTCATCCATCTTGAATTTGGCAAGGACCTCTTTGCCTTTTTTGATCTTGTTAAAGGCTTTTGCTCCTTTCAACTTGGTGTCTTCATCAAACTTGACAAGCCAGGTCGTTTTCCCTCCAGGGCCGGTTTTGATCTTGATGGTCTCCGCCTTCATGGAAACACCACCCAACTTTCCACGAATATAGTTGGGCTTGTCTTTTTTATGACACTCGAGACATGGTTTTATTGTTCTTGCTTTTTTTCCTGCTTTCGCCGACACACCAGTCGGCAATAACAGGCCTATGGCCGCCAAAGCAGTGACTGCCATTACAAATCCAGATTTACACATCTTCATAGAAGGCCCCCTCTTAGCATGATGATTTGCTCGCCGCTCCAAAGCTGCTTTACTCTGGAGGGAAAAGAATTGTAAGTTTCCATTTTGATAACATGAGAAAACAAATGTCAAGAAGAAAACTGCCATACCACAATGTAGGTATGCGTTTTGACAATCTATTTCAAGATATAATAAATGCATCTTACTTGCTGATCACGGGCAACATGAGCAGAAACAACTGGAACAAAAGATATCCTATTTGAATCAAAACACCCTGTACATCCTCAAGGATTAATGAGCATTTAAATATCGGAACTTGATCAAAAATAGGTGAAAAATCGTGATTTTTATCGTGAAAACAAGAAATTATTTCAGGAAACGACGCTTGATTGTTGAAAAATCAAATAATTATAGTATTCTTTGATTAGAATGGAGGATAGGTATTTCGCAAACAGGGAGAATTGAATGGAATCAAGCGATATCCAAAATCAACAGAAAACAAAACAGAAAGACACTACATCTTCTCAACACGAGCGACGACAAGAGCCCCGATACGCTGTTGATGAAGAAATTGTAGCTTTTCTTGACAAAGTACCCTGCCGCGTCCTTGATTTCAGCAAGAACGGCATCGGGCTAACAGCGATTATGAACGATCCATTGACCGGTGAAGACACCACTCTTGATATCTTAATAGCACAGGATAAAGTCTTTATTAACGATATCCCCTGCCGAATTGTCAACTCCAATGTCAGCAATATAAGTACTGAGATGTCTGTATTAACAACCAGACGATTTGGTATCCTTTTTGAAGAACTCGACGAAGAACACCGCGCCCAACTCAACACCATTCTTTCTCGCTATTCAATCGGTTCCGCGTGAGGATGCCCAGTCAGGCACCTTAACTGAAAAAAAGCACAACCTCCCTAAACATCTTTCTCGGAATCCCGAGTACTTTTCTGCCATTCCTGATAGCTCTGCATATAATCCTCAACGACCTTTGCGGGATCCAACGACATGAATTCGGCGTAGTTAATGAGATAGCCACGGAGGTAAACATCGTTGGGTAATGCGCCATAGAGTTCAGTCTCAATATTTTTCAGATGATTTATTTGTATATTTGATGAAATGGCCACATCAACAAGATCAATATTGAGCGCTTCACGTATTTTTTTTAGCGTTTTACCGTTAAAAACACCTATACTTGAAATTATTTCTTCTATCTTTTTCTCATTTTCCAGCCGTATTTCTTTGAAGTGTTCCTTAAGATGAAGATAGGCATCATCAATCTGTTCCAATATCTCTGCCCCACGGGCTTCGAGCATATCCTCATTAATGGCCAGAGTCGCAACAGAATCATCAGAGTAGAGTTCTCTTAAATTGCAATATGATTTTCTGATTTCCGACCAGGTCGCGTCTTCCGGCAACTCGAGAATGTCATAGTATTCAGACAGCTTTTCTTGATTTTGCATCACAATTGCACTCGCATCTGTTTATTATTCAAAAGATTATCTGCAATTCTTTCAATTTTTGCCGCACATCTCGATTTGGGATAGATCTGCAAATAGGGTTGTTGCTTGTTTACAGCCATGGGAATCGTATCGTCTTGTTCTATGTAACCGACACAGACCGCTTTGAAGCCAAGATATTTTATGCACACGCTTTTGATCGAATTTCCAAGCGTTATATCCTTATTGCTCCTTGCCTGATTGATGACAATATTAATTCGATAGGTTGCCAGTTCATTTTTCACTATCTTTTTTGACTCTTCCGAGATACCGGATAAAAATGTGATAAATTGCTGCATATTGCCAAGCTCATATTCCTTCCCGTCTTTAATGGCATTATCAATTACATATTTTAAACGGTTCTCAACAAAGGCCCGCATCAATCTCCTGAAAAAGGAGTTTTTCAGAAACGAGTACATATTTTCCATGGCAGTGATCTGAGGCAGTGTGACAACTATCTTTTTATCGGCAAGAAGAAAAGTATCAACAATATTAAAATGCGTCCCAGCCCCCAGATCCATTAGAACAATATCTGCATCTATTTTTTTTACATGGTTGAGCAATTTGATTTTCTGCACATACTTTATACTGTCAGGCTCAAATGAACGGATAGGCCCAACAATGAGACCAAGGTTGGGCACACTACTGGCAACAATCAAGTCATTTAAAGGAATTTTTTTTCGAAAAAAATCGGTAATGGTCTCTTTTGGCTTTGGTACACCGAGCAGGGTATGAAGGTTTGCCCCGCCAAAATCGGCATCAATCAGGACTATATTTTTACCTTTTTGGGCCAGACATGTAGCGACATTGGAAGCAATAAAACTTTTACCGGTTCCTCCTTTGCCCCCGCCAATTGCCCAGACCTCAGGCTCTTTCCGAATCATATCCGACATGTCCACCATTTGGAGCGACCTTTACGTTTTATCCAACAGATAAAAATGTTGGATAACCACATGCAGCTCTCATCAAGTTCAAACTTCGGTTAAGCAATACTTCACAATGGCCCATCATCGTTGCTGATGCTATGCAAGTTCTTTTATTTCCTCTCTATTCAGGATATAGTAAAAACGTATGATTTTGCAACTCTATTACTTATTTTAATACCTTATCCCTGCAAAACGATCTCTTATTTATCATGATTCTGCTCAGCTCATTGATGACATCACCTGTTATTACAGTTTCCAGAGACACAAGAATAGCTGATGCTATCCACCTCATGGAAAAGAATCATATCAGCGCTCTGATTATCACCAGCAATGATCATCCAATAGGCATATTCACGGAACGTTCCCTGCTGAAAAAAAAGATTGAAGGCTCATTTGATAAGGAAATGGTCATGGAAGAAGTGATGACCACAGATCCTGTGACAGCTGAGTTGAACATCAATATCCATGAGGCCTATCTCCTCTTTCTCCACCATAAAATCCGCCACCTTATTGCCATTCATAAAGACGGGACTTTAGCTGGAATCCTTACAGAAACTGATATTCTTCATGGACTTGGGATAGAGTACTTCGTTTCATTTAATGAAATCAGCCACATTGCCACAAAAAAAGTTATCACTCTCAAAAAGAAAAACAGTGTCTCAATGGCCATGAAGCTGATGAACAAGAATCATATCAGTTCAGTTGTGGTCATTGAGAAGAAAAAACCGATTGGAATTGTAACAGAACGTGACATTGTCCGCCTAGTTCATTCAGAGATCAACATCGACTCCACTATTCTCCATGAAGTTATGAGCCAGCCCGTGCTCTGTGTTTCACAAAACATTTCAGCCCATGAAGCCGCTAAACTCATCCGAAAGAAAGGGGTCCGCAGATTGGTTATCTTAAAGGATAACGGCAAGATAGGCGGCATTGTTACGGAAACTGATATAATAAAAGGGCTTAAATCGGACTATATCGGCCTGCTTAAAGAGGTTATTGAAACCCAGGTGGTTCAACTTCAATCTGTGAAAAAGCAGTTGAACAATAAGATTATCCTCGAGGCAATGATGCACTCTGCAACTGATCTTGCCTTTGTCATCACAGACCTGGATTTTAAGATACTCCATTCAAACACAAAAGCGGAAATGCTCTTTGGCTATTCACTCAAAGACATCAATAAACACTCGATCCAGACGATTTTTTCAAAAGAAGGCGTCTCCCTGAAGCAATTCAACAATGCAATCGATTACATCCACCATAAGGGCAGTTTCAATTTCACCTATACTGTTCATTCCGAAGACTCCTGCACCCACATCGAATCAAATATCTTTGGCATTCGGGGTGATGACGGCAAAATTTTAGGTTATGTGCTCATTGGAAAAGATATCAGTGAACAGATTGATATCCAACAACACTTGAAGAAACGGGGTCAAGAACTGGAAGAGACCAATGCTGCTTTAAGAGTTCTTCTTAAACAGCGGGAAGCCGACAGAGAAGAGATTAACAAACAGATTCAGTCCAACATCGACAACCAGGTACTGCCGTTTTTTTCAAAACTACGCTCAAAGCATGTTGGCAACTCTCAGAAACAGATTATAGAGTCAATTGAAACCAACCTGCGCCAGATCACTTCACCGCTTGCCCAGAACATCTCATCTTTTTACTCCAAATTGACCCCTGCCGAACTCCAGGTGGTCAATCTGGTGAAAAGTGGTCACTCTTCAAAAGAAATCGCCGAACTCCTTAACCTCTCACCAGGCACTGTTTACACTCATAGACGAAATATTCGTAAAAAAAGCGGAATTACCAATAAAAAGGTGAATCTGCAAACCCTCCTTCAGCAACTCGAGTAATTGCTTAAATATTTCCCATTGGGCTTGCTCGGCGGAAATACAGAGATGAATTCCCAGACACATGCTGCCATATTAGGTATATCACATACCTAATCCATACCAAATCATTCCGTATTGACTCCTACTCTTTGTTTGTGCAATAGTGATATACTTTATCTATTTATTGGCCAGGGCTGAGATTGGCTCTTTGGAATTCTGGTTTGTTTAAACTCAGTTTCCGGGAGTATCCGCCTGTTCGCTCACTTTCACTCTCATCGACGGAACAGAAAAAATGGAAAAACGCAAAAGCAAACGGCAGCAGAAAGAAAGCACATCCAAGGATACTGGTTCATTCAACAAAGACGTTTCCAAGGTTATTCGGGAATCACTGGACAGCGTGGATAATGGCGTAAAACAAGAGATGCTGCAGGCACAAAAATACAAAAAGCTGCGAAAGTTGCTCACCAAGCAAGACCGGGAAAAAATCCTCGAACTTGCCATGGAAAAATACTTCAATAAAGAGGAGTTGGTTCCTTACCAGGCAGAACTGATCAAAATGCAGCAACATGTAGAAAAAGTCGGCAAAAAGATGATCATACTATTTGACGGCCGGGATGCCTCCGGTAAAGGTGGCACAATCCGCCGGGTTGCCAGATATATGAACGAGAAGCATTACAGGATCGTAGCTCTTGGTAAACCGAGCAAGACTCAACAGACAGAGTTGCACATGAAGCGCTACATCGAACAGTTCCCCCATGCCGGTGAAATCATTCTCTTTGACCGCAGCTGGTATAACAGGGCAATGGTTGAACCTGTCATGGGATTTTGTAGTCCAAAGCAGTACAAACGCTTCATGAACAAAGTTGCTTTTAATGAACGCAGTTATACCGATGACGGAAAAACCATCCTGATTAAACTTTACTTTTCCGTTTCCAAAAAAGAACAGAACAGACGTTTTGAGCGAAGGAAAAATGATCCGCTCAGACAATGGAAGCTCAGCGAAGTGGACCTGCAGGCCCAGGATATGTGGGACGAATTCACCGAAGCAAAATATCGTTTGCTCAAAAAGACCCATACAAGCCAGTCTCCATGGTATATTGTCAAATCCGATGACAAGCATCAAGCCAGACTCAACACCATGAAACTGATTCTCAGCAGCGTCAAGTATAACAGACGGAGCAGAACACTTGACTTTACTCCTGATCCGAATATCATTATCCCTGGCAATATTGAACTGAAGAACATGCAGAAAGAAAGGAATAAGTTTGGCAAATTCCTTTCATAATCGGGTATCTGGCTGATATAATTTACCAGTTTGCACAATGAGAGGAAATGTTGCAGACTAACGCTCAGTTGGAGAAAATTAGATTTTTCAAGATCAGGTCTTATCTGGAGGAAGTATGGCAAACGGTTTAATCAAAATAATGACCAAAGGGAAGAATGGTGAGCAACAGGCAGTGAAAGTAAAACTGCTTGAAGGGACCGCTTGCAAGAAGATGAAGAAAAAACCCAAAGTTGAGCGTGTTCCTGTCTATATTAAAAAGGATCACCTGAACTATGAGGTCGAACTCAAAGAACTGCAGATTGAACTGATGAAACTGCAGAAACACATGAGAGCAACAGGAATGCGAATTCTGGCCATCTTTGAAGGCAGGGATGCCGCCGGTAAGGGTGGAACAATCAAGAGGATCACCGCATTTCTCAATCCTAGAGGCTGCCGTGTTGTTGCCCTGGATAAACCGAATGCCACCGAAATGACCCAATGGTACTTTCAGCGGTATGCTCCGAACCTGCCCGCTGCTGGTGAGATAGTCCTCTTCGACAGAAGTTGGTATAATCGGGCCATGGTTGAACCGGTTATGGGTTTCTGTACAGATGAGCAGCACAAACGGTTTCTCAAAGATGTCCCTCTTTTTGAAGAGATGCTTGTAAAAGACGGCATCAAGTTGTTCAAGTTTTATTTCTCCGTCTCAAAAGAGGAACAGAATGCACGCTTTGAATCGAGAAAGACAGACCCTCTGAAACAATTCAAATTGTCACCGGTTGACAATCTCGCTCAACAGTACTGGGATCAATATTCTGTTGCCAAATTTCAGATGCTGAACGAAACAAATCGGACCCTGACCCCCTGGACCATAATCAGGTCAGACGAAAAGAAGCCGGCGCGTCTGAATTGCATGAAACATATCCTTTCAAATCTTGACTATGAAGGAAAAGTTTCTAAAAAGAAATTAATTCCAGATCAAAACATTGTGGTATCGGGAATCGACGAAATCCGCCATATGGAAGACAACCTGATGAATCCCCAGGCCCTTCACGGCTAAGTAAATATTTTTCTTCATCCTCCATGATCGGATGACACCTTATCATCCGGTGTGAGTGTTCCGCCGGCCCAATCACAGATGGGCCGGCGGATCCCCCTTTTTCCAATTTCTCACATGAGAAACCCGAACTACCGGTTCCAACTCATCCTGATCGTCTTTTCCCCCTCTCCATATTGAAAATTGAGTTCTCCCTGATAGGCATTGGCAATTGCCTCTCCAATACGTCTGGCGATATGAATTCCTGTTGTTGTTATGGTAGTCTGCTCCTGGTTTTCCTCAATATTCATTATTCTTTCAAGGGCATGCTCACCTTTCTCTTTTTCCTCTTCATTGCGGATAAGATTAATAATTTCGGATCGATGCTTCCCAAGAAAATCTCCTGTTAGAACGAGCCAACCGGCCGGATAATTATCACTTATTCGCTGGCACGCGGGACATACTACCCTGTTTGGGTTTGGCGGCTCAACCTTCCATGACCAACGCCCTTGTGCAAACACCGCCTGACACTCGGTACAGACCGTCGGTTCAGGCCATTTTCCGCTTTCCCGATATGTATCATGCCGTTTTTCCTCTACCAGCCGATCACGCCGTTTAAAGTGCCCTTTATCCATTTTTCACCCCACTGTTAATTGTTGAAGAACCAACTGTTCGTCAGGCAGCACCAGCAATGAAATATCCCAGCAGCCATATCTCCTGTCTTCAATCACTTTGGCCTGGAGAATAACACTTGCCGGATATAGTTTAATTATATCAGATAGGGAAAAAATGACAAGGACACCAACCACCATCCACAACAACATGAAACATGACAACTATCTGTTTTTATGTATTTATTCAACATCTAACCCAGCTTTACAACCCACTAGAACAAGTATTTGAACTCTTCTATCGGTAACCGACAACAGCTTTCAGGAAATCCGGCTTATTCTTTTCCAATTGAAGAAATAAATGGTAAAATTGTAATAAGAGACGAGTTTGCAGGTTGAATAAATAAAACAGCAATATCAACCGGTCAACCAGCCAGGTGGTATGATACATGATGAATAACATGACCAAGCAAAAATACACGAATCATACCGATCTTGAAAAGAATCTTATCCGGGTGATCCGGGAGTTAGCCCGTGAATTGCATGGGGAGCGGGCCGAAAAGATATCCGTTTCATTAAACTCCAGGCTCGACCGCGACCTGGGACTTGACAGTCTTGCCAGGATGGAGTTGCTGACTCGACTTGAAAAGCAGTTTTCAGTAACCCTGTCCGAACAGCTGCTGGCAACAGCGGAAACGCCACAGGAGCTGTTCGAACAACTCAAACATTCTAAGACAACACCTTCCAGGAAAGAGGATGTCCAACAAGCTCCACCAGCCTCTCAAGAAGCCGTAACTGATATTCCGCACCAGGCGACTACTTTAAACGAGGTTCTCCATTTTCATGCCGCCTCTCACCCGGATAGCGTGCATCTGCTCTTTGAATACTGTGAAGAATCTATCTCCAGTCTGAGCTACCGGGATCTATTGGCAGGAGCTGAAAAACTTGCCGGCGGATTACAGCATCACGGCCTGCAACCGGGTAACAGTGTGGCTATCATGCTGCCGACTGGTGCGGATTATTTTTTCTGTTTTTTTGGCATTCTCCTGGCGGGAGGCATCCCCGTACCTCTCTACCCGCCTGTTCGGCCCAGCCAGATCGAGGAACATATGCGGCGCCACCGCAAGATACTGGATAACTCCCAGGCCCGTTTCCTCATTACGATTCCAAAAGTGAAACAGGTTGCCCGACTGCTCGGTGCCCAGGTGAGCTGCCTGGATGCTGTTCTGGAAACCAAAGAGCTGCACAATCATGCAGACATCTTTGAGCCGGTACAGGTTCAGCCTACTGATATCGCTTTTCTTCAATACACCTCCGGCAGCACTGGAGATCCCAAAGGGGTTGTTCTCACCCATGCCAACCTGCTGGCCAACATTCAGGCAATGGGAAAAACCACTGAAGTAACCCCTGATGATGTTTTTGTCAGCTGGTTGCCCCTTTATCATGATATGGGTTTAATCGGTGCCTGGCTAGGAAGTCTTTTTTTCGGCTGCCGTCTGGTTATCATGCCGCCGCTGGCCTTTATTGCCAGGCCTAAACGATGGCTTTTAACGATTCATAAACATAAGGGCACACTTTCAGCCTCACCCAATTTCGGCTACGAACTCTGTTGCAAACGTATCGATGACAAATCTCTTGAAGGGCTGAGTTTACACTCCTGGCGTCTGGCATTTAATGGAGCAGAACCTGTCAGCCCGCAAACACTTATCAATTTCAGCAAGCGGTTTAAACCATATGGACTATCTGAAACTAGTCTCGCACCTGTCTATGGGCTTGCTGAATCCTCTGTGGGACTCGCTTTTCCGCCAATCGGACGCAGTTTTATTATCGATCAAGTCAATCGTGATGTTTTTACTCTCTCCGGCCGTGCTGAACCGGTTCATAACAACTCTGACGATGTTTTGAAATTTGTCGCTTGCGGACGTCCTTTACCTGATCATCAAATACGAATTGTTGATACGAGCAGCAGAGAACTTCCCGACAGACATCAAGGCAGAATTCAGTTCAAAGGCCCATCCACAACCAGCGGCTATTTTAGAAATCCCGGGCAGACTCAACAGCTGTTTGACGAAACGTGGCTCGACTCCGGTGATCTTGGCTACATGAGCCAGGGTGATCTGTACGTCACGGGAAGAAAAAAAGATATTATTATTCGAGGCGGTCGAAATTTCTATCCCCATGAAATTGAAGAGGCCGTTGGCGACATAGACGGAATACGAAAGGGCTGCGTTGTTGCCTTTGGCAGCTCAGACAACCGCTCAGCAACTGAGAGATTGGTTATTCTTGCCGAAACAAGAGCCCGCAAAGAAGAGACCATGGAGAAGTTGAGAAAGCACATCACTGAGAGAACTGTTGATATTACCGGCCTTGCTCCGGATGATATCGTGCTCTGCCTCCCCGGAAGCGTCCTGAAAACCTCAAGCGGTAAAATCAGGCGATCGGCCAGCAAGGCTTCGTATGAAAGCAGGAAAATCGGCAAACCTGCCCGTGCCGTCTGGCTCCAGGTCGTTCGAATGTCTGTTCAGGCAATCGGTCCCCAGATCAGCCGAATGTACCGTCGAACCGCAGAAAGTGCTTACGCCCTCTACTGCTGGCTGCTCTTTGGCCTTATTTCTTTCATCACAGGAGTTGCGGTTATCCTTATTCCTACCAAAAAAGGTCGATGGCTGGCAAGCCGGCTGGCAGGAAAAATTCTGGCAGCGCTCTCGGGCAGCTCTATTGCGGTTTCCGGCTTAGATCAATTGGAAAAAAAGCAACAGTACATTATTGCTTCAAACCATATGAGTTATCTGGACTCATTTGTTCTCAACACAATCCTGCCGATACAGTGCTGTTTTGTTGCCAAAGCCGAACTCAGCCGGAACAGGCTTCTGAAACTATTGCTCTCCCGGATTGATGTCACCTTTGTGAATCGCTTTGACTTCAGGAAGGGTGTAGACGACGCAAAAGGAATCGATCACCTGGTAAAAGAAGGAAAAACTCTGCTCTTTTTCTGTGAAGGGACCTTTGGACGCATGCCTGGACTGCTCCCCTTCCAGATGGGAGCTTTTCTCACAAGTGCAAGAAACGGAGTACCGATTGTCCCCATTACAATTAATGGGACCAGGGACAAATTGCGGGGGGACACCTGGTTTCCAAGAAAAGGCTCAATACAGGTACACATCTCTCAACCACTGAGAGCAAATGACAAATCCTGGGCAGCCGCGATATCACTAAGAGATCGTGTCCGCGAGAAGATCCTTGTCAACCTGCAGGAACCGGATTGCGCCGACATGTATACATCTATTACCAAAAGTGAGGTGGCAAAAGCAACCAGTCAGGAGTCAGAACGGTAAAAGACGGTACGGCAAGCAAGTTTCATAGTTGTGACCGCGAAAGATCATGGGAGGGTGCAATGAAAACAAACAATAACCGACCTCTTGATACGATTTCAGTTTCAGAAGCAGAGACATTGACCGGACTCTTCCGGTGTCGTGTTCAACGAAGTCCTGATCAACCGGCCTTTCATCAGTTTGACCAGAAAGAAGAGAAATGGATCACCTACGACTGGCAGTCCATTGCTCGACTGGTAGAACGATATCACTACCAATTACAGCGGGAAAACCTGCAAAGAGGCGATCGGGTTGCCATCCTGTTAAATAACTCCATCCAGTGGGTTGTTTTTGAACAGGCTGCCCTCGCTGCAGGCTTGATTGTGGTGCCTCTCTACACCTGGGATAGCCCTGAAAACATAGCCTATATCCTTGGTGACTCGAAAAGTCGTCTGCTCGTCTGCCAGGAAAGCGAACAATGGAAAAGACTCCAGCCCCATGCTTCACTTTTTCCCGACTTGGACCATTGTTTAATTTACAGTGAAGAGAAGCCATCTGACTCCTCCACAATTAAGTGCAACAAGGTCTCCTCCTGGCTGAGTAAAAAAACGGTTAAACCGACACCCGGGACCATCAAACCGGATGAGCCGGCAACTATTATCTACACATCCGGCACTACCGGCCCTCCAAAAGGAGTGATCCTCTCCCATCACAATATCCTCTGGAATGTGGAGGCAACCCTCTCAGTCGTTGTCTGTTACCCAGACGATCTGTTTCTGTCCTTTTTACCGCTCTCCCATGCCTTTGAGAGAACCGTTGGCTATTACGCCCCCATGATGGGCGGTGCTTCAGTTGCCTATGTCAGATCGATCCAGGATCTCTCCGAAGATCTCCAGACCATGCGACCCACAGTTATTATTTCGGTTCCCCGTATCTATGAAAAAATCTACTCGAAAATTCATCAGCAGATGGAAACAAAACCAGCTCTTATTAGGAAAATGATGGAATCGACCGTCTCTATCGGCTGGAAACTTTTTGAGGAAAAACAGGGCCGCACCTCCACCGTTACTCCAATTGAAAGACTTCTCTGGCCGCTTTTAAGAAAACTGGTCGCCGACAAAGTACTCAACAGGCTTGGCGGCAGAATAAGAATCAGTGTCAGCGGCGGCGCCCCGCTGCACGAGTCGGTCTCACGCTTCTTCCTTGGACTGGGACTGCCTCTACTCCAGGGCTACGGCTTGACTGAAGCGGCCCCGGTTGTCTCAACAAACCTTCTATCCGATAATGTCCCTACATCTGTTGGCCCGCCTCTTCCAGATACCCATTTGAAAATAGGTGAGAAAAATGAACTGCTGGTGAAAAGTCCCGGTATTATGAAAGGATATTGGAACCTTGAACAGAAAACTGAAGAGGTCATTGATGCTGATGGCTGGCTCCATACTGGTGATGTGGTAGAGGTTCATGATGAACGGATTTATGTTCGCGGCCGGCTTAAAGAAATCCTGGTGACATCGACCGGTGAAAAAATTCCGCCAGCCGATCTTGAGCTTACCATCACCACCGATCATCTTTTTGATCACGCCATGGCTGTGGGTGAGGCTAAACCGTATATCGGTGCGCTGCTGGTCATGAATAAACAGCGATGGACTACACTCTGTTCCGGGGCTGGCCTTGACCCCGAAGAACCGGCAACGCTTGAATCAACTCGTATGAATAAAATTGTTCTTGAAAAAGTCAATCAGCTCACACATTCATTCCCGGCGTACGCAAAAGTACGCATCGTCAAGCTGCTGCTTGATGACTGGAATATTGAAAATGGTCTGCTCACCCCGACCCTGAAACTAAAAAGAGACGTCATAGAAAAACTCTATGAGAAAGAAATCGCTGAACTCTATGAAGGCCATGAACTCCACCACTGATAAAAAAACCATTTTCGGCTGGGCCATGTACGACTGGGCCAACTCCGCCTATATGACAACCATTGCGGTGGCCGTACTGCCGATGTATTTTGCCTCTGTGATTGTCGGACCTGATGGGTTTGTAATCGGTGATACACTTTATGCCCCCGAGACCTTATGGGGCTTTATGATTTCAGCCGCCGCTTTCCTGGTCTTTCTGATGGCACCAACCCTTGGCGCTGTTGCCGATTTCTGCTCGGCCAAAAAGAAGTTTCTCCTTGTCTTCTGTTATCTTGGCGTCACCGGCTCAATTGGTCTTTTCTTCTGTAAAACCGGGGATGTGTATCCGACCATAGGACTCTTTCTCATCTCCCAGATAGGGTTTGTCGGGGCAAATGTCTTTTATGACGCCTTTCTCCCCCAGATTGCAAAACCGGGACAACAAGACAGAATTTCCAGCAAAGGTTTTGCCTACGGATATGCCGGCGGCGGCATCCAATTTGGCTGTGCCCTGGTTTTAATCGGCTGGCATGATGCTTTCGGCCTGTCCCAGTCAATGGCTGCACGAATTGGCATGCTGACTGCTGCTCTCTGGTGGGGGCTCTTCACCCTGTTTACCGCATTCTACCTCAAGGAAAAAAAATTCCACCAGGAACCTCCGGCTGGCATCAATCTTTCCTCTAGGCGAATCAATTATCTCCATATCGGTATTTTACGAGTACTAAAAACCATGAAGAAGGTTCGGCAACGTCCCCATCTTCTTCTCTTCCTTGTTGCTTTTCTTGTCTACAATGAGGGTATTCAAACCGTTATTCAGATGGCGACCATCTACGGCAAGCAGGAACTGAAATTCGGTGCCACCACCCTTATGGTGACATTGCTGCTTGTTCAGATTGTCGCCATATTCGGAGCCCTGTTATTTGGCTGGCTGGCTAAAAGAACTGGAACCAAACGAGCCGTCATGACATCACTGTTTGTCTGGAGCGGTGTTGTTATTTATGCCTATTTTATCCGTTCCCCATACGAATATTTTGCTTTGGGTGCAATCGTCGGTCTTGTGATGGGCGGCTCTCAGGCTATCAGTCGTTCCTTTTATTCCTCAATGATTCCAGAAGACTCACCTGCGGAATATTTCGGTTTTTATTCTATCATCAATAAATTTTCCGCGGTCTGGGGACCGTTTATTTTTGCAATTATCAGACACATGAGCGGTTCGTCGCGCAATGCTATTCTTTCAATTATCATATTTTTCATCGCAGGGATTATCCTTCTGTTCTTTGTCAACGAAGAAAAAGCACGGGAGAATCGGACACTATGACCCAACAGGTTGTTGTCAGCAACGCTTCTTACTGCCTGGCCCATGTCCCGGACCTGGTCCGCTACGGCTCAAAACCACGACGGGAAATCGGGGCCAACCCACCCCTCTTATCAACAATCAGGGCCGCCCTTCGCTCCTACGATGAGGCACTGTTCTATCCGGCTAATCAAACCTTTATAGGCAATCTTTCCCCCGAAGAGCTCGGCCAGATCCCTCGTCCCTGGTCTGATCACCCTGTATCTATGGATCAAATCAGATCAGCAGGTGATTCTTTTGGGGAAATCATTGATCAGGAGAGCTTTTTTGGTCTTGTCAAAATAGCCGACTGCCTTAACCCGCCGCTCTACCAAATGAGCAATGATACACAGCGTCGATTGTACGAACGGATTAAAACTCACCCTCTTCTCTCAGACTTGGCACCCCTGCTTCAGGTTGCTGACGATTCGATACACACAAGCGACTCTGCAAGTGACGACTCCTGTTTATCTATCGATTCAGGCAAAATATCATGTGGCTATTTTTCAGGAGACAGCAGGCAAGAAGGCGCTGATGACGAGAACCTCAGTGGGGTTAATCTGCTTGAAAATCTCTGTTCAAAAGCTTCCGGCGCCCTCGCCCTTAAATGGCTTCTTCAGCGGGCAGAGCTTGGGCCCGATCAGATCGACTTTATCATCAGCTGCGGAGAAGAGGCCTGCGGTGACCGGTATCAGCGGGGTGGTGGCGGCATGGCCAAGGCAATCGGTGAGATGTGCAATTGCACTAACAGCTCCGGCATGGATATTAAGAATTTTTGTGCTGCGCCAAGCTCGGCAATTATTACCGCAGCCGCATATGTTCAGGCGGGTATATTCCAACGGGTTGCGGTTGTCGGTGGAGGCTCACTTGCCAAGCTTGGAATGAAATTTCAATCATTTATTGATAAGAAAAAAAACATACTCGATGATTGCCTGGCTTCAACAGCTTTTCTCATTACGCGAGATGATGGCAAAAGCCCGATCATACGGATGGAGCCCGGTGGTATAGGCACTGTTCCGGTTGGGGCCTCAGCAACCGATGAATCGGTCTTTGGCCATTACCTGGTCAAGCCGTTGGAGAAGCTGCGACTTTCATTTCATGATATCGACCGGTTTGCCACTGAACTGCAAAACCCGGAGATCATGGAATATGCCGGCTCAGGTGATGTGGCTAAAAAAAATTACCGCAAGATCGGTGCCATGGCCGTTATGACCAAGCAGATTGAACGACAGCAGATGGATAGCTGGATACAGAAAATCGGCATGGTGGGATTTGCCCCAACCCAGGGACACATTCCCTCGGCTGTACCCTATATTGGTCATGCCATCCGTGAGATGAAACTGGGATCGATGAACCGAGCCATGTTTCTTGCACGGGCGAGTCTTTTTCTCAATCGTTGCACTAACCTTATGGACGGGGTTTCATTTATTTTGGAGAAGAACCCGCAATAACTCAACACTGTTTAAAAAAAAATAGACATTTTGTTCACGTTGAAGAAACGGTAAAATAAAGGGCCAATATCAGACAGATATGAGCATTCTTCTTTTACTGTGACCCGGATATCGGGTAAAATAACATTTTTCAGCGTAACCTCAAGTAGGGGGAACAGCATGGATACACTTACCACCCTGGAAGGGAAGAACGTGATTGTTTTCGGAGAACGCGATGACATTTCCGGAAAATCGATAGCTACCTGTCTTTTAGCAGCCGGAGCTAAAATAATTTACGAGTCAACCGCCTGTTTCGTCTGAACCGCTGCCGGTGCTGTAAGTCTTGCAGCCCAGGAAACGGTCAAGAAGTTGGCTGAGCAGAACAAAGCTGACAAGCCGTTGGTTGTTTTCGGTATAAATCAGCTCTCAACCGTTAAAATTATGGCAACTACTTTTAAAAGTGGTGACCCCAGCTTTGCCGGTCCTCTTGGCGGCATCGCTCTTCATCTTTTGAGCTATCATATCTTCGAGCTGAAAGAACTCATTCCAGAAGAGACCTGGACAACGGAGATGGCCATGGTTGAACTTGAGATTGAAGAAGAGAAACAGCAGGCACTTATCGAACTCTTAAAGGAAATACGAGGAGAAGACAGCCCATGAAAAAAACCCTCTACATACTTATTTGGCTTTTGTTCTTCTCGGCCCCGGCAATTTCTGTCAATCCGGTTTCAGCTGCGTCCGGAGAAGAGCTGAATAACTGCATGTTCAAGGCTATGAATTCGGTACCGGGAGATACAACCATACGTGAGCTGAGAAAGCAGTGCCTGGAAAAACTGCGCCTCCAGGACGTCGAACATCCACAGAACAACAAGCAGGAATCTCGCTTTCCTGGGCAGGGAACCATATTGGGTAAAAAATTATACAAAAAGGGCACCATAAACAACGGAAAAGAGGCTGTTTTACTGCCCCGCCCTTTCACACTGCTTGCTCATAAACCCAACTATATCTTATTTGCCACTTATAATAAAAACGGCTTTGATCCGGAACTCTATCGCCAACAATACAATAACTCCACAATCACAGCCGATAATTACGAGTCACAGTTTCAGTTTTCGGTCAAGTTGCCCTTGGCAGTCCAGATATTTGGTAAAAATATCGATCTCTTTACCGCCTATACCAATGTCTCATTCTGGCAGGTCTACAACAAACAACTCTCTTCACCCTTTCGTGAAACGAACCATGAACCGGAAATATGGCTGCAGTTCAGACCTGAGAACGTGGAAAAGTTCGGCTTTACAAACAGTCTCAACAGGATCGGCTTCACCCATCAATCAAATGGACAGGGCGGCGTTCTTTCCAGGAGCTGGAACAGAGTGTATGCCAGTATGCAGTTTGAGAAAGATAATATGTTCTTCCAGGATGACCGATTCACCTTCAGCCTCAAGCCATGGCTTCGTATTCCGGAGAAAAGCGAGGATGACGACAACGAGGACATCACCGATTATCTCGGACATGGCCATGTGCGAATCGGATACAGATACGGCAAAAATACCTTCAGCTTCATGCTGCGCAATCACCTGGAATCTGGATTTAAGCGAGGGGCGGTTGAGGTCGGCTGGAGTTTTCCCTTATGGGGAGACTATAACTTCCTGAAAGGATATATCCGCTATTTCTCAGGATATGGCCAGAGCCTGGTGAACTACGACTATTATGTCAACAGCATCGGTTTTGGAATCCTGCTCACCGATATCCTATAACAAAAAAAGAGTACAAGCAGGCTCTTATTGGTTGAACTTCACTATTTTCCGTCTTTCTTCCGATCTGCAAAACACACATTTTCCAGTTTTAGCACTTAATATCGCAATAACTGGAAAATGTGAGCGAAAAAACAATACATGGAAAATGGAGGCATACATAGGGACTGATATTATGGAAAAAGAATCAGTTGAAAAATATCTTGCAAGCTTCAAGGGATCTGAAGGGAGTTATCCATTTGGACCAGAGGCCTTAGTTTATAAGGTAATGGGGAAAATGTTTGCTCTCGTTTCTCAACACGAGGAAATTCCAAGAGTAACATTTAAATGTATTCCTGAAGACGGTGCTCTGTTAGTCGGTCAGTATGAGTCTGTAATACCAGGCTATCACATGAATAAAAAGCATTGGATCACAATTTCTCTGACAGGTGAGTTGCCTGAAGAAATGCTCATTGATCTTGCAAACAATTCATACAATCTGGTAGTTAGTAAACTTACTAAAAAAGACAAGGAAAATCTCAATAATATCTAGTATATCAATAACATAAGGCACATCAAACGTTAGCCTGACGAATTAAATATGAATAATCCACTCAAATCAAAATCATCAATTGATGAGATAAGAGATAGATTTGACAGTGATGTCGAAAGATTTTCAAATATTGAGACAGGTCAGGCAGCCACAGTAGATGCTCCTTTGGCAATGGAGTTGATTACACAAGCTGCTTATGAAACTACCGATAATATTCAGACTGTACTTGATATTGGATGTGGTGCCGGCAATAACACAGTAAAGCTCGCTCAATACACTTCATCTTTTAATTGTGACCTTGTAGATCTCAGTCTCCCAATGTTGGAAAAAGCCAAAGAGCGTGTAGCATCCGTAACCTCTGGGAAAATTCAAGTATTTCAAGGTGATTTTCGAGAAATTTCTCTTCCTGAAGAATTGTATGATGTCATTCTGGCTGCAGCAGTCTTACACCACTTGCGTGATGATAAAGACTGGGAAAAGGCATTCCAGAAAATATACGACCTGACCGCACCTGGCGGAAGTGTTTGGATTACCGATTTGGTTTTTCATGAAACTGAATCAATTCAGGCGCTTATGTGGGACCGTTACGAGGAGTATTTACTTTCTCTTGGTGGCGAAGATTTTAGAGATACGGTTTTTGGCTATATTGAAAAAGAAGATTCACCACGACCTGTCACATATCAGTTGGAACTGCTGAATAAAGTTGGTTTCGATTATGTTGAGCTTCTGCATAAAAATTCGTGCTTTGCGGCATTTGGCGGCATAAAAAATTGCTAACAATACGCTGCAAGGAGCTGGCGTGCAGCATGGTTTTTCGAAGTGTCGCCTTGCTGTCATAAGAATAAATAAATCAATTCGATATTATCGCCGATATGACCTTGCTCATGGTGGGTTTCTTACTCAGAGAAAACTTTCCTTCGATAGTATGAAACAATCTGCCAAAAATGTTGGGTGGATTTTAGGCTGCATTGCCGCTGCTACTGCACCAATAGCAATGCTGGACCTTGTAAAAGAATCAGGTTGCAAAGCTCCATTTAAGGACTTACTCTCCAGCATTGAGCTCTACCCTAAAACCACTTCTTTTAAGACGCACTATTTTTTCAGGTTATACGTGCCGGTTCGGCAAGAAAGGTTATAGTGTCGTTTAGCAATCTACATTAACAATTCAACCGGATCTGGTTGCCATGAAAAAACCCTTGATAGTCATACGGGCTGCTCAGCCAACTTACGATGAAGGTCTATCATGTGGTCATTATCTCAACGTAGCTGCCGAGGGGTTTTTCCGCTTCATGCTTGGTCGCAAGTTTTCGCAAATTATAGCAAAGGCGTATATTCAACCAAACCATCGCTATTCCTTTGAAAATGTCTCTTTTGCCGAATATGACAGTCGTATTGTTGGAATGGCGTTAGGCTATACTTCCAAACATTACCGACGTTTTTCTGATCAGCCGATAAATGAGGCTGCCGGCTGCCACTATTTACGCATGAAAACCGTGAAAATTCTCTTTACACCAATGCTGCGAATTATCGAATCCATCGAAGATGGTGATTTCTATCTTTTGTCCATGGCTGTCGACAAAGATTTTCAAGGTAAGGGACTCGGTTCGGCCTTGATGGATTCAGTACGAGAGCGTGCTCTGGCAAGTGGATCGAATCGAATATCCCTTGATGTTTCTGCAAACAATGAACTTGCTCACCGGATCTACGAAAATTGGGGCATGACGATTGAATCACAGTGGCCAAAGAGTTTGCCCATACCAGCATTGAGATTTTATCGAATGGTGATAGAAGTTTAAACCTCTTATAGAAATCACCTCATAGGGTATAATCAGAGTAATGAATAAGAAACTTTGTATTTTGATAGTTTTTCTTGCTTTTTTCTTTGCTTCCAACACCACAGCTGAGTTCAACATTAAAAATTTAAAAGGAAAATCTTTATGAGATCAATACAATCAGATCGATCTATTGGGATATGGATTATTACCATTATCTCAATTGTGTTTGGTTTACTTACCATCAAATCCGGCGGAACAGTTTTATTTATTGACGGTACCTTTCGGGAAGAAGCCGGCAACTATGTACCATTTGTGGTTTGGTTTAATTTTTTGGTAGGATTTCTTTATTTTATAGCTGGAAGTGGTTTATGGATGCAAAAACAATGGGCTGTATGGATGTCAATTTTTATTGTTGCCGCAACCCTTGTTATTTTTGCAATATTAGGTTTCCACATACTTACGGGAGGAATGTATGAAGTCCGTACGGTAGCCGCTATGAGTTTCAGGACATTGGTCTGGGCTTTCATTGCGTTTTTTTCTTATCGAAAAATAATACATTTAGAAAAGGTTTAATTGGACTGATCTTACTTTTCTTCTCGTTGACTTCACGCTTGAGCTTTGTTTTCAAGAAACCTTTTGATGCTTCTGTTGGTCACTTCACAGATTCGGAGTCTCGTGCCTCGATTACCTGCGCTCCTAATTCCTGCAGGCGTTACCTCTTGGCCTGGCCCTTGCCTTCGATTAGCAATGAATGTTAGAGCATGAAACCTAATACAGAAAAACTTAAAGGGGATTTTAATCCCATTAGCACACGCCCATGCTGGGAGAACACAAAACAACTACCAAAAAAAATATTGAGGTTTGCGGCACGGGCCTCCTTATCGTTCCGCTCATGGTCCTTTGGTAACTCCATCACCAGACCACGCTCTTTTTTTTTCAACTCATTGCAACCAATGCTCGGGTAAAATCCATGAATAAAAAGATAGATCTGACCCTTTTCTGTATATCAATAATTTTACCATTATTCTTTTTCACTCCAAACGTATGTAAATCCCAACGCCTTTCAAAAGGTTCTGGAGATTTTATTTTCTTTACATCTGGCAATACACCTATCAAGGTTTGGTACCATAAACCAGGCGGGCTCAATAGTGATTCCTCAATAGTTTTTGTGATGCACGGTTTAAAAAGAAATGGTCAAACGTACAGAAATTCATGGATTAAGCATGCAGATCGGGGGAAATTCATTTTAATAGTTCCTGAGTTTTCCAAAGAATACTATCCTAAAAGCAGAAATTATAATTTAGGAAACATGATCACAAAACATGGGCACCGACAGGATAAATCTGAATGGACTTTTACTGTTATTGAGCAGGTTTTTGATGAAATAAAATCTAAAAACCTGCTCACTGCCAATAACTATTACATATATGGACATTCAGCAGGTGCACAATTTGTTCATCGATATATTATGTTCATGCCACAAGCAAGAGTTAAAATGGCGATTGCCGCCAATGCTGGCTGGTATACCTTTCCCCGGTTTGATATTAAATTCCCCTATGGTCTCAATCAATCTGGACTTAAAAAAGAAAAATTGTTGTTAGCTTTTTCTCAACAACTAACCATTCTGTTAGGAACAGAAGACAATGATCCTCATCATAAATATCTTAGAAGAAAGCCTGGGGCAATGGCCCAGGGCAAGCATAGACTGGAAAGAGGACATACATTTTTTAAGGCAGCTATTAAGGAAGCGGAAACGAATAAAACTTGGTTTAATTGGAAATTAGAAGAAGTCATAGGTGTAGGTCACAGCAATAAAAGAATGTCTTACGCAGCAGCTGATTTAATAATTAAGAATATGAAGAAATAAGTATAACAATGAAATACCTTTAGGTGGAAAAATGAATAACTCTACTATGATCTTTTATAATATTTCAGTGACCACTAAGTGGATTGGAATGGCTTTGATAGTACTCACTTGGATCCAGGTCATACCACTGAAGCTTGGTTGGATCGGTTTTGGTATTGCCCTCATTTCCTTTATTGTGGAGACAATTTGCAAAAAGAAATTGATACCACCAGGAACAGAAACCAGCCCGGAGGAGCAATCTAAATCTTAATAACGACCTAAGAACAGATATATCAAGGCTGATTGTAATATCGACAGTTAGAGCGATTTGCTTGATACCCATAGATTTAATCGTTCTTCCAAATCTGATATTAGTAGCCTTGCCGGTAGGTTATACTGACGGGAAGAAAGTAGATATACATGGGTCAGCAATTTATTGAAACCAATGGCATTTGTTTACACGTTCTCCAGGATGGGCCTGAAGAGGGACCACTGGTCATTTTATTGCACGGATTTCCAGAATATTCATATTGCTGGAAGCACCAGATACCCTACCTGGCTGCAGCTGGTTATCGGGTCTGGACTCCTGATCAACGTGGTTACAATATAAGCGATAAACCAGATGGTATTGCATCTTACAGCCTCGATGAACTGGCAGCCGATGTGATCGGTCTGATCGATGCTGCTGGTCAGGAGAAAATCTTTTTAATTGGACACGACTGGGGCGCCGCAGTTGCCTGGTGGGTAGCTGGCAAATATCCTGATCGTTTATTAAAAATTGTCATAATAAATGTTCCCCACTGGGCGGTAATACAAAAACACTTACGAAGCAATTTCAGCCAACTCTTAAAAAGCTGGTATTTCTTTTTTTTCCAGCTCCCTCAAATACCCGAGCTATTAGGCCGACAATGTAATTGGTATTTACTGACTAAAATGCTGAAAAACAGTAGTCGTAAAAACACTTTCTCAAAAAACGACCTGGATAAATACCGAGAAGCCTGGTCTCAACCAAAAGCATTCAGCTCCATGCTTAACTGGTATCGATCAATGATTCAGAAACCACCTGCCCCTCCGTCCAATCCCCGCATTACTGTACCGACATTGCTGATATGGGGAATAAAAGACAATTTTTTGGGAAAGGAGATGGCGCAACCAAGTATTGATCTTTGTGACGATGGACGTTTGATTTTAATTGAAGAAGCAACTCACTGGGTTCAGCATGAAGAGGCCAAGAGAGTCAATGAAGCGATATACCATTTCATAAGAAAAGAGATAAAGGACTAAACTTTGAGACAGGCTATCGCAGCTGTTAACAATTTATAGATCAAATGGAAACATTTGCACTGACCAAACCTCTTGTCGACAATCCTGATTTTCCATCGGACCGACAACAGGCATTACAGGACCTTGGCACCATAGCAATAGACGTCCCCATCCAACATATCGTAAGCGGTTTCTCAAGGTTATCCTGTTGCTATACCCTGCAGAGCTGCTACGGCCATTTCGTCTATGACAAACAACCAAAAAACAGCAACATCGAGCCTCTTCCTGCCAGTGATACCGGCAGGCTGACCTACCGCATCGCCTATATTGCCATTTGTATTGAGAACAGCCCGCAAGGAAGAAATCTTCTATCCCGGTTGTCAGAACTGCCCCGTATCGATGTGGAATATATTCAATTCGGCTCTCCCGAGTGGTTCTGGGACCAACAACCCAACTCTTACGCCTTGCAGGTCGAACCTGCAAGATATATGGACCAGGACAAGATAATCATCGATTACTCCGAGGCACTCCATGTACAGGATGTAAGAAATCGGTTTTTTAGCGGGTTGGAAGACCTACTGCTATCTCTTACTTCCGAAAGTGGGCTTGCTTGAGCTGGAACCTTGATGACAGGAGCCTGAGGCGGTGGAATAATACCTAATAAATCGGGGGCTAATCTTCAAAGACGGTCTGTTCGTCAATACCAATGCATAGAGCTTGCAGTGCTTTTATTACAAGCTCTTTTCGCAGCTTCTGTTCATCCTCAAGACTCATGTTCGGCTCACCAAAAGGATGGGGGATGGCGATTGTAGGCAGAATGCGATTGGCGCCGACTGTTTTTGAAATTGGCACAATAGAGCAACAGTGAATAACTGGAATTTCGAGCCGCTCAATCTCTTTGGCCATCGTTGCGCCGCAACGGGTACAAGTTCCTCAGGTGGATGTTAGAATGACCGCCTGAACCCCGTCGGCAACCAATTTTGATGCAATCTCACGACCAAAGAGCTGGGCCTTTTCAACGGATGTACCATTGCCGACAGTGGCGTAATAAATCTTATGCAGTGAACCAAAAAGCCCCTCACTCTCCAGCTCGCGAACCGCATCCAGGGGTAGAACCCTGTTGGGATCTTCATTGGCATAGGTGGGATCATAGCCACCATGGGCCGTTTGAAAGTGTTCTGGTGAAAGACGTTCCACGCCCTCTATGGAATAGCTGCCGTATCTGCCGGCACTGGCAGCCTCGATTCGATCAGGATTGCCCTTGGGCACGATACCGCCGGAGGTAACCAGGGCTATCTTTGCCGACTTCAGATCGGTCACAGGGTCAGCCGGTGTCACCCGTTCGAAAAGAGGCATGGCATATTCGGTGTCAAACGGTTTACCTGCAAGCTTTGTCAGCAGCATCTCCACCACCCGGACAGCACCAGTCTTCTCATGAAAATAGTTTTTCCTTTTTCCCTGACTGATGACCCCATCACGTTCCGGCAACAGTTCTTCTTGCAACAATAGATGTTTTGCCGCTTGAGCCATCGAAGAGATGGCCTGCTCCATAGACATGACATCTTTTCCGGTTTCAATGATGGGCAGCTCTTTTCGAAACTGCTCAACTGCCGGGTTTTTTATGAACATACCGGCTATGACCATCAGTCCAAACTCGTTTTTCACAGCGCGGCAGACAGCTCCGCAACCAAGTCCGTATCGTCCACTGTTAAAACAGGGACCGGCAAAGAGCAGCTGTGGCCTCTCTTCCGCACTCACATCCATCCTTGAGTGGATGAGTTCGACTATTTGCGAAACTGCTGTTTCGGTATGGGTGGCAATATAGTTGTCTCCCACGATCAGGGTTGCCACTATACTGAATTCCGGAAAGAGTTTTTCCAGAAGTTTGCCCGGCCCTCTGGCTCCCTCCACAAGATCTGGTTTGTAATCCGCCGCTTCTTCCCCGCCGATTCCCCCAAAAAACTGGTTGATTAAATGGATAACAGGAATATTCTCAGCCATTTCAGATCTCCCGACAACTCAAATGTGAAAAGCCAAATTCATTTGTGGCGCCGATAATCCCCTGCAACTCGATCTCGAGGCTGCCATCATCATGAATGGACTGGGGATATGCGCCTGCCAGCTGGCTGACATTTTCAAATGGCCCGATCAACCTATCCATCGGCGGCAGAAAAACACGCTCATTGGCATTGCCGACTGACACCATGGCATCCGCTTTCTGACTCACATCGGCAAGGGATTGAGAATTGCCGTCGGCCCCTGCAAATTCATCAGTAATTCCACAACACCTAATCCCTTCGGCTTCAAGTCCGTCAATGAGAAGCATCTGGTCGGTATCCGGATTACCGAATCCTTCCTTGGTCAAGATCACCCCATCGCAGCCGATTTCTTTTACGAGTTCCACTGTCTTTTCAGCCGCCTGTTCCTTGGAAGCGAGGCGAACAGGTTCACAGCTCAGAACAACGCCTGCAAAAAACAACGTCTTCCCGTGTTGGGAGAAAAGCTCATGAATGATCGGGTTGTTCTGATGGTGGTAGGTGGTATTTTTATCACAGGCGGATACACAATTGCCGGAGACAATTGCCCCTGCTAAAAGGGCTGACGGCTCAATCACCTGAGGCAACCCTTCGCAACAGTTGATGCCGTTGAGATAACTGTCATGCAGGAGTCCCTGGGTCAGAAGCGGGTATACATAAACAACTCGGGGTAATGCTGGTAAACGTTTTTGCTTTTGGGAGAGAGAAAAGAGCTGAGTACTTTCCGGTTCAATAAATCGGGCCGCCTCCCCAAGATACTCTGCCGCTGCCAGACCGGCAGTACGGACACTTTCTTCATGCTCATGGGCTGAAAGACCCGATTGCACGGAAATGTCCACCACAACGTTGTGGGTCTTGGAAAACGGGCTGTACATGGCCCCAGGCCCGGACATGTCAATAATGCCTTCCTGAAAACCGACAATTTGCCCGCAGGTGATAACAGCCATGTTTTTTAAGACATGCTGCCGTTTCACCCCACTGGAGCTGCTGCCCACTTTGCATCGAGGTTCCACAACATCTTTGACACAGACAATCCGCACCGACTCACCGGGCGCACAGATATACACTTCAACCCGGGTGATACGACTGTCCCGCTTGCAAAGCTGAGTTTGCAACTCATTTGTATTCAGTGAGAAACAGCCTTGATCAATCCCCGTCTGGTTGCCAAAATCAATTTTGTTGATGGGAATGTGGGCCAACTCCAGCATCGACTATCCCCCCAAAGCATTTATCAATCCAGACAATATCCGATTCCAATAACCGTTCGAACAATATCATCTTCCGGCAGTTTTTTTCTCAGCCGGTACACCAGGGCAGCTACAGCACCATCCGAGACATACTCCATGGGCCAGACATACTCCTCAATTGCCCGTGTATGAACGATATGACCCCTGTTTTTACAGAGCATATTCAAAAAACAGCTTTCCTGAGCAGACAATGAGGTGGAATCTTCACCATGTTTGATAACAGCGCGATGGGGGATATAATACAGATTATCCCTCAGAAGAATTTTATCCTCACGGCTGGAAGAAAGACCACTCTGTTCATCGGTGTATCGTCTTAAGACTGTTTGAATGGTCGCAAGAACTGTGCTGTCATTAACCGGTTTAACAAGATAGCCATGGGGCTTTAACGGCTCCGTCCGGCTGAGCATCGTTTTATCTCCATAGGCTGAGAGAAATACGAGGGCAAAATCAAACCGGTTTCTGAGAAGCTGGGCAGCTTCAATACCATCTATCTCGCTTTTTAAATTGATGTCCATCAGAATAAGAGTCGGTGGTTTTTTCCGACAAGCGGACAATGCTTCATCATACGATGCGGCAATGACAGGAACCGGATAGCCGAATTTCCTCAACAACTCTTTGAAATATAAAGCGACAACAGATTCGTCTTCAACGATTAATATTGACTTTTCCATTGTTTCTTTAATAAGCAGAATTACAGAATGAACAACTACCAAGAAAGAAGTCTTTTCATATAGAGATCGACACTTTGTATAGTCAACTACAAATACCTGAAATAAACTACCTTCTTCAAAAAAAAAATACCACTCCAACCACTTTCCATTGCCATTCATTCGTGTGTGATAAATTTCTAGCAAGAACAGGGGCCTCTTCTTCCCGCTCCAGCAAGCGTTTCTCTTCAGAAATGATAATGATGAGAAAGTTATTTCCTCATTTTTTTAAATCGAAATTTTCTCATATTTAAAACTTCATCCGCTTTTACAATCTTTTCTATTCCGAATCCCTCTCACTCGGTCTAAAAACCACCTGAAGATCTGTAAAATCTTTGGTATAAGATGTTAGGAACATGTCTTTTTTTCCAGCATCCCAACTTGACAACCTGGTATTTAAGCATATTCTATAATAGCTCGCGCAGAAAACTAACCAAACACTCAATGGAAAGAAAATGAAGAAAAACCAGTTGCTCATTGTCCTCCTGCTGATTTCCCTGACATTTCATATTGGCTTGTCAACAGCAACCGGAGCTGAACGAATTTGGAATGGTGAAGAAGCCGTTGTTTTTGCATTAAAAAACAGCCCGGACAGCGCTATTGCTCAAAAAAAGATAGAGGCGGCAAATGCCCTGGTCAGACAGAGCCGTAGCGGTAATTATCCCAGAATCAATCTCAGCTCCAGCTATACCCAGACCAATAATCCCATGTATTCTTTTGGTAACATTTTAAATCAGCAGGAGTTTACCACAGACATCGACTTTAATGATCCGGGAGTCACTGACAACCTGCAGTTGAAAGCTGAGCTGAAATATCGCCTGTTCAATGGCGGTACTACTCAAGCATCCATTGAAGCAGCAGAAGCTTTAAGAGAAGGGGCTGAGCTGAAGCTCCAGGCAACCCATAACAGGCTGGCCTTTGAGGTTGTTCGGTTTTATCACATGATTATCCAGGCTGAAGAGATGGTACATGCCAGGAAAAGCGGTATTGAAGCCATTGAAGCATCCCTTGCAGTGGCAAAGGCTCGTTATGATGCTGGTGATCTGCTCAAACAGAATCTATTGAATATACAACTGCAGAAAGCCCGGGCCCAGGAAGAACTTATCTCAGCCAACCATACGCTGGCCCTGGCCAAAAGGGGATTTGCCACTATTCTTGGCCTTGATGATGCCGAATTGTCGATCAAGGCAACGGATAGTGACAGGCAGGAACGGCCGGCAGTGCTGGATATGGAAAACAGACCGGAGTTGAAGCAAATGGCTTCCTTGATCCGAGCAGCGGAAGCGAATGTGAAAAAAGCTGAACGAACACGCTATCCCTCCATCGATGGATTTGCCAACTATCAGGTAAATAGTGGTACAGTAACCGATGGCTCCGGAGATTCCTGGATGGCTGGAATTCGGATCGATTATTTGCTTTTTGACGGGAATAACAGGAACAGCTCTATTGAAAAAGCAAAAGCCCAACTTCTTGTTGCAAAAGAACAGAAAAGAAAGCTGATGTTGAACATCAACCTGGAAATCGAACAGGCACGATTGAAACTCACCCAGTCGGAAGAGCGTCTAAAAGTAACAGAGAATATGGTCGGTACAGCGATTGAAAGTGCCAGACTGACCAGGGCCCGCTTCAAGGAGGGTGTTGTTCTTGCCTCTGAACTGATCGATGCGGAAAATCGTTTAACAGAGGCCCACGTCCTTCACTCCAGCGCCAATGCCATGCAAAAAATTGCCATTGCCGAGCTGAGAAGAGCGTTGGGGCTGACCCAGTTCAACTAACCAAACAAACCGATACACTTTGATTATCTCGTAACGAGGAGAGAGAATATGATATCCGGATATAAAAACCTACCCGGTCTACTGATTGTCGTTTTCAGTATTTTTTACCTGGCCGGCTGCCAGTCGGACCATGACGGAGACAAAAAAGAAAAAGTCCAACTGCCGACAGCAAAAGTAACCACAACAGTGGCCAGGCTGGAAAAAGCGGGCGCCATGACGGAGGTGATGGGAACGGTTCAAGCTGTCGAACGGGCTACCATTGCGGCCAGAGTCAATGGACACATTGTCGAACTGCCCGTTGCGCTCGGCTCCAAAGTCAAAAAAGGTGATCTTTTGGTCGCCATCAGCGCAGGAGAGATCTCGGCAAGGCTGCTCCAGGCCCAGGCCCAGCTCACCCAAGCCCAGCGAAATCTCAACAGAGAAAAAAAATTACTGCAAAAGAGCGCTGCTACTGCCGAGACGGTAAAATCACTCGAAGATGTGAAACGAATTGCCGAAGCTTCCTATAAAGAGGCAAAAACTATGCTCGGTTTCACCCGAATTGTTGCCCCATTTGATGGAACAATTACCAGAAAATTTGTCAATACCGGTGATCTGGCCGCAGCCGGAAAACCGATGCTTAGCCTTGAAAACGACAAATCATTGCAGGTGATCTCGGATATTCCCGAAGCCCTGGTACTGCAAGTGAACATTGGTGATGAACTCCCGGTTCGCATTCCGGCTGCCAAACTTGATCTCATCGGTAAAGTAACGGAAATTGCCCCGGCAACCGACCCTCTGTCCCGTACTGCCCCGGTAAAGCTTGCCATTGCTACTTATCCGGATATCAGACCGGGTCAATTTGCCCGTGTTTCTCTCCTGGTTGGAGATAATGATGTTTTACGAGTTCCGGATTCTGCAGTGAGCAACCATGGCCAGATGGAAAGAATTTTTGTTATCAAGGATAATCAAGCCCAGTTGCGCCTTGTCCGTAGTGGTAACCGGCATGACAGTCAGCTGGAAATACTCTCCGGCCTGGTAGACGGCGAAACTATTGTCACCTCTTCCAGTATTCCCCTCCATGATGGACAGCCGATCATCACTTCAGAATCGGAGAATGTAAAATGAGCCAGAACAGTTCAGAAAAAAAGGGGTTTGCCGGCACCATCGCTTCGATCTTTACCAATTCGAAGCTGACCCCCATCGGAATCTTTGCTTCAGTACTCCTGGGAGTAATGGCCATTGTCATGCTGCCCAGAGAAGAAGAACCGCAGATCAAGGTTCCCATGATCGATGTCATGGTGTCTATGCCCGGAGCGACCCCTAAAGAGGTTGAAAGACAAGTTACCGTTCCCATGGAGAAGCTTTTGTATGAGCTTCCCGGGGTTGAGTATATTTATTCCACTTCCATGCCCGGCAACTCCTTTATGGTGGTTCGCTTTTACGTGGGAGCAAACCTTGAAGAGGCTATTGTCAGGCTCAACCAGAAGTTGGCAACCAATTACGACAAGATCCCTCCCACCGTTTCCAAACCGTTGATCAAGCCGAGGATTATCGACGACGTTCCGATCCTTGCACTTACCTTTCATGGGGAGAATTATGATCATTTCACTTTGAGACGAGTGGCTGCTCAAGTCGACAATGCCATTAAATCGATCCATGAGGTTGCAGAGACAACCCTGATTGGCGGTACAAGGCGGGAAGTTCGAATTCTTTTTGATCCTCTGTTGCTTGCTTCACGCAATATATCAATAGGAGAGCTTGTTCCTCGTCTGCAGCAGGCTAACAGCCAGTCCTATTCAGGAAATCTCAAAGCCCTGGATAAAGAAATTGTTTTACAGACAGGTACATTTTTAAATAATGCTGAGGAAATCGGCCGGGTTGTTGTCGGGGTGTATGGCGGCAAACCCGTTTATCTCGAAGAAGTTGCCCGGATTATCGATGGACCGGAGGAAGCCAATAGTTATGTGCTCTTCGGTTATGGCGGCAGTGATCAGAAAGAAGCGGCCGTCACCCTATCGGTTGCCAAGCGCCCGGGGGCCAATGCTGTTGATGTGGTTTCCAATGTGCTTAAAAAGGTGGACAGTCTGAAAGGGACGCTGATCCCGGAAGATTTACACATAACCACAACCAGAGATTACGGGGAGACTGCGGCGGAGAAATCAAACGAATTGTTGCTGCATATGGGCATTGCCGTTTTTGGTGTCGCCATCCTCATTCTCTTCTTTCTCGGTTGGCGGGAATCGATGGTCGTTATGCTGGCTATCCCCTCTACTCTTGCTCTGACCCTGCTGGTTTTTTACCTTTACGGTTATACGCTCAATAGAATCACCCTGTTTGCCCTGATCTTCTCAATCGGTATTCTGGTTGACGATGCTATTGTGGTTGTGGAAAACATCGTCAGACATATGAAGCTCTCCGGCAACCAGGGAAAATCCATTGTTAAAGTAGCCGTGGAAGCTGTCATAGAAGTTGGTAACCCAACGGTACTTGCCACCTGGGCCGTTATTGCAGCCATCCTGCCCATGGCTTTTGTCGGTGGCCTGATGGGCCCATACATGCGTCCTATCCCCATCGGATCTTCGGCTGCCATGATCTTTTCACTGATCATCGCCTTTACCGTCACTCCATGGGCGGCTACCCGAATCCTGAAAAAGAAGCTAAACGGCAGTAAGGAAGATGCAGGTCATGATGATCATGATGCTGCACCCGATGATATTTTGACCAGACTCTACTATAGAGTCATGGCACCCATGTTGTCCCATGCGAGCTGGCGGGCAATTTTCTTTTCATCCATTATCGTACTGTTGCTTGGCGCCTGCTCCATGGTCTATTTTGGTATGGTCAAAGTGAAAATGCTGCCCTTTGACAACAAGAGCGAGTTTCAAGTTATCCTCGATATGCCGGAGGGCTCGACACTGGAGCAGACCACCAAAGTTGCCATGGAAATGGGACGGGTCATCCAGAAAGATTCTGCTGTGGTCAATTATCAGCTCTATGCCGGTACAAGTTCGCCCTATAACTTCAATGGACTTGTCAGACACTATTTCATGCGATCCGGTCCGACAGTTGCCGACATTCAGGTCAACCTGCTGCCAAAGCATGATCGCGACCTGCAGAGCCATGATATTGCCGGACGGCTGAGACCGGCAATCAGTTCTATTGCCAAAAAATATGGTGCAACTGTAGCTGTTGCAGAGGTTCCTCCGGGGCCGCCGGTTCTCCAAACTCTGGTTGCTGAAATTTATGGGCCCACTGATGAGGCTCGGGTAAAACTGGCAAGCCGGGTCAAAGATATTTTTGAAACCTCCGAAGGAGTGGTCGACGTTGATTGGTATCGTGAAGTTCCACGATCTCGCAAGGTCATCATGGTGGATAAGGAAAAAGCAGCCTTAAACAACATCTCGGAGGCTACAATTACAAGTGCAATCGGGCTCGCCGTTCAGGGGCAACCCATCGATCTTTTTCATCAGCCATCCGATATTGAGCCGGTCAATATGGTGCTTGAACTGCCCATCTCCATGCGGGCACGGGTGGATGACCTGCTGAACATCTCATTGAGACCGGATATGCGGCCGGACTCCCCCTTGGTTCCACTCAGGGAACTGGTCCATGTCAAAGAACAGCCCATTGATCAACCGATCTATCGGAAAAACCTGAAAAACGTCATCTATGTTACCGGTGATGTTGCCGGTTCCGTTGAAAGTCCTGTTTATGCCATTTTTGATATGAACAAAAAACTTCAAAAGCTGAAAAGTGGAGACTTTGGCGGAACAGGAGAAAATGTGGAGCTGTACAATCTCAACCAACCTTTTACCGAAGCAGAACCCGCTATGAAATGGGATGGTGAATGGCATATCACCCTCGAGGTGTTTCGTGATCTCGGAATCGCCTTTGCTGTTGTTATGATATTGATCTACATGCTGATGGTCGGCTGGTTCAAGAATTACATCACTCCACTTGTGGTTATGGCTGCCATCCCCTTTTCGCTCATCGGCATTTTGCCGGCTCATTGGGGCATGGGGGCCTTTTTTACCGCTACATCGATGATCGGTATGATGGCAGGTGCAGGTATTGTTGTGAGAAACTCAATTATCCTGGTTGACTTTATTGAGCTGAGAATGAAGCACGGTAAACCACTTGCTGAAGCGGTTGTGGAAGCAGGTGCAATACGTTTCAGACCCATGCTGCTGACAGCACTTGCCGTTGTTGTCGGTGCATCGGTCATCCTGGCCGACCCCATATTCCAGGGACTGGCCATTTCTCTGATGTTTGGCGAAATCGCCTCGCTGTTGGTCAGCCGAATGGCCGTGCCGGTGCTCTACTATTCTGTTAACAGAAAAGCGCACATTGATGATGTCGCAAGCGGATGAGTTCTGACGATTGGGTAACAAAGAGGAATGGACTCCTCGATACTATGCTGAATTATGGTGGTGATCAGCGGACGAATGACTGAAGATCAGTCATTCTAGGGCATTAAAAAAAAGCCTTGGGTTCGCAAGGAACCCAAGGCTTTTTCATTTCCATTTTCTCAACAACACAGATAGACAATCACCCTCAATTACAGATTCAGTAAGACAGCTACTCTGCGGATAACGGTCCACTGGGAATCCAGGAATTTTTGGGCTCACCACTCATATTAGCAGTTGGAACAACTTGAGGTTGAGCTGTTTCCTGCAAACCTGTTTCCCCTGTTGTCTGCATCTGCTGTTGATGTTTTTCCTGCTCGAGCTGGCGTCTTGTCGCCTCTTTAGACCATTCAACAAGACTGGGATCCAGCAGATTCATTTCTTTTTCCACCCTTCTGATGTTCGCCTTCACCTTTTCCACAATCCGTACTTTTGGATATTTGAGGGTGATAAGCACAAGAAGGTTATGCGATTCCAATAAATTCTGTTTCTTCACTTCCTCTTCTTTGGCGTTCATTGCCCGGATAAACAATTTAGCCGCCTGTTGCCGTTTTTCTTTGGCTGCAAGAAGAGAAACTTCACCTATCTTGTCTTTCACTTTATCCGACAGCTCGGTATTCAGCATTGATCGAAGCTGTACGAGTGCATCATCATACTTAGCACTATCAACCAGAGCTGACATATAGTCCCAGCTTGTTGTGAGCTCCTGCATCTTCTCGACTCTCAACTGTTCCCTCACAGCTTCCTCGGCACTCTGCAGTTCAGCCTTTTTCTTCTCAACAAGCTGAGCCTGATCTTCTCCGATGATATCAAGGGGGATGGTTTCTACGAGAAGCAAACCATCCTCATACTGTTCGTTGAGCTGTAACGTTTCAATTTCCCCTATCAGGGTCTTAAACCAACTTTCCGCCTTGAGAAAAAGCTCTGATCTGATTCGATCCACATTTGTATTCATGAGCGATTCCGGATAGTTCTCAAGGAACCGTTCAGCCTGCCGAACAGGTTTGTAGCCATCCTGGGAAGGAATATACCCCATGTAATTTCGAATAATTGCCGAGTATTCGCCCAGCTCCCTGCCTCCCATCTTGGAACTCCGCAGAATCGACTGCTGAAATTCGGACCACTCTTTTGCCTCAAGAACTTCCTTATACTTCAACACTATTTTTCTGTACTGCTTCGAGGCAGCCGAGTAGTTCCGCGCTGCAATGTAGAGGTTTGACAGTGTCTTATACAACTCCAGAACATCGGTCGTCTCTTTTTCTTTTCTGCCGATCTCACTGATAATCTGCTCATAGACGGATGCCGCTCTCTGCTCCTGATGAAGAAACATCAGACTTTTGCCATACAGCAGTTTGGTCGCAAGGGAAATACTTCCCATCTGCTCTTCCGGTATTTCCAGCCAGTGTTGGGCAACCTGCTCATACTCCCTGTTTGCATATGAGGCTTTTATCGCCTCTTCGATCTGGGTTGGGTCTTTGGCCGGTGTTGACTGACTAAAAGCCTCTACACCCTTTTCTCCATCAAGTAACCTTCCGCAAAAACTTTCCAGGAAGTTAACATCTTCTTCCTGTAACTGCTGGGTTTCCCCAGGACTCATCACTGGAACAGGCAAGGTTGTCTGCCCGGCAGTTATTATAGCACGTAACCGGTTATACCCATTTAATAACCTTTGCAGGCGCAAAAAACACTCTACCATCTGTTCCGTTGCCTGGCGATCAAGGTTCAGCGTACTGGATTTGGAATCGTACTCCTTCCATCTAGACAGTTTACGGTTATAGGCAACAAGGCGTTTTTCAACATAAGCTAATGATATCACAGAGTCTTGCTTTTCTTCTCCTATGACATTCTCTTCAACAGGATCTGGAATAAAAACAGGAGTTGAATCTGATTCATATTCTGGTTCATATTCTGGTTCATATACAGGTGTAGATTCTGGGACAAATACTGGCGTTAGCTCTGTGATAACTACAGGAGTTGAGTCTTGTACAGGTTCCGCTGTGGACTCCGGGACAAATACAGGCGTGGGGCCTTGTACAGGTGTCGGTTTGGCGTCTGGGACAAGTATCGATGTAGGGTCAGGTGTATGTAGAGGTGTGGGGTCAGGTATATGTACTGGTGTGGTTTTAGGAACAGTTTTTGTTACCTCTTTTTCCCCTGTCCTGGCCCCGGGATCACCGTTTGAGGGTTGAATCACCTGGTGATGTGAGATTGTGGTATTCGTGGTACGAACAGGAGGCTGGCGTTTACGGACACAGCCACTGACTAAGAGAACGACCACTAACAGGATAACTGTTTTTTTATAATCCATGCTGATTGTGCTTTTTGAAACGATTTTATGTGAGATACCGATGTATTTGATCGAGGATATTCGATTTGAAGAAATACTCCTTCTGGTTTTCTAACATACCACTTTTCCAGTTACAAGGGCAAATGGCAAGCCAAACTATATGTTTACTTCACCTGAGGGGAAATATGGAAAGCCCTGCAATGCCACAACATGAATCTTTTTGCTTTGTGAAGCAGGTGAACAGAACGTTCAGGTTGAATGTAATATCGACAGAAGAAGTGGAAAGAATCTATTGAATATCAAAAGGTCCAAGCTTCTGCCAGAATGGTCTGAGTTGTCTGTTAACGATGAACTTTCCGGAATGATCAAGTTTACCATAGGCAAGAATTGAGGGACTGCTCCGATCAATTTCATCCACCGTCTGCGCCGGCACAGAGACCCTTCCCCCTTTTCCGGGCTCGGCTGCCAGGTTCATCTGACCAAGACCAGGTCGTTTTAGAAAAAGTCCGCTAAAAGAGAGATCCACCGGATCAAGTTTATTATCATAGCCTTTTTCTTCTAAAAGACTATTTACGATCTGGGTCCAGGCGGGCAATGCCCCCAATGCGCTAGTAACCTTGGTGGCCCCTTTACGCATGGTTTTATTATCATCAAAACCCACATAGACACCAACCGCATAACCTCCGTCGACCGTCATTCCATCCTGTTCAGTGGTCACACCCGGTAAAAAACCCAAAAAGGTGGCATTCGTATACCTGTTTGCCGTACCTGTTTTACCCAGCATGGGAACTTTGAGTTTCATGTCTGCTGAAAATTGATCCGTAGAATTTGCTGAGTAGGAGAGTCGTACATTTCTGTCGGCAGATCGCCCCGTACCAAATTTGATTATGTTCTCCAGCACGTGTCCAATTTCAACACTGTTCTCTTGAGCAACCAGGGTCTTTCGTTTTCTTTCCGGGCAGTACAGCACTTGCCCTTCTTCCGATTCAATTCTACTAATAACAGCCAGCAGATCCCGATCCTCTTTAGAATCTGCCCTGGAGAGGACCACACCTCCAGTCACCAGCCCTTCATACAAACGCACCGATTCAAGCAGCGTCGTCACATTTGAACCCAGTGGAAATGAAAGCACGGGTTCGAGTTGAGAAGTCACTCCGGTCTGTTTTGCAAACCGAATGAGATACTGCAGGCCAAGCATTACCCGGTAATCGGAAATAGACGACAGCACATCAAGGCTGTAGGGAAGCTCTTGTCGTAACTGCTCAAGTTCACGTTGTATCTGATCGGATACAAGATGAAAACCGGCAACGGAAAGAGTGTTATTTAACGACACATTTGTCCAAAACTTGTCCTGAACCTGTTCGTTCTGCTCCTGTACAAATTTTTTCACCTTTTCTATGGCTACATGGACAAAGTCAGGGTCGGCCTGGGATCTTCTGCAAAAAATGTATCGTTCATCTTCACGATCATAATACAGTCCTGCCGGATCAGAATCGGGTAACTCATTAGAAAAATGGAGTTGATCATACCCATTACCGAGTCGGCTGATATACTGTTTCATTTCTTCAAACAGCTCTTCTATAGCTAAATAATTCTGCGCTAAAACCTTTCTGCGCCAGATCAGCTCATTTCTCTCGTTGTTACTCAGTTTATTCTCTTCATTCTCTCCAGCCAGCCGGGCTCCGATCTGTTTACTAAACCCGGAAAAACCGAAGCCGTAATGCATATCCTTCAACCGTTTATATTCATTTTCACGATCATCGAAAATAAAATCGGTCTCCAGATTTGCCACAGCCCGCCTGTAAGCAGCATGGCGCAAGGCATCACGATTGACCAGAATCCCGTATTTATCCCGCATCCTGGCTTTGAAATTTCTATACGGTTCCTCTTCACCATTGATAATCCTCGGTACCATATCAAGATAAGCGGCAACCTCCCGCAACTGTTCCGTATCCAAATGATCGCAGAGATGGTAGACCAGCCACACCGATGCAACGTTTTCGGAATGGACCCCGGCCCAGCTCATTGACACCCAATCGTAAGGGCTCTTGTGATCGGGCCTTGGAAAATATGGCATGTTCTGGAAGACAAAAACATCTCGTTTGTTTTTTAACAGATCTGTTGCCGACCAGCCCAGCTGCAGGGCCGCGGTATATACAAAGGGTTTAAAAGAAGAACCTAAAGTCCGTCTTGCTGAAATGGCCCGATTAAAGAAACGATTTTCAACTCCTCCGGCCATGGATTTAATAATGCCATCCTGTAAAACCAGCGCTCCTCCCTGAACCTTTGGAAATTTCTCTAGATCCAGACTGATTGTACCATCTTCTGCAACCCCTCTCACTGAGACCCAAACCTTATCTCCCTCCTGCAGTTGATTCAACAGGGAGCGGTAATCTTTGTTTTTTTCCTTTGCCCAGGGATTTCTCTCCCACTTGGTACGAGCTTTAACTATTCGATCAACGCCACTCTTATCGATAATACCGGTACCGATCTTCATACCCAGATCAACCTCAACGTGAAAGGTTGATTCGCTCGAATCAACTGCCAGAACAGAACCAAACATGAAAGCACGTTCTTTCAAAGAACGATCACCAGAATAATCGATTCCAGCCAGCTCTTCCTGTACCTCATCCCGCTCATATCCGCGCAGCCGAACATCAAGACGGGACAGTTGACGACGCAGGGCATAGAGCGTTTTTTCCTGGAGAAGATGATCAACTGAAGTGATGACCCGGATCCCGGATGTGGCCACATTGTTAATACCATGTTCTTTCAGAGCATCTTGAATAACAGAGGTGGAAACGGCATCACGAACCATCTCCATGACATAATCGAGTTCATACCCAACCTTGCCTTTCTTGAATTCAATCTCAGTGGCTAACGCTTGCTTGTAGATGTCCCCGTCAATCATCTTGAGTTCAAACATCTTTCCCAGGACATAATTGACCCGTGCACGGCCCCGCTCTCTTGCCTGCTGAACCGCTTTCTCACTCTTTTTGGTAAATGTATTGTAGTAATTGGGACGTTTAACTGATCCGGCAATAAAGGCGCACTCCAGCAAACTCAGATCAGCGGGTATCTTGTCAAAATAGTAGCGGGCGGCAACACCCAAACCGTGACTGTTACCGGCCACATAAAACTGATTGGAATAAAATTCAAAGATCTGTTCTTTGGAGTAGTGATATTCAAGACGCAGGGCATACAGCAACTCTTTAAGTTTTGCCTGAATCGATCGTTCGCTTCTTTTAAACAGGTTCTTGGCTGTCTGCTGAGTCAGGGTAGACCCCCCCTGAACCACCTTGCCGGCCTGAATATTTTTAATCGCAGCTCTAGTTATACCTACGGGATCAAAACCGAAATGGCTGAAAAAGAGATTATCCTCAGATGCAACAAGAGCATTGACAAAATTCTTTGGTATTTCGTCATAATTGACATATTGACGATGGGCCTCATCAAAGAACACACCAAGCCGTGTCTGGCCGTCACTGTAAAAAACCGGGCTTTCTTTACCCAGAATTCGGCGGATATTTTCGATCTGCACCTCTTCTCCCGGCTCTATGACAATGGCCCAGTAGAGGGCAGAACCGCAGAGAACACCGCTAATGATGATTATACTGAGTAAAAAACCTAATAGAAATGACCAGAAACGTTTTTTAGTCATGGTTGATGGTTGCTGTCGGCATCAATTGAATTACACGTTTTACCAGCGGTAAACAAACCTTATTTTCTTGCAATTTAGGTGTTCTTCGGGTTTAAATATTACGTTTAATTACAGTGAATCAGAGTGTACATTGTAACACAAGATATCTCAATAAGCTTCTAACCCTTCTATGCCATGACACAAAACTCCCATTTACGAACAATACTATCTGTCTTTCTCTTTGCCCTGCTTGCTCTGGGCGGATGTGCTGCCAACCAGGGAGCTGTCAGTTCGATTGAACCCGAGGAAGAATGCCCGATTCAAGACAATGACGAGCTGGTATTGGAAAAAGTCGAGACCAACGAATTTCTCCAACAGGAGCTGGAAGCGTTGAGTAAAACCGGTGACTGGGAACGTGGCCATGATCTTGAGAAAGATACAAAAAAGAACACTGTTGAGTATGATTTTCCAATTGTTATCAACAAACAGGTTGAGATGTATCTGAAACTGTTTCAAACCAAACAGAGAAAATACTTCAAACGCTGGCTTGCCCGTTCCGGCAGGTATCTGCCAATGATCCACAGTGAACTTGCCGATGCCGGATTACCACTGGATCTTGCTTATCTGGCCATGATCGAATCCGGTTACAATCAACGGGCTTATTCAAGAGCGCGGGCTGTTGGCCTCTGGCAGTTTATACACTCAACCGGCAAACTCTATCGATTGAAAATCAATCGCTATGTTGATGAGCGACGAGATGCTGAAAAATCCACCCGGGCTGCCGTTGCCTTTCTCTCCGACCTCTATGCCAGGTTTGGTGACTGGTATCTCGCTGTTGCCGCCTATAATGCCGGACCAGGGAAAATCTCCTATGGATTGAGAAAATACAAGACCAAAGATTTCTGGCAACTGGCTAAGCACCGATATCTTAAACTGGAAACAAAACGATACGTTCCAAAACTAATAGCTGCAATCATTATTGCCAAAAACCCTAAGAAGTATGGTTTTGATACTGTCCAACGGGAAAAACCGATGGCCTATGACACTCTGACTGTGGGGCCTGGTTTAAGCTTGAAAGCGGCAACCTTAATCAGTAATGGTGACCCAAAGGATATCAGGAAACTGAACCAGGAACTGCGCAAAGGGGTGACTCCTGCAAATCAGGCACAATACCAGCTTAAAATTCCCGCCGGCAGTAAAGAGCTGGCAGCAAAAAATCTCAACCGGCTGCACAGTATCGTTTCCACCGGCTATAAGACACATATTGTAAAGAAGGGAGAGACCCTCAAACGGATCTGCAGACGATACCGGATCAACACAACAACACTGTTAAAGGTGAACAATATTCGCCACAACCAACTTACTGCAGGTAAGCGTTTACGAATCCCTTACTCGACCATCCGTTATACGCTTCTTCCCACCGACAAGAATGGCGCTACGATCTCTTCAAAGGACAGCCTGATCCTGCACCGCATTGCCCCAGGAGAAACAATCTCTATAATCGCAAGACGTTATCGTGTCCCAGCCGAGATGATTGTTGCCTGGAATGGCTTGACAAGTATTCATAAAATACGCGCCGGCAGGCAGTTATCCCTCTACATTGATCGACAGCAAGCCAAACCTGTTACCACTCAAAGAATCGCCTCCAGATCAAAATCCGCTCATCACCAGCCAAGTGACAATTTGATTACACTGGCCGGAAAGAAAAAACGGATTGCCAGCAACACTCTTCGTTCTGCAAAATCCAACTGGTATACAGTAAAAAGTGGTGATTCACTCTGGACGATCTCAAGGAAATTTAATGTTTCCACATCACAAATTAAAAAATGGAATAAACTCAAATCGAACCTTATACGGCCCGGCAATAAGTTAAAACTGGATAATGTGTAAACAGAGCACAAAGGCACTCTTCCGGTGGATGAGATTGATTCGGAAAGTCGACTTTTTTCCTCTTAGCATCAAGACCAAGACGTCTGCCTGCCTCGTTATACTGTTGAGTCTCTGGCTCCACCATCTGTCTACGGCCCCTGCCTGTATTGCCGCAGACACCTTCCTTCTGCAAATCCCCAAGACACCTGTCACCATTACCGGCTTCACCCGACCAAAGGTTGAAATGATCGTTACCAGTGAAGTCTCTGGGCGCTGCCTTGAGGTTACCGCTGATGTTGGAGACAGGATAAAAAAATCTCAGCCGTTTATTCAAATCGACCCTACTTTCACTCGGCTGGATCTTCAAACCAACAGACTGGCCCAGAAAAAACTGGAAAAAAGCATCCAATTCAACCGGCAGGAACTCAAACGTTATGAGAAGCTGTTTGCCAACAGCTCTGTCTCACAAACCAGGCTGGATCAGATCAGGCTCCAATACGACATTTCAGTTATTGAACTGGAAAACCTTGTTAATGCCGAAAAACGACTACAGGAATTTCTGTCCAGACATACGATCAAACCTCCTGGCGGATACCAGGTTATCGAAAGATATATTGAACCCGGCGAATTGGTCAATGTAGGACAGAAGCTGGCAAAAATTGGTAATTTTCAGGAACTTATCATTCCCCTTACCCTTTCATTTGCCGAATATAAAGAGCTGCAATCTCGCTCTGCTGTCCAGCTCTTTCTACCTGAAGCGGGCCTGGAACTGAGCGCACAGTTGTACCGGATAACACCCGGCTTTGACGACAGAAGTCGCAAGATCAAAGTCGATCTCATTCTGCCTTCTGAGCAGGTGAGCAAGTTGACCTCACAGCGAGGTGGCCTGAGGGTTACCATACAGCTGCAACTGCCGGACAAAGGTGGTTCATATATTGTTCCAGAAACCGCCGTTCAGGAACGTCATAATTATTTCTGGATGACACGAACCGACGGTAAAGAAATACGAGTTGTTCTGCTTGGAAAAGCGCCCCTTGACGACCATGTGCTCGTCGGAGGTGAACACCTGAAGGCCGGGGAACAATACCAGGCCCAACCAGATAAGTAAGAACCAGGGCCTTTTTAAAAGAAGTATTTTGTTTGTCTTCAGGCAATCAGCAAAAAATTAAAGCGCAGCATATGTGAGATATATGAGCGTTTTATTTTTTGAGGTGTAACAAAAATCTGCTAAAAGGGTAATGTCGCACAACCTCTTGGTATCGTGTCAATAATCCGCAGGCGAGGAAAAGGACAAGTAGTATGCGGCTCGTTCAGCGTTGACACGACACTCGTTGAAAACACGGCAAAAACCACCTGATATGAACTCGTTTATCCGTTTTTCACTGAACCAGAAAGTCCTTTTCAACCTGCTCTTTGTCGTTCTCATTGTCATCGGCGCATTTATCATGCTGATGATGCCTGTGGAACGATATCCCAACATCCATTTCGGCAAAGTCTTTATTATCACCTATTACCCGGGTGCATCTCCCAGTGATGTTGAGACCCTGATCACCAAGAAAATTGAAGACGCTTTAGAAGATCTGGAAGAGGTCGAGTATATCCAGTCCAACTCGTATCGGGAACGCTCTTCGGTTCTGGTAAAATTTGAAGATGATTCCGACTATGTTTCACTCTATGATGACTTACGTCTCAAGGTGCTGGGCATTGTTGATGAACTCCCCAAAGAGGCGGATGAGCCCCGCTTTAATTACCTTGATGTCAACGACTGGTTTCCCACCATCGGCGTTAATATCTACGGCGATCAGTCAAACAGAACCCTGACCGCCATCGGTGAAGAACTGAAACTCACGCTTTCCCAGGTTGATGGAGTCCAGGAGGTCAAACTCTGGGGTGAATATGTCCGGGAATTTCATATCAGCCTCAACATTGACAAATTACGTCAACTTGGAATCACCTTCAGCCAGGTGGCCACAGCCCTCAAACAGACCAATATATCCATTCCAGCCGGCGATCACACAACCGACAGTGGTGAATTCATCATCAAGGTGGATGAACGGTTCAGAGAAATTAATGATGTGCTTGATTCCATCGTCCGTGTAGACGGTGACGGTGCCTTTGTCCGTATCAGAGACATTGCGGTTAGTGCCAAACACAGTTACCGGGACCCGTTTATCCAGGCATCCGTTAACGGCCAGGAATGCATCACCCTCAATATCCTGAAAAAAGATAGCGGTAACGCCCTGTTTATTGCCAGGGATGTGAAAAAAATCATACAGGAACTCTCTCCCCACTATAAGAAAGAAAATATCAATCTGATCATTACCCAGGACTCGACACTGAAGATCAAAGATTCAGTTCGGGTCTTAGGTGTCAACCTGCTCATCGGAATAACTCTTGTCTGTTTTATTATCTGGCGCTTCATGGGAGTCAGAAATGCCGCTATTACCACCATAGGCATCCCTTTTGCTTTTCTGGTCACCATGGTCATTATGTATTTCACCGGCAACTCAGTCAACGAGGTGTCGCTCTTTGCCTTTATCCTGGTCTCGGGCATTATTGTCGATGATGCCATTGTGGTGGTGGAAAATATTTATCGCCATCTCCAGGCTGGTAAACCGTTGAAAGAATCGATTATCGACGGGACATCGGAAGTGTTTTTACCAGTCGTTTCAGCAACACTCACCACCATCGCCGCATTTCTCCCCATGCTGATCATGACCGGCTCCATCGGCGATTTTTTTGCTCTTATCCCCAAAACCGTTACCTTTGCACTGTGTGCCTCCCTGCTGGAATGTCTGCTCATTCTCCCCTGTCATTATCTCGATTTTGGACCAAAAGAGGTAACAGTTCCAAAGACCACTGATAAAGACTCCCGCTTGATTGACCAGCTTTGTCCATGGGAACTGGAAGAAGGACGGATCATGAGCAGTGTTCGCATGGGCTTTAACCGGCTGCTGCTCCTGGTGCTCAGGTTCCGTTTCAGTTCTCTGCTGTTGCTGTTTATCGGTTTTATCATCGCCCTGTTTATTTTTGCCAGTTCCCAGCTTGGAAAAACGAACCTGATCCGAATCAAATTTTTCCCTGACGATTACTCCAGATATTATGTTGAGTTGACCGGCCCCACGGGAACCCCGCTTTCGATAACAAACGAGCTGATTAAGAAGCTCTCCGCAACCATTATGGCCGGGGGCAGCCAGCAGGCTGAATCAGCCAATGGTTTCGGCGGCATGATGATCGATGAAGACTACATCCCTTTTTATGGGAACCACCTGGGCCATGTGGTGGTCAACCTGCCCGCCACAAATGTCCGACACTTTAATGATTATCCTGAAAATGATGTAGAGTCCCATCTGGATGATATGCGGGATAAACTTTCCACTCTTATTCCCAGCGATTTTCATATGCGCATCAGGCCTGAAAAAGATGGTCCCCCCGCAGGCAAAGACATCAATATCCGTATCCTGGGAGTAAACGAGGAAAATGTTGCCCGACTGGCTAAACGAATTGAACATTTCCTGCGAACCGACAGGGAGACAGAGCCATATTTAAAAAATCTGCAGGATGACCAGGGCAAAGCGGGACGAATTTTCCGGATTCGGGTGAACAAGGAACGAGCGGCGGAATATGGGTTGAGTGTTTCCCAGGTCGCCGGCCTTGCCGCAACAGTCATCAATGGTCAGCCGGTGGGCCAGTATCTTTTGAACAACGAAGAAATCGATATTAAGCTGAAGGTGGCATTTAATAAGGATCAGATGACCCAGGCACTTGATGTGCCGGTGATTGATCGTCCCGATGGGGCAATCCGACTGAGTGATCTCTGTTATATCGAATATGATCTTGAGCCGGGTTTTCTCAATCACTTTCGCGGCAGGCGTGCCATTACCCTCACAGCAAATCTGGTGACCGGCGCTCCGATATCGGGCCAGACGATTGTCCAGAAGACAAAAGCCTTCTATGCTTCCATCATGGACAGTTACCCGGGAGCAGGGCTCAACTTTGCTGGTGAGCATGAATCGACCCAGAAGTCGTATCGCTCTCTGATCTCAGCGTTTGCGATCTCTCTTCTGATCATTTATGTTATTCTTGCCGCCCAGTTCCAATCATATACTCAACCTCTGATCATTATTTCTGCTGTTATTTTTGGGATCATCGGGGTTATCTATGGTACTTTTTTTTCACGTACACTCTTTACAATCAACAGCTTCGTTGCCATTGTAGGTGTAACCGGAGTGGTGGTCAATGATTCCCTTGTCCTGGTTGAATTTATCAACAAGTGTTATCAGAAGGGTTTAAGCAGACGGGAAGCATTGATCAGGGGAACAAATATCAGACTTCGTCCTATCCTTCTTACAACACTGACAACGACCCTGGGCCTGCTGCCCATGGCATTGGGAATTCCCGAATACTCAATTACCTGGGGTACCATGGCAATGACCTTTGTCACCGGTTTATGCAGTGCTACCTTTTTAACCATTATTATTGTGCCAGTCGAATGGGATATTTTGACAAAGCGGCGGGATAAAAAAGAAAAGTGACAACAGAGCAGCAAAAAACATTTATGACATCAACCGAGAATAATCCATCTGAAAAATCTCCTTCGGATGTCCACGTAATCAAGCAAGACGACCGAACCTTCGTTATCGTTGGAACAGCCCATATCTCCCAGGAATCTATCGACCTGGTCAAATCGGTCATAGAACAGGAGCGGCCGGATCGGGTTTGTGTCGAACTGGATGAAAAACGTTACAGCTCCCTTTCGCAGAAGAAGAAGTGGCAATCAAAGGATCTCAAAGAGATTATCCGTAACAAGCAACTCTCCACCCTGCTGGTCAACCTGGTCATGAGTGCCTTCCAACGCAAACTTGGCGATCAGCTCGGGGTCAAACCGGGAACTGAACTGTTGACTGCCTGCCGAACAGCCGATGATCTGAATATTTCTGTGTCACTCTGCGACCGTGATGTACGAATTACCCTCAGGCGAGCCTGGAAATCGACCTCGTGGTACAAGAAAGGACTGCTGGTGGCCACTCTCTTCGGCTCTTTGTTCGACAATACTGAAATCAGCGAGGAAAAACTCACGGAGCTGAAACAGAAAGACATGCTCACTGAACTGATGAGTGAGATGGGTGAAAGCCTGCCGGAGGTAAAAAGGGTCCTCATAGATGAGCGGGATATCTATATGACCGAGAAGATCAAGGGTGCTGCCGGCAAAAAAATTGTGGCCGTGGTTGGCGCAGCCCATGTCCCTGGGATGAAGAAGGTTTTTAGCCAGAACAATTCTGATAAACTGGATGATATTACACAAATACCACCCATATCAAAGGGTTGGAAAATTGCCGGCTGGTCTCTTCCTGTTCTCATCCTGGGATCCATCATCACCATCGGCATTCAAAAAGGAATTTCTGATGCCGGTGCCAACCTGCTATTCTGGATTATTGCCAACGGCATTCCAACATCGATAGGGGCTATGCTTGCCCTGGCCCACCCGCTGACAACCATCGGCGCCTTTGCCGCCGCACCCGTTACCAGTCTGACACCGGTAATCGGGGCTGGTTATGTCACTGCGTTCATCCAGGTGATGACAAGGCCGCCGGTTGTGAAAGAATTTGAGTCTGTAGGCGATGATATCGCCACCATCACCGGCTGGTGGAAAAATAAACTGCTGCGGGTCTTCCTGGTCTTCTTTTTCACAGGACTGGGTTCTTCAATCGGCACCTGGGTTGGCGGTTACGAAATATTTAAAAATCTAATGAGTTGATTATCCACATGACAGATAAAAAGAAAAAGCAACAACAACTGACGCCCAAACAGACCAGGTATCTCAAATCACTGGCCCATCACCTGAAACCTGTTGTCCAGATCGGTAAAGAGGACATCAGTGACAATGTGATTTCGGCAACCGAGCAGGAACTTCAACACCATGAATTGATCAAGGTAAAGATCGGCCAAAACAGTGGTGTTAACAAGAAAGATGCCGCAGCAGAACTCTCCCAAAAAACCGGAAGTGGGCTGGTGCAACTGATCGGCAAAACCATTATTTTATATAAGCAGAACAGAAAATTAAAAAAAGACAAACGGATTAGATTGCCCGGATAGTATGGGTAAGACTAAAGACAAAATGTAACTCATCATGAGCAGGCAACATACTTAATCTCAAGGAATAATTTTAAGCGGTCACAGGGTGTACCTGATGTGGACAAGCGGTAAGACGCTGTGTACTATATTGCTACATAAGGCTTACCGATCGTTCACAGCAGGTATGCCCTGTGATCGCTTACGACAAGACTCATGACTACACTGCAGAACTTACTCGAATCCATTATGAACCAGGGGCAACGGTTCATCGAGACGTTTACCTCTGATAATAATAAAAATTCACTTCCTCACCTTTGTCATTCCCTTATTTCTACCAGGGGAGAAGTCTCAGCAGTGGTCTTAGCCCGGCAGGTTTTAACCGATTATCGTAAACTGGACCCGGAAGGACAACTCAACTTCTTCCGTGAGCTGGTCAATCAATTCGATGTTGATCCCGAAACAATAAAAAAAGCGGTTGATCATTTCATAGATCAAAACAATCCAAAAACATTATCGGAATTGATAACGGCAGTGGAACCATCACGCCAGGAGCTTTTCAGAAAACTCAACCTTGCTCCGGGAGGCACAGCGGCTCTTGTCTCCCTTCGTGAAGACCTATTGGATTTCATAGCAAAAGAGCCACCGCTTAAACGTATTGATCTCGATCTGGTCCACCTGCTTGACTCCTGGTTTAACCGTGGCTTTCTTATCCTTCGGCCAATCAACTGGACAACATCAGCTGATCTGCTTGAAAAGATAATTAAGTATGAAGCTGTCCATGAAATCGGCACCTGGGAAGAACTCCGCCGAAGATTAAAGCCGGATGATCGAAGATGTTTTGGCTTCTTCCATCCCTCCATGCCTGATGAACCACTCATATTTGTTGAAGTTGCACTGACAAAAAAGATTCCGTCTTCCATCTCTTCAGTACTGACTGAAGATCGGGACGAACTGAAGATAACGGATGTGACAACAGCCGTTTTCTATTCTATTTCAAATTGCCAAAAAGGGCTCCAGGGCATTTCATTCGGCAGCTTTCTCATCAAACAGGTTGTACAGGATCTGCTCACTCACTTGCCTCACCTGCAGACTTTTGTAACATTGTCTCCAGTTCCCGGGTTCATGAAATGGTTGCGTCGTCAAGCAAAAGAGACAGGTAATAAAGAGATTGCCGAGATGTATTCGATCATTGAACAAAACCACTGGATAGCTGATTCAAATATTGTTCATCACCTCTCTAAGCTGCTGCCCCAGTTAGCCGCTGACTATCTTGTCAAAGCCAAACGAAGCGATGGATGGCCACTCGATCCTGTTGCCAGGTTTCATCTTGGCAATGGAGCTATACTTGAGCGTATTAACTGGTTGGCTGATACATCACAACGGGGACTAAAGACAGCAGCCGGGATCATGGTCAATTATCGCTATGATTTATCGAAAGTGGAAGATAACCATGAAGCGTATGCCAAACGAAAGGAAGTAAAGTCTTCGCGTAAGGTGCAGGATTATCTGAGCAAATAACTAATATTCACAATTTTTAGCCCGACTTTCTCACGCGTTGAGGTGGCTGCATGTGCGCGAAACGATCCAATAAGCTATAGTTTCCTATGCTTATTGGATCAGTGACAAAGCAGATGCGGTCAGATCAACTCGCCTCTGGTGAACATTTTGCAAAAAGCAGAATTCCTGAAAATTTAATAATTAGGCAGTAATATAAGTATGTTACTTGGTTTGAGAAAAATGTTCATGAGAAATTCGGGTTCGTTACTCTTCGGGTAATGCTTCAAATTCTTTTTTCTTCCCTTCAAACCACTCTCGCATAGCTTCAGGTTTTTGCATAAGTTCCTGCATTTCATTCATTGCCTGCAGGTGGGCCTCATCTTTTTTCTGAAACATTTCCATACCATGCTGCTTGCATAATTCCGCAATCTCTTCAAACGAATCGGCATGAAACTCCTTATCACATGCTCCACCGAGCTGTTTACAGGTCATTGTTTTCATGTTTTATCCCTCTTCTTAAGAAAATCAACACAGGAGATTACTTCGTCGTTGCACTCCTCGTAACGACAGAATAGAGACCGTCGTCGCGAAGGAGCAAAGCAACTGTGCGATCTCATGAAATATTAAAAACCCCTACTCATGATGAGCTTTATGTTCATCAGGCTCAAACGTGATTTTCAAAGATCACAACCTGTTGAAGACAGTTGTCAATCAACCAGGTCTTTCCAGTGAATTGAGGATTCTTTATGAGATTACTTCGTCGTTTCACTCCTCGTAACGACAGAATGGAGACCGTCGTCGCGAAGGAGCAAAGCGATTGTGGCAATCTGACGAAATATAAAAAGCTCTAATCCTAGTGACCCGACATTGTTATAGATCCTCTTGTTCCACAAAAAAAGCCCTCAGGTGCTGTAGTTTTGTACAAGCATATTTTGTCGCTATAGTTGAGCCTATGCGACAAAATGTGATCGTACAAAATGCAGTAACTATAAACCGAAATACTGCACAGCCTGATATGTTTCAGACTCACCCGTTCCACAAAAAAAGCCCTCAGGTGCTGTAGTTTTGTGCAAGCATATTTTGTCGCTATAGTTGAGCCTATGCGGCAAAATGTGATCGTGCAAAAATACAGCACCTGAGGGCTTTTTTATTCAAGCGGCTATGGACCAGTCTAACGGCGGCCCATCAATCCTCTCGCACAACCACTCTTTCAAGCTCGGGCTGGGTGGATGGACTGTCCCACCGGGCCTTTTCCCGTCAAGCTTCCAGGACTCATGGAACAGCTCATTGGGAATCTCTATTTTCGCTAGTTCTTCCATACCTTCCACATCCCGTTTTATCAGAGTCGCTACGGTCGGCTTGTCCTCCCAATCAAAAACAACAAAGTAGATCGACTCATCATCGGCACTGGACACAAAATCGTTGCCACGAGTCCACCCCGATCCCCACTCAAGATACATCTCAACTGCCTTTTCCGGAGTCATATCCCAGTCTATGCTGTTAACCAACTCTCTTTTATCTCGTAACTGTTGTAATGTCATCATAACGGATCTCCTTCTTGAGGATGTTTATCATCTAGGAATGATTTCCATTTATATTAACACCACGATGTGGTATGTCAATAAAAAAGAAACTCCTCTGCAAGTAGGCCATTATTCACTTACGGCACCATTATTGAATTTTGTTCTCAGAAGAAATGACTAGAAACCACCTGGTTGGCGAGCGAGACTGTGCCTGGCAGTATATGAAAGAACAGAAAGAAGAAATATTCCACACTCGAAGCTGGTCTTATGTTTTTTTCGGTTTGGAAAGATGAAATCCCTGACCATACTCGGCCCCTACTTCCAACAGAATGTCAATTTCTTCTCTGGTTTCAATCCCTTCAACAATCTGCTGGACATCTATTCCGTTTAACATATTGACCATTCTCTGAAAGGACCGCCGCTTGACTTTATCTGTTACGATCCCTTCGATATAGAGTCGATCTATTTTAACAATATTCGGTTCAAGTGAGACCAATGTTTCAAGAGAGCTGCGACCGAAACCTACATCATCAATAGCAATCAGCACACCTGCCTTTTTCAGCTCCCGCACCGGTTCCTGCAACGATTCGGGTGAACCGACCAGTTGGCGTTCACTGAATTCAAGACAAACCTTATATGGCAAATCCATCGGATTGATAAGTTTTAAAAGAGCATCAGCGGACATGGACAACAGTGTCGATGGATAGATGTTAATATGGCAAATCAGCGGTTTCTTTAAGCGACTGCAGCTTTTAAGACATTCTTTCAGGCACTGAATATCCACTGATGTTAAGATATCATTTTCAAGGGCAAAACCAAAAAAGGTGTATGGATTTCCCAAGTCCTCTATGGTGCAGCGGCTGAACAGTTCACAACCGACTACTTCCTTATCTTTTAAGCGGATAATGGGTTGGGCAACTGAGAAAAAACAGTCTCCCGCCAACATCTCATTGACTACACGCGCCTTTTCAGCGCTGCTCCGGTCATGTTTATAGAATTCATTTCCTGCCCGAGTCACTCTGTTCTTGCCAAGCTCCTTACTTCTTTTCAAAGGCATCCTTGTCAGTGTAAGGACTTCCTCGATGGAAAACTGGTCTCGAGGTAAAGTGGCAACTCCCATACTGGCAGTGAGCTGTAACTGTTTCTGTGAAGGCGGCAGCGGGCATGAGGTAACAGCAAGCCGAATCTTTTCTGCAACCATCATGGCCTCGGACAGTTTGGCTCCCGGCAACACAACCAGGAACTCGTTAGCGCCAATTCGTCCAATAACATCTGTTGAGCGTATCACACGCTCCACCCGCTTGGAGATATCCTTCAAGGCAGCGTCACCACCTCCATGCCCGAGATATTTATTGATCCGGTTAAAATCATCGATATCAATCAGCAGCACCGAGATATCAAAGTATTCCCGCATTGCCCGGTCATGCTCCAGCAACAGCCTCTCTTCCAGCCCTCTTCTGTTAAGAACACCGGTTAAATCATCAACACGCACCTGCTTAGCCAATTGTTCATTGAGCTGCTTCAGACTCTTCTCGTTTGCCACACGTTCGCTGATATCCCGAACAAGGGCCACAGAACCTTTGCCGGTTGACATTTTTTCTATGATCAACTCGGTAAAAACGATATCTCCATTCTTTTTTTTACATTTAAGTGGATCTTTAACAAATCGTTTTCGAGACTTGTCGGCAAAAAACTGTTCAAATAACACTTCATCGTAGTCAAGCCCGAGAAACGATTGAATTTTCTTTCCCAGTATCTGTTCAGGTTCATAACCCAGGATGGGCCGAACCGATTCGTTGACCTTTATCAATCTATTCTGGTCATCGGTGACCATTAAGGCATCATAGTTAATTGAGGAGACAATCTCTTCCAGCTCCTGCTCTTTTAATCTTGCTTTTCTCCAATACAGATAGACCACCCAAAGAAGTATTGTGATGAAGATAAAGAGATAATGCGTATATGTTTGAAAATAGGAATACTTGGTATACGTTTGGAAAAAATGAAAGATCTCGGAGAGAAAATTCAGGCTGATGCAAAATGCGGAAAAGATAAGAGTGGCAGCAACCAGGAAAGACAAATAGATCGATTCTTTATTTTTCATATCCGTCATCCATTTGATATGACTGTTATAATATGGTTCTCTCACACCTATTTACGTTAATAGGATATAACAAATAAAATAAATATACCAGCCATAGGCCGCTTCCAGTGAAATTCTCCCGAAATCGATCACTGGCTTGAAAAAAGAGTCGATATGGCCGCACCTCCTTTGGCGCTACCACAATAAGCATAGATTACTATTGCTCATTGAGCTGCTTCGCGGATCTGCAACCATCTCAACTTGTGAAATATCCAGGCTAATCTTTACAATACAATCAAAATTGGGTAGATGGTGCCTTATGAAACCAAAAAACATTCCCCCTGAAGACGAATTCCAGATTCGATGCCCCAAGCTGGGACAGCTCATCTCATTTTCATACTGCCGCAAGGAAAACCTTGGCGCTCCCTGTTTCAAGGCCCTTGACTGCTGGTTCGATTATTTCCCGGTTCGCAGCTTTTTTTTAAAAGAGTTAAATCCAGAGGAATTCAGGAAATCCTTCGAAACCCCTCCAAAACCAAAACTCGCTTCAATTCTTGAAATCATTGAACAGTTTAACACAACTAAAAAGAGCTGATATGCGCTCTCTCGCACATGTCTTTATCGATTTCTCTATATTATTTTATAAAATTCAAAACGATCAGATTACCAATTCTCCACCTGTTGTCACTGCTCCATCCCTGTAATGAAACTTTTATCACACCTGCTTCTACAATTGTTTAAAACGACAAACAGTTGAGGGAAAGATCCTCACCCACTGGTATGCGATTACGCGTTCTCAAACATTTCTTTCAGCATGACCCCCTTGAGGGCAAAAAAGCATGCCGCGATGGTAATGCAAAACTGGAAGTCATTATTTTCTCAAAAGACAGGGCCTGTCAACTGGACAGCTTACTGAGAAGTATAAAAGACAATTTATTCCACAATAACATTCATATCCAGTGCTGTCTCATAGTTTAGCTCCACATAAGAAGTTGTGGAGAAACAGTATGT